>DWXH01000031.1 GCA_019119305.1 Candidatus Alistipes merdigallinarum | reverse complement strand
TTCCTTCTTGGTCTTATATTTTTGCGGATGATGGAATTTGTCAATGACCGTCCCGAGCCATTCACTGTCAGCATCACCCGTATATTCTACCTCAATAAGATGCGTCAGCTCCTGGACCTTGCGATTGAATTCAGATTTCTCGCTTTCCTGTACAAGCGCAATACGATCCTTGTAACCCTGCTTTTCTGGACTCCAATGGTTCGGACAGATCAGCAGCTCGCTGGCGGCTTTGATGTCCTTCTTGCCGTCACGGAGGCGGAAATAGACGGTGGCCTTTGTATTCCGTATCGTTCTTTTTGGCCGTTTTTCGTATGAATGCCGTTACCTTCATGGGGTTCGATTTAATTTCCGGATTGAACATTACAATGATAGCAATTGTTCCCAAATTGTTCCCAAATTGTTCCCATGAATCCCTAAAATATTTAACCGAGATCAAATCTGTTCTTATTTAATTGTATTCATAATAATTTGTATATCAGAAATATATAACAAAAGCAGGCTTTTGAAACCAAACGTTTCCGTTTGCCTGCATTTAATTTTTCGACCCCGGCTCCGGGTACAGAAAAGCCAAGTATTGAATTGTCAAATACTTGGCTTTTTTTTGTTTGGTTTTTCTGCTTTAATTATTTCAAATGCGGGTCTGGGTGTCTAAGTAAAGTATCAAGTGATTCATAATGAATCGTTTGTTCTTTTTGTTTTTATTTGTCGTGTTTGCAACGGTTTTTATAGAAAAAATCCAGTCGGTTATTACAATCGGGCTGGACTTTCTCTGATTATTTTTCCCCTCCGCCGAATACGAATCCGACGGTAAGATTCCAGTGCCGATTCGCTTTCTCTTGGACCCGATAATCAAACGTAAGGCGTAGATGATGAAAGAATTCGGCTCCGATACGTGGCATAAAGCACACGCCATGCTGATCGCCCCCTGATGAGAACCCGCCCCAGTTGGGTTGCGTATTGTCGAACAAAATCGGTGCGCTTTCCTTGTGGTAGGCATATCCGAATCCGGCACCCGCGAACAGCGAAATCCGGTTTGTCCGGAAAAAATTGTAATCGGAGACAGCCAATATGTTCCACGACTTGAATCTCATCTCCCCTGCATACTTTGATTCTCTCTGGAAGAGGCTCGCGTTTACCTGTAAGCCGACATCGACAGGTACTCGGGTAAAATTGTACCGGCCTTCCACGAGAAACGATGCACCTGGACAAATGCGGTCAAAATTTAACCTATCCCCTCCAAAAGTGATTCCAGTTCCGATCTCGGCTTCCCAAGCGCGGATCTCGTGACTCTGTGCACGTGTATTGTACATAGAAATGCACAAATAAATGCCAATTAGTAGTAACTTTCTCATAAGTAATAGTTTATGTGTACTTGTTTCGATGATTTCTGTTTAAGGATATACACGATTTGTCCCTATTCTTTCTCGGGTTGCAGAATCGAGGTAATTCTTTTGAGTCCGATACAAGCATTCAGAACTCTTTCAGATCGGCGAACCAATAGGAATAGGATTTCACCGATCCATCGTCAAGACGAATGTCGTAGCTCTGTTGAAAAGGTGTCCCTAAACGGAACAAAACCGGCTGTCGGAAAATTGGCCCGTCGTAACAAAACGTGTGGTATTCTCCGTTTTCTCCGTTGGGATCGACACCTTCTGGTAACGAATCGATAAATGTACGATCGATCTCATGACCGATGACGGTGGAACCTAATCCATCGGCCATAGTGGTTACGATAACGGTTCGTAGTCCCGAAGTAAGAAAATCGTTTATCACCTCATCCGTTGTTTTTTCCCAAAGTGGTTCGACAACTCCGATGCCGTACGGGGCGAGTTGTTGTTCTCGATATTTGCGGACATCGTGCAGGAAAATATCCCCGAAGATGAAATGGGTAACACCTTGTTCCTTGAAATGCTCCACGGCCCGTGACATGGCTGCGCTGTAATCCTCCATATTTCCCTTCGGTGTCAGGTCTACGACATAGAGAGGGATGCCGATGCTGTCGGCTTGTGCCTGTAACAGCGGAAGAGGGATTCCATGCATTGTCGAACGGTGGGTCGAGCGGTTTACAGTGGTCAGCAACGCAACGATTTCATATGTCCCCGATTGTTGTGTCCGTAACAAGGCATGTGCGGAATCTTTCCCTCCGCTCCAGTTGAAAACGGCCTTTATCCGTTTTTTATAGCTTTTCTGCATGATGTAGAGTTTGTGACGAAAATAGCAAAAACGCGTTAAATAACAATAGTACTTGCTATTTTGGATATGAGGGACAGGCTTAAGGCGATGAATGAATTTCTATTTATCACCTTAGACCCAAATAATTTCATGAATAAGAGTTCGTCTCGGTGTTCACAATTTCCCTATTTGGGGGAAACTGTGTAAATACCTTATTTGAACAGATCCGGACAGAAATAGTATTTGTGTGTTGACAAAATATCTTGTGAGTTCTTCCCGATTTTGACCGCTCTATTTTTGACAGGTCGGACCTTGACTTTGGGGGGACACAGAATATCAGTTGATTGAACGATTAGCAGATATTTTGGTCTTATTGTTTCCCTGATTCCTCTGTCAGATTCTTTTCATAGATTTTTTTCGTCCGGACAAAATAAAATGCGGAATTGAGTCACTCCATCCTGAGAGGTGAGACTGAAGGGTAGTCGGTGGTTATTCAAGACTTCTCGGACAAACATCAGTCCGATTCCCTGCCCGGACGGTTTGGTGGTAAAAAAAGGAGAGAACAGCTTTTCGCGTACTTCATCCGGTATGTCGGGGCCATTGTTTTCGATCAGTATCGATGGGGGATTTGCCTCTCCGACGATTCTGATTCTGCCGTTGCGGTCGATGGCCTCGTAGGCGTTTTTGATGATGTTGACCAACACCTGTTCCATCTGAATGCCGTCTACGTAGATATCCACCTCCGGAAAGCAGGGTTTTAAAATTAATTCGATTTCTCTTTCTATACAGGCACTACGAGTCAGTGCTTCAGCCGAACGGAGCAGCTCGTTTAAGGGAAGATACGTAAGAACAGGTTGAGGGATCCGTACCAAATCGGCCAATTTACAGGTGAACCGGGCAAGGTTCTCACACCGTTCGGCCGAAGCCTTGACTGCGGGTAGTGCCTCTTGTCGGTCGTCCTGTTCCAGAATATCGGACAGGACGTTCAAGGTCGCCCCTATGGCACCGACAGAGTTATTGACCTCGTGCGACATCATGCGGATGATCCGTTCGTAGGACTCTTTTTCGATGCGCATCAGTTCGCGGGTCAACTCTTCGACCAATATGAACGGGTGGTCGAAACCGTTGTCGATGAATGACGAACGTATGCAGCGGAAAATGGCCTGTCCCGGAATCCGTATGATACGGTCTTCTCCCGGTTGCATAGTACCCAGCTCTGTTGCCATCCTTATTCCCGATTCGGCAATGCGCAGGCCTTTTATTTGTTCGGTATCCTTAATCTGCAGGAGTCTTTGCCCGGCCGGATTGATTTCGGAGATTTTGTCGTCAAAGTCCAGAATGATCACTCCTTGAGGGGAGGCTTGGATCAACAGGTCGAGAAACCTGTTCTTTTCCCGTACTTGCAGGCGCTCGTTTTTGAGCTCCGTAATCATGCGGTTGAATACTTCGATCAGTTGGTTGGCCTCCCGGTTGGCAACAGGGCGTAGACGGCTGGAGAAATCCTGCTCGTGGAGTAGCCCAATACCGTCCAGCAGAATCCGGTAAGGCCTGACTAACCTCCGATAGAGGACGATAAATAACACAAGAGCCAGAATTGTAATGCCTTCAGCTGTCCATAACAGAGCCGAATCCGTTTTGAAAAAGACAATTCCGGCTGTCGCCAGTGACCCGAAAACCAGTACGGTCAATATCCAAAAAAGCCGTTTCGATTTCATACCCTGAGTTATTCAGACAAATGGATGTCATATTTTTCCAGCCTGCGGTAGAGTGCTTGCCGGCTCACTCCTAAAGCTGCTGCGATCCGCGACAGGTTGTTGCCGTAGAGTTCGGCGGCTTTGAGAATCATGTTCCGTTCGATCTCCTCCAACGGGTGTATAGAATCATCCAAAGGGGCGTTACGTGCAGGAATCTCTGCGTATTGGGCTTTAAAATCTGCGGCTTCCAGTCGTCGGTTTCCCGATACGAGGATGGTCCGTTCCACCAAGTTTTTCAGTTCGCGTATGTTACCGGGATAGGGAAGTCGTGTCAGGAATTCGATCGCATCAGACGAGATTTCAATCGAGACACTCCCTCCGGTCTGTTGTCGGGTGAAATATTCGACCAGCAGGGGAATATCCTCCGGTCGCTCCCTGAGTGCCGGCATACGGATCGTAATCAGGTTGATTCTGTAAAAAAGGTCTTCACGAAAACTCCCTTCACTGACCATTTCGGGCAGGTTGCGGTTGGTGGCACTGATGATTCGGGTATCCACCTGTTTCGGACGGCTCTCTCCCAACGGCTCGAATGTCTGATCTTGGAGAACGCGCAAGAGCTTGACCTGGCTGGCCATGTCCAGTTCCCCGATTTCATCGAGGAAAATAGTGCCTTTGTCGGCCATCTCGAAGCGACCTTTGCGTTCGTAAAGAGCATCTGTGAAGGCCCCTTTCTTGTGGCCGAACATTTCGCTTTCGAACAGGGATTGTGAAATACCTCCCAGATTGACTTTGACGAAAGGGGATGTGCTGCGACTGCTGTTGCGGTGGATGGCTTCGGCGATCAGTTCCTTGCCTGTCCCGCTTTCTCCCGTGATCAGTACGGGAGCCGATGTCGCAGCGATACGGGCCGCCGTATCGAATACTTTTTGCAGCAGAGGGGAGCGGCCGATGATGTTCTCATGCCGGAAAACAATCGGGTTCTCCGATGCGGCATTTCTTTGCTCTTCCCCTGTAATTTCCAGTGCCGTGCGGATCGTATTGAGCAGCGCGATGTTGTTCCACGGCTTGGTTATGAAATCGAAAGCTCCTGCACGGATTCCCCGTACGGCCAGATTGATCGATCCCCAAGCTGTGATCAGAATAACGGGGACCTCCGGTCGGAATATTTTTACCTTTCTGAGAAGTTCGAGCCCCTCTTCGCCCGAGGTGGTTTTTGAATAGTTCATATCCATCAGGATCAGACTTGGTGAGTGGTGTCGGACGAAATCGACAACCTCGGAAGGCCTATTTGCCGAAGCGGTCTTATAGCCGGCGCGTCCTAAAACTAAACTCAGTGAAGAGCAGACGGTTGTATCGTCGTCGCAAATGAGAATCATGTGGGTGTATACGGTTTTATGGGTAAATATACGAATAGTTGTGTGAAAATTGAAACTTTTGCAGCGGGGGGCACGATGAGGAATTTGCTTTAAAACAATCCCTCAGGAGGTTTTGTTTCTATGGGCTTGTTTTCGATAAAATCGTAGAGGGTCAAGCTCCGGATCCGGAAATAATAGTCCCAGAGCCGGTACATCTGTTCGATACAATCTTGCAGCGCTGCATCTTTGGAGGATTGGGCATCGTTCAGGGTAAGAATGTCGGTTTTGCCCCGTATGAAGGCTTCGACAGTAGTTTCGTAACGTTGTACGGCCAGCTCCGCATTTTCCTCCGCCAATTTTAGGCGGTGGGGTTGGCTGTTGAAATATTGTACTTGTAGAAAAATATTCTGGTCGAAATCGGTCTTTTCTTTTTCGATCTGGGAGAGTGTCAGTTCTCGATTGGCCTCGGCTATACGGACCTCTCCTTTTCTCTTTCCCCAATCCAGAATCGGGATGCTGATTCCTAAGGAGATTACCTGATCGTCACGCCAATCGTGTGGGTCGTATGCCCGTCCCAGAACGCGTGCTTTACCCGACATGCCGAAGGAGGCGAAAAGGCTGATGTCGTGCCGTTTGGCTTTGGCTTGGCTTACATCGCGCGAGGCTTCCAGACTTCTGCGTTGGATGTTTTGAAAGAAAGGGTGGTTTTGGTGGGCCAGATCGATCACTTCCCGATAGGAGAGAGAGGAGATCTGTTCGGTGATGAATTTCGGAAGCTCTGCTTGCAGGATTTTACCCTCGTCGATGCCGAGCAACGATCGTAGGGTAAACATACGGGATTCGAGCGAAATGGCCGCTTCACTCTGGGCGGCTTCGGCACTCAGTAATGAGGATCGCATCCGCATCAGGTCGATTTCCGACAGCCGGCCGATGCGGTGCTCTGCTTCGGAGATGCGATAGAGCCGTTCGGCATTCCGAAGGTTTTGTTCGGCGATGTCGAGATTGGTCCGCCCCATCAATAGGTCGAAATAGCAGCGGAGAACGGTCAGCGATACCTCCTCCAGCTCACTGGTTAACTGTTGGGTCGCTTCGTGGTATTTGATGGGTTCGATCCGTTGCAGCCAGCGAATGCGGTTGAATCCGAAAAGCGGCTGTTCGAGGATGATTGATCCCGGAACGGATTTGTAACTGGTGTAACCGTTTTCCCCGTATTGGTGGAGCTGCTCGATGGAGCTTTCTACGGTGATCTTTCCACCCGTCCACGGAATGTTCTGCGAGATGGAGACCCCTCCGTCGATGCGGTGATAGTTGTTGGCGACATATTCCCAACTGCCGTCATTGTTCTGAAACGAATTATACGATTTGGAGTAGTAGGGAAGTGTCCCGCTCAAGGTGATTTCCGGAAGCAGTTCGGTCCGGAAGGTTCGGTATTCCCAGTAGGCGGATACATATTCGTTCCGGGCGACGAGCGCATCGACCGAGCGCTCTTGTCCCAAGCGGAGGGCTTCGGTCAGGGTCAGGCGGAGAGTGTCCTGCGTCCGGCAAAAACCGGGCGTCAGAATCGAAACGAAAAGCAGTATCCGAAATGGGATTTTCATGGTATGGCACGTTTCATTCGCTTCGTAGCGCTTCGGAAGGGGAAATCTCCGAGGCCTTCCGTGCGGGATAGAGCACGGCGCCTATGGAGGTTATTGAGAGGAAACCGAATACGATCAGGAGGTTCAACAGGTCTTGTTCCTTTCCGATGCCCCACTCGTTACGGTCGATGGTCGGAATTCCGAGTGTTCCGATGAGGTTTGTCGTAAACAGATTGAGGCAAATGGTCGTTCCGATGGCTGCGGCCAAAACGAGTAAGAGCAGCGTCTCCCCAACGACCAGTTGCTGTACTTTGCGTTTCGATGAGCCCAGAGCGATGCGCAGTCCGATCTCGCTGCGACGAGACTGGATGCGGAACCAGAAACTGCCCAGAATACCCAGAAAAACATTGATGATTACGAATCCCATGATGACATACGTGCTGAAAAGTTGTCCTTCACCATAGTTCAAGTCGTCGATGTTTTCTTGTCGGTATTTTTGTGTCGGGACAACGGATACAAGGTAATAGGGGCCAATATTCAGTTGGTCGCGCATCTCTTTTATAAACCGTTCTGGAAAATCGTGATCGGCTTCCGGTGCAACTCGAATGGCGATTTGATTCCAGTACAGATCATACCCTTCACGTGACAGGGGAGTGTATACGAAGCTCAATGGCGACCACACTCCGATCTCTTTGATCGGTCTCTCCGCGATTCCCGAGGGAGGGGCCAAAATTTGTCCCCTGCGTTGGTCGGTAAGGATGGTCTTGATAGAGTCGATGTCGACCGATTCGTAAAAGTTGCCGAAGCGTTTGCCTTTATGGTCGAAAGGAGTAATGATGATTTGTGGCTGAGTGGATTCCTCTTCGGGTTTAAAACCGTTGCCTTCTCTGAGCTTGATACGGAATACGTCGGAAAAACCGGATGAAACCTGAGCCGCTCGTATCCGATATATGGGTGTGTCGGCACCGGAAGAGTCTGAATTTATGATGGCTTCCCCCGAACTGTAACATCCGAAATAAGGAAATGCACAGATGGCAAAAGATATGGCTTCGATGCCGGGATAACGTTTGACGCGTTCTTCCAAAGTTTGTGCATAAAAGTACGCTTGGTTTTTTATCGTGCTGTCGTCCGATTGGTAGTCGGGTCTTATCCCCATTTCGATCCTGTAGGTGTGGCTTATGTCGAATCCATCTTCTCGCATATAGGTGCGCAGGGCTATAAATGTATAATCACAACAGAACCAGAGCACACAGAAGACCACAATATATTCGAGGAGGATCCAAGTATTCGAACGGCGTTCGTTCCAGATGATTGTAAAAAGATGTCGTATCATTTTTTGTCGTTTTGCATGAGTGAATCTACGATAGGCATTCGGGCAACCCGATAGGCCGGAATACCGGCCGAAAAAAGGTTGAGCAACAGACATGCGGCGAATACGGCCAAGAAGACCGGAAGTGAAACGAGAACCTGCCCGGGTATGGTTCCGTCCGCGGAGATCTCCAGTAGCCAACGGCGCAGTGAGAATATGGCCAGATAGGAGAAGAGTAATCCGATGACCCCTCCGATCAGAGTGGTAATCAGGTTCTCGAACAGAACGTGGATTAGGATGACGTGTCTGCGAGCTCCGAACGCTTTGCGTATCCCGATTTCGTCCAGCCTTTTGCGAAGCCGCGAGAGACTGAATCCCGATAAATTCAGAGCAGGCACCAACAGCAGAAGGGAGAAGAGTAAAACCGTTTTTCTTTTATGAACGCGGATGGCATGTTCGGTATGGGTCTTGTGCGGGTAACCCGGATTCAGCAGTTCATGACGATGTTCTAAAGGACCGTTGAGATCAAGAACAAGCGGAGGATTTGCCAACGTATATTTTCGCTCGACATCTGCAATCTCTTGTTTGATTTTTGGAAAATCGCTTTTGTCGCGGGCCAGTAGCATAATTCGGAAAATATCGTTTTCGTATTGGGGTAGAGATGTGTAGGGAATCCAAAAAGCGGCGTTCGATTCTTTGGCCAGAGGCGATATCTCCTTGACGACACCTACAATACGATAGGGTAGAAAATTGACTTCCATGCTTTTCCCGATGGGGTTCTCGTCTTTGAACAACATACGGGCCGTGCGTTCGCGAAGAACGGCTGCGCGTAATCCCGATTCGAACTCTTCTTGGGAATAGGGCTTGCCTTGCACAAACGTAAAGGAGTATAGCTTCCAGAAATCGGCATCGGTTCCGAGGGCTTCCAAAAGGTGGATATCGTTACTACCCTCCGGTTTGACAATCGTTTGACATAAATCGGTTTCTACGATTAATTCGGGCGTCTTGATCGGGAGAATATAATTCTTGCAGAAAGAGTAGGGAATTCCAGTCGAGTTGCTGTTTTGTATATTTGTAATTGTGTCCCATGTGGTAAAGGTGTGCAGGTAGAGGGTACGGTCCCGATTGATTTCGGGGGCAAAAGAGGCGTTTTGGATCTCGCCCGTTACGATGACCGTCATGATCATCATAATCGCGAGCGCTGTCCCAAGTATGGATATAATGCTGATGAAGGGATTCTGTTTCAGCGTTTGGAGGGCCTGTTTGAGGTAGATCCGGTACATACTCGTTCGTTTTTGTATTATTGAATCCTTCTGCCGTCGAAAAAACGGATCACCCGTTGTGTCCTTTGGGCGAGGCGCTCGTCGTGTGTGACCATAATGATGGTCGTACCCTCTTTGTTAAGCCCGAAAAGCAGATCCATGATCTCTTGACTCATGTGGCTGTCGAGGTTTCCGGTAGGTTCATCGGCCAGGATGATTTGGGGGGCGCCGATCAGTGCACGGGCGATGGCTACTCGCTGACACTGTCCTCCGGAGAGCTGGGAGGGGAAATGCTTCATCCTGTGCGAAAGCCCCACTCGGGTCAGGACCTCAATGGCTCGCCTTTTTCGTTCGCTGGCGGTCGACTTGCGATAGAGTAACGGTAACTCGACGTTGTCCAGCACGTTCAGCGAACGGACCAGATGGAAACTCTGGAACACGAACCCCAGCATGCGGTTCCGGAAACGGGCCAGTTCACCGTCTCTCATGGCGACGGTTTCGATACCGTCCAGTATGACCCGCCCTTCGGTCGGTTGGTCCAACAGTCCGGCGATGTTGAGCAGGGTGCTTTTGCCACATCCTGAAGGGCCCATGATCGAGAGAAACTCGCCCTGCTGCACCTCCAGGTTGACGTTTTCCAATGCGACGGTCTCGACCTCTTTCGTGCGATAGATTTTGGTGATGTTTTCTAAACTGATGATTGCCATATTTAAACTGATTTATCGTTTTTGTCTGATTCTGATGGTGCCTTTGCCGGTGAAACGCTCCATATCGGAGAGAATGACACGGTCGCCTTCATGGAGCCCGTCCACGACCTCGACATATTCGAAACTGCTCTCGCCGCACGAAACATGTCGCTCGTTGGCTTTACCGTCCTGTATGACCCATAGCGTGTAGACCCCTTTCCCGTATTTGAAAAAGTTCCGGTTCGGGAGTCTCAGGACATCAGGCCTGAAACCATATCGAATATGGATATCCACGCTGAGTCCGCTTTTGAGTTCGGGACGGTCCGTTTCGTCGGGGATCACCGTAAAACGGACAACGCCGTCAGTTACAGATGGATCGACGGTCGTGACTGTTCCGGGTATCTCTGTATCTCCTATTTTAATGATGGCCTTTACTCCGATGGATAGTCTGTCGCGGTAGCTTCCGGCCAGCTCTCCTTCCGTTTTGTAGCAGTCAGGAACGGAAACGACGGCCAATTGGGTTCCCTGTGCGACTTTTGCCCCGATCTGACGGTTGATGAAGGTCAGTACAGCATCGCGGGGGGACAGAATACGGGCATCGTTCAGCAGTCGCGATTGTTCGGCCAGCTCTTTTTCCAAAACGGAGAGTTCCAACTCCCGGATGCGCATCTCTGCATCGGCATTTTTTTGTTCGTTCAAGATCTTTTGGTCCAGCTGTTGCAACTGAAGTCGGGCTTCTTCATAATTAAGCTCGGCCTTGCGTACCTTATCGGGAGTGCCTGCCCCGATGCTGTCGAGGTACCGTTCCCCTTCCAAATCGGTTTTCAGTTGTCGGACCTGTTTCTCTGTGATGAGGCGTTGCATTTGTAGCTCTCCGATAGTATTGTCCAGGGAGATATCGGCCTGGATCAGTTCGCTCTTTTTCATCTCTTTTTTGTCGAGCATCTGCTGGTATTGGGTTTCGGCCGAAGTCAGTTCGAGTTTTAGCAGGGCCTCTCCTTTTTTGACGGTATCGCCCGGATATTTATAAGCCTCCATGATACGGGAGTCGATCGGAGATACGACGATCTCCTCGATTAGCGGGGATAGTTTTCCGGAGGCGCTGACACTTATCTCAATGGAACCTCGGTCTACTACGGCAATGTCGAGATGCTCCGAACTGATACTCTCTTCGAAAAGACGGGGAAATACCCAAACGATCGCAACGACCGCTATTATGAAAAGAGCGAATCCCGCGAGCCTGTTCCGTATTCTTCGTTTCCGTACCGATGAGGGTATATCCCGATCCATATCTTGAGATTATTCAGAACGGACGTGGGGCAAGGGGTGTGCCAGATTGCGTTTTGTTCTATTTGTCAGTGCTTTACCTGTTTTTTGAGGTGTCCGTTTCCGGACGCGGTTGTCCGCTGAAAAATTTTTTTGATAGACGGAGGTGATTTAAAATGTAAAGGACGCTAACAGCATATTATAGTGTGCCGTTAGCATCCTTTATGTTTTACTGATTAAATAGATTTTGTGAAGTTATGAGCTTATTTTGTGGAATAGACAAAATTAAATCTTCCTCCCGGAGCGGTATCGCCACTTACATAAAAATCCATAATGTTACCGTCATCTTGCATATTATCATTCCATTTAAATTCAAAATCGACAGAATCAGAATCTTCAGATAAACCTAAAATAGATTTGGGGATTTTTATTTCTAAGATGTTTCCGTTGACAGTAAAATTACATTCTGAAACTTTCTCCCATATCCATTTATTTTGTATGGAACGTTCTACTATTGCTTTTTTATTGTGCGGCAACTGACGGTTGATAACAAAGTCATAACCGTACCATCCGGTCGTTTTATCCCGGTCGATATCGATAAATAGCATCATCCAGTGTTTGCCAGTAGGTGTGGTAATGTTTTCGGCCGTTTTGACCATAAAATATATATTGGTATTGTCTCGGGCAACCTGCGCCTGAATTATATCGTTGCGTCCGGAAGAGTCCGTGTAATGCATATTATCATAGCCATCGTGATTACGGATACCTGTATTTCCTTTGTAGTGGGTGTATAAAGGCCGAACGTTTTTCCATTGTCCGGGTTTTCCTATTTTGATTGTTACGGGGGGTGATGGTTGTTCGGGTTTGTCCATACCCTTAAATCGTCTGATGTTTTCTACCAATTGATAATAGTATACGTCTCCTTTATCGCCCCAACCTTTGTTGGGCTCGATATCTCGGCTCCGATTCCAATCAAATAGATCGACAAAAGAAAAGGGATCTCCTTCCCATCCATGTTCGGGAAGCCACTGACCTGCGATGAATTCATTCCATTCCGTAACAAATACGAGTTTCGGATCTAATTCGAACGCGCGGTCCCATTGCTCCTGAAAATTCCACCCGTAGAGATAACCTTCAGCTCGAGGGTCTACACCTTTTTCCATGCTAAAGTCTCGTCCATATGTGCCGGGGGTGTTATAGGCAGTACAATGTCCTCCAGATGCAGCAGAAGCATTTTGACCGACTCCTACGGCGACTTGTTCATAATTTCCGTCCGAATCTTCTCCGAATCCATGTTGTGGGTAGACTTCTAACCATCCCCAGTGATTTTCCCGGATGGGCCCGGTTACATAATCAGGTTGTCCCGGACGGAATGTGAAAAATCCTGAGATTTCCCGATCTTCTGGGCTATTTGTTAAATTGTCTGGATAGGCCATGATTAAAGGTTTTCCCTCCCACTCAAACCAAAGATCTTTGAACTTGCCGTCTTTATATATGGTTTGGTAGAGGTGCCGCAATGAGGTGAGAGAGTATTCATTTGCTCCAAAGGGAAGTACGAAAGCGATGGATGGCGTTTTGACTCCGTCTTTTCGGGCCTGTGTCCATACGGTCATCATGTTTAAAACAGATTCATCATATGTGAGAGACAGATTGGTTGCGTCACAGAAAACGACATCTATTTTGGCGTCAGCTAATAATTCTGCATGTTTACGCATTACCCATGGATCCGTTGTCAGATAGTATCCGAAAATCGGTTCCTCCCAGAAAAAAGCTCCCGGTTTGTTGTTCCCCCACGCTGGGTGATCGTAGTCTGAAAGAGCTTCCGGGTACTGTCGTAAAATGTGTGTGATGTTTCGTATCTCCGAATTGTCATTATGGCGATTTTGGTGCCATGTTAGGTAAAATATTCCGACGTATTTATTTTGTCGTGAACTTCCAATTTCGTTATAGGTACTTAGTTTTCGCCCTAATCCATCGGTGGCAGCCCAATGATCGCTGTTTACCTCTTGAGAAAACAGGAATTGGGGAAGAATCAGCATAAACAGAAACAACCGGTCGACTAATCTTTTCATAAAATAATTGGTGTTAGGTTTAAAATAGTTTGGTATGAGTTAATGTTTGTATTGTGATTGTGGTCGAAAATTATTTTTTTATTCACACACCATATCCTGTTAATGAGTGATAATCGGTTGTTTTAATAAAACGCCGTTACAATAATCAGACGTTTTTTCGTCTAATTTTGTCGTTCAGTTTGTATGTTTTCGATAGAATTAGAGAAGTATCCAAATATAAGTTAATCAGTTGTACAATACAAATTTTATTTAATGGTTGTTTTGCTGATTTTTTCTGTGTTGATGATTTTGGCAGGGACTCCGGCTGCGATGACATTTTCGGGAACGTCGCGCGTGACGACCGCTCCTGCTGCTACGATCGAATTGTCGCCGATCGATACCCCCTGTAAAATCGTCGCATTGGAACCGACCCATACGTTTTTCCCGAGTCGGATGGGGGCAGGATAGGTCGTACCCCGATCTTCGGGAGCCATTCCATGATTGAGTGTAGCGAAAACCACGTTGTGCCCGATCTGACATCCGTCACCGAGGGTTACGCCTCCATGGTCTTGAAAATGACAACAGGCATTGATGAAAACATTCTTGCCGATGTGGATGTTTTTCCCGAAATCGGTGTAAAACGGAGGGAAAACCCGAAGCGATGGGTCGACATCATGTCCGAAAAGGCGGGAAAGCAGAGTCCGAACCTCTTCTTGCGTATGGTAACTCCCGTTCAATTCAAAAGTGATACGGCGTGCTTCGTCGCTCATCTTGTCCATAAAACGATGGATCTCTTCCGTGTTCAGCGCTTTCCCTGTCGTAACGTAGGTTAAAAAATGATCAAGTTCCATCTCTTATTTGATTTTAAGTTCCGGAATCAACGGTGTGGTCTCGATCAGATCGAGTGATCGGACCATATCCCGTGTCCCTTGCTTGTACTTCTGGAAGTGAGGACTTTCGAGGTGCTCCCGATAGGCCGTTTCGTCGGAATAGATCTCCAGAATGGTTATCCGGTTCGGTCGCTCTTTGTCGGATACGGCATACAGTGTCCGTACTCCGGGTTCCAAACGCATCGAGGTTTCGATCTCTTCTTGTAAAAAAGCATTGTATTCTTCTAAACGGGACGGATCGACCGTAATGCGGGAGAGTTGTACTTTGCCGGGAGCGGTGGCGGATGTCGCATTTTGTCCTGCGGTTTTGATGGCGTCCAATGCCTTCATGGCAAGCGGGAAACCGACATAGGGCAGGCATTGAATCACGGCCGCGGTCAACGTTTCGCGGCTGTTGCCGAGTTTCAGATTGCCGTTGACGTGGGCGGAGAGTTGATTGTCGGCTCCAATAGCGGTGAGGATACAGTATATCAACAGCTCTCGGGTTTTCAGGTCGAGGCCGTTTCGGGTGTAGATGTCGCCGAAACAGTATTCTGTCAGAAAACGGGCTGCCTCTTTCCCCATTCCTCCCGGTAGATCCTCCATCTTTTGGGCGATTTCGTCGCCGTAGAGCGGTTGTTGGATCGCTGTGCCTTGTTGGTTTCGGGATCCTTCCGTTACGCGCCCCTGTGCTTCGAGCGGAAGGGCAATACCGTGCTCTTTAAAGACTTCATTGATGACGGATACGGCATTCAGTGTCTTCGGAAAGCCGATGAACGGAGCACACTGGTAAACAGCCTCGCGCAGTTCGATGGGGGTGACCCCTACATTGAGTGCAGCTCCGGCATGTGCTTTGAGTTGGGGCAGGGTCTGCATGGCCACCAATGTCGTACAGGTAATCAATTCCCGTGTCTTGTAGTCGAGGTCGCCGACTGCGAATACCTCGCCGAAAATGAATTTTTGGAGTATGTCCATCAATTCCGGATCCGTGCCTTCGCCCGTCAGGGCTTCACCTCCGAACAGTGCAGTATAGGTCTCTTTGCAACGTTCTGTTCTGTCCATAACTTTATTTTCTTGTGTTTTATCTTGTGCCGTTATCGGGATAACCCAGACGAGCAGCAGAAAAACGATTATCGATTTTTTCATCTTCGGTCAGATCTGTTATTTGCACGCTTGGTCGATCCATGAGGCGAGCATCTCTTTCGATATCCGACCGTTCAGTAGTTTCCCTTTCCGCCAGATGAGATTCGGATAGGCGGAACGAAGGTTCTTTTCACAATTTTCGATTCCGCTGCTGCCGGATGTTGCAAAAGGGACAACGATCTTTCCTGAGAAATCGTATTGCTCTAAAAAAGTGTTGATGATTGTCGGGGCGATATACCACCATACGGGGAATCCGACAAATACGATGTCGTATGATTCCGTATCGATAGCTCGATTGACGATAGCCGGACGGGATGATGGATTGCGCATCTCGAGGGAACTTCGGCTTTGCGGGTCGTGCCAGTCCAAATCCGCTTGGGTATAGGGCTCCTTAGGAACTATTTCGTACAGGTCAGCATTGGCCGTTGCGGCTATCTCTTTCGCCACTGCTGCTGTTCTGCCGCTACATGAGAAGTAGGCGACTAATGTTTTTTTCTGGTTCATGATGTTGTATTTTATTGTTTTGTTTGTGTACGGACCGGTTATTTGATTGCATTGGCATACGCTTCGTCGGTTACCGGATCGAGCCATTGGTTTTTGTTTTGTTGCGGGTTACACTCGATGGCCAGATGCGAGAACCAGCTGTCGGGGGCTGCTCCATGCCAATGGACGACGTCAGGGGCGATTTCTACGACATCCCCTGCTTCGAGGCGTCGGGCCGGTTGCCCTTTCTCCTGATAGTAGCCGATGCCTCCGACGGCGATCAGTATCTGTCCTCCGCTGTGGCTGTGCCAGTTGTTGCGGCAGCCGGGTTCGAAGGTTACGTTCGACATCGGAACGTTCAACTCTTTCATCGTGGTCAAAGGTGCCAACCACGATTTGCCGGTAAAGTATTGTGCATAACCCGAATTCTCTTCTCCGGTCGGGAATGCACTGATGTTTTTGGGGGCTTTTTCTGTCTTTTCCATATTGAATGCTGTTACGCTACCGGAGACACATAAAAGTGCTGCCGATATAATGAATATTTTTAGTGACTTCATCTGCAAAGATATTTTATGAGATTGAAATGGAGTATGTTTTGAAGAGTAATTTTCAGAGAGGTTTTGTAGGTTTAGGGACGTTGGAATGTGACCTGAATGTCCCCGGCCACACTCAATGTTTCGATACCATCTCCGTCGATGTGGCCGATTTTGATGAGTTGGTTGCTTTTCGAGCCGTTTTTGCAGAATATAGCTATGTTTTCCCATGGGGTGTAGATGGTAATATCGCCCCGCATGGGTGTACAGCCTTGTGTTACCCCTTCGGTGTTCAATGGCGGGTTCGGATAAAAAATCTTTTCGGTGATGTTGTTGAAATCGTTCAGTGTGACCTCTAACGGTAGACGCGAGAGGAAGTCGTGGGCAGCGGCATTCGGCTCCATCGTGGCTGTGATCGTTTGATCTCCGACGATGGTGTTCATTTTCAGTGATGATATGCTCGGTACTTCCGGATTGGTTTGGGTTGTCCCGAGTTTGTCTAGCCACTCCGTAACACGCTCTTCAGCCTGAGATAAAGTGGAAGAGGTCAGCAATAGTGACGGTTCGATAAAAGTCGCATCGGGACAAAGTCGTTTCGCCTCTGCGACCGAGGAGGAGATTCCGCTGCTGCCGCTGGTAACAAAAAGGGCGATTCGTTTCCCCGTAAGTTTCGAGGCGTGGGTATGGAGAAAAGTTTGTATCGGCGTTGCGATGCTTCCGTACCAGATGGGATAACCTATGAAAATGGTGTCGTAATCGTCGAAGTTCGCAACATTGGTCTTGATCGGAGGAAAGTCGCCTTGTCGGATGGCGGACAGCTCATCTTGTGCACGTTCCAACATGGCGTTGTAGTTTTCGTCATAAGGTACGGTGGGTTCAACCTCCATCATGTCGCAACTGAGGGATGAGTGGATCAGTTCGGCAACCTGTTCGGTATTACTGGTTCGAGAACAGTAGAGGACGAGATAGCGTTTGCGGACATCGGGGGTAGTGATGTTGTCGGAATCGTCTGTATCGTTCTCCTGATCGTTCCCCTCTTGGTCGTTCTCATCTTGTCCGTTGTTTTCCGGCTTTTCCGTCTCCTGGTCGGATTGTCCCGGAGTTTCGGGTTGTTGCGATGTCGGTGTGGTGTTGTCGGAGCCTTCGCATGCGGCCAACGTAAAGAGGGTGGTCAACATCATGCAGAAAATCAAAAACAGTTTTTTCATGGTCCTTAATTATTAGTGAGGTTTTAGACGCTGTGCTTGAGGAGATCGTTTCAGTTCGGAAACGGGATTTTTCTTTGTTCTTAATTATTCCCGATGATCGGTAACGACAGCGAGTCTCCGTCTGATTGCAAAAGTACCGTGACCGACAGGGCCCGTTGTATATGATTTACGGATGTTTGTACCTCGATTCCGGAATCGGAAGAGCATATCTTCTTTTTCCCGTCGGAACGAATTATATTTGTACAAAACGAATAACAAGTGTGTTATGGACGAGATCATTAAAATAGATAGCGTAGACCGATACAACAAGATTTTTGGACTGGAAACCCTTCATCCGCTGGTTAGTGTAGTGGATTTGTCGCGGGCGACAACGTGGCCCATGCGGGCATGGTTCAATTATGGAGTGTATGCCCTGTTTTTGAAGGACGTCAAGTGCGGGAACATCAAATACGGCCGTCAGTATTACGACTATCAGGACGGGACGGTGGTCTGTTTTGCACCGGGACAGGTGGCCGATCTGGAAATGTTGCCCGATATACAGCCTGCTGCGCACGGATTGCTGTTTCACCCCGATCTGATTCGTGGAACCGCACTCGGACAGGAGATTCGGCGATATACCTTTTTCTCTTATGAAACCAATGAGGCGCTGCACCTTTCCGAAGAGGAGCGACGGACCGTCATGGACTGCCTGCGCAAAATCGAAGCGGAGCTGGAGCATGCGATCGACAAGCACAGCCGTCGGCTCATTACGGCCAATATCGGATTGCTGCTCGACTACTGCATGCGGTTTTATGAAAGGCAGTTTACGACCCGATGCGAAGTGAATAAGGACATTGTCATTCGTTTCGAGCAGCTGTTGGATAATTATTTCGACGGGGAAACCCCGCAGCAGGAGGGATTGCCATCGGTCAAATATTTTGCCGATAAGGTCTGCCTGTCGGCCAACTATTTTGGGGACATGATCCGTCGGCAAACCGGACAGACGGCATCAGAGTATATACAGAATAAGCTGATCGATCGGGCGAAGGAGGCTTTGCTGTCTTCCGACAAGACGATGAGCCAGATTGCTTACGACCTCGGATTCCAATATCCGCAACATTTCAGCCGGATGTTCAAACGGATCGCAGGCTGTACACCCAATGAATTCCGGTCGAAAAACTGACGGATTGTAAGTTGTTCTATTAAATTATGGAGTCGGAGGAGATTCACTCATGGGTCAGTGAAGAAGAGGGGCCCGGGGCTGATGCCATGGTTCCGATTTTCAGGGAATCGGGTTATTACACTATCGTGTTGTATACGTATTCGGGTCGAAGTAGGAGATATGGTTGGCAAAAGGATGATTATACGGACGGGATGCTGCTCTGTGCTGCACCGATTGATCCGAAAACAGAAACGATCCGTACAGCGATACGTGCTCTATCATTAAAGGGGAAATTACTTGCATTCCGACCTGATGTTTTTCGGGGTACACCTCTTGAAAAGGATTTTTTGCGTTATACCTTTTTTCGCTACCGGGAGCGTGAGGCATTACATCTCTCTTTGCGGGAGAGAGGGGTGATCGAAGAGTGTATGGAGACAATAGGCGATGAGATACGAAACGGGGCCGACGAATTTAGCGGATCGCTTCTTGCTAAACGGATCGGATTGCTGCTCGATTATGTCGTCCGGTTTTATGAGCGGCAATTTATCACTCGTTCCCTGTCTGTGCAGGAGACGCTCCAACGATATGGATCGATCGTCAAGAAAAGTGTTGCGGAGCACGGGATCGGAACATGCGGCGGTTTGTCGTTACGGGTATGTGCCGGACAGCTCGGTATCTCTGAAGCCTATCTGGAGGACCTGCTCCGTGTGGAAACCGGGTTGTCTCATAATGAATACATCGATCGTCAATGTGTCCTTTTGGCTGAAAGGCTGCTCCGCGAAACGGATTTCCCGCTTGCGCGAATTGCTGTTATGACCGGATTCCCGACCGTGCAGAGTTTTGTCCGATTTTTCCAAAAAACCGTAGGCTGTTCTCCCGATCGGTTTCGTTATTCTTGTTGATCGTATTTCCGTTTTTTGAATAGTCGTTCGGCTATTTTTTGTCCATTTAAGAAAATATGTAGTAATGGATGGTAAAAGCACCATCTATTGATATTTGTCGATGTTGTTTATGGAGTATGAAACAACCTTTAAAGTATTAAATCGATGGGGGAGAAAAAACGGAAGGTTGATTTCATGTAACGGAAGAGCGTGAGGTTTAATGTTCTGCTTTTTAATAGAATATTAATACGATGTTCATAATATCATAATATGTGACCGATACTTTTGCCGGCGAATCAATATTAGGTTAATTTATGAAACGATTTGTACTTTTGCTTTTGTTTGCGATTTTCGTTCAGAACCTGCCGGCCCAGAATGGAGGTTTGATCTCGGGTACGGTGACTGAAAAAAGTTCAGGACGTACTCTTCCCGGAGCGATGTTGACGCTCGACAAATTGAACCGTTATACGATATCCGATAAAAACGGCTATTTTGAATTTCTGAATGTCCCTGCCGGTGATTATCGGATTGAGGTCTCCTATTTGGGATATCTTACCGAAGCACAACAGGTAACTGTAAGATCGGGTGAAAATACGAAAATCGTTTTTGCAATAGTGGAAGATGTGAAGACGCTCGGAGAGGTAGTGATCATGGGCGACATGCTCCGGGGACAGGCGAAGGCCTTCAATCAGCAGAAGACCAACCGTAATGTAACCCATGTGATCTCTTCGGACCAGGTCGGCCGTTTTCCCGATGCGAACATCGGCGATGCGCTTAAACGTGTGCCCGGAATTACGATGCAGAACGACCAGGGTGAGGCCCGTAACATTATTGTGCGAGGTTTGGCTTCTGAACTTAACTCCGTAACGCTCAACGGGAACCGGATTCCTTCGGCGGAGGGAGACAACCGGAAGGTACAGATGGACCTGATTCCGTCGGATATGATCCAGACGATTCAGGTCAACAAGACCCTTACGCCGGATATGGATGGAGATGCCATCGGAGGATCGATTGATCTGGTGACCCGTGCCGCTTCCGGAGGACAACGTATCTCTATTACGGGATACGGTGGATACAATCCGATTCGGGATGGAGCGACCGGTGCGGGGTCGATTGTCTATTCGAACCGTTTTGCAAACGACAAAGTCGGCATTGTCCTTTCGGCCTCTTACATGAATAAGGATTACGGGTCGGATAATATAGAAGGGGTGTGGACAGAGGACGATAACGGGAACGTTTACCTCGAAGAGATGGATGTCCGTAAATACGATGTACAGCGTATCCGGCGTAGCCTTGCCCTCAATACCGACTGGAAGATCAATGACAATAATACGTTGGCTCTCGATGCTATGTATAATTGGCGGGACGATCGGGAAAATCGTTACCGTGTTACGTATCAGGATATAGAACCGGTTTATGGAAATAGTGGAGCTATTTCGGGATATACGGGTGCCGTTTCGCGCGAGACCAAAGGCGGGATCGACGATTGCCGCAACAAGAGACGTCGTCTGGAAGATCAGCGCGTACAGTCCTATGCCCTGACCGGAACGCACCTGATCTCGCCCAAATTCGACCTCGACTGGAATTTGAGCTATGCGAAAGCCAGCGAGAACCGGCCGCATGAGCGGTATATCGAATATCTGCAGGAGGGTCTTGCCATGACGCAGAATCTTTCGGATACCTATAAACCCTATATAACGGCTCCCGGAGAGAGTCCCGAGTCATTCGTTTTCGATAAGCTGACCGAACAACACGACTATACCGATGAGCAGGAGTATGCTGCGAAGATCAACGCCCGTGTGCCGCTCAGCGTGATTGCCGGACAAAAAGGACGTTTGCATTTCGGTCTTCGTGCCCGGATCAAGACCAAAGAGCGGAATAATAATTTTTACGAGTACGATCCGGTATCGGGACTTCCCAATCTCGATCAGATGGGGACTGTTACTTACAACGAACCGCTGATTCAAGGCAGTCATTATGTGCCGGGTACTTTCGTGTCGAACAAATGGCTCGGTAACGTCAATCTGTATAATACTTCCGAGTTTCAGGCGGAGGCAGACCCTTCCGAATATCTGGTCAGCAACTACAAGGCGAATGAACAGATCTATGCCGGTTACCTGCGTTGGGACCAGAACATTACGCCGAAATTGATGTATATCGTCGGCGCCCGCGTGGAGTATACTCATGTGGATTACAAAGGTGCCTATTCACTCAATGAGGAGTATGACAATACAGGTGCAAACGAAATGGAAAACAACTATGCCAATGTCCTGCCCAGTTTGACCGTGATGTGGAATGCCAGCGATCGGATGGTTTTGAGGGGAGCCTTTTCTACGGCTATTGCACGTCCGAATTATTATACCTTGGTACCGTTTGCCGATGTCAATGTGGAGGATCGTGAAATACAGGCGGGAAATCCCAATCTAAAAGCGACCTACTCCTATAACCTCGATCTTATGGGTGAGTATTATTTCCAGTCGGTAGGAATTGTTTCTGTCGGTGCTTTTTATAAAAACTTGAATAATTTTATCTATAACTATTTGGACGCCAATTATACGACTGAAAAATTTGCCGCCGATTTCCCCGATCTGCCCAATCCGATTCCGACCGGTGAAGAGTGGCAGATAGTCCGTCCGCTCAATGGCGATAACGTCGATCTGTTTGGATTCGAGGTGGCTTTGCAGCGTAAACTCGACTTCTTCAATTCGAAGTTTTTGAGTAATTTCAGCGTAATGCTCAATTATACCTATACACACTCAATGACACAGGGTATTTACAACGAAGATGGCGAGGAGCGGACCGATGTGAAATTGCCAGGAACGGCACCCCACATGTTCAATGCTTCGTTGGCTTGGGAAAACAACCGTTTTTCGGCACGTGTTTCGCTCAATTTCACCGGTAATTATATCGATGAGGTAGGTGGAAATGCTTTTGAGGATCGTTACTATGACCGTCAGTTATTTCTCGATGCCAATGCTTCTTATCTTATCGGAAAAGGTGTACGGATATTTGCAGAGGCAAATAATTTGACAAATCAACCGTTGCGTTACTATCAGGGTATTCGCAGCAGAGTCGCTCAGTTGGAGTATTATCAGGGAAGCTTCAATCTGGGGGTTAAATGGGATTTTTAATTGATTAAGGGATAATTTTAATATTGAGAATAGATGAATGCGTTAAGACAGATTTTATTGGCCGGGTTGCTGTTCGGTATGGTTCTGGCCTCTTGCCAACAAGGGACTGCACCCGAGAGCGCGGTATCTTATGAACAACTCGACTCATTGTTGGATGACCGTTTTAATTTTATCGTTGCCAACGACTTGGGACGTAATGGCTACTACGATCAGAAGATCATAGCCGAGCGTATGGGCGAGTTGGCCGAGAATACCGATATCGAGTTTGTTGCGGCTGCAGGCGATGTACATCATTTCGAGGGAGTTGCCAGTGTGAAGGACCCGCTTTGGATGACCAATTATGAGTTGATTTATAACCATCCCGAGTTGATGATCGAGTGGCTGCCTGTTTTGGGAAACCATGAATATCGGGGGAATACTCAAGCTGTAATTGATTATAGTCAGGTCAGTCGTCGGTGGTGTATGCCGGACCGGTATTATGCGAAATCATACCAGTTGGACGATAGCGCGACGCTTAAACTGATTTTTATCGATACGACTCCGTTGATTGACAAGTATCGGGAAGAGTCGGAGGAGTCCTATCGCGATGTGGCAGCTCAGGATATCGACCGTCAGCTGCGTTGGCTCGACTCGACGCTCTGTGCTTCGAACGAGACGTGGAAAGTGGTGATCGGACACCATCCGATCTATGCGCAAACTTCAAAAGATGATGTTGAACGGGAAAACATGCAGCAACGTGTCGATCCGCTGTTGCGCAAGTATGGAGTCGACCTGTATGTCTGCGGGCACATCCATAATTTCCAGCACATCAAGCCCGAGGGGAGCCATGTCGACTATGTGGTCAATACGGCCGGTTCGCTCAGCCGGAAGGTATCTCCTGTAGAGGGTACGGTTTTTTGCAGTCCGGAAACAGGATTTTCGGTAATTTCCGCATCGGATAAGGATTTGAAACTGTATATGTTGGATAAGGATTGCAATATCCTGCATACCGTAGAGCGGTCGAAGTGAGGGCCCGTCCTTTTAGTAAAAGAAGCGGGGACGATTTTTTCGTTCCCGCTTCTTCTATCTGTCCGCTTTTTATTTTGGTTAAGACGTCTGTCGGCTCAGCTACTCTTTGTTGTTCATCTCCCGGAGACGGATTGCCGTTATGACCTTTTTGGTATATAGCGGAAAATCTCCGTTCATCATCCACGAATAGTAACTCGGTTCCGTCCGGAATACTTCGGCAACCGGACGACCCTTGTGTTTCCCGAAATTAAACACCTCCCTTTTTTTGTCGTCGTAAACAATCCGTCCGGCGTAGTCGATGCTTTGGTCGCGGCTGGAATAGTCCGATAGGAAAGTGACGTCGTTCTGCAGATCGGGGTAGCGGTCGAGCTGCGCCTTCAGTACCTCCAGTGTGGCCTTGGTGTCGGCTTCAGCCGAGTGGGCCTCATTCAAGTCCTTGTCACAATAGAATTTATAGGCGGCCACCAACGTACGCTGTTCCTTCTTGTGAAAAATGTTTTGCACGTCGATGAAATGCCGTTTTTTGAAGTCCGCATCGATCCCGGCCCGCAAGAACTCTTCGACCAGAACCGGGATATCGAATTTGTTCGAATTGTATCCTCCCAGATCGCACCCCTCCAAATAGCTCCATAGGGATTTTGCGATCATCGGAAACGTGGGGCAATCGGCGACATCCTTGTCGTAGATGTGGTGGATGGCCGATGCGGCTTCGGGGATGTGCATCTGAGGATTCAACCTCCGGGTCTTCACCTCTTCGCTGCCGTCCGGCATCACTTTGACCAACGATATCTCGACAATCCGGTCTTTTGACGGATCCACCCCGGTCGTTTCCAAATCCAGAAAAACAATCGGCCTTTTCAGATTCAAATTCATCTTCGTTCGATGGATTGGGTACTCGTTTCGTATGAAGGGTTATGCGTTGATCATCATCGGCATCAACAGCATCAAGGTATCGGAACTCGGGGCCTCGTCATAAACGGGTTTGAATACTCCGGCACGGGTGGAGTCGGCTAACTCGAGCAGAACATTTTGTGTGTCGATGTTGGAGAGGATCTCGATTAGGAAAGTCGATTTGAAACCGATTGAAATGTTGTCGCCTTCATATTCGCACGGAATCGATTCCTGAGCCGATACCGAGAAGTCGAGGTCTTGCGCCGTCAGATGTATCGTGCCGCTTTCAATATCCATTTTGATCAGGTTGGTTGCCTGGTTCGAGCAGACAGCTACACGCCGGATGCCGTTGAGTAGTTCTACCCGGTCGATTTGTATGCGGTTGGGGTTATTGGCCGGGATCACCGCATTGTAATTGGGGTAGTTACCTTCGATCAGACGGCAGATCAATGTACTGTTCTTGAGCTTGAATACCACATTCTTGTCGTCGAACTCCATCGAAATATCCTCTTCCTCTTTACCCAGGATACCTTTGAGCAGGTTGGCCGGTTTTTTGGGGAGAATGAATGATGCCGTGATATTCGTTTCGGCCGGAGCAACGAATTTGACCAGTTTGTGGGCATCAGTTGCGACGAAGGTGAGGTTTCCTGCCTCGAAGTGGAAATAGACGCCGTTCATTACGGGACGCATTTCGTCGTCGGCCGTAGCGAAAATCGTTTTGTTGATTCCGCAGAGCAGGGTCCCTGTATCGATCGTAAGACCTTGTTTGTCGTCGGATTTCAATTCCGGAAGGTTCGGGTAGCTCAGCCCGGAGGTACCCGGAATCGTCAGTTTTCCGGTTTTCCAGCTGATGTTGATCTCCCAGGTCGATTCATTGGCTTCGATCGTCAGCGGTTGTTCGGAGAACTCCTTGAGTGAGTCGAGCATCAGTTTGACCGGTACGGCCATAAGACCCTCTTCTTCCATGTTTTCCACCTGGAGCGAACCGATTTGTGTGGTCTCGAGGTCCGAAGCTGTGATTTTCAGCACTCCGTCTTTGAGATCGAATAGAAAGTTGTCCAGAATCGGAAGCGTATTTTTGTTGCTGACAACCTTACTCAGGGTTTGCAGTACATTCAGCAATGCGGTAGATGATACGACAAATTTCATAGTTATTTATGGTTTTATATGTTTTGTTGCAGCTTTTATCCATTCAAAGATAGAGCAAAAAATCAAATTCCGGCCAGTCGGTCGAGAGACGTTGTTATCATCTTATCAACAAAAGGCTGATAGTCGGTCTCCATGTCGAGCGCAACGCGTTGAGCGATAACCGTACAGATGGTAGCGGCGTCGTGTCCCATGAGCAGCGAAAGTCCGGCCAAAGCCGAGCCTTCCATCTCGAAATTGGTGAAACGGAACGATCCGTAACGGAACGACTCGATCTTTTCGTTCAACTGTGGATCAGCTGGAGACAGACGAAGGTATCGGCCTTGTGGGGCATAGAAACCCGGAGCCGAAATGGTCATGCCGCAGTGTGTACAGTCCGAAAAAAGCTCGGCCAGTCGGTCGGAGCAGCGGACAAAATAGGGGATGGTCAACAGCTTGCCCCATTCTGTATGTTCGAGGAATGCGGTCTCCATCTCTTTGTCGCACACCGAGTCGCGTCCTTGATAGAAGTTCAGCAAACCGTCGAATCCTGCCGAGATGCGGGAAAGGATCAGGTCGCCGATTTTTAAGTCGGGTTGTATGGCGCCGCATGTGCCGATACGCAGCAGGGTCAAACGGGTTTTGACGGGCTTTTCGGTACGTGTTTCGAAATCGATGTTGAACAGGGCGTCCAATTCGTTGAGAACAATATCGATGTTGTCGGTGCCGATGCCGGTCGAGATAACGCTGATGCGCTTCCCTTTATATGAACCGGTGACCGTGACGAATTCGCGATTCGCTGAGCGGAGTTCAATGGAGTCGAGATAGCCGGCAATCCGGTCGACACGTCCCGGATCTCCGACCAGCAGAATGGTCGGGGCTACCTGGTCGGGTCTCAGGTGCAGGTGAAAAATCGAACCGTCGCGGTTGATTATTAATTCAGAAGAAGGGATAACTCTCATAAAATATAGCAGCGGATTTTTATTATTGGCATAAAAATAATTATTTTGTGTCAAAATTCATAAAACGATAGATTGTTATGACACTGATAAAATCGATATCCGGAATACGCGGAACAATCGGCGGAGGTGCCGGTGATAACCTTACTCCACAGGATTTGGTCAAATTTACGGCGGCTTACGTCGAATGGCTGAAAGAGAAAAACGTGGAACGACGGCTGCGTGTAGTGATCGGACGGGATGCCCGCCTGTCGGGTGAATGGGTCTCTTCGATTGTCGAAGGGACGTTGTGTGGCTGCGGCGTCGATGTCGTGAACGTCGGGTTGGCGTCTACACCGACGGTTGAATTGGCCGTGACCGGATATGGAGCCGACGGCGGAATTATCCTGACTGCCAGTCATAACCCGAAACAGTGGAATGCTTTGAAACTGTTGAATTGGCGCGGTGAATTTTTGAACGATGCCGAAGGGAAACGGGTCTTGGCCATTGCTGCCGCAGATAATTATACGTTTGCCGATATCGATCGTATCGGGAAGGTGATTTCTCGGGAAAGCTACGATAATGAGCATATCGAACGGGTACTCTCGTTGAAATTGGTTGATCGAGATGCAGTTCGGGCGGCTCAATTTAAAGTGGTCGTAGATGCCGTTAATTCGGTAGGAGGTGTTGTTATTCCTGCGCTGCTTCGGGAGTTGGGAGTAGAGGTTATTGAGCTGAATTGTACACCCGACGGCCACTTTGCCCACAACCCGGAACCTATCCCCGAACACCTGACGGAGATATCGGCTCGGGTTGTGGCAGAAAAGGCAGATCTGGGTATTGTTGTCGATCCGGATGTCGACCGTCTGGCCTTGGTTTGTGAGGACGGGACTATGTTTGGAGAGGAGTACACGCTGGTGGCCGTTGCGGACTATATTCTTTCGCATACGAAAGGGACGACCGTGTCGAACCTCAGCTCTTCGCGGGCTCTGCGCGACGTAACCGAAAAACACGGCTGCACCTATTATGCCGCTGCGGTGGGCGAGGTCAATGTCGTAACGCGTATGAAGGAGGTTGGAGCGGTGATCGGAGGCGAAGGTAACGGCGGGGTGATCTATCCCGAATGTCACTATGGCCGCGATGCTTTGGTCGGGGTGGCGTTGTTCCTGACGCATCTGGCCCATTCGGGGATGAGTGTTTCGGCGCTTCGGGCTACCTATCCGCAATATTATATCTCGAAAAACAAAATTCAGCTCACGCCCCAGATCGATGTGGATGCTGTTTTGAAGCAGATCAAGGAGAAGTATGCTCACGAACAGGTCAACGATATCGACGGGGTGAAGATCGATTTTCCGACCGAGTGGGTGCATTTGCGGAAATCGAACACGGAGCCGATCATCCGCATATACAGCGAAAGCAGGGATAAGGCGTCGGCCGATGCTTTGGCAGAGAAAATAATGGCGGATATTCGGGAGGCAGTCTCATCGTCCCGGTAAATTTTAGGAAAGGGGGTGTCGGTCTTGCATGGGGAAGGAATAGTTGTTTGTCAGAGAACCCTTTTTTTCTCCTCGTGAGGATTCATACCTTGTCTTCTCGGGCTGAGTCCATGTCCGAAAAAAAGTAATTTTAGAGTAAGCGATAGTAGATGGTGACCGATTTTCGTTTGAAAGTGTTCCGTGTGGCTGCCGAAAGGCTGAGTTTTACACGTGCTGCGGAGGAGCTGTTTATTTCGCAGCCGGCAGTCACGAAACACATCAACGAATTGGAGCGCCAGTTGGGGGTTCCTTTATTCGTGCGGCGGAGCAATACGGTGTTTCTGACCTCCGAAGGGGAGGTGTTGCTCGGGTATGCACGGCGGATATTGGCCCTCTATTCCGACCTGAACGATGCTTTCGGAGAGGAAACCGCAGAGTCGGTCGGCGAGTTGCATATAGGGGCCAGTACGACAATTGCGCAATATCTGTTGCCGGCTGTTTTGTCACGGTTCAAGAACCGTTTCCCTCGGATCGGAGTGATGTTGACGGACGACAATACCAAACAGATCGAACGGATGGTGGCCGAGGAACGGCTTGACTTCGGATTGATCGAGGGTATGGCGAGAGATCCGCAGTTGCATTACGAACCCTTTATGGAGGATGAGTTGGTATTGGTTACGGCAGCAGGCAATCGGTCGATTCAGCAGGAGGAGGTTACTGTTTCCGAGTTGGCGAAATTGCCGTTGGTGATCCGTGAGGCCGGTTCCGGAACGCTCGAGGTTCTGGAACAGGCTCTTGCCGCCCGGCGGATTCCGATGCGGTCGTTGTCGGTCGAAATGCAGCTGGGCAGTACCGAAAGCATCAAGCACTATTTGTACGGTTCGGAAACGGTGGCGTTTGTGTCGATTCATGCCGTGCTGGAGGAGTTGCGGCACAACATGCTTCGGGTGATCGATATTTGTGATTTTTCGGTAACGCGGAATTTCAGCTTTGTCTCGCGACACGGGCATAACAGTCGGTTGTGTAACCGTTTCAAACAGTTTTGTGTGGACGCGTGGCGGGATTTCCCCGGATATAAACGCAATATGTGTACCCAGTAGGGATAAACAAAGAGTCGAACTCGATCGGGGGGTGTGCAAGGGATTGAGACACCGTTGTCTAAACATATAAATTGTATGGGCTTATGAAAAAGAGAATCGTTTTTCGGATCGGCATTTATGCGATTATGGGATTTATCAGTACGGTCGGAATCTTGTCGTGTGACCGTACAGAAAAGGATCAGACCGTTTTAATTCCCCGTTTGAGCGAGCCATGGTCTGCTGAGAATCGAGTGCTTGGAACGGATACGGTTCCTCCGGTTTTTTATAGCGATTTTTTGTTGATCAAGGATAAGATGGCTGCACCGAGGTGGCACATGATCGGGATTCACAAGCAGGGGAATACGTTGTACCATGCTATAAGTGATTCGTTGACCGGAGGATGGGTACTTTATGACGATATCGTAAGTCCCGATTCGATCGTCCGGATGTGGGCCCCTTTTGCCATCTGGTCTCCGCAGGGCGATGAAGCCTATATGTATTATCATCACGGGATGGGGCTGGATACGACCGCCATGTTGAACAGCATGCGGGTGCTTGTGGCTCAGGGACCCGATTTGGAAGAGTGGCAGAACTGCAATATTTACGACGAATGCGAGTCGGTCCCCGGTATAGAGAATATAGTGTTTGAGGGAGCGGTGCCGCGCGATGCATGCATCTTTTTCGATGAGCATCTGGGGAAATACATTATGTATTACGCGGACAATGCGCCCCGTGCGATTTTGGCCCGGACCTCCGAAGATGTGCTGCATTGGTCTGATCCCGTTGTCGTGATGACGACGCCTGCGCCGACTTCTGAATTCGTTTCGCCCGAATCACCGTTTGTACTCTACAAGGACGGGTTATATTATTTGTTCGTTTCGGGATTTGATTATGCCCGTGTTGCGTTGTACGTATCGGAGGATCCGTTCAATTTCGGAGATGCCGAACAGAATAAAATTTGCGAGATGAACGGACATGCCCCCGAAATTGTGCAAGAGGATGGGAAATATTATATCGGTTGTGCGCATATAGCCTCGACTCCGGGCATGGGTTGGGGAGCGGCCGATTTGTGGGGAACCTATATTCAGGAGTTGGCTTGGGAACCCGCCGATAGTACGGCTTGCTCGAAGATCGTCCGTTTGTCGGAAGAGCAGTAGAACTTCGGTTTCGGGGCGGTGTGTCGTATGCCTCATGTGAATTCGGATTGAAGGAAATGGGCCCAGCCCTTCCTCCCAATATTCCAATAAAAAAAGAGCTGAAAATTTTCAGCTCTTTTTTTATGATTGTAGTAAAAATATTACTCTTCAGCAACCACTTCGAATTTGATCGTAGCACCGATGCCTTTGTAAATCTTTACAGTGGCTTCGTAAGCGCCGATTGTCTTTACTGGATCTACGCTGATGCTTTTGCGATCCACTTCGATTCCCTGAGCTCCAAGAGCCTCTGCCAAATGTGCGGCGGTAACCGAACCGAAAATACGGCCCTCTTCAGCTTTTGCCGTAATTTTCAATACGGTTTCGGCGAGTCGTGCGGCCAGGGCCTCTGCATCGGCAACTAACTTGGCCTCTTTATGGGCCTGTTGTTTCAGATTCTCTGCCAAAACCTTGCGGGCAGAAGCCGTAGCGCTTTTTGCGAATCCCTGAGGGATCAGGTAGTTATTGGCGTAACCGGGGCGAACTTCAACGATGTCGTTGGCATAACCCAAGTTCTCGACGTCTTTGATAAGAATTACTTGCATGATTTTTCCTCCGGTTTAAGATTATTTGAACATATCGGTAACGAAAGGCAGCAGCGCCAGGTGGCGGGCACGTTTTACGGCGGTAGCTACTTTCTTCTGGAATTTCTGAGAGGTTCCGGTCAGACGGCGGGGCAGGATTTTACCCTGTTCGTTAAGGAATTTCTTCAGGAATTCGGCGTCTTTGTAATCGACATATTTGATGCCGGCTTTTTTGAAACGGCAATATTTTTTCTTTTTAACCTCTACGGTAGGAGGATTCAGATATCTGATTTCGGATTGACTTTGTGCCATGGCTGTTACTCCTGTTTTGATTTGTATTTGTTTCTACGTTTTTCTGCGTACTCGACAGCGTACTTGTCCATCTTGAAGGTTAGGAAACGGATGACGCGTTCGTCACGACGGTACTGGGTTTCGAGAATGTCGACAAGGTTGCCTTCGCCCTCGAATTCGATCAGGAAATAAAAGCCGGTGGTCTTTTTCTGGATCGGATAAGCGAGCTTTTTGAGTCCCCACTCTTCGCCGCTCACGATCTGACCGCCGTTCTCGGTGATGACACCTTGGAATTTGCTAAACAGCTCTTTGGTCTGAACATCAGAGAGAACCGGTGTAGCAATGAAAACGGTTTCGTAATGATTCATAACGTTTGTCGTTTTAATTTTTGTAAAATGTGCCGCAAAGGTAATAAAAAATGATGAATCAGCAATTTTTCTCTCGAATTTTCTTGGATAATGAGTCGGCCGGAGGTGTTTACCGGCGAAAATATCGTTTTTATGCTCTTTAATCGGTCGTTTCGAAGCGGTCGGTGACCCGGATTTTCCGGCAGAAAGAAGTATCGGTGATATTGTTCCTTTTTAGTTTATTCTTACAGCGCCCCCCGTTATTCCATTTTTAGGGGCGCACATTCCGAAACAATTCTTATCTTTGTGGAATCGAAATCTTATCGTTAAACGAATCTATAAACGTTATGGCTGAGTTTATTTATCAGGAGCCTTTCCCGCTCTCAGAAGATACTACGGAGTATCGCCTGCTTACAAAAGATTATGTTCGAGTGGTCGAGTGTGACGGCCGTAAAATTTTGAAGATAGACCCTAAAGGGTTGGAGTTTCTGGCCGAAGAGGCTTTCGCCGATGTGTCGTTCTATCTGCGTTCGGCCCATTTACAGAAACTGGCCGACATTCTGAAGGATCCTGAAGCGACTGATAACGACAAGTTCGTTGCCTATACCATGTTGCTGAATCAGGTTGTAGCGGCAGATGGGGAGCTGCCTACTTGTCAGGATACCGGAACGGCGATCGTGATCGGAAAGAAAGGCGAGGACGTTTATACCGGAGCCAACGATGCCGAAGCTCTGTCGAAAGGGGTTTATGAGACATACCGCAAACGGAATCTGCGGTACTCACAGGTTGTTCCGTTCACCATGACCGAGGAGAAAAATACGGGCACGAACCTGCCGGCTCAGATCGATCTGTATGCTACGCAGGGGAATCAATACAGCTTCCTGTTTATTACAAAGGGAGGCGGTTCGGCCAACAAAACGTTCCTCTATCAACAGACCAAAGCGCTGCTCAACGAGGAGTCGCTGACCAAATTTATCAGGACCCACATCATGGATCTGGGAACATCGGCATGTCCTCCGTACCATTTGGCGCTGGTGATCGGCGGTACGTCGGCAGAGATGAATCTCGCTACGGTGAAAAAGGCTTCGGCCGGATACCTCGACCAACTGCCCACTTCCGGAAATGAGGGCGGCCGGGCGTTCCGCGATCTCGAATGGGAAGAAAAGGTATTGAAAATTTGCCGTGAGAGCGGAGTCGGCGCACAATTTGGTGGAAAATATCTGGTACACGATGTACGGGTGATCCGTCTGCCGCGTCATGCAGCCTCATGTCCTGTCGGACTCGGGGTTAGTTGCAGTGCCGACCGGAACATCAAGGCGAAAATTACAGAAGAGGGTATTTTCCTCGAACAACTGGAGAAGAACCCCGCACGCTTCTTGCCGAAATGTGCACCGAACATGCAGCCGCCCGTAGAGATCGATCTCGATGAGGGAATCGACAAGGTGCGTGAAATTCTGACAAAATATCCGGTGAAGACTCGGTTGAATCTGAAGGGAACCCTGATCGTGGCTCGCGATATTGCACATGCCCGCATCAAACAGATGATCGATGAAGGCAAGCCGATGCCGGAATATTTCAAAAAACATCCGATTTATTACGCCGGACCGGCCAAGACGCCGCAGGGTATGGCTTCGGGAAGTTTCGGCCCGACTACGGCAGGACGTATGGACCCCTATGTCGACCTGTTCCAGGATCATGGAGCATCGTTGGTTATGGTGGCCAAAGGAAACCGCAGTCAGGCGGTGACCGATGCCTGCAAGAAGCACGGCGGTTTCTATCTCGGGTCGATCGGAGGTCCTGCTGCCGTATTGGCGAAAAACAGTATTAAGAGTGTCGAAGTGGTCGACTTCCCTGAATTGGGTATGGAAGCGGTGCGCAAGATCTATGTGGAAAACTTCCCTGCATTCATCATTGTGGACGACAAGGGCAACGACTTCTTTGCTGAATTCAAGAAGTAATTTCTGAACTATCGAGGCGTCGGGTTCGGATTGCGCCGGTCGGGCGGAATCGGATCGGACGGGCTCTTCGATATAGATTTGAGGGGGTGCATATTCGGATATGCACCCCCTCAAATCTGTTTATTGCTCATCTTCCTTCTCGATGGGGATGAAATGATCGGGAGTATTGCCCGTATAGCGGATGATGTCGTATCGGAAGTAGGTGTCGGCCGGAACGGCATACCCCATCTGCTTGTAAAAAATACCGTCGAGGGTCATGCGGTACAGGTCCCGGTATCCCTTTACCGGGGTAAAGACCATCTTCTCTTCGGTCGTCTGGAATGAAAATCCGCCGTTGTCGAGCTCCTTGAACGAAACGATGCGCACCGGACGGGGGCCGCTTTTGGTCAGATTCATATACAGCGAGTCGTTCAGATGCCAGGCATATTTCCATTCGGGATCGTCTTCCAGATAGAACTTTCCGTCGTGTGGGTATACATGGATCCAGAAACCGGTGTAGCGGGTGATCGAGGAGTCGATGTGCGTTTCGACCTGGCGGGCGAGGCACCGTTGCAAGGCACGTTCGTAGGCGATTTTCCCGCCGCCCTCCTCGGTCATGAAACGTTCGAACCGTTTTCGCAACGAATCGGCGCTGAACCACCGTTGGGCGGATGAAGCACGGCTGTGGTCGATGTAGGTGTATTGGCGGAACGGTGCACCTCCTTTTTCCCCGTATTGAGTCTGGATTACCGTGATTGAATCGAATGGGGTAGGAGGTGTCGGATAGTCGTTGAAAGTTCCGCCCGGTTGGTTCCGTATAGAGTCTGTTACGGCTTGTTTGAAAGCAAGCTCCGCTGCCCGGATTGCCTCCCTGCGTGCTAAAGCCGCAGAATCGATAACGGCAGCGGAGTCTCTCTGCGGATGAACGATCCGTGCGAACCATGTCTCGATCTGTTGGCAACCGGACAGCAGCAGGGTGAATAACAATGGAATATGGAGTAATCGTTTCATGTCGTAGCGGAGTTTATTCTTCTCGGACCTTTTCGAATCCTTCGATCGCATGACGGGACGGGGTGGCGTATCGGATCATGTCGAACATGCGGACATTTGCGGCCGGGATCACGTAATAGGGAAACTGGTTGTTTGTGGTTTTCCTGTACAGAGTGCACCGTTCGTCGATCAGTCGGAAATCGATCTGTTCATCTGCTACGCGGATCCGGAAGTTGCCGGATGAGTCGGCTTTGAGCTCCTGCATCGTGCGGCATTCGCACTTAGAACCGTCGAAATGAGTGTAGGTTGAATCCGCAATTTGCCAGAATTCGGTTCTCCGGTTCGGGAAGTCGATGTAGTATCCCTCCCGTTCGGGGTATCTATAAACCGGGATCCAGAAACCCTTATAGGTTGCCCATGCGGAGGAGTCTATACCGGCAGGCAGAGATAAGACACTGCCTGTGCCGGGGACCGGAGGAACTGTTCCGGTCTGTGGGTTGCTTTGCGGAAGGCGTTTTTTGAGCGAGTCGTTCTCGAACCATCGGTAAACCGGATGGGCGCGATTGTGTTCGATATAGCGGTAACACGGGAGTGTGTCTCCGGCATAAATGTTGTGTTCGATTTGGAGCAGAGAGATTGAATCGTTCGGGTCTGGGGCTTCGTAGAGTGCTCCGTGCAACTGTAACCGCAGCGAATCGGTTGACGTGTAAACCGGTTCGGTAAGTTCATAAGGAAGCAGGCTGTCGAGGCGGAGGATCGAATCCGAAGTCAGGGTGTCGCTCTTTCTTGCAAACGGGTTCGCGCATCCGATATAGATGCCGACCGATAAGAGGAGAAAAAGCAATCGACCCTTTGTCATGAGCCATGAGTTTATTGTGTCCGAGACGGGATGTCTGTCTTCAAAATTAGAAAGAAAAAGGGGTTTGTGCAAATCCTTTTCGCGTTTTTCGATTTGTGGGACAATATGCGGATCACGAATGCCGTTTTATTATGACAGCCGGGTTTAAATGTCAGTTATCTGTTTCACAATATTATAAAAACAGTTATTTTTGCGGACGAATTGATTTTATTAGGATATGTTACGTTTGATGAAATATATAGGAGTTGCGGTGTGCCTGCTGCTGTCGGCGGTCGTGCGGGGGCAAGATGTCGAATTCAATGTGGACGCACCCTCTGTCGTGGCTTCGGGAGAGGCTTTCCGGATCGAGTTTTCGCTCAATGCCAAACCATCTCAATTTACGCCTCCCGCAACATTTACCGGTGTGGAGGTGTTGGCCGGACCTACCCTTTCTGAGGGTACGTCGGTGTCGATCATCAACAATAATGTAACAAAAAAGTCCTCATATACATATACCTATGTGTTGCAGGCCAATGCCGTGGGGAATGCGACCATCTCAGGGGCTACGGCAACGGTGGACGGGAAAACTTATTCGACCAAACCGATCAATATCGAGGTGATTGACGGAGGAAACCAGAGTAGTGGAAATGGAGGTAGCCAAAGTTCCGATGCCGGGTTTGTACCATCAAACAAAGTGGGGGCCGACGATTTGTTGGTACGTGTGGCGGTTGACCGCAATACGGTTTATAAAGGGCAACCGGTACGGGCGGTATTCAAAATCTATACACGAGTACAGCTTGGCCGGGTCGAAAATATAAAGTTTCCCGCTTTCAATGGCTTCTGGACTCAGGAGCTGGATGTCAGCGGATACGATTGGCAACGCGAGACGCTTAATGGGAAGGATTATAGTTCGCGTGTAATTAAAGAGGTGTTGCTTTACCCACAGCAATCGGGACAGCTTCATATCGAACAGTTCAGTCTGACGGCTATTGCACAGATTGTGGTGCAATCCCAACGGCCGCAGTCGTTGTTCGATGACTTTTTTGGCGGAGGGCAGCAGATACAAGAGGTGCGGAAGGACCTTGTGTCGTCTCCGATCGCCATTACGGTAAAGGATTTTCCCGCAGGGGCGCCCGCTTCATTCAACGGAGCAGTCGGCCAGTTCCAAATGACTGGGAATGTCGATAACCAGAGCGTCTCGGCAAATGCGTCGAATAATTTTGTGCTGAAGCTCTCCGGAAATGGAAACCTGCCGTTGATTCAGGCTCCGGAGATCCAGATGCCCTCTTCGTTCGAACAGTACAACAAAAAGACCACCGAAAGCCTGACCCATAATGCGAACGGAATTACCGGTTATCGTCAATTCGAATATCCGTTTATTCCGAGGGCGGAAGGACGTTATACGATTGGCCCGGTGGAGTTCAGCTATTTTGATCCCTCAGCGGCGAAATATGTGACCTTGTCGACCGGAGTGTTCAATGTTGAGGTCCGCCCGGATTCGACGGGGACAGGTCTCTCTGGCGGTAGCGTTATCAGTGGAATCAATAAAGAGGATCTGAAAATTCTCGATCGGGATATCCGGTTCATTCGGCTCGATAATCCCGGATTGCGGCGGATTGGGAATGTATTTTTCGGAAGTATCTGGTATTTTATCGCGTTGTTGCTGATTCTGGCTGCTTGTGCGGGAGGTTATGTTTTCCTGAAAAAACATTTGCAGGATATGCAGAACACGATTCTGATTCGCAACAGGAAAGCAAATAAAGTTGCCTTGCAGCGTTTGAAAATGGCTCTCCAATATATGGAGAACGGGGAAGAAAAGCCGTTTTATGAAGAGATGTTACGTGCTTTCTGGGGGTATATGAGCGATAAGTTGAATATTCCGGTTTCGAATCTCACTAAAGATAATATCCGCGAAGAGTTGCAGAAACGGGGGGTCGCTCCCGAACAGATCGCACGTTTTATCGATACGATTACAACGTGTGAGTATGCGCAATACTCGCCCTCCTCTTCGGGGCAGATGAGCGAAGTGTATCGTTCGGCAGCAGCTATTCTGTCGAAGCTCGAGTCGGTTATAAAGAAGTAAAAGCAGGGAGATGAATGGTATGAAAAGAATAATCGTAGTCATAGTGTCTTTCGTTGCACTTTGCAGTACATCTGTTTGTGCAAAAAATGATGTGGCGGTTGCGGCATGGGACAGTGCCAATACTGCCTATATCGGGGCGGATTATGAAACAGCTATCAAAAAGTACGAACAGTTGCTCGATTCGGGTTATGAAAGTGCAAAACTCTATTTGAATCTGGGAAATGCCTATTTCAAGAAGGGCATGAACGGCCGTGCAATTTTGAATTATAATAAGGCTTTGAAACTTGCACCTGGGAACGATGATATCCGATACAACCTTTCCATCGCGAATACCTATGTGCAGGATAAGATCGAGGAGGTCCCCGTGTTTTTTGTCAAACGATGGCTGATCAATTTGGGAAGGAGCCTGAGCGGTAATGCCTGGGCGGTTCTGAGCTTGGTCTTTTTTGCATTGATGCTGGTCGGTGTAGGAGCCTATCTGTTGCTGCGCCGAATGATGTGGCAGAAAATCGGATTTTACGGGGCCGTGGTGTCCGTTTTGCTTTTTGTCGCATCGGTTTTTTACGCCTCTGTGGAACGTAGCGCGCAGTTGAATCCCCAAGAGGCGATAGTTATGGCTACGGCTGCACCCGTGAAAAGTTCGCCTGACGAAGGGAGCAAGGATATTTTCGTCCTGCATGAGGGCACGAAAGTGCACGTGGAGGGGAAACTTGGCGACTGGCGGGAAATCCGTATCGCCGATGGAAACAAGGGATGGGTTGAAACGGCATCCATCGAAATGATCGATTAACGGAGCAAACGGAACGGGGGATATATGGCAAAGTTGCTCGATGAAGTCGTGGGTGAATTTTCGAGACTGCCCGGTATAGGACGTCGGACAGCACTCCGGTTGGCGATGCATCTGTTGCGTATGGAAGAACACGATGTGGAGCTGATGAGTCGTTCGCTTGTCCGGTTCCGTAGCGGAATTCGCTATTGTTCCTGTTGTAATAATCTGTCAGACGGAGAAAAGTGCGAAATATGTTCCGATCCGACCCGAGATCATACGCTTGTGTGTGTGGTCGAGCAGGTCAAAGACGTTTTGTCGATCGAGCAAACGAGGCAGTATAACGGCGTCTATCATGTGCTTGGAGGTGTAATATCGCCGATGCAGGGTGTCGGTCCGTCTGATCTGAAAGTCGATCTTTTGCTTGATCGGATTGCCCGAGGGGAGGTTCAGGAGGTAATTCTTGCATTGAGTACAACGGTTGAAGGCGAGACGACCTCATTTTATATCGCCCGAAGGATTCAGGAGTATGGAGATGTCAAATTGACTTCGATAGCTCGGGGTATCGGTTTCGGTGACGAACTCGATTATGCCGATGAGCTGACCATTGCCCATGCCTTACACAATCGCCGTCCTTTGTAAATATATCTTTAAGCCTTGATCTTTATTAAATGTAAAAAGGAAAATGATTCCCGTTGGGGGAAGATAACAAGAAAGAGAACATTCATCGAATGTTCTCTTTCTTGTTTGTCGGGGTACCGGGATTCGAACCCGGGACCTCCAACTCCCGAAGCTGGCGCGCTAACCGGACTGCGCTACACCCCGTACAAATCGACCGCAAATATAGTAATTATTTGTTCATCGTCAAAAAAAAGAAACAATTTATTCCGAGTGAAAATAAATTGCTCTTTTTTTGGAGAAAATTGGGAAAATATTGAATAATAGTATATATTTGTATTAGCAAGTGGAGTTTGTCTTTTTTGTAAAGATGAAGATTCATGCTGATTTTTTAGCGTTTGGCAGTTTATTTGAAATAGAGAGTTGAGTACGTCAATGGTTTTTCATGAGGATACGGTTTGAATGTCATGAATGCGGTTACCGGATATTTTTATGAAGCCTTGAAAGTGTTGTGAAATGTATTAACAGTATTTTTAAATCTAAAACAGTTGTATTATGAAAAAGTATCTGATCGCAACTATGGTAATGTTGGTTGTTTCTGCAGCTCCGGCTCTTGCCCAAGATGACGGACTGATGGAGGCACAAACCAAGAGAGGTCCTTATTTGACCAATCGCTTGTTCGATAATATCTTTATCGGAGTTGCCGGAGGTATCAACGTCTATCAAGGAGAAAGTGATAGCTATGGAAATCACGTCGCTCCGGCGCTGGATGTTTCTGTGGGTAAATGGATTACTCCGTGCGTGGGTTTGCGTGTGCAATACTCGGGTCTTAAAGCCAACGGTTGGGAAGGCTTCCGTAGCCCCTATGCAGTATCTTCTAAAGGTCCCGATTCGAAAGGTATGTATCAGGAGAAGTTCAATGTGATGAATCTGCACGGCGATGTGATGTGGAATATCTCAAACGCTATCGGTGGGTATAAGGAGACTCGTACATGGAATTTCGTACCTTATGTAGGTTTCGGTTGGGCCCGTTCTGCTGCAAACAACTTGTTTAAAAATGAATTCGCTTTTACTTACGGTTTGTTGAACAACATCCGTTTGGGTAATTTGGTGGATTTGAACCTTGAAGTAAAACAAATGGTGGTTAACCAACGTTTCGAGCATGTTGCTCGTGCAGCGAAAAGCGAAGGTATGTTCACCGTTACTGCCGGTTTGACATTCAAATTGAACCGTCGTGGATTTAACCGTCCTACCGTTGCTGTTCCTGCAGACTACACTCCGTACAACAACAAGATTGCCTCTTTGGAAGACGAATTGGCTAAATCGAAAGCTGAAGCAAAACGTTTGGCTGACGAACTGGCTGCTGAGAAGAATAAGGTAAAAGAAGCTCCTGCTGCTCCGGCTATCGAAGGTCCGATTATGGGTACGTTCTTCAATATCGGAAGCTACACCATTACTCCTCAAGAGATCATGAATCTGGGTTATGTAGCTAACTACATCAAAGCTTATCCGAACAAGAAATTCACGATTGTAGGTTATGCAGACAGCGCTACCGGTTCTGCTAAACGGAATCAGTATTTGAGCCAACAACGTGCTGACGCAGTTCGCAAAGTGTTGGTTGATCGTTTCGGTGTAGATGCTTCTCAACTGGAAGTCGTAGCTAAGGGTGGTACCGATAAATTCCCCGAAATTCCGTTGAATCGTGTGGCTATCGTAGAAAGCAACAAATAATCGGAGACGGGAAAAGTTTATACTATTTAATTTAATCAAGAGGGCGGACATGTGTCTGCCCTCTTGTGTTTTTGAGCTAATGTAATCTGAAGAGAAAAGGGAAAAAAGTGTTCAGGAGAAAACAGTACGGAATGCCTGTGATGATTCTGTCCATACAGGTCCGACAAAAGAGGGCTGGGAGTGTTTTTAGCAGAACCGTTTTTAACAGCGATAGGTTGGGGACCAGATATAGAAGGATCAGGTTAAATAAAAAATGCGACGGAGTAAGTATCGCTCCGTCGCATTTTTATCGGTTTAGAAAAAACGGTTATTTCTGTGCCTCCTGTGCCAGTTTCCCGAAATCTTCTGCAGATACAGATTGCTCGTTTACTGTAACTTGTTCAAGAACTGCATCAACAACCTTGTTCTCGAAAAGTTTTTCGTAGATCTTGCGGTTTTCCTCTTTGTTTGCCAAGATGTTTTTGGCGTAATTGCTCAACGTCTCTTCGTCGACCTTCGGAATACCATAATATGCAAATTGTGCGGCTGCACTCTTCTTTGCCTCTTCAGTAGCCTCTTCAGGGGTTACCTCGAGTTTCAACTCGCCGATGTAGTGTTTTTGAATAAGGTTCCAGCGCATCATATCGACGAACTGTGCGAAATCTTTTTCGATCTCTTCCATCGAGAATTTACCTTCGTTGATGGTGTAGAGCCAGTTTTTCAGGAAGGCTTCGGGCATAACGAGATTGGCTTTCTTTAACAGGAATTTACGGACATCGATATGCAACAGGAATTCGGTTTCACGTGATAGGTCACGGGAAATTTGCTCGTTGATATAAGCTTCGAAAGCCTCCGGGGTCGTGATGTCACCATCGGGGAAGGCCGTTTTAAAAAACTCTTCGTTCATTTCGGGAGCCTCGAACCGGCGGATTCTCGTTACAGTAAGTTTGTAGTTCGGATCCATGCCTTCCAGTTCGTTCTCTTTTACACCGAGTGCAGCAGCACGTTGTGCAGGCGTTTTGTAGAGTTTGGTCACGTCGACATCCATCGAGTCGCCGACTTTCTTGCCCAAGAACGGTGCACGTTCCTCGTCGTTCATGCCGACCAAACCGACATAAGCCTCTTCTACCTTATGATCGCCCTGTTCGAGGGTAACCTCGAGTGCATCCTCTTTTTCGATGCTGTCAACATCGACCAGCTTCCCATAACGGTTCATGAGGTTAGAGCGGTAACCATCCCGCATTTTATCCTCGACCTGGATGTTGTATTTGGTAATCTTATCTTTCTTGCTGAGTTTGATGGTGATTTCCGGAGCGATTCCCACTTCGAAAACGAATTCGTATTCGGTGTTGTTGTCGAAGTCGAGCGGCTGTTGTTTTTCGCTTGGGATCATGTCGCCCACAAGGGTGAGTTTCTCTTTCTCGATGTAGTCTACACAGGCTTTCGATGCAGCGCGGTAGGACTCCTCGGCAACTACCCCTTTGCGGTACATCTTGTTGATGATTCCCATCGGAACCATACCCGGACGGAAGCCCGGAATGTTGGCTTTGCGTTTGTAGGTGCGCAGCGCTTTGTCTACCGCTTCGTTGTAGTCGGCCTCTCCGACGGTTACCTTGAGCAGAGTAGTGAGGTCCTCAAGATTTTCTCGTACAATATTCATCGTTTCAATATTTTGTAGTTCTCTTAGTCACAAAAAGAGGACCGCCTTTTGAAAACGTTTTGGCGGTCTTTGTCGTTTGTGCGGATAAAGGGACTCGAACCCCCACGCCCGAAGGCATCAGATCCTAAGTCTGACGCGGCTACCAATTACGCCATATCCGCAAGGTGGGTGCAAAGATAATATTTTTTTCGGCCGACTGCAAATTTACACAAAGATTTCGACTCGTTTCGACGATCCGTTTCTCTCAGTACGATAGAACTTTTGTGATGTTGGTGGAGTTATCGGAGCAGGATGAAATTGACATGTGCATTGTCGATGCTTAATTGAGGAATCCGACGCAGGGTAATGTCTGTAAAGTTTATCCGCATCGAATCGACATCATATTGCAGGAAACGGCTGGCTTCTTTGTCCAGCCATTGTTCGGGGATCGTATCCGTTCGGGCATAAGGAGTTCCGGCCAGTTGTCGGTCGAGCATTTCGTTCAGGTCGATGTGCCACGTCGTGCTGTCATCGAAAAGTTGCAGCGTTAAGGTGTCGTTGGCACATGTTTGTTCCCATACTTCCGGTAGATAAAGGAGACGGGTGTAGCCTTCCACAGAAATGCATTGTTTTTCGTCGTTGTTTAAATAAACATAAAAGGACTCTTCGGCAACGACGGTGTCGAAACCGCCCCATGTGACATATTGTTCCAATGTGCGGGGAACGATCTCGGTTTGGAAGGAGTAGGAACCGGCGATGCCGTATCGCTCTTCCAAAGATTCCGATTTGTCGTGCTCTTCGAGATAGCAGAGTGCATTATAAAGGTCTCTGTAATCCTTTTTATGGATCGAATCAGAATCGGGGCGTTTGACCGGAGTGATTTTCCCCGATGCGTCGGCCAGCTGCAATTGGTCGATGAGCCGTTCGGCCCGGCGGTATTGCGAGTAAAGGCCGAGCTGTCCGGCACGAACCCCCGGAATATAGGTAAACAAGGCGAGCAGGATGACTGCCGACAGGGTGGCATAAAGGTACCGTCCCCATTTGTTGCTGAAGAAGAGTCCGATCGTCAAGGTCATGATTGCTCCGCAAACGATCAGGTATATACGGTCTTCCGTCAGCCCATACTGATTGATCCGGTATCCGACTCCGATCCAGAACATGATCAGGGCCGGCAGCGAAATCACACTGAACCGTTCGTAGAACCATTTGCACGGCTGTTTCTGGAGAAGCGGTTGGAGCGCTTTGATGATCGTGGCGAAGAGGATGAACCCGAATACGAGGTAGGCAACACCTCCGCGTGGCAGCGACCAGGTGACCGCAATGCGGATAAAATAGAGGTACAGGATGACCGTATAGATCCATACGGCCGGAGTCAGTACATACCGTGCCAGCATATTGAGGAAGGAGTCGCCCGGAATCGGCCGGTCCGGCATCTGCTCGCTCTGTCGGTTGAAGGTCAGGAAGCAGAGCGGCGTCAGTAGGATGGAGGCAGAGAGAAATGCGTAGAAACTGAATTTGGACGGGATGTGGAGATCGAAAATATATCCGAACGAGTAGACGATGGCGTTTACGAGCAGATAGGCGACCAGCGATAAAAGACCGGCTGCGACCCAATCGACCAGGTAGCGGATGATCCGTTCCGTAAAGCGTTTGTTCTCTTTGATCCAGTCGCTGAGGATGACGGCCAACGGGCAGATGAACAACGCGATGATGTACTCGGTTGAGGTGATCCAATCCTTGAGGTCGGTCTTGATGAAGAGAATGTATACGAGTGGAGACAGATAGTAGATCAGGCGCCATTTCCCGTGGCAGAGTCGGTTCAGAATAAAACTGAGACCGAAGATCAGTGGAGCCAGAGCAATATACTCTTCCTGGATCGGGAACACCTCTTCGTGAGCTAACGTGAAGGTGACGAATGCATAGACGGTCGTGAAAATTTCGGCCGGGGCAAGGCGCAGAGTCTCCCCGAGTTTCCCGATGAAGATGCGGATTTTTTGCCAGATGATTTTGAGTGAGGGCTGCATATCTGAATCGATTTACTTGGAAACTGATTGGGTGGAAGAATGCCCCTTTTTTGGACCGGTAAAGGGTTAACGGTCGAAGGCCAGTTCACGTCCGCGTACCGTCGGGTCGACACGTCCGTTTTCGTATGCGATTTTCCCGTTTACTAAAGTGCGCACTACCCGATGTGAGAAAGTCGTACCCTCGAACGGTGACCAACCGCATTTGTATAGAATATTCTCTGGCGAGACCGTCCAAGGTGCATTCGGATTGACCAGAACGAGATCGGCGAAAAATCCCGGACGCAGAAATCCCCGTTCGTGGATGCGGAAACGTACCGCCGGAGCATGACACATCTTTTCGACAACCTGTTCCACCGTGCAAACGCCTTGTTTGGCCAACTCGAGCATTGCCGTGAGCGAGTGTTGGATCAGCGGTCCTCCGGAGGGAGCATTCAGGTAGGGCCGCTCTTTCTCCTCCCGCAGATGGGGCGCGTGATCCGTTGCGATCATGTCCACCAAGCCGTCGGAGATACCCTCTCGCAGGGCTTGACGGTCTTCGGCGCTCTTTACCGCCGGGTTCCATTTGATCCAATTCCCTTTGGCCGCGTAATCGGCGTCACAAAACCAAAGGTGGTGTACGCATACCTCGTTCGTAATCTTCTTTTCGGTAAGAGGCTTCTTCTCGAACAGCGTGAGCTCCCGAGCCGTACTCAGGTGTAGTACATGCAGGTCGGTTCCGTAGCGTTGGGCCAGCCCCACGGCTTTTGAGGTCGAGCAGTAACAAGCTTCGGCCGAACGGATCAACGGATGCATTGACGCCGTGATGTGATCGCCGTATTTTGCACGGAAAAGTTCCATGTTGTTCCGTATCGTGGCTTCGTCTTCGCAGTGCGTGGCAACCAATACGGGCGATTCGGCAAAGATCGCGGCCAGTGCCTTTTCATCATCGACCAGCATGTTCCCTGTGGAGGAGCCCATGAAAAGTTTGACTCCGCAGATCCGTTTCGGATCGATTCGGCGGATCTCGTCGAGGTTGTCGTTCGTGGCACCCAAATAGAACGAGTAGTTTGCGGCCGAAGTCTGTGCAGCCCGTTCGAAACGCTGTTCCAGCAGTGCGCGGCTGACCGATGGCGGTTTGACGTTCGGCATATCCATAAACGAGGTGACCCCTCCGGCAACGGCAGCTGCCGATTCGCTTCCTATGTCGGCTTTGTAGGTCAGACCCGGTTCGCGGAAGTGGACTTGGTCGTCGATCACGCCGGGTAGCACAAGCAGACCGACGGCATCAATCACCGTGCCATTGAACGAGTCGGAAGAATAGTTTCCGTGACCGATCTCCGCTATGCGTTCGTTTTCGATGAGAATATACCCTTTGTAACGTTCGTTTTCGTTGACGATCGTCCCGTTATGGATCAACAAACGAGACATGGCTTAGGCATTTTGTTTCGGGTGAACCGAACGGAAACGCAATTTCATAACGCCGAAGAAGGCTTCGCGGAAAATTCCGCCGCTCATTTTCGAGGCACCCTGCGTGCGTTCGGTGAAGATGATGGGCACCTCTTGTATCCGTGCACCGAGTTTCCATGCTGTATATTTCATTTCTACTTGGAACCCATATCCCTTCATTTGGATCGCCTCCATGTCGATTTTGCGCAGCAGGTCGGCGCTGTAACATACGAAACCTGCAGTGGCATCGCGTACGGGCATTCCTGTGACGAGCCGGACATAGGCCGAAGCGTAGTAGGACATCAGCACCCGTTTCATCGGCCAGTTGACTACGTTGACTCCCGTTACATACCGTGACCCGATGACCAGATCGGCACCCTTGACGGCGGCTTCGGAGAGCCGGACCAGATCGTCCGGATTGTGCGAGAAGTCGCAGTCCATTTCGAATACGTAGTCGTATCCATGATCCAGAGCCCAGCGGAATCCGGTCAGATAGGCGGTCCCCAATCCCAATTTTCCCGAACGTTCGATCAGATGCAAAGAGTCAGGATGGACCTTCTGTTGTTCCTTGACTACATGGGCTGTCCCGTCCGGAGAACCGTCGTCGATAATCAGCAGATCGAATTTTTCAGGCAGGGAAAATACCTTGTCGATCATCGGACGTATGTTGTCCAATTCGTTGTATGTGGGAATAATAACCAAATTTTTCATACTGCGTCAGGGTGTAAAAGAATTCATTCTATCTAACAAATATACGAATTTTTTACGTTTTGCCTATTTTTGTCCCAAGATTATGGTTTGAATACGATCGTTTTGTGTAAAAGGAGGGTTTGCGCTGAAATGGGCTGCCTTATCTGTTTGAATAATAGGGGTAGTACAGATGTAGGTTGTCGGTGATGGTAAAAGAACCTTTCCGGATATGTAAAGGATAAATGCGTAATTAAAAATTCGAATTTTCGGTCGATATGCCAGTTGAATTGTCGTTGGTTTTGTCTCCCCGAGAGGCTTCTGATTCGGCTTACTACCTTCCGGAAGTGGCTCGTCGGCTTTCGGTGAAGCAGTCGCAGATCGCTTATGTGCGTGTTGTGCGGCGTTCGATCGATGCGCGTGGCCGTGCCGTGCGGGTCAATCTGGGCGTGCAGGTCTATGTAGACGGCGAACAGGCTCCTCCCGAAATCCATTTCGACTATCCTTATGTGGGAGGGGCAGCGCCCGTTGTGGTGGTCGGCTCGGGTCCTGCCGGTCTGTTTGCAGCGTTGAGGTTGATCGAACGGGGGTATCGTCCGATTGTGCTCGAACGAGGCAAGGACGTTTCAGCCCGGAAACGGGATATTGCCCGAATCAACCGTAACGGTCCGGTCGATCCCGACTCGAACTATGCGTTTGGGGAGGGGGGAGCCGGAACCTTTTCGGATGGAAAACTTTTTACCCGATCGAAAAAACGGGGCGATTTCCGGAAGGCTCTCGAGGTTTTCCGGTTTCATGGAGCCGACGAATCGATCCTTTACGATGCGCGTCCGCACATCGGGACCGATCGGTTGCCGCGTATCATTTCGGCCATGCGTCGGACGATTACGGAAGCTGGGGGCGAGATCGTTTTCGGAGCGAAGGTTTCGGGCTTGTGTGTAAAGCAAGGCCGGGTGACCGGCGTACGGTTCGGCGATACGCAGGTAGATGGAGTGGCCGTTATTCTCGGTACCGGGCATTCGGCCCGCGATATCTATGAAATGTTGTATGCGCAGGGAGTTCGGCTCGAGGCCAAAGCGTTTGCCTTGGGCGTACGGGTCGAGCATCCGCAGGCGTTGATCGACGCTGCGCAATACCACATGCCCGAACGGGGAGCGTATCTGCCTGCTGCAGCCTATTCGTTGGTTGCACAGTGCGGTGGTCGTGGGGTCTATTCGTTTTGTATGTGTCCGGGCGGATTCATCGTGCCGGCCATGACCCGTGCCGGAGAGTCTGTCGTGAACGGAATGTCGCCGTCGGGACGGAATTCGGTGTTTGCCAATTCGGGAATCGTCACCGAGGTAAGGCTCTCGGATTTCGAACATTTGCGCCCGTCTTTCGGCGAATTGGCCGGACTGCGTTTCCAACAGATGGTCGAAGAGACGGCCTTTGCTCAAGTCGGGACGGCACAAGTGGCTCCGGCTCAACGCTTGACGGATTTCGTGGCGGGGAAAAAATCAGTAGACCTGCCGCGATGTTCCTATGTGCCGGGGGTGGTTCCTTCGCGGTTGGATCGCTGGCTTCCCGATTTTGTCTCGAATGCGTTGCGGAGCGGTTTCGTTTCGTTCGGACACAAGATCCGCGACTTTGTGACTCATGAGGCCTTGGTGGTCGGAGTCGAGTCGCGAACCTCATCTCCCGTGCGGATTCCCCGTGATCCGCTGACCCTGATGCATCCCGAACTCGAAGGACTCTTCCCGGCTGGTGAAGGGGCCGGTTATGCCGGAGGAATCATTTCGGCAGCGATCGATGGGGAGCGTTGTGCCGACCGGGCGGCCGATTTTATCGAAAAGCGATGAACCGAAAGATTTTAGCACTTGCACTGCCGAATATTGTCTCGAATATTACAGTCCCGTTGTTGGGACTGGTCGATATAGCTATCGTAGGCCATCTCGGGGATGATTCGTTGATCGGGGGCATCGCCATCGGCACGGCGGTTTTCAATTTCATCTATTGGAACTTCGCCTTTTTGCGCATGGGTGCGAGCGGTTGTACGGCACAGGCGTACGGTGCGCGAAACTTTACGGAGATCGCCTCTGTGTTCGTGCGGGCACTGATTCTGGCGCTGGTGGCCGCATTGTTGCTGGTGGTGTTTCGGCGGCCGGTAGGGCACGCGGTATTCCTGCTGATGGACGGTACGCCTCATACGATGAGTTATGCGGCAGACTATTTTTATGCCCGGATATGGGCGGCTCCGGCCACCATCTCGATGTTTGCCTTCCACGGCTGGTATATCGGTATGCAGAATTCGCGCTTCCCGATGTATATCTCGATCGGTATCAATGTCGTCAACTTGATTTTCTGCCTTTGGTTTGCATTGGGATTGGGATGGGGGATCGTAGGCGTAGCGTGGGGGACGGTTGTGGCACAATACAGCGGATTAGCGCTCTCCATCATTTTGTGGGGTGTCTATTACCGGCGTTTCCTGCGCTATATCCGGATAAGGGAGTGCCTGAAACTGCACGCTTTGCTCGCTTTTTTCAAAATCAATCGAGACATATTTCTGCGTACCGCATGCATCGTCATTGTCTATACATTCTTTACCTCCGCCTCCTCCGGGATGGGCGATACGATGCTTGCCGTAAACACGTTGCTGATGCAGCTTTTTACGCTCTTCTCCTATTTGATGGATGGATTCGCCTATGCGGGAGAGTCTTTGGCCGGCCGCTATACAGGCGCGCGTAACGAAAAGGCTCTCAACCGATGCGTGCGGCTGTTGCTTCTCTGGGGAGGTGTCGTAGCACTGTTCTATACGGGAATCTATGCCTGTGGATGGGAAGCTGTACTCTCGCTCTTTACCGAAAGCCCAGCAATTCTCTCTGAAGCTGGAGACTATGTCGGATGGCTGATTATTATTCCGCTCGTCGCATTCATCCCGTTTACGATCGACGGCATCCTGATTGGTGCGACCCGCACGGCCGTAATGCGTGACTCGGTATTTCTCTCCACCGCACTCTTTTTTGCCGTCTACTACGGATTCCGCTCGGTGATCGGGAACAATGCTCTGTGGGCGGCCTTCCTGCTGTTCCTGATCGCCCGGGGCATTCTTCAGTACTTCATGACGCACCGACTGAAAATTATCGTTTGATCGAATCGAAATAGAGGGTCAAAAGCTCTTTGGCCGCAACAAACGAACTTTTCCGGTCGGCCAATACCAACTGTTCATACCGTTCGATCTCGTTTTCGATTAGCTCGTTCCTGTAAAAACTTTCGCGCAGCGCCTCGTTGATCGATTCGTACATCCAGTATTTCGATTGGCGGTTCCGGTTCTGTTGGTAATATCCGTTCTGTTTCGTGAATTTCAGAAAGTCTTCAATGCCGTTCCAGATTTCGGGCAGACCGTTACCCTCGACCGCCGAACAGGTGTAGACCTTGGGTTTCCAGCCCGAATCGGGCATCGGGAAAAGATTCAGCGCGTTGGCGAAATGGCTGCGGGCGATTTCGGCTCGGCGTTCGTTGCCGCTGTCGGCCTTGTTGATCGCGATCATGTCCGCCATCTCCATGATACCCCGCTTGATGCCTTGCAGCTCGTCGCCGGCTCCGGCGATCTGCAACAGCAGGAACAGGTCGACCATCGAATGGACGGCCGTTTCGGATTGCCCGACACCTACGGTCTCGATGAAGATCACGTCGAAACCGGCAGCCTCGCAAAGGATGATGCTCTCTCGGGTTTTACGGGCTACGCCGCCCAGGGAACCGGCCGAAGGGGAGGGCCGGATGAAGACGTCGGGGTTGTGGACGAGGGTCTCCATTCGGGTCTTGTCACCCAAGATCGAACCTTTGCTACGCTCCGAGCTCGGATCGATGGCCAGTACCGAGAGTTTGTGCCCGAGTCGGGTCACCATGTTGCCGATCGCTTCAATGAATGTCGATTTTCCGGCTCCTGGAACCCCTGTAATGCCGATCCGGATCGAACGGCCCGAGTGTGGCAGACAACGCTCGATGATCTCTTGCGCTTGGTGGTAATGCTCCGGTAACAGGCTCTCTACAAGGGTAATGGCTTGTGAAAGTATGGTGATGTTTCCCTCAAGAATACCTTTCATGTATTCGTCGGTGGTAAGGCGATGCCGTTTTACCCGGCGGAAGTGTGGGTTCACCGTAGGCGGTTGTGAAACGCCCCGATTGACGGACAGCGCGCTGTCGTGTTCTTTGCCGTGTTGGTCTTCAAAATGTTCCATCTTCGTAGGTTGAATCGGTCTGGACGAAGATACCAAATTATTTTCACAATCCATCATGCGGTGGATTTGTTTGCCTTTGTTTTTGCAAATCGAAGAAAACGTATTATCTTTGCACTCCGTCCGGCGGATCTTCCGTCGGGGCCGACGGGGTGTAGCGCAGTCCGGTTAGCGCACCTGCTTTGGGAGCAGGGGGTCCTCAGTTCGAATCTGAGTACCCCGACTTTTGTGATGTGAGATGAAATAGGAAAAGAGTTATGAGAAAGAATCGTAGCTCTTTTTGTCTTTCTATCGTCGATTCCGTATTTGGTGTCAGAAAACAGTACGGATATTTCCGGATCAGATGCGTCCTAATTGCAAATAAGTAGATTTTGGATAGTTTAAAAAGTGTAACGAGAAGTTTAGTTTTTGTAATAAAATCAGAACAGCACAGTACAGGATAGATGGCGTTATGGAATTAAAATTTACACAGCAAATATCGAAAGTAAAACAGTTGGCAGATGCCATCAGTGAGGCAATTTCGAACAATGAGTATCGTGAGGGGGAGTCGTTGCCTTCGATCAACCGATTGAGTAAAATGTACGACGTTTCGAGGGATACGGTTTTTAAAGCGTTCGGTGAATTGAAACGGAAAAGAGTCGTCGATTCTACCCCGACGAAAGGGTATTATGTGTGTAATGGAATCGACAAAATACTTTTGTTGCTGGATGTATACAGCCCGTACAAATGCGAACTTCATCAGGCGTTGACGCGGAATTTGCCGTTGAACTGCAAGGTAGATCTCTATTTTCACGATTACAACGAGGAAAAATTCAATAAAATCATTCTGGATAGTGTAGGACGGTACAATACTTACCTGATTATGAACTACCGGAACGATCGGTATTCTGAAATTCTTGATGAGTTGGATGCGAACAAGGTACTTTTGCTCGATTTCGGTAAATTCGAGAAGGAGCGCTTTGCCTACGTGTGCCAAGGTTTCGATTCGACACTGTACGATTGTCTGAAAGAGGGGGAGGATTTGTTCAGGAAGTATAAAAAACTGGTATTCGTCTATCCGGATAAAACCGAACATCCGTCGAGCTGCATTCCCTATTTCGAACAGTTCTGTCGCGATGTCCATATTGATTATGAGATTGTACCAGTGGTGGTAGAGGAACAGATCGAGGCGGGAACGGCTTTGCTTATCGTGAAGCATGCCGATCTGATAGATGTTGTCAAAACGGTCCGTCGGAAACGGTATCGTCTGGGGAAAGAGATCGGCGTGGTCGTATTTAACGACGAACCCATGCTGGAGATTATCGACAACGGAATCGCTGCCATTTCCACCGATTTCCGCAGGATGGGAGAAGTCGCGGCCGGGTTTATCAAGACGAAGAAAAAAATACAGACTTACATTCCTACCAATCTGATAAAACGTCCGTCCCTATGATTTTTAATTACGCATGATCCTAATATTTTGAACGAGAACAAATAAATTTTACTAACCATAAAACTTCTTTGAATTATGAAACGTATCAGTAGTCATTGGTTGTTGGCTGTTCTATTGCTGTTGCCTTTGTCGGGAGCGGCAAAAGAGGAGGTATCTATCAAAACCTTACTCAAAGAGATGGTGGACCGGGAAGAGAAGGCCCGTTTCCCCGTTTTGCCTTATACGTGCAAACAATTCAGCAGTTATGATCGTAAAGCGACCGTACGCGGGGGTGAAGGGTGGTTTGCCAATGGAGATTACAATCAGTTCCTTCGAGTCGAAACGCAAAACGGTCGCGAAGAGTTTGTCATGATGGAGAGCTCGGGTCCGGGAAGTATCGTGCGGTTCTGGATGACGCTTAACGGAGAAACCGAACGTGCAGGGACGCTACGTATCTATGTGGATGATTATGAGACACCGGTGATTGAGGGTGCCGTATTCGATGTATTGAGTGGAAATGTGGTCGTTGGCGAGCCGTTGGCAGCCGGAGTATCTCCGAAAACACCCCGGGAATTGCGTGGTCACAATCTTTATATGCCGATCCCGTACGGTCAGCGGTGTAAAGTGACATTCGAATATCCTTCACCCCTCAAACGCGATGAGTCGGGGAATCCGATTTTCCCCGGATATTTTTTCTATAACATCGGCTACCGGACCTATGATCCTTCGGTATCGGTAATTTCCTATTCACAGAAACAGCTTCAGGCAAACCGAAAACTGATCGAACAGGTACAACAACAACTTCTCGAAAAGGAGAGGGGGATCGGACGTTTGGAAATGGAGTCGAAAAGCCTCGATTGTACCCTTGCTCCGAACGGAAGTCGAAGTTTTTCGATCGAAAACGGACAGGCCATACGCAGCCTTCGTCTGCAACTCGAGGCAGAAAATAGAGAACAGGCGTTGAGATCGGTGGTATTGGAGATCTCTTTCGACGGAGAGCGTACCGTATGGGTTCCAGTCGGCGATTTTTTCGGTATCGGTTATAAACAGTTGTATACCAATACCTGGTACACCCATTGTACTCCTGACGGAATCATGGAGTCGTTTTGGGTCATGCCGTTTAAGGAGAACTGTACCATCACGTTGCACAATTACTCGAAAGAGCCGGTCGAAGTGGTCAATTCGGCGGTTGCCTGTTCGAAATGGCAGTGGGACGAGCGTTCGATGCATTTCGGTGCTACGTGGAGGCTTTATGACCATAGGATGCTCGATCGGATGATCAATCAGTCGGGAGGAGAGTGCACAGACGTTAATTTCGCACTCCTCGAGGGGAAAGGTGTCTATATGGGGGATGCGATCGCTCTCTGCAATAGTTCTTCCGGATGGTGGGGCGAGGGCGATGAGAAGATATTCGTCGATGGAGAGCAATTCCCTTCGGTTTTCGGTACGGGTTCGGAAGATTACTACGGTTATGCATGGTGTTTGGGCGCCCCGTTTACCGACCATCCGTTTATCGCCCAGCCCGATGGCAGCGGCAATAATGCTCCTGCGTTCTCGGTAAATACGCGTTTGAGAGCTTTGGATGCGATTCCGTTCAACCGTTCGATCGATGTCAATCTGGAGCAGTACAACCGGATCAATTATGCTCCGGTAGCTTATTGGTACATGCTGCCCGGCGGACGTTCCATGACCGAGCCGGATGTACGGGGAGCGAAAGAGCAGATCGCCCTTTCTCGCGATTATTTTTACAGCCCTTTTCTGGAGTTGGGTATTGAGGCGGAATGTATGGTATGGGACGATGTGCCGAAAAACAATGTGAACATTCAATCCGGATTCAAAAACCTTTGGAGCGGGCTCAGACAAATTTATTGGAGTCAAATCGCCGAAGGGGACCGGATTACGTTGAGTTTCGAAAGTCCGTATGCAGGGCCCCATACATTGGAAGGGCTTTTTACGCTGGCCCCCGATTACGGTAGTTTCGATATTTGGTTTAACGATCGGAAGGTGGCAACCGCACTGAATCTGTACGACAAGAATGTAATTACGGAGTGGATCGAATTGGGAGACGTGGAGCTTCGTGAAGGGAAAAATAGACTTTCGATCGAACTCGTGAAAGGTGTCTCCGGACTTGAAAAATGCTGTTTCGGTATCGATAAAATCAGACTGACCAAATGATAGCATCCGGTATTATTTTATACGTAACATCATCGTAAATAGTGATATGGAGTAGATCGGACCAAATAGTTGTGTTGCATTTAATGGTCCGATAATCCGGCAAGAATGAGGAGTGGTGGATATTGCTCCTCGATTCTTGTCTTGGAGGGGAACGGTCGTTTTGGCAGATGGATTATCTCCGCTTTTCGGATTTTTATGATATTTTTGTTGGGAAGTTTTGTCGAGTGGCAGATTGTGGCGGGGCAGCCCATGTGGCGGCAGAAAAAGTATTATCGTAATAGGGACAGATGATCTATCGACCGGCGTGTTGTATACAGACAGGGAGTGCTCAGGGCGATTACCGTTTCGTGCTTGAATTGGCTGGGGGGCGGCCCCTGATTGTCGTAGGATTGAATCCGAGTACGGCGGACGAGGCGTGTCCCGATCCGACGGTGCGTAAAATGATCGGATTTGCCGAACGGGCCGGATATGACGGATTGGTCGTTTTGAATCTTTCCTCAGAGCGGGCGACCGACAAACAGAACCTTGCTGAACATCTGGATGAAACCATGCATCGGAGAAGCCTGCAAGTTGTACAGGAGGTTGTTGTCCGGTATCCGAATGCCGATATTTGGGTGGCATGGGGTGACGGAGTTGAGGTCCGTCCCTATCTAAGGCGGTGTGTCGGGGATTTTTTTGAAGTTTTTCAGATGAATCGTGGAAAACGCCTGCAAATCGGATCGTTGACGGCGAAGGGAAATCCGCGTCATCCGCTTTATGTCCCTTACGAGTGTGGCTTCGAAACCTTTGAAGTGACGGAGTATCTGAAAAAATAGAGAGCGGTGCACGACTTTTTCCGGTCGGTGCCAGAGAAAAATCAAGAGGGTATATTTTGTATTTTCCTTAATTAAATCGGATAAACAAAAAACGAGGGGAGAAGGTTTTGTGGTGTGCTGTTTTAACAGTATGACATGAGACGAAACGATGTCTCGTATAATTAATTGTATTCGCATCGGGAAAAAAGAGAAGAATCGGTGTGATCTTATATGTAAGTTTGTTTTAATCGATTGAAATTCATATATTCGTCAAAATTGTGAAGCCTGAAGAATGGGCGTTTTTTTATGTGTGTATGAAGAAGATTTCCGAAAAATGGTCGTCCCGGAGGAGTGGATACTGCCGGATGATTTGTTGTTTGTTTTGTCTGTTGGGGCCGTTGTGGAGTATGGCTCAGGTGCGGATCGATATGCCGGACAAAAGTGTGGATGTCGACCGGTGGATTGCTACCCGTTTTGCCAAAGGAAAGGTTCCACCGTTCTCGTTCGATTATGGAGGAGTCGCTTCGGATTGGGTAATCCGGTCGTGGCGCTACGGGGTTGAAAATGTGGAATCGGGTGACACTTCGGTTGTTGAGAGGATCTATACCTACCGGAGCCCGGATGGATTGGAGGTCTCCTGTCGCGTAAAGGGATTCAAAGAGTTCGGAACGGTGGAGTGGCTGCTCCGGTTTAAAAATACTTCGGCGCAAAATTCGGCTACGCTGTCGCAAGTCAAAACGGTGGATGCTGAGTTCCGTTATTCTGAAAGCGGTCCGTTCAAGTTGCATTATGCCGAAGGAAACCACATTTCGAAATCCGATTATCATCCCCGTACCCGAGTTTTCCAGAGCGGAGACTCGTTGACGATCAAACCGATCGGAGGGCGTTCTTCGGAAGGGAATTTCCCGTTTTTCAATATCGAGTCTCCGGCTGAGCAGGGGATTATGGTAGGGATCGGATGGACGGGAACGTGGTTTGCCCGTTTGGATAACCGGAACGAAAACAGCATGCTCTTTGAAGCGGGGATGGAAAATCTCGAAACTTACCTTTATCCGGGTGAGGAGATTCGTACGCCGAGTATCTGTCTGATGTTTTGGCAAGGGGCAGACCGCATGACGGGGCACAATCAGTTCCGTCGTTTCGTTCTGGCACACCACTCCAGAAAAATCGACGGGAAGTTCGCCGAATATCCGTTGTGCAGCGGATTCAACTATCGCGATCCGGCTCCCTGCACCGAATATTCCTGCATAACGGCCGATTGGGCAGTGGCATTGATTCACCGTTATGCCCAATTCGGTCTGATTCCCGATGTGTTTTGGCTTGATGCGGGTTGGCATACAGGGGCTTCCGATTACCAGAACGGGAAGAGTTGGGCGAATACGACGGGAAACTGGACGGTCGATACGACGCGGTTCCCCGAGGGGCTGAAACCTGTGGCGGATGCAGCTCATCGGGTCGGGGCCAAATTTATGGTCTGGTTCGAGCCCGAGCGGGTTATCAAAGGGACCCAGTGGGCGGTCGAACATCCCGAGTGGATGCTCGAACTTTCGTCCGACCCCGATACGGATTACCTGTTGTTCGATCTTGGGAATCCGGAGGCATGCAAGTGGCTGTGTCAATATATCGGGGACATGATCGAGGAGAACGGTATCGACTATTATCGTCAGGACTGCAACATACAGCCAGACCGGTACTGGCGGGAGTATGATGAACCGGGGCGTTCGGGGATCAAGGAGATCCGTCATGTGGAGGGGCTGTATGCCTTTTGGGACTATCTGCTCGAACGGTTCCCGAATATGCTGATCGATAATTGTGCCAGTGGCGGCAAGCGGATCGATCTGGAGACGATCGGACGGAGTGCCCCGTTGTGGCGGAGCGATTACTACCACTACGACGATCCGGATGGTTATCAGTGCCATACCTACGGGTTGAACTTTTTCTTGCCGGTGCACGGTACCGGAATCCTGCAGACCGATCCCTATTCGTTCCGTTCGAGTTTGAGCAGCACGTTGATCTATAACTGGAAAATTACCGATCCCGACGAGTCGATTCTCGACATGCAGGAGATGATCCATGAGTATCGGGATATTCAACCCTACTATTACGGCGATTATTATCCATTGACCGGAATCGGGGACCAGACGTCCGATTCGGTTTGGCTGGCCTATCAGCTGCATCTGCCCGAAAAGGATCAGGGAATTATCGTGGCATTCCGCCGTCAGCATTGCGAACAGGAGAGCTTGACCGTGTGTTGTGGCGGATTGGATGCGGCGGCCGACTACGAAGTATTTAATGTCGATACGGGTATCCGGGAGACCTGCAATGGTGCTGCAATGGCGAAAGGACTGGTCCTGAAAGCAGAGCAGCCGAGAGGGTCGGTCCTGCTGAAATATAAGCGGGTGGGGCATTAAACAGATGTCGAAAAAGCTCAGGAAAAGCAGTGGCCAGAGGTTTACGGAAGCCGTATTTGTGTTGGGAGAAGAGTCGTGTACTTAGTTTAAAGAGAGATCCTCTAAAAAAGAGCCGTATTTTCCCGATGAATGCGTTATCTTTGCAGACGGTTTTATGCACGGAAACATCATGAGAAAGGGTTTTGCTTTTTTGCTGTTGTTAATCGTATTTTCCGGTTTTTCGACGGCGAGGGGAGAGGATACGTTGAGGCTGAAGGTCATGACGTATAATCTGCGTTTCGGGGAGCGGGCCTCTCTCGAAGAGTTGGCCGAACTGATTCGGTCGGAACAACCCGATTTCGTTGCGATTCAGGAGGTCGATTGTCGTACCCGTAGGAACGGGGTCGACCACCAGCACGACAAGGATTTTTCGACGGAGTTGGGGTGGCGGACCGGAATGTTTCCCTTGTACGGAAAGACGATCCCGTATGCCGGAGGGTGGTATGGGATAGGGATTTTGTCGTCGCACCCCTATATTGGGGTCCAGAAAGTCATGTTGCCCCAAGCGACAGAAAAGGAAGAACCGCGGGCAATGCTGGTGGCGTTGTTCGAGATTGGGGACGATACGGTAGCGTTTGCCTCGACCCATTGGGCTCTGACCAAGGAGAGCCGTTTGTTGCAGTCCGAAGCGGTGATCCGGCAGGCAGAGACGTGTGCCTATCCGCTGGTGCTCGGGGGTGACTTTAACGCCAAACCGAAAGCATCTGAGATCCGGATGATGTGCAGACGGTGGAAGGTATTGACCGACAGAGAGCCTACCTACCCATCGCATCGTCCCACGGTGAAGATCGATTATCTGTTCGGATATCCGTCAGAGGCATGGGTATTGGAATCGACACGGGTTATCCCCTCCGAGTTGTCGGATCATCGGCCTGTCGTTTCCGTAATTCGTAGAGTGAGTCCACGGTAAGGAGGATGGAGCCGTGATCGATGCAAAAGGTCAAGCAGTTCGGTCGGGTATTTTGGTTCGGGTTTTGTAAAGGACGATAAAATAGAGAAAACGAGACATGGTTTCCTGTAAAGGAAACAAATCATAAAAAGGTTATGGGAAAAAGTGAATTTGAAAAGTTTGCGATGGGACACGCCGGTATCAGCAGTTTGGCCCTCCATCGGTTCGATTCGGCAGTTCGGGATTCGATCTCGCCGACCATTATCGAGGAGCGTCAGATGAATGTTGCGGCGATGGATGTATTTTCGCGGTTGATGATGGATCGGATCATCTTTCTGGGGTGCCCGATCAACGATGATGTGGCGAATATCATTCAGGCTCAGCTGTTGTTTTTGGAGTCGACCGATCCCGATAAGGATATTCAGATTTATATCAACTCTCCGGGCGGTTCGGTGACGGCGGGATTGGGTATTTACGATACCATGCAACTGGTCAGTGCCGATGTGGCGACGATCTGTACGGGACTTGCAGCCAGTATGGGTGCCGTGTTGCTGACGGCCGGGACCAAAGGCAAGCGTTCGGCGCTGCCGCATGCCCGGGTGATGATTCATCAGCCGTTGGGCGGAGTCGAGGGACAGGCATCCGACATCGAGATTACGGCTCGTCAAATTCTGCGGACCAAACAGGAGCTTTATGAAATTCTGTCGACACATTCCGGAGTGAGTATAAAGAAAATTGAAAAAGATGCCGATCGGGACTATTGGATGACGGCTCCTGAGGCGATGAAATATGGGCTGATCGATGAAGTGTTGATGCCCCGCAAGAAAAAATAGAGGATTTTATTTAAGACAAAACTGACACAAACACGGTGATCCCGGTAGATACTGGAGTCATTGTCAATAGGAAATAAAGCAAATGGAGAAAGAAAACGGAAGACGGGTCGATTATTGTTCGTTTTGCGGACAACCTCGTACGGAGGTGTCGGTCATGTTTGATGGAGATGACGGAAGTCATATATGCGATCAATGTATCGAACGTGGGCATGTTATTTTGGAGGAGACAATGGAACGGAACCGCCGGAAAGCCCCGAACTTTAAAATGGAGGAGCTGCTGAAACCGACCCAGATCAAATCGTTCCTGGATGAGTATGTAATCGGGCAGGATCGGGCCAAACGCAGCATGGCTGTGGCGGTGTATAACCATTATAAAAGGTTGTTGCATGAGTCGGCCGGTGACCGTCAGATCGAGATAGATAAATCGAATATCATGTTGGTAGGCCCTACGGGAACCGGGAAAACGCTGATGGCCCGGACGATTGCCAAATTGTTGAAGGTGCCCTTTACGATTGTCGATGCGACGGTGCTGACCGAGGCCGGATATGTGGGGGAAGATGTCGAGAGTATCTTGACACGGCTGTTGCAGGTGGCTGATTATGATGTGGCACAGGCGGAGCGGGGTATCGTTTTCATTGATGAAATTGACAAGATTGCCCGTAAAAGCGACAACCCTTCTATTACGCGGGATGTCTCGGGCGAAGGAGTGCAACAGGCTTTGTTGAAAATATTGGAAGGAACGGTTGTGAATGTTCCGCCACAGGGTGGCCGGAAACATCCGGACCAGAAATTTATTCAGGTGAATACGTCCAATATCCTGTTTATATGTGGAGGGGCGTTCGATGGCATCGAGAAGAAAATCGCACAACGTCTCAATACGCAGGTGGTAGGATACGGTCAGTTGCGGAAAGAGCGGATCGATCAGGAGAACATCATGCAGTACATTATGCCGCAGGATTTAAAGGCTTTCGGGCTGATTCCCGAACTGGTCGGCCGGATTCCCGTTTTGACCTATCTGGAACCGCTCGATCGTGCGGCGTTGCGTTCGATTTTGACGGAACCGAAAAATGCGATTACCCGTCAGTATGTCAAGCTGTTCGAGATGGATGGCATCAAGTTGACCTTCGACGATGCGGCATTGGATTATATCGTGGATAAGGCGATAGAGTACCGTTTGGGGGCTCGCGGATTACGCTCGATATGCGAGACGATCATGATGGACAGTATGTACGAACTTCCCGGACAGGACGATCGCAAGTCGTTGCGGATTACGGCGGCATACGTGAAGAGCCGGCTCGAAAACGAGAACAGCAAACGGTTGCAGGCGGCCGGGTAATCGGTTTATCGAAAAGAAGATAGGTTTCATGGCATAAAATTATCATGATTTAGCCGTTCTGGCTTTTATGCCTCTGTCTCTAAAAGAGGGAAGCCCGACCGAAATCCGATTGAAAAAGAGAAGTAATTGTATTAAACGGGGGAGGTGATCATATTGATTCTCCTCCCGTTTTTATTTTGCTTCTCTTAGTTATAATAATTTCCCTTCTCCGGTCATGAAAATCCGGGTCGAAATTTTATAGGATGATCCGTCTTCTGCTTGATAGATCAAGTTGACATAGCAGGCTTCGTATCCTTTCTTTGCCAACGGAACCTCGAGGGTGATGTTCCCCTCTTGCGGCAGTTCGACAGGGGTGGATTCCCACGTCGATTGCCGGAAATCGCGGGATGAAGAGGCGGACTTCCACAATTCGGCACCCACCAGACCGTCGCGCGACATGTCGATTTCGATTTTTAGATGGTGGTTATGCGTCGAGCTTTGCCATGTGCACATGGGAAAAATCCGATCCGAAAACAGCGAAGCGAAAAAGGCCCCGACGGTCTCCATCGCCTCCTCACCCCCGTTCATATTGTGTCCTGCATTCGGAATGTAACGCAGCCGGTTGATGCCGGGAATCGAATCGATGTAATTCTTGACATTGTCCGTAACCCAATAGTGATCGTTCGTCGCCATAATCAACAGTTTCGGCATGCCGAGTCGATGACGGTAACTGTACGGATCGATCATTTCGACGATCTGTTTGCCCTGTTCCGACTCCAATAGTTGCAGGATGCCGGCTTCGTCGTAATCGTTTATCTGATCGCTGTAGGAGCCGAAAACTTTGGTTTGATACAACAGACTGACCGGGAAGTTCAATACGTCGATTACCATCGGTGCCGCAGCCATTACCCGATCGTCCTGGGCGGCTGCGAGCCACGTGGTCCAACCCCGTTTAGACCCTCCGGTGACAAGAAATCCACCGATTTTGGTCTGCAACTCTTCGGCGCAGAACTCCGTTACGGCATCCATGGCCCGAATTGCACTTTTGGTCATCGGAAACAGCAGCGGCCATGTCATGTCGCCGTCCTGCATGAAATTGTATAACGTGTAGGCAACCAGTGCGTCTTCTTGCAGGCTGTCGTACAACGGCTGGTTCGGGACTTGACGGACCAGTGCGGTGACGGCACGACTCTTTTGGGCGATCTGCGACAACAGGTAATGTTCTCCGGTCTCACCAACCCAATCGGGAGCTCCATTGCTGTTGGACCCTCCGGTAATCATCAGCAGGGCACCCTGATGGGTGATCTTTGCGGGGACGAAGATGGAGAGCTGGTGGGTCCATGCTGTTTCGCGCCAAGTTTGTGAGGTCAACAAAAGGTGGTAAGTCTTAACTCCAGCGATCTGTGTCGTCTCGATTACTTCCCAACGGTAGGAGAGGTCGCCGTTGTGCAGGTAGTTTTCCAGTGCGGTGGTAGGAGTAACGACAACCGTACTATCGGCAACTTCCTGTCCGAATGATTCGGAAGGTGCAGTAAATATGGAGAACAAGATTCCGGTTAGGATCAGGTGGCGGAAAAGACGAAGCATAGCGGCGAAAGATTTTTATGAATGGATTAAGTGTAGGAAAGAATTATCTTTTCAGTAACGCGGCTTGCAACTCTTTGTCTCCGAATTTCGAAGAGTTTCCGAACCAAAGAACTCTGTTCTTTCCGTCGAGTAGTACCCCGAACGGAACGAATTCGGCCCCGTAAGCGGAAAATGTTTTGTTGTCGGTGTCCAAAGCCACGTAGAAGGTGTAATTTTCAGTTGCATGGATCACTCGTTCTTTCGGTTCGCAAGCCATGATGACTACGTTGAGGCTATCCCCGTATTTTTTAGCAAAAGAGTCCATAACAGCCAACCTGCGGCAACTCGGTTCGCTGCGCGAAAAGAAAAATTCGATCAGAGTGGGCTTGCCGTTTATCGGCTGTTCACTGGTAACCCATTCTTTGATTTTGAGGTCGGGAGCTTTGACGCCAATGATCAGTTTCTGGGCCCAAAGACCGTTGCAGGAGAGCAACAGGACGCCTAATATGATAACCAACTTTTTCATGGGCGGACAATTTTAACAAATATAGTGATTTCTTGTATATAAAACGATCTCGGAGCCGAAAAGTTGCAACATTGTACTTGTTTTGTTCATGTCGGGTGCGAGGACGCGATATTCCGATTGTAATTTCTTAAAAAAAATATTAACTTCGCAGGATAGGTCATAAAAGTGCGAACGATGGGCGAATCGGATCTGAATATGCAGCGAAACGAACGTATCGGATGGGTCGATCTGTTGCGTGTGTTGTCGTGTTTTATGGTGGTTTTTGCTCATTGTTGCGATCCGTTCGTCGCGCAGTTCGACCAAGATCGTGCTTCGTTTTTGACCGGGGTCTTTGCGGGTAGTTTGGTCCGCTCGAGTGTGCCTCTGTTCGTGATGATGACGGGCGTGCTGTTGCTGCCTGTGCAGACGGGTATGACCGATTTCTATCGGAAACGGATCGGCCGGATTATCGTTCCTCTGATCTTTTGGTCGATTGCTTTGCCGCTTCTGTTTTTCGCCTATTTGAATTATATCGAACCGTCGAGTACGAATCCCGCCCTTCCGGGCGATGGGTATACCTCCCGGGCGACCCTTGTGAAGCTTTATACGTTTATCTTTAATTTTAATTTCGATACCACACCGCTTTGGTATCTTTATATGCTGGGCGGCCTCTATCTGATCCTGCCAATCCTGAGTGCCTGGCTCTCCCATGCATCGAAACGTGATATCCGTACGTTCCTTTGGATTTGGGGCGGAACACTTTTGCTTCCCTATGTCAGAATGTTTGCTCTGATGCTCGGATATGCAGGAAACTATGGCCACATGGGGCTTTTCGGGGAGTGTGACTGGAATCTGTACGGAACTTTTTATTACGTCTCCGGTTTTATCGGGTATCTGGTCCTCGCTTATTATCTGGTCCACTATCCGCCAATGTGGAGCTGGAGAAAAACGGTGTGCATTACCCTTCCGCTGTTTGTCATGGGGTATCTGATTACGGCGTTGGGTTATATCATGGCGCAAAAATATTATCCCGGGAACTACGCGTATCTGGAGGTTATTTGGTATTTTACGGGGATAAATGTCTTTTTGATGACTTATGCCGTGTTTGTCGTGGTGCGGAAGTTAGATCTGAAGCCGTCGCGATGGATGGCTTGGGTGGCGTCGTTGACTTTCGGTATCTACCTGTGCCACTTTGTTTTCGTACACATTGCATACGATTGTTTCGCTGTATTTGGATCGTTACCCTATATCGTACGGCTTGTAGGTATGGCATGCGTTGCATTTGTCGTTAGCGGAATACTCGTTTGGGCAATGAAGCGTTGGACCGTGACGCGCCGGCTGGTGGTGTAATATCACAAAGAATGAATGGACATAGTTACTAATCTAATAAAACCAAAACGTTATGAAAGTATCTCACATTGAACATTTAGGTATTGCTGTTAAAAGTCTGGATACCGCGATCCCCTATTGGGAAAAAATGCTTGGAACCAAATGCTACAACATCGAGGAGGTAGCCGATCAGAAGGTACGTACCGCCTTTTTCAAAGTAGGACAGACGAAAATCGAGTTGCTCGAATCGACCTCTCCGGAGGGATCGATCGGTAAATTTATCGAGAAACGGGGCGAAGGCGTGCATCATGTCGCTTTCGCGGTCGAGGGAGTCGAACAGGCACTGGCTGAATGCGAGGCGAACGGTATTCAGTTGATCGACAAAGCACCCCGAGGAGGTGCAGAGGGTTTGAGTATCGCATTCCTGCATCCCAAATCCACAGGTGGGGTATTGACCGAGCTGTGTGAAGATAAAAACAAGTGAAATTTTAAATTGGAAGAAAATGAGCGAGATTCAAAATAAAATCAAGGAGCTGATGGAGTATCGCGAGAAAGCGAGACTCGGAGGCGGTCAGAAACGGATCGATTCCCAACATAAAAAAGGGAAAAAGACGGCACGCGAGCGGATTAAGATGTTGCTTGACGAAGGTTCGTTCGAGGAGTTCGATATGTTCGTGGAACATCGTTGCAACAATTTCGGTTTGGGGGAAGAGACCTATTTCGGCGACGGAGTGGTGACCGGAAGGGGAACGATCGATGGTCGCCAGGTTTATGTCTTTTCACAGGATTTTACGGTGTTCGGAGGATCGTTGTCCGAAACGTTTGCCGCAAAAATCTGCAAAGTGATGGACATGGCCATGAAAAACGGCGCTCCGGTGATCGGAATCAACGACTCGGGAGGAGCCCGTATTCAGGAGGGGGTCAACAGCCTTTCCGGATATACCGAAATTTTCCAGCGTAATATCCTTGCTTCAGGCGTTATCCCGCAGATTTCGGCCATTTTCGGCCCTTGTGCCGGTGGTGCGGTCTATTCTCCGGCTTTGACCGATTTTATCCTGATGAATCAGGGACATAGCTATATGTTTGTGACGGGCCCGAAGGTGGTGAAAACGGTGACCGGAGAAGAGGTCTCTCAAGAACAGTTGGGAGGAGCATCGATACACGCCACCAAGAGCGGTGTCGCTCACTTTGCCGTAGATACCGAAGAGGAAGGAATCGAGCTGTTACGGAAGTTGTTGAGTTTCTTGCCGTCGAATAATATGGAGGATGCGCCTCGAATTGATTGTACCGATGCGATCGAACGGATGGACGATGTGCTTAACGATATCATTCCCGACAATCCGAACAAACCGTACAACGTATTGGATGTAATCCGTGCAGTGGTCGATAACGGAGATATTCTGGAGAGTCAGCCCCGCTTCGCCCCGAACATTGTGACCTGTTTCGCCCGGTTCAACGGACAGAGTGTTGGAATCATTGCGAATCAGCCGAAATTCCTGGCCGGTGTGTTGGATATCAATGCTTCACGTAAGGCTGCGCGTTTTGTCCGGTTCTGCGATGCGTTCAATATCCCGATCGTGACGTTTGTCGACGTACCCGGATTCCTGCCCGGTACGGCTCAAGAATATGGAGGAATTATCGTACATGGTGCGAAACTGCTCTTTGCATACGGAGAGGCGACGGTTCCCAAAGTTACCGTCATTCTGCGTAAAGCCTATGGCGGTGCCTACTGTGTGATGAGCTCGAAACATCTGCGCGGAGACATTAACTACGCATGGCCTACGGCCGAGATCGCCGTTATGGGACCTAAGGGAGCGATCGAAGTGTTGCTGTCGAAAGATATTGCGGCAATCGAAGACGATGCCAAAAAAGCGGAATTTATTGCCAGTCACGAAGCCGAGTATCGTGACAAGTTTGCGAATCCGTATGTTGCGGCCCGGTTCGGTTATATCGACGACATCATCGAACCGCGCAATACTCGCTACCGTGTAATCCGTGCATTGGAATCATTGGTGAACAAACGGATGTCTAATCCACCGAAGAAACATTCGAATATTCCGTTGTAGCGATGAAAGGATTTTTGTGTAGACTATTCTCGGGCCGTCGCTCCGGAATGGAGGAGGCTGAGGTGGCCGCCGCAATCGCCGCAGTTTTGCACTTGTATGGGAACGAGTGCAAAGCTGTGCAAAATCCGAACCGAGGATTGATGATGCGGTCCCGTACGGTGAAATCGGAGTGGAGCAGTAAACGTTTTGCTATGAATCCGATGCCGCAGCGAAACCGCCGGTGGTCGTAGCGTTTCGGCGCAATGAATAAAATGTGTTAAAACGAAAAGTATGAAAGAGTATAATTTGAAGATAAACGGGAACGATTACCGTGTTGTGGTCAAAGGCGTAGATGGAACTCGCGCCGACGTCGAGGTCAATGGAAAACCGTATGAAGTGGTCGTCGGAGAAGAGCCTAAGGCAGATCGTCCGATGGCTGCAGCCCCGACTGCTACTCCTGTTTCCCCAGCTCCTGTACAGGCAGCACCTGCTGCTCAACCTGCATCGGGAGGTGTCATCAAAAGCCCGCTGCCGGGTGTGATTATGGACATCCGTGTGGCGGTGGGGGATAAAGTCTCGGTAGGACAATGCCTTATGGTGCTCGAAGCCATGAAGATGGAGAACAATGTTGATTCGGATAAGGCGGGAACGGTTCGCGAAATTAAGGTGGCAGCCGGTGATTCCGTACTCGAAGGTGACGTGCTGATCGTAATCGAAAGTTAAGAGTTCGGAGAATATCGTTTTGTAAAAGCTTAATTATTAAATATTCGGCTATGTGTAAAAATAACCGTATAAGGGGGGTATGCCTGTTATTGGCGGGTATGACCTGCTTGATCGGAACCCGACTTGATGCACGTGCCCCGCAAAAAATCTCCGAAAACTCCGGACAGGTCGGGGAGTTTTCCCGTGAGGGAGAGTATATGAAGGACTATTTCGTCTTCAAGGAGGGGAGGACTTTCCATCTGTTTTATAATGTAGGAGAAGCCAATGACACGCAGGACTGGCAGGAACCGAACAGCGAGAAGGCGTTTGGTCATGCAACGTCGACCGATCTGGTGCATTGGGAACATCATCCGCGTGTTATGGCCGTTATTCCCGGAACGTGGGAGGGGCAGGTCGTTTCGGCTCCCTCTATCGTGAAGTATAAAGGAACCTACTACATGGTGTATACCGGATTCGACGATCGTTATCTCGGGAAACAGAGCATTGGCCTGGCAACCAGCAAGGATTTGTATAACTGGGAAAGATGTCCTGAAAATCCGGTCTTTACCGCGCCTGAATGGGCGATGCGGAATCCGACCGGATGGGAGGATTGCCGTGATTCGCATATTTTGCGTTACAACGGACAGTTCCTGTTGTTTACCATGTTGACCACCCGTGACGGAAAAGGAGCTATAGGTTTGGCAACCTCGGATGATGCGATTCATTGGGAGGACAAGGGACCTGCGCTGATTACGTTTACGACACCCGAGAGCCCGCGCGTTTTCGAACACGACGGAACCTACTACATGTTTGCGACCAGCGGACACGGCAAAGTACTCTGTAAAACCAAGGATCCGTTGTCGAACAAATGGGAGGAGGTGCCGTTCAACTGGCCGCCGGACGGTTTGTGGTCCGGTTGGGAGATTGTTGAGAGTAAAGGACAGTTGATCTTTTCCGCATTCAAATGGAAAATGAACGGCAACTTCATCCGCTTTTGGGAGGTCGAATGGGACGGTGAAACGCCGGTGATCCGTTATTGATCGGATTCTGGAATTTTTGAAAACCTTAATTTACCTAATTTATAAAAAACGTTTTATGAGAAAAAAAATGATCGGGCTGTTCGCAGCGGTGTTATTTGTTGTGGGAGGAGTACAGGCCCAGGAGAATACCATTGAGGTGTTGCCCAAACCGGAGAAGATTACCAAATTCCAGGATGAGATCGTATTGAGCGGAGAGACCGCAGTCTACCTCGATCCCAAGGCTGGACTGAATCAGGAGTACATAACGGAGGTATTGACAGAAGCGGGATTCCAACCGGTTTATGTTACCAAGGCTAAGAAAGCGGCTATCGTTTTTCAGTTGAATGAGGTGCCGTCGCTCGGAAATGACGAGGCATACGGATTATACGTAAAGGCTCCCGGAAACCGTAGAGAGCAGATTGTGGCAAAGGCCGATACCCGTTTTGGTTTGTTGTATGCGTTGCAGACGCTGCGTCAGCTGACGAGTGTCGGACCGGACGGAGTGACTGTTCCAGCTTGTATCATTTCGGACAAACCGGCTTTCCCGTGGAGAGCCTACATGCAGGATGAAAGCCGCCACTTCCAAGGTGCTGAGACGGTGAAAAACCTGCTCGATGAGATGGCCCGCCTGAAGATGAATACGTTCCACTGGCATTTGGTCGACGACCAGGGTTGGCGGATCGAGATCAAGAAATACCCGTTGCTGACGGAGGTGGGTTCGAAACGCGATTTTGACCACATGGACCTGACTCCACAACAGTGGGACAGCCTGTTCCCCTATCGGACTTATTATACGCAGGATGAAATCCGTGAGATTGTACAATATGCCGACGATCGGGGGATCAAGGTGATTCCCGAAATCGAGGTGCCGGGTCACGCTTCAGCGTCGATCGTTGCCTATCCATGGATCGGATCGTCCAGCAAAAGGGAGGGGAAACCGGTTCATGGGGATCTCTATGATGTGACCGATCCGAAAGTTGAGGAGTTCCTGCATGATATTCTCGATGAAGTGGTCGAACTCTTCCCGTCGAAGATTGTCCACATCGGAGGTGATGAGGCCAACTATACGCATTGGCAAAATTCGCCCGAGATCGTAGCTTTTATGAAAGAGAACAACCTGCCGACCTGCTCTGACCTTCAGGTGTGGGCGATCAACCGGATGTCGAAATACCTCGCCTCCAAAGGTTGTCGTATGATCGGATGGAACGAGATTACGGGCGATAACGTACGTGGTGAAGCGCATGTGCAGGCAAGCCAGTCCGAGAAGCTCGCCCCGGGGACGATTGTTCAGTTCTGGGATGGAGATATCAGTCTGGTGAATAAGGCGATCGAAAAAGGGTATGATGTGGTTAACTCCAATCGGTTCTTTACCTACCTCGACTATCCGTATGAGGTGACCCCGTTGGAGAAAGCCTATTCGTTCAATCCGATTCCGGACGGTCTGGCTGAAGAGGATAAAGTGAAGATTCTCGGAACGGGTTGCCAAATGTGGGGTGAATATACGCCGAATCTCGATCGGTTGTATTATCAGGTCTTCCCGCGTATTGCCGCCTATGCCGAGTGTGGATGGACCTCGGCCGACAGACGCTATTATGAGGATTTCCGCAAACGGTTCCGCAAGATCGAAAATATCTGGAAAGAGAAAGGTTATCTGAAAACCCAGTTGGATAAATATTAATAGGGGACGGGTCTTTGTTTGAGGGCCATTTTCTTGGATTTCTGTGTCGGGCCCGATACTTATGGTATCGGGCCTGTGTTTTATTATTAGGGAAGGTAAAGTGCGAGATAAATATTGGGATGATTCGGGAAAAATAGTAATTTTAACTTGGAGAATGGATATCCCAGCCTGTGTAAATAACTGAAATAGGTCATTGAATGATGTTTTGTCGGTTGATGGGAAAATTGCTGTTTTTTGTCGGGATACTTGGGCTTGCGACCGTCGAGGTTGACGGTCAAGGGGCTTCTGTTGCCTTCGAAGAACTATGGAGAATGGATGATGGGATGGATTCCGATTTCGAAAGGCAGAAGATGATGGATGAAACTCAACTTTCGATTCCGTTGACTGCTTATGATTCGCCTTTTGCAGCAATGTCGCGTTATAACTTCTCCTTTGTGCGTTATTCCCGTCGGGGTTATGATTGGAGTTTCAGTCGCAGGATGCTGAACGGAATCGATTTATATGATCCTGTAACCGGAAACTCGTTTTGGGAGATACTTTCCGCGCTGAACGAGACTCCCGGTCAGGAGATCGAAACTGAAGGATTTGCCGGTGCTTTTACCTCGGCGGGAAACGTGGGCGGGATTCGTGAATTTTATCTCGATCCTCTGGAAGAGCCGCTCTCCTCCCGTGTCGGGTGGATGTTTACCGACCGTCGGTTCCGGTATGGGTTTCGGGCAAGTGTGACGACAGGAGAGTTGGATGGCGGTTGGGCCATACTGGCGGCCGGGTCCCGCCGTTGGGGACGGGACCGTCATATCGGAGGTGTTTATACTGATGACTGGTCGCTCAGTCTGTCGCTCTCCAAACGGTTAGGGAAGCGCAGTAATCTGTCGGTGGCGTTTCTTGTAGCTCCGACCGAACGTGGATTGAGAAGTGCGTCGGTACAGGAGGCTTTCGATGCGACGGATGATCCGCTCTACAATCCGGCATGGGGTTATCAGGAGGGACGTGAACGCTCCTCCCGTGTGCGGGACAACGTTTTGCCGATGGCACTTGTGACGTGGAATTATCGTCCCGATGAACGGTGGAAGGTTGCGGTCAGTTATGCGGCTTTGTGGGGGATGACCGCACAGTCGATGCTCGATTGGTACGATGCCAACTCACCGTTGTCCGATTATTATCGTTATCTGCCGAGCTATTTTGATAATCCGGTGGTGGGCGAGGCTGTGCTCGAGGCGTGGCGGTCGCGTGATCCGAACGTAACCCAGATTGCATGGGAGGAACTCTATACCATCAATCGGAATAGGGACTCTTTAGATGCCGCTTATGTATTGGGGAGTGCTGTGAGGCGTTACTTCAATCAACAGCTCGTCGGATGTTTCCGCTATGCGCCTTCCCGGATTCTGTCGTTGAGCGGTGGTTTGCGGATGCGAATCGACCGTATGACGGCCAGCAACCGGCTCGATGATCTGCTCGGTGCCTCCGGGTTTTACGATATCGACCCCTATCTGATCGACGATCAGTATTTCGGAGATAAATTGCAGAATGATTTACGGTATCCTGACCGTATTGTGAGAAAAGTGGATGACTACGGATACAATTACGACATTCGTTATGCATCGTGCGAAGGGTGGTTTATGGCCGATTTTCGGAACCGCCGGAACGAACGGTTCGGCGGGTATGTCGGATTGCGGGCTGCATTGATCGGATTCGATCGCGTGGGACACTACGAAAAGGAGCTGTTTCCGGGAACGGCCTCTTACGGAGCCTCCGAACGGCAATACTTTACGGAGTATACGGTGCAGGGTGGTGTGAGTTACCGCTTTTCTCCGAAACATCGGCTCGGGGTGGATTTGTTGTACGGGGATGCTGCACCTGCGGCGGAGGATGTGTTCATTTCCGTAGAGTATCGTAACCGGACGATCGATCATCCGCATCCCACGAATCGGTTGGGCGGAGAGTTTACCTATCGTTTTTCCGGGCGCCTTGTCGGGTTTGAAGTGCGGGGCTATCTTCTTTCGACGCGTGGAGAGAATACCGTGAGACGTTACTATGACGATGTGGCATCGGTGTTTTCGGATATGGTCATTACCGATATGGATAAACTCTATGCGGGAGTCGAGTTGGGTTGCGACATTGCGTTGACCGATCGTTTCGCGTTGCGGACGGTATTCGCTCAAGCCCGGAATACCTATCGGAACGATCCTATGGTTCGTATCTATTCGGACAAGGATGGATCGGTGGTTGCTTCCGATGCCTGTACCTATCTGCGGGGATACCGTCTGGGCGGATCGCCTCAACGTGTGGCGGCTGCCGAGCTGAGTTATCAAGGCGTACATATGTGGCGGGTAGCGTTGTCGGTGAATTACGTGGCCGACAATTACGTTTCGCTCAGTCCGTTGAATCGCATGTCGCGCGTGTTCGACTATGCGGCCTCGCCTGAGGACCTCGAACGGTTGGTTGCTCAAGAACGTTTCCCGGAGGCGTTTACGATCAATCTTTTTGCCTATAAGACTTTTCGGTTGGGGCGCGGTTACCTGACCGTCAGCGGATCGGTCAATAATCTGGCCAACCGTCGCCGGATCGTTTACAGCGGTTATGAACAGATGCGGTTGAAACGTACCGGAACAGGTGTGAACCGCAGCATCGAACCGTTTGGATCGAAATATCTATATGCTTATCCGAGAACCTATTATTTGACGATGAGTTTTCGGTTTTAACGAGGATTGGGATGGTGATGAAGAGTATCTATATACGTGTGGTTCTGTTTGTGCTGGCCGTGTCGGCGACGGCATGTGATTACAATACTTTCGACGAGGTCGATCCGTCGGACGGTCATGCACCGCTGCCGAATCTGCAGATCGGAACGCTACGCGAACGCTGCCTTTCGGGAAGTGTCGAACTGTCTGACGAAATGGTGTTGTCCGGTTATGTGACCTCGTCCGACCGGGCCAATAATTTCTACCGGACGCTGATGATCGAGGACAACACCGGTGCGGCAGAGATACTGGTGGGGTTGTATGATCTGCACAATCTCTATCCGGTGGGTGCGCAGCTGGTCGTGAAGTGCGGTGGTTTGGCGGCCGAATTGGACGACGGCCTGTTGCGGATCGGGTTGGCCGATCGTCTGACGTCATACACGGTGACCTATATGGAGAGCCGGGTGGTAGTCGACCAGCATCTGTTTTTATCAGGTGTGAAAGTCGAGCCCAATCCGTTGAAAACGACGATCGATCGATTGCAGCCGGAGCGGGTAGGACGTTTGGTGCGTATCGATAATTTACAGCTCGATCCGGTTGTCGATACGACATGGGCCTTGCCGGTTGCATTGACCGGCGAGGAGGAGCCGCGCAGTGCGGCGATCAAGTTCCGTGATGTTTCAGGTTTGGATTCGGTTTATGTATATACGAGCGGATACGCCTCGTTCGCCGGAGATACGGTTCCTTGTGTCCCGGTGTCGATAACCGGAATTTTACTTTATGGCAAGATCGACGGGAGAGAGGTATATCAGTTGAAAATGAGGGATGAACAGGATGTGCAGCAGATGGATCGTTAGCGGGGCGATTGTATTGCTCGGATGGTTCGGGTGTAGCGAGCCCCGTGATTTTGCTTCGAACGAAAATGGGGCGGATGACGGGTCGTGGATTGACGTCGTATCGATCGCTTATGTCAAGTCGTTGTACCGCGGTTATCCGTTGCGCATCGACGACGAAGTGGAGATTCGGGGCATCGTCACGGCAAACGACTGTTACGGAGCCTATCGCTATACATTGGTTGTACAAGATGAAACGGGCGGAATCGAGATCAAGGCGGGAGGCGATGAACTCTATACGCTCTATCCTATCGGTCAGGAGGTACGGGTCCGGTGTCAGGGATTGGTGCTCGGAGATTATGGCGGTGTGGTTTCGTTAGGTGCGGTGTCGGAGGATGAGGCCTACGAAAACGGATTTATTCCGGAAGCGGAGCGTTCCCGTTATCTCAAGAAAACGGGCGAAGTCAAATCCGTTTTCCCCGATACATTGCGGATCGTTGAGGCTACCGCGGATCGGGTCGGAACTTATGTCGCTTTTGAGGAGGTCCAGTTTATCGATGCCGAAATCGGACTTAGCTGGAGCGAAGCGGATTCGGATACCGATCGTCATCTTGTAGACCGTTCATGTGATACGCTTCTGGTCCGGACTTCACACAATGCAGATTTTGCCGCCTGGACGTTGCCGGAGGGGAGTGGATATATCGAAGGCATATTGAGTTACTTCAACGGAACTTGTCAGTTGAAGGTGGTCGTGCCGAAAAACGTGGTTATGGAGTCTCCTCGATTTGGAGGCGTGGAAGCGGTTATTGATTTTCCGGATTCTCCCGTTGCAGCATGTTCCACAACAGGTCCTTGAGCTTCTGGATGTTGTATCCCGATACAGAGGAGATGAAGATTACCGGAACGTTTTCGGGCAGATCGCATGCGATAGCCTCTTTCAGCTCATCATCGAGCATGTCGCATTTGGTAATGGCCAGCAGCCGTTGTTTGTCGAGCAGTTCCGGATTGTATTGTTCCAGCTCGTTGAAAAGGATCCGATACTCCTCCTTGACATCCTTCGAATCGGCCGGTATCATAAACAACAGGATTGAATTACGTTCGATGTGGCGCAGGAACCGGGTGCCGAGTCCTTTCCCGGTGTGGGCCCCCTCGATGATTCCGGGAATGTCGGCCATGACGAACGAGTGGTGGTCGCGGCATTCGACGATACCGAGATTGGGTTCGAGTGTCGTGAATGCGTAGTTGGCGATTTTGGGTTTCGCGGCCGAAACCGCAGCGAGCAGGGTCGATTTTCCGGCGTTCGGGAAACCTACGAGTCCGACATCGGCCAACACCTTAAGCTCCAGAATAAACCATCCTTCGACGCAATCCTCTCCGGGCTGGGCGTAACGGGGTGCCTGATTGGTGGCGGTTTTGAAGTGCCAGTTGCCGAGTCCGCCACGGCCACCTTTGAGCAGAATGGCGAGTTGTCCCTCTTCGGTTACTTCGCAAACGATCTCTCCTGTCTCGGCGTTTCGTGCCACGGTGCCCAGCGGAACATCGATAATGACGTCGGCTCCGTTTTTCCCCGAACAACGGGCTCCACTGCCCGCTTCTCCGTTCTCAGCAAAAATATGGCGTTGGTACTTCAGGTGGATCAAAGTCCAATATTGCTTGTTCCCACGAAGAATGATGCTACCGCCGTTCCCTCCGTCACCGCCGTCGGGACCTCCGAATTCGATGAATTTCTCTTTTCTAAAGTGTCGCGAGCCGGCTCCCCCCTTACCGGAGCGGCCGAAGATCTTGACGTAGTCGACGAAATTGGATGATGCCATAGCGTTTATTCGTGGGGTTGGATGATGCGTCAAAGGTAATATTTTTTATCTTTGGATCGGTTTATCGGACATGAAAAAGCGGAACTCTATCAAGATATCGAAGCGAAGCTACCGTTGGATCGTACTGTTGCTCGCTGTTTTGGTCGTTGTGTTGGCGGTCACCTTGCGACGTACGGCAACAATGGATCGAGGTGCGGTTCCATGTCAACGGACCGAGGTGAGATCCGACAATAACTCCGACTCCAAAAATTTGGCCAAACCGAAACGGAAAAATTCCAAAACTCCTGTCAGCCCGACAAGAGAAAAGAAAAATGTTTCTGTAAAAACAGGAGCAACGTTCGTCGATCGGGAAGGACTTGAACTCCCGGTAATAGATAATAGAAAATTTGTAATTCGTAATGAGGTGGGCCGGTACACGTTGCTCTACGATACGATGTACCGGCAGGCAGAATGGGTGGCCTATCGGTTGACTCGCACCGAGTTGAATGCCGGAATAGCGAACCGCAGCAATTCGTTCCGCCGTGATCCTCATGTCTTGTCGTATGGTTGGCCTACTGCTTCTGACAGCGATTATAAGGGCAGTGGATTCGATCGGGGTCACCTCCTCCCATCGGCGGACCGTTGCGGTTCATCCCAGGAAAATCGGGCCACCTTTCTCCTGTCGAATATTTCGCCGCAGCGTCCGGAGCTGAATCGGGGTGTTTGGCGTCTGCTCGAGGAACAGGTGCGCCGGTGGGCTTGTCAGTATGATACTCTTTACATCGTAACCGGGGGTGATCTGTCCGGTAGGCTTCAGCGAATAGAGGGAGGAATCGGGGTTCCTGAACGGTTTTTCAAAGCTATTCTTTTATACAGCGACTCGGAGTGTCAGGCAATCGCCTTTCTTATTCCCAATGAAAAGCAGTTGTCAAAAGATTTTTTTTCCTATGCAATGAGCATAGATAGTTTGGAGACCCGACTGAAAATGGACTTTTTCCCTGCACTTCCGGATGATGTGGAAGAACGGATCGAGGCTCATGCCGATCGTTTGTTTTGGTGTAACAAGCGTTAAATGTTTTATTGTGCTGCAGTCTGAAAAATTCGCCCTCCATTCCGGGCGTTTCCCCCGCCTGTTGGGCCGTTTGACCTTTTATGATACAATATGACCCGCTTATATGGAGTTATTTTTGCAGTACGGATCACCGTCGTAGTATTTAACTAAATTTTGAAAGAAATGAAAGCAATGAAAATTGTAGTGTCGACTTTCGTTGTATTGTTTTCGGCGATTGTCGTGGTGGCACAGCCTCCCAGACGGGAAAAGATAGATCCGGCAGAACGTGCCGATCGTATGACCAAGATGATGACCGAGCAGCTTGCCTTGTCGGACGAACAGGCCGATCAGATCCGACAGATTTTGACGGATAATTTTACTCAGATTGAAGCCGATCGGCCGCAAAGACCGGAACCGAAAGAGGGACAGAAAATGGAGAGACCGAAACGGGAAAGGATAGCGATCGATTCGACAAAGGCCGACTCGCTGAGAAAAGCCCGTGTGGAGCGGATGACGGAGATGGAAGAGCAAATCAAAGGTGTGCTTACTGAAGAGCAATATGCCAAATGGAGCGAGCAGCGCGCTGCGATGCAAAAAAGGAGACCTGCACGTCCCGGTATGGGGCATAGACCGGCTCCGATGGATATGGAAGAGCCCGGATTTTCAGAACCGGAAGGAGACATGTAGTACATGGTGAAAGTGAGTGAAGGAGAGGGGGCACGTCTTTTGTGACGTGTCCCTTTTTGTGCATGTACCGATCAATCGGAGTCTTTTTGACGCGGCATTTGCCGAATAAAACCTATCTTTGCGCAAAATAACATTCTTGTATGCATAAGTCAGGGTTTGTCAACATCATAGGAAATCCCAATAAGGGGAAATCGACGCTTATGAACGCTTTGGTGGGGGAGCGTCTTTCGATTATTACCTCGAAAGCACAGACTACGCGCCATCGGATTATGGGAATCGTCAACGGTGACGATTTTCAGATCGTTTATTCCGATACGCCCGGTATTCTCCGGCCCAATTATAAGTTACAGGAGTCGATGATGCGCTTCGTTATGGGGGCTTTGGTCGATGCCGATATCTTGTTGTATGTTACCGATGTAACGGAACATCCCGACGTGTCGAACGATGTATTGTTACGTGTGGCAGCTGGAGGGGTGAAGACGTTGTTGGTAATCAATAAAATCGATTTGACGACCCCCGATCAGCTCGAGTCTCTTGTCGGGGAGTGGCAGAAGGCATTACCCGAAGCTGAAATAATCCCCGTGTCGGCATTGAATAATTTCAATATAGGGGGGCTTTTCGACCGGATCCTGGCTGCATTACCCGAGGGTGAACCCTATTATCCGAAAGATGCATTGACCGATAAAACGTTGCGTTTTTTTGCTTCGGAGATTGTCCGTGAAAAGATTTTACTGAATTATGAGAAGGAGATTCCCTATTGTGTCGAGGTTGCGATAGACGAGTACCACGAGGAGCCTGCGATCGATCGGATTTCCGCTACGATATATGTAGCCCGCGAGAGCCAAAAAGCCATTCTGATCGGGCACAAAGGGAGCAAATTGAAAAAGGTAGGGACGGAAGCCCGTGAGGAGCTTGAACGTTTTCTCGGGAAAAAGGTCTTTTTGAAGTTGTTTGTCAAGGTCAATGAAAATTGGCGGAACGATGACCGTCAGCTGCGTCGTTTCGGTTACCTTGATGTCTGAAAAGATTAGGGATGAAACAAGACGAAGAGAGTGCCTGTTTTATTTCAGCAGGCACTCTCTTCGTCTTTGTTCCGATCCGGGCTTTATTGTTTGAAACTCGGACCGATTGTCAGCTGATCGGCCACTGCGTCCCGTTGGGATTTGCCTTTCAGTATTTCGACGAGCGTCAGGGCAAAGTCGATCGTAACACCCGCTCCTCGTCCGGTAGTTACATTTCCATCTACGACCACTTTCTGATCTGTACAGAGTGTGGCTCCCTCCAGATATTTTTCGAAGCCCGGGAAACAGGTTGCTTTACGGCCTTTCAAAATTCCCAGAATACCGAGTACCATCGGTGAGGCACAAATCGCAGCGACTTTTCCCCCTTTGTTATAAAATGCGGCTACCTCTTTTTTCAAGCCTTCGTGTTGGCTGAAAGCGGGGGTTCCGCCGGGGATGACCAGCATTTCGGCCGTGTCGAAAGCGGCCTCTTCAAACAGCATGTCGGCCTTGACCGGAATGTCATGGCTACTCGTGACGATCGATTCGCCGGTAAGCGATACGGTACGGACATTTATCCCTGCGCGGCGGAGAATATCGATCGTAGTGAGTGCTTCGGTCTCCTCGAAGTGTGTGATTAAAAATACAAATACGGTTTTCATAATATTTCGTTTTATAATCGCCATTCGGATACTATTCGATTACGATATCGTATTGTCCGGACGGGAAACGGTACCATGCGAGTTCTCCATCCTGTTCGGCAACGGGGTATGCCGTTACATCGAATGCCGAGTTGTTGATCGTGACACTCTTTCCGGCAGGAAGAGCAACCAGGCCCGAAGTGTTGGCGGGGATTTCGATTTTCCAGTTCAGTTTGCCGTTTTCGTTTTTCCATTTGCTCGATACTTCTCCGTAAGCAGACTCAACTGATCCTTCGGCCCACTCTAAATAGGGGGTCATTGTCGGATTGAAACGGGTTACTTTGAATCCGGGACCTGAAGCGTCCGGACGGATACCTAAGATGTCTTCGTAGAACCACGCATCATAGACACCCTGCATCGGGTGGTTCAAAGAGGCTCCCGCTCCGACTTTTGTACTGACCTTGTTGGTCGGGAGGATCTCCCAAAGAGTCGTTGCATCGGCCTGTTCCCACATCCAGGAGAAACTGTTTTCTCCCTTTTTGGTAAAGGCGTTCCATGCAGCTTCGCCGTTGCCGTAACGTGAAAGGGCTTGTCCGATGTGTCCCAGACCGAAGATACCCGTATGGAAGAAGTTGTCATACTTTTCCTGCATGTTGCGGACCGTTGCGTCAGAGAGCGCTTTTTCTTCACCGGCAGGAACCAAACCGTAGGCAAGGGCCATCGCGTTGGCGGTTTGACTACCGTACGTGTGGTTCTCTTTGTCGTAGAATTTTTCGATGAAAGCCGATTTGATGCTGTCTCGCAAGGCGGAGTATCGTGTAACGTCATCCGTCTTACCGAGTACTGCGGCGGCTTGTGCGACCAGATCGGCATCGTGGTAATGGAAAGCGGTCGAACTGAGCGGAATCGGGCAGTCGATTGTCCCGTTGCCTTCCGGCGGACACCAGTCACCGAGACCGTAGGGAACGATATGGTTTTCGGTCAGGGCGTTGACGTGGTCCACCCACTGTTTCATCTCTCCGTAATAAATATCCAATGCTTCTTTGTTCCCGAAATAGAGGTAGATATTCCATGGAATCTGTACGACAGCGGTTCCCCAGTCGGGCGAAGCTACGCCGCACAACCGACGTCCCGGAGAGATCATAAACGGAATGCCGGGCTGTTTGTCAGCGAAATAGAACTCTGAATTATGCAGTTTTTGGTGCAATGTATTTTCTAAAAATACGGAAGATGAAGAGCTGATATCGGCCATGTATTTCATCCAGAAGTTGTTCATGTCGTAGTTGAAGCTTTCGAACGGGAAAACGGCATGCGCATCGCCCAGCCAGCCGCAACGTTCCCGATGCGGGCAGTCGGTCGGCAGCCCGTGGATGTTGCTGAGCATGGTACGGATAGCCAGTTCGTGCAGGCGGTTGATCGTGGGATCGGAGCACTCGAACGAACCGCGTTCATCCACATCCGTATATACGGTAATGACCTTGATCCATGAGAGATCGGGCTGCTCGGTTACACCGGAGAGCTCCAGGTAACGGAATCCGTGATAGGTGAAACGGGGTGTCCAGCGTTCTTTCCCTTTGCCCGAGCAGATGTATTCATCCGTTTGGATGACACCCGTTGCTGCAGGACCGGTTGTATTATAGTCAATCATGCGGGTAGAGTCGAGTAGCTCTCCCATCTGCATCTTGAGCCGGGTCCCTTGTGGCAATTCGACCTCTACCAGCGGAATTCCCGCTACGTTGACACCGAAATCGAAAATCCAGCTTCCGGATGGCGTCTGCCACAGGTCGACGGGGTCGATCGTTTCCTGCATGCGGATCGGTTCGATCAGTTGGGGCTCGAGCCGTTGCGGTATGATACCCGATGCGATTAGTGCAGGTTTCCACCCTTCGAGCGGGGTATCGGCTTCGGCCCATCCTTCGATCTCCTTATTTGCGTCGTAAACCTCTCCGGCATAGATATTCGTACTGAGAATCGGTCCGGGTGTCCACTCCCACGTCTCGTCGGTTGCAACCGTCAGGGTTGAACCGTCCTTGTAGGTAACATCCATTTGAGCGAACAGAATGGGTTTACCGTAGCTGAATCCGGGCCCCCAGACTTTCCCTTGACTGTACCATCCGTCGCCGAGCATCACGCCGATGCAGTTGTTTCCTTTTTGCAGGAGAGGAGTCACGTCGAACGTGCTATAAAAAGCATATTGTTCGTAGTTGGTTTGCGCAGGGTCAAGAATGCGGGTCGAGTCTACACGATGACCGTTGAAAAACAGATCGCTGCATCCCAATCCGGACAGGTAGACGACGGCACGGACCGGTTTCGTGCCTGCTTTCGATACGTCGAATGTTTTGCGGAAATAGGGCAGAGGTGCTCCCTCTTCCCATTCGGCAGTAATCCATTGGCCTTTCCATTGCGAAGAGTCGGGCCCTAAGGAGAAGTAAGCCGGATCACTCCATGAGGTTACTTTGTCGTCTCCGGTCCATACCCGGACGCGCCACCAGTAGCTTGCCCCCGATTGCAGGGAGGCCCCTTGTGGCTCGACGTTCAGTTGTTGGTCGGAGAGCTGTTTCCCGGAGTGCCAAACGTCGGCTTTCCCTTTTTCCAATGCTTTCTTGTCGCTGGCGATTTCGATTTCCCAAGCAGTTTGCGTGATATTGGGCAGATCCGTATCGATCTCCCAACTGAATGATGCCCGGTCCACACCTTCGGGGTTTTCCAGATTCCGACAACGAAGATCGGTAATTTCAATATCTTCTCCGTTTTGTGAGCTACACGAGGAGAGCGTAACAATCGTTGCGGCTGACATGATAGTCGTAACAGTGCGCTTGAATTTATTCATGTTTAAAAGTTTAGGTTGGTGTTTTTATTTTGTTTTCCGGATGATCAGACCTTCATAAGGGCCGAACGTAAGCGTAGTTTCCGGTTGGATGTCTTGAATATCTCCAGTTTGGGGGTTCCAGCATTCCAGCGCTTTGGCGAACGGAAACTCCGCTTTGACACTTTTGGGCGCATTCGTGTCGTTTACGATAAAATAGATCTCTTTGGAACCGACTCTTTTGTGACTATGCAAAATGCCAGTGTAATCGCTCAAAATGATGTCCCGATCCATGAGACCTTCCAGTAGCAGGTTGAATATTTTTGCGTCGAACGTCTCTTCGAAATAGACGGCCGGATAGACGGATTTGTTTTCGAGCATCCCTTTGACCTTGGATTCGCAGTACGAAGAGGGAAATTCGTCCGGTGTGTTTTTCGGTAATGCTTCGAGCATAATGATGGTCCCTCCGGCTTGTGCGAACTCCACGATTCGTTCCATGGCTTGTTGCGACAGGGTCTCGACTCCCGGAAGGATCAACACGTCCCATTTCAGGTTGTTGTGGGCCAGGGAGGTCTTGTCGAGTTTGGCCTGTTCGAGACCTTTCCCGTCGATATAGGAGAATTCCCATCCGTTATCGTAGAGGCAGTCGCTCACCCGGTCGAACAGGACCGAAAGTTGCTGGGCTTTCGGATCACCTCCGGCTACGTTGTCCCAGCTTTGAAGTCCGGTAGCTAACGGACGGTATTTGGTCCATAGCGTCTCGATCGGGTAGTATACAGCGATCCGGGAGGCTCTGACACCGTCCGTGATCATCATGGCGACGCGGGCGATGTAGTCGTTGAACGCTTTCCGTCCCGTCGAATCTTCGTGTTGCAGTTGCAGATAGTTGTTGAAATCGGTGACACCTCCGATCATTTGGCGGTTCAGTGACCCTTTGATCTCGATCGAAGGGGCTTCCTGACCGTTGTAGAAGTTGTAATCCGAAATGGGGCACGATTCGGTCATGACCCTCGTGTGTCCGTTGAGTTCGGCAGCCGAGGAGGCTAAACGTGACGAATAGAGATAACGTCTGGTAAAACTCGGCATACCGGTCAGTACGTCGATGCCGGGAATGTCCATCTCCCGATAGCAGGCCATGATATCGCCGTAGAGCGGTACGTGGGCCATCATCGACTCTTCGACCAGCAGGTGCCCGCCCGAAAGGAGTTTTTGAGAGGCACAATATTCTCTGACCTGTTTGAAATAGTTCAGGCTCATGCAGTCGGCGATGATCTTGAAATATTGATAGCGGAGCTGTTGCCCTTCGGGCCCTTCGTCCAGCATCATCGGAAGAAGTACATCGTTCAATGCAACCCCATAACGCTCTTCGAACATTTCGGAGACCACCTCTTTCCAGGGGTATACTCCATATCCGAGATTCGGGAAGGGGAGAGCCATGGAAGAGGGCTCGTCCGTAAAGGTCGAGGTAAAGAGCGATCCGAGCTTTTCATTGAAGTGTGCTGCATATTGTTTGTGGGTCAGTTCGATGAAACGTTTCGTTACTTCCGGCATCAGCAGGCTCGGGTAGCGGGGGACAACACCGCCACGTTCCGTGCCGGCCTGGAATCCGGTATAAAGCGTCGAGCGGGAAATTTGTGCGATCACCCATTGCCCTCCCGGAACGTTCCAGTGAAGGGTGTCTCCGACAAGGTTCGCTGTAAGGTCCATTGCTTCATCGTAGCATAAAGCTCCATCCTTTACGGGTACGGTTTGGGTCAATACCCGTGAACCCGGCAGCGGATTCAGCTGAACAGTTTGTCCTCCGACGACGGTCGTATCTTTGAAAAACAGGCCTTCTGCTTCCCATTCGGGGTGTTCGTCCAGAACATACGTATCGGCCATTCCCGACGGATAGAGCTTTTCGTCGTACAGCCACAGGTCGAGCCCCCGTTTCTTTGCTGCATGCACGAAACGGTTGAACACCTTGAACTCCTCTTCGCTTTTGAGATATTCGTTCGGGTTGACGTTCGTGGCCATACCTCCGTATCCGTTGGAGATCACCCATTGGATCATCGAATCCTGGGCCTTTTCGTCGTGAGGCATGCTGTGCCGGTTGACGTTCATCCGATATTCGAGGCCCGGGGTCTTGAATCGTTCGCGCAATCCTTTGTCCCATTGAACGAAACCTGTCGAACAGGTTATCAGTAGTGCTGCAATACAGAGTTTGTGTCCTGTTTTCATCGAATTACTATTTGGTTAAGTCGGTCCCGATGGCGGAGACAACCACTCGTCGGGTTTTATTTAAAAACTTTTTTGATCGCTTTGAGGTAGCCCGTGCCGTTGATTACGTCCGGTTCGATGTAGCTCCCTTCGGTCCATTCGTTCCAACTGTTGATGTTCAGGATGCGGGGACCGTTCGGATCGGACAGCAGACGTTCTTTGGTTATCTCTAATACTTTTTGGAAGTTTTCAGGCGTATTGTTGCTGATCGTGTTGGTTACGAGGTAATTCTGTACGCCGTTCGGAGTCAGTTCGATGTAACGCGGCGAGGGGTCCCAGCCCATCGTAACGTTAGGATAGTAGGGAACGCCATATTCCGCCTTGGCCTTGTCCCAAAAGACGAAGTAATCCTCCATAGCCTTGAAATAGTCGGTTTGCAGTTCCGGCAGCGGCGTGTGATGGATCCATACGTATGAGGTTCCTGAATCAAACCCCAGTTTTTCCAACAATTCGGGTGTGTTCTCGGCAGCTTTCTCTCCGGGCAGAACCGGATTGCCCCAAGTGACCAGATTCCAATGTACCCCTTCGAGGCCGGCTTCCTTTGCCTTTTCGCGCAGGCGGTCCATTGCGGCACGGGTGGCTTCGACCGATCCGAAGTTTTCAACGAATTTCTGTACGTCGTATACCGAGAAATAGGGTTTCCCGTCAATTTTCCAATAGTTCGGTTTGCTGAAATACTCTTTGATGATCAGGTCGCCGATCTTTTCGAATGTCTCCGGAGTCACGCGGCCCGGATAGAGGATCTTCTGTTCGTTGCCTTTGGTATAGGGGTGGATGTCGAGCCAGTCGTGGTTGGCCCACATCAGAGCGAACTGCAACTTGTCGCAATTTTTGGCACCGAGAAAACCTTCGTCCAAAGCCCGGTTCAAGAAAGGACCGTCGTCGTAATAATACCAGTCGAAAATGAAGACATCGATCCCGTTATCGGCAGCGGCTTTGATCTTGCGGGCCATCTCTTTCGGATCTTTTTCGTCGGTATATCCCCAGGCGGGAACTTTAGGCTGCTGATGTCCCTCGAAACAGGGCCGTGCCTCTTGGACCAGCTTCCATTCGGCCCATCCGTCCCCTTTGACCCGGTCGTTGCGGGCATCGTGTGTGTGGTAGTTGGGAAAGTAGTAACAAGCGACAGTAATGTCGTCGGAATCATTCGATTGAGCCTGTCCGACAAAAGGAGCGAAAAGACCTGCGGCAAACAGGCAGGCGATCACAGAAAAAGTTCTCATTTCAGTTGTGTTTTTGGTCAGTAAATACAGCCCGAAGGTACAGAAAAAAAAGCAATTTTCCTATTTGGATTCCTGTGGGATGTATCGGTCACACGCCTAAAATGAAAATTGTCGGACGTTTATGGATGTCGGGTGTTTTGTTTTTCCACGAGGCGATCCGTTCGGTTCGGATCAACTGGTCGGGTTGAAGCAGGTTGGCAGCGATAGTTAACCGCGTATTATTGTTGCAAGTGTTGACCAAGTCTTCGAAAAGACGCAGATTCCGGTATGGCGTTTCGATAAATATTTGGGCCTGATTTTCGGTTTGTGCCCGTTTCTCGAAATGGCGGATGGCCCGTGCCCGTTCGGGCGGTTTGACCGGAAGGTATCCGTTGAAAGCGAAAGATTGTCCGTTTTGTCCCGAAGCCATCAGGGCAAGAATGATGGATGATGGGCCGACCAACGGAATGATTTCGACCTCATGCTGGTGGGCGAGGGCGACCAGGTCGGCTCCCGGGTCGGCCACTCCCGGAACTCCGGCTTCGGAGAGTATTCCGGCATCCGTTCCGTTCAGAATCGGGGTGAGTAGTTCGGCAACCTGTGCGGGTGTGGAATGTTCGTTCAGTTCTGCGAATTGCAGCGAGTCGATCGGACGTTCCATACCGGCACGGCTCAGAAAGCGCCGGGCTGTCCGGACGTCTTCGACGATGAAGTAGCTGATCCGGTTCATCGCATCCCGGTTGAACATCGGCAGAACATCCCACACCGGCCGGTCACCGATCGGCGTGGGGAACAGATAGATTTTTCCTTTTGTTGCGGTCTCCATGCGTTACTCTTTCGTATAGATCCGTTTGACGCGTTCCGAAACGGAGGTCATGATTTCGTAAGGAATCGTGCCGAGTACTTCGGCCATACGGATGATCGAGGCCTCTTCGCCGAAGATGGTTACCGAATCGTTCTCTTTGGCGTCGATTCCGGTGATGTCGATCATGCAGGTGTCCATACAGATGTTCCCGACGATCGGGGCGGGCTGCCCATTGACGATAAAACTCCAGTGCTCTTGGCTCAGGTGTCGGTTCAGTCCGTCGGCATATCCGATCGGAACGGTTGCGATCCGTATCGGGTGGTCCGTTACGATTTTATGTCTCCCGTATCCGATCGAGTCGCCTACGGGAATGTCTTTTATCTGTACGATACGGCTGCGGAGCGTGCTGACCGGAAGGAGCTGTTCCTGGTGTACGGCACTGATGCCGTAGAGACCGATACCGAGGCGAACCATGTCGAATTGGGCTTCGGGAAAGCGCTCGATCGCTGCGCTGTTGGCAATGTGGCGCAGGATGTGGTGGCCGGGAAATGCGGCGGTCAGACAGGAACTCAGTTCGTCGAACAGTGCGATCTGCGATCGGGTGAAAGCGTCGAAACGCGGCTCGTCGCTCCCTGCCAGATGGCTGAATATGGAGCTTACGTATAGTTCGGGAATCTCTTTTAGCGTTTGGATCAAAGAGTCAATGTCTTTGCGCTCAAAGCCCAGTCGGTGCATGCCAGTGTCCAGCTTGATGTGGATCGGGTAGGAGGCCTCTCCGTGTCGGCGAACCGTTTCAGCGAACGACAGCAGCGACAGACGGTTGTAAATCTCCGGTTCAAGCCGGTAGTCGAGCATCAGTTCGAAACTGTCCGAATCCGCATTCAGTACGACGATCGGCATGGTGATACCCGCTTCGCGCAGGGTTACACCCTCGTCGGCGAATGCGACGGCAAGGAAGTTTACTCCCTGCTGCTCGAGCATATTCGCCACTTCGAACGTCCCGGTACCGTATCCGGCGGCCTTGACCATGGCCATCGTCTGGACGTTTTCGTGCAGCAGGTTGCGGAAGTAGTTCAGGTTGTGGATCATGTGGTCGAGGTTGACCTCCAGCACCGTAGTGTGGATCTTGTCCTCGAGCATGCGGCCGATCCGTTCGAAATGGAATCTGCGGCTTCCTTTGAGCAGAATACTTTTTTTCGTAAAACGCGAGCGGTCTACGGCGCGCAGAAAATTCTCCGACGTGAGGTAAAACTCCTTACGGCAGTCGAAATCTCCTGCATGACGGAAAATCTCGTCGCCGATGCCGATCAGTTCGGTGATACCGTTTTGGCGGATCAGTTCGGCAACTCGTTTGTACAAAGAATCGGACGAGAAGCCGCTCTGGTCGATATCCGAGAGAATCAGTACCTTTTCGCGGTTCCCGGCGACTGAAGAGAGGTACTCCAAAGCGATTCCCAGCGAGTTGATGTCTGAGTTGTAGCTGTCGTTGACGATTTTACAACCGTTTATCCCGTCTTTGAACTCCATGCGCATAGCCACATTTTGCAGTGTGGGCAGCCTTTTCCGAATCGATTCCGAGTTGTAGCCCAATTCGTCGAACAGAGCGAGGGCTTCGGCCGCGTTTTCACGTGAAGCGGTATCGGAGAAGGGGATCCCCCGCAGGTCGCGGTGTGCGGCGTCGATGGCTGAAAGGCGTCGGTCTGCATACCGAAGCGGGACCAACCGTTGCAGGATTTCGTCGTTCTTGTTGTAGATGATTGTCGGGGTGTGGGCGAAAAGTTTCAACTTCTCTTCGGCCTTCTCCTCAAGCGAGGCGAAATTCTCCTGATGGGCATCACCGATATTCGTGATGATTCCGATGTCGGGACGGACGATCCGTTCGAGCCGTTCCATTTCACCCTTTTCCGAGATTCCGGTCTCGATGACGGCGATCTGTTCGTCTCCGGCGATCATCAGTAGGGATAACGGGACTCCGATCTGTGAATTGTAGCTTTTCGGACTGCGGAAAAGTTTAATCCCCGGAGGGCAGAGCTGAGCAATCCACTCTTTGGTTACGGTTTTGCCGTTGCTGCCGGTGATGGCGACGACCGTACCGTGAAAACGGTCGCGGTGCCGGGCGGCCAACTCTTGGAGAGCCGCAACGGTGTCGTCGCATAGAATAAACCCCGCCTCGGGGAAAGGCTTTGTGTCGAAGGATTTACATACCATAAAGGCCCTTACGCCTTTCGTATAGAGCAGGTTGACATAGGCGTGTCCGTCCCGATTGTTCCCATGTATGGCGACAAAGAGGGTTTGGGTGGGATCGGTTGTCCGGCGGCTGTCCGTACTGACAAGCGTGACCGTTATATCTTTACCGGAGAGCTCTCCTCCGGTATCTTGTGCAATTTGACGGAGTGAATAGTTCATATTCGAAAACAATTAGGATATACAAATGTAGTCGATTTTCCGTAATTGTTTTCGGGATTAGGGAGAAATTAGAGCATCTTTCGTTTTGGAAGCTGGCCGGTTACAGGTCGAGTTTGACGACGGTGATTCCTGCACCGCCCAGATCCTCCTGCTCGTCTTTGGCGCTTTTTACCAGGTCGACCGTGCGCAAATAGTTGCGTATCTCCTCTTTAAGGGCTCCCGTCCCTTTGCCGTGCAGAATTTGCAGGTCGGGGTAGCCCAGCATGATCGCCTGATCGACAAACTCCTGAACCTTTTCGAGGGCTTCGGTTACCCGCATGCCGCGAAGGTCGATGCGGGGAGAGAATTGCATTCGTTGTTCGATGGTGCTGTACGAGGAGAGCGGCCGAATCGCCGGTTGCTCGCTTCGGGTCGCTTTTTTGTACTCTGCGTTTGAGATCGCTTCGAGCCGGTCGATCTGGATTGTCGTCAATATCTGACCGATGGCGACCGTCGCCCGTTTCCCGTTCAGTGAAACGATCTCTCCGGCACCTTCCTGACCGATAATCCGGACTTTGGATCCCGGTTCGAGCGGACGTTTCTTTTCGGGCGTGGGTTCTTCCGTTGTTTGTCCGGCAGCCGGTTTCTTGTTTCGCTTTTCGGCACGGCGTTGTTCCCGTTGCCGGATCTGTTCGATCTTCCGGTCGATCGCTTCGTCATGAACCGCTGGCTCTTCCGTCTCGAGCAACTGCTTGAACGCTTCCATCTTGCGCCGGACGATCAGCGTTTTGTCCCGGTCGGCCTGCGACTCGCGGATCACCCGGATCGTATTCTCGATCTGCTTGTTGGCCTCAGCGGTGATCCGTTGGGCCTCCTCCTTTGCCTCTTTGATCAGGCGCGACCGTTCGCTTTTCAGGGTTTCCAGTTCGGTCTTGTATTTTTCGGATAGCTCTTCCACACGTTTTTCGGCGATCCGTATCCGGTCGCGTTTCTGTTCCCAATAGCGGCGGTCACGGGCAATTTCCCGCAACTGACGTTCGAGGTTGATGTGGTCGCTGCCCGCTTTGTCTGCCGCCCGGCGGATGATCTCCTCCGGCAATCCGATCTTGCGGGCGATTTCGATCGCAAACGAACTGCCGGGGCGTCCCATCTCTAACCGGAACAGCGGACGGATGTGCTGTACGTCGAAGGTCATCGCTCCGTTGATGACTCCGGGAGCGTCGTTGGCATGATATTTCAGATTGGAATAGTGTGTCGTGATCACACCGAAACAGCGTTTCTCCTCCATACGTTCGAGGATCGCTTCGGCAATCGCCCCTCCGATGATCGGTTCGGTTCCCGTGCCGAACTCATCGATCAGTATGAGCGAATCCTTTCCTGCGTTGCGCAGGATGTTTTTCATATTCAACAGGTGGGAACTGTATGTACTCAGGTCGTTGTCGATCGACTGTTCGTCGCCGATATCGATGAATATATCCTGGAAGATCCCGAATTCGGAATTTTCCGAGGCGGAAACCAGGAATCCCTTCTGGACCATATATTGGAGTAGCCCGACGGTTTTCAGACAGACCGATTTCCCGCCCGCATTCGGTCCGGAGATCAGCAGAATGTGTTTTTCGGGCGTCAGGGTCAAATCCAAAGGAACGATCTCGCGGCCCTCGCGGTGGAGGGTCTGTTCGAGCAGCGTGTGGCGGGCCTTTACGAGGCGTAATCCGCTGTTGTTTTCGAGGATCGGGAGCGTGCAGTTGTTGGCCAGGGCGAAACGGGCTTTGGCCCGGATGAAATCCATCGTCGTAAGAAAATCTCCCGATTCGCGGATTTGCGGCAGGTCGGGACGGATCATCTCCGTAAAACGGGTCAGAATGCGGACGATTTCGCGGCGTTCCTCATGTTCCAGTGTCCGGAGTTCGTTGTTCAGTTCGACGGTCTCCATCGGTTCGATGTAGACCGTTTTGCCTGAAGCCGATTCGTCGTGGACCAATCCCCTGATCTTTTTTTTGTTGGCGGCGGCAACCGGAATGACGGCACGTCCTTCTCGGATCGATATGGAGACGTCGCTGTCGACCACTCCGGATGATTGTGCCTGTTGCAGGATTTGCTGGATGCGACGGGAAATTTGGGCCTCGCGGTCGCGGATTGTCCGCCGTAAGGCAAACAGTTCTGCCGATGCGTTGTCCTTGATTTTACCGAACTTGTCGATCAGCGAGTCGATGTGGTTGATGATCTCCGGGAAGCCCGATATGCCTGTACTCAAAGCCCGTAGTCTCGGATAGGTCCCCTCTTCTTTGTTTTTGAAAAATGCAATCAGGGAATAGACCATCGATAACCCCTTACGCAGCGATACGATCTCCCCGATTTCCAAAAAGGTACCCTGGACAGCCGCTTTTTTCAAAAAATCGTCCATGTCGACGAATGATCCGTCCGGCAATCCGTTCTCCATCATCAGTACGTTCCGCATTTCGAAAGTCTCTTCCAAAAGTCTTCGGATCTCCTCGATATCGGTAAGAAAAGGGGTGTCCGAAAGCTTCTCTGCCGCCTTTTGGGTTACGCAGAGGGCTTTGATCTGGCTTTTGATGCGGTCGAAACCGATCTTATGTTCGAAATTTTCGGGATAGACCAATGTTCGGGTTGAATTTAGTAGCGGGATGCGTATCGTGGTTTAGTTTTTGTCGCGACGGCCGAAAACCGAAATGTTGACGTAGCGTGACGGATGGGCCTTTATGTCGGCCAAAAGGGCAGCCAGGTCAGAGGATGCCTGCACCAGAGATTCGTACAAGGCGTCGTCGTTAAGCAGTTTGCCGACCGAACCGTCGCCTTGCTCGATCTTTCCCGCGACGCTATTCAGTCGCCCGACGGTTTCGTTCAGTTGGGTAACCAGTGTCGGAATGGAGGCCTGGCTCAATGAATCGCTGAAAGACTCGACGTTTGTGATGATCCGGTCGATCTGTCCCGATTTGGCGTTCAGCGTCTGGGTCAGGTGATTCAGGTCGGTGACGATGGAGTGGATCGACCCTTTTTCGTTTTCAACGACTTCGTTGAGGTTTCCCGACAGGTCGGCGATGTTGTTGAACGTCCGGTCCAGATTGTCTTTGTTGTCTGCCAACAGGGCGTTGATATGTCCCAAGGTGGTGACAAGCTGGCTGATGACGTCGTTTGCACGTTGCTTGATAAATTCAAATTCGCTGCCGGCAACCTCTAAGAAATCTTTATTGATTTCGGAAAACAGCGTGTCTCCTTCTTGCAGGTAGCGGTCCGATTTCCCTAATACCAGTTCTACTGCCTTGCCGCCCATGATACCGTCACTGAAGATCCTGGCTTTCGAATCGTCGGGAATCGGGTATTTTGAACTGATTGAAAATTCGACTACGACGTTTTGCGAACGTGCCGGATCGTACGAAATATCACTGATCGACCCGACTTTGAACCCCTTGATTAAAATAGAGGCCGACGACTCCAATCCGTTGACCTGATCGTATACGGCATAATATCGTACATCGGAAGAGAAAAGATCGGTCCCTTTCAAAAAGTTGATGCCCCAATAGAGCAGCGCGATCATTATAATTCCGAAAAAACCGATTTTGAATTCTTTGTTCAGTTTCATATTTGTCTGTTTTTATTATCCTGATTTATGGGTTTTCACGTTTGCGGGCTTCCTCTACCGATATAGGCTTCCCGTCGATAAACGGAACCATAAAGGCATCTTTAATGGATTTGCGCACACGCCGTTGCAGGTTCAATGCATCGGCATAAGTCGAAGCCTCCTCTACGTAATATTTATATAAGTTTCCAATTCGTATCTCTGTCACTTTCCCACGGTATTCTTTGAACTGAGCCGCATTTTTCGGGAGTTTGCGATCTGCCGACGCCACTTGTATCCGGTAGATCAATTCAGCGTCGGAACTCCCGGATGCGGCGACATCCTCTTCCTGTAAATTACCGTTTTCTGTCGTTGAATCAATTTCTTCGTCTGTTTTGTCATTATCCAACACAATCAGTGTGCCATGTCCTTCGCTTCGGGTTTTGTATTCGCTGAATGCGTTGAACAGACATTTTGCATAGGTGTCGCGCCCCTTTTCCGAACCGATGAATTTTTCCTCCGTAGAGTTGGAAATGAAGCCGAATTCAGCCAGGATACTCGGCATGGCGGCGGACCAAAGTACCAGAAATCCTGCTTGCCGAACACCGCGATCCCTCATATTCGTATTTGCATTGAATTGTTTCTGGACCATATCGGCAAGAAGAATACTTTGGCTCTGATGGGAAAACTGCATCAGAGAGAAGATGATGAACGACTCCGGAGATCCGGGCTTATATCCCTGATATTTCGATGAGTAATCCTCTTCATAAGTGATTACGTCATTCTCTTTCATGGCGACCTTCAGGTTGGCCCCCGTTTTGTCCACACCCATCACGTAGGTGGAGGTCCCGGTTGCGGAGGAAGATTCGGCCGAGTTGATATGGATCGATATGAACAGGTCGGCTCCTGCTTTGTTGGCGATCTGTCCTCGCTCGTTCAACGGAATGAATACATCGGTTTTGCGCGTATAGACCACTTTTACATCCGGATAATTTTCGTTGATCAACTTGCCCAGACGTAGGGCAACGGCCAGATTGATATCTTTCTCTTTATAGGTCCGGCCGACGGCTCCGGCATCTTTTCCCCCATGTCCCGCATCGATTGCAACGGTATTTATACCGATTTTGGTATTTTGTCCGTTACTATTACACAACGGTCCGAAGAGTAAAAGTAAAACGATCGAAGCCGTTAAGATCGTGAGATTTGAAACTTTCATTACGGAGAACGTTAGGGAACTCTTTTTTTTTAACTATTTTTGCGAGCAAGTTCGGATGACCTTGCAAAGTTAACATTTGTTTGAAAATTGCGGCTAAAAAAAATAAAATATATCTTTTTCGTGTTGATCTGTCTGGCTCCTTTCGGGCAGCTGGTTTTTAGTCGCGATGTGTATGGCGGCGGAGTGTTTGCTACGATACAGCAACCCGACTCCCTGCTCCCCGATTCGGCGATGGTCGATTCCGTATTTATCGAATCCGACTCATCGGTTATGATTGAGAGCCGGCCTGTGACAGATGTTTTGGGCATTGAACAGCAGAGCGGGAATGACTCTCTGCGCAAAGACACGACTGCCCACAAATCGTTTTTGGAGGATCCCATTTCCGGGAAAAATCAGGATTCGTTGATCTACGACGTCCGTAATAAGCGGGTATATATTTACGAAAAGGGCGATATCACCTATCAGGATAAGAACCTGAAAGGGGATTACATGGAGATCGACATGGATAAGAAGCTCATTTTTGCACATGGACGGGACGATACAGTTGCCGGGAAGCCGACGCGTCCGGAATTTACCGACGGAGCAGCATCTCCCTATCAGATGGATACGATCTATTACAACATCGATACGGAAAAGGCGCGGATCCGGGGTGTGACCACCAACGATGGGGATGGCTATCTGCAAGGATTCAAGGTCAAGAAGATGAAGGACAATACGATCAACATCGCCAACGGTAAGTATACCACCTGCGATGCGGACCACCCCCACTTCTATCTGGCGATGACCAAAGCGAAAGCGATCCCCGGCAAGAAGACGATTATCGGCCCCTCCTATTTGGTTATGGAGGATGTGCCGATCTATTTCTTAGGCATACCGTTCGGCTTTTTCCCCACGATGAGCGGGCGCCATTCTGGGTTTATCATGCCGACGTGGGGTGAAGAGGCGGTCAAGGGATTCTTCTTGCGGGATGCGGGATATTATTTCGCGTTCAATGACTACATCGACATGACCGTGTTGGGTGGGATCTATACGTTGGGATCGTGGCAGGCCAGCCTCTCGTCGCGGTATGTCAAACGGTATAAATACAGCGGGGGATTGAGTTTTTATTACTCGAAGGATATTGTGGGGGACAAGACGGATCCCGATTATGTCAACATGAACAACATCAATCTGCGTTGGACGCACCAGCAGGATCCCAAATTCCGACCCAATTCTACCTTCTCGGCCAGCGTCAACTTCTCGACCAGCGGATATTCCAAGTATGGTGCACAAACGCTCAATGATTATCTGAATACACAGACCAACTCGAGTATTTCGTATTCAAAGTCGTGGGCCGGGACTCCATTTTCGTTCTCGACCAATATGCAACACTCGCAAAACTCGAGTGACACGACAATCTCATTGAGCTTTCCGAATGTGGTGTTCAATGTTTCTCGGATTTATCCGTTCCGCCGGAAAGAGGCCCAGGGGAAACAACGGTGGTACGAAAAAATCTCACTCAGTTATACGGGAACATTGGGAAACAATGTAACGATCAAGGAACGTGATCTTTTTACAGAAAAAATGTTTCGTCAGATGCGGAATGGCGTGAATCATAACATTCCTATCTCCACGTCGTTGAATTTGTTGAATTACATCAATTTGAGTCCTTCGGCAACCTATCAGGAGCGGTGGTATTTCCAGAAAATCGATCGGGCATGGGATCCGGTGGCCAAACAGGTGGTCAACAGCGATACGACTTCCGGATTTTATCGTTTGTACGACTATAATTTCTCGGTCAGCGCCAGTACGAAACTTTACGGTATGTACGATTTCGGAAAGGGCAAAGCGTTGGAAAAAATCCGGCATACGCTGACTCCGACCGTCGGATTCACTTACCGCCCCGATTTCGGAAAGCCGAAGTATGGGTATTACAAAACGGTGCAGAGCGATACGCTTGGCAATACGATGCAGTATTCTCCCTTTTCCAATGGCCTGTATGGCGTTCCATCGTCGGGTAAGAGTGCCTCGTTGTCGTTCAGTTTGGTGCAGACGTTGGAGATGAAAGTACGTAGCCAGCAGGATACGTCCGGGTCGAAGAAAATCTCGCTGATCGATAATTTCAGCATATCTTCTTCGTATAATTTTGTGGCTGATTCATTGAATCTGGCTCCGTTTTCGATGAATTTACGGACGAATATTTCCCAAAGTCTCGGACTGAATGTGAATGCAACGCTCGATCCCTATCAGGTAGACGCCAATGGGCGGAAGATCAATAAGTTTATGCTGCAGAAAGGGAAGTTGGGACGGTTGACCAGCGTCAGTACCTCGTTCGGTTATTCGTGGACAAGTACAGGAAATTCGACGCCAGGAGCGATGAACGACATCAATAGTGCTGCGGCTGCAGTACCTGCCGCATATACCGATATGTTTGCCCAACAGCAATCTTATTATGATATGTATGATCCGGCAACCCGGCGCCAGATGATGTCTTCCATGTACTATGATTTCAGTATTCCTTGGAATTTCGGGTTCAATTATACGTTCAGTTATACGAACAACGGAATACGGAGTAATATTGTTCAAACACTCGGTTTCAACGGAAGTGTAACGTTAACCCAGAAGTGGGGACTGCAGTTCAGTGGAGGATACGATTTCGAAGCGAAACGGATTACGCCGGGAACGTTTACCTTGACTCGGGATCTGCACTGTTGGGAGATGGTTTTTGACTGGGTGCCGATCGGATTCCGGAAAAGTTGGAGTTTTACGATTCGGGTGAAGGCTTCGATGTTGAAGGATTTGAAGTATGATCGGAACAGCAGCTTCTACGACAATTTCTACGACGATTAATCGTTCAATCATAATATGAAGCGAATAATTTTTTATTGTATGGCAGTTACTATATCGATTGCGGGCGGATGCGACAGGTCGGCAAATCCGTTGTTGACAGAGTCTGCGGCTCCGTACGGGGCCCCGATGTTTCCGCAAATAAAGAATGAGGACTACGAGCCGGCCTTTGAGCAGGCTTTGCAGGAGGCGCGGGAGGAGATCGCTGATATTGCGAACCGGACGGATGCCCCGACATTCGCCAATACGATCGAGGCGTTGGCTTATAGCGGCGAACGTCTGGATTGGGTGAGCAGTATTTTCTTCAATCTGAACGAAGCGCATACGAACGATACGATGCAGGCGTTGGCCGAGAAGATTTCGCCGGTGTTGACCGAATTCAGTAACGACATCACTCTGAATGCGGCACTGTTCGACCGGGTCCGGAGGGTGTATGCACAGCGTGATTCGTTGCAGTTGACGCCCGAACAGTCCCGCCTGTTGGAGAAGACCTACAAGAGCTTTACGCGTAACGGTGCGGCCCTTTCCGAAGAGGACAAAAAGAGATATCGCGAGTTGACCGCAAAATTGTCTCAGCTGACCCAACAGTTCAGCCGGAACGTTTTGGCAGCGACGAATGCCTATACATTACATATTACCGATTCAGCTCAGGTCGCCGAACTGCCCGAATTTGTCCGCGAGGGGGCAGCGGCCGAAGCAAAGGAGCGAGGGCTGCAGGGATGGGTCTTTACGCTTCAATACCCGAGCATGTCGTCGTTTCTGACCTATTCGTCGAATCGGGAACTCAAGGAGCAGCTCTGGCGGGCCTACAATTCCCGGGCCTTCGGCGGGGAGTCGGACAACTCGGCAATCGTCGAGGAGATTGTTAATACGCGTTTGGCCGTTGCCCGGCTGCTGGGGTATAACTCCTATGCGGATTATGTGTTGGAAGAGCGTATGGCCGAGAATGTCCCGACGGTCGAGTCATTCCTCTCCGAACTGCTCGGACGGACGGTCGATGCGGCGCGCGGCGATGTGCGGGAGGTGGCGGATTATGCGGCTACCGAAGGTTTCAGCGGTGAACTGATGCCGTGGGATTTCGGGTACTACTCCGAAAAGTTGAAAAGCGAAAAGTACAACATCAGCGACGAACAGACCAAACCCTACTTCCGGTTGGAGTCGGTGCAGCAGGGAATCTTTACGCTGGCAGAGAAGCTGTATGGTATTACGTTCCGTGAGAACGATCGGATTCCGGTGTACCATCCCGACGTAAAAGCTTACGAGGTGTACGATGCCGATAGCTCGTTCCTCGCCGTATTGTATATGGACTATTTTCCCCGTGCTTCGAAGCGGGGCGGGGCATGGATGACCGAATTTCGGAGTCGGTCCGTGCGGGATGGCAAACCGGTCTATCCGTTGGTGTCGCTGGTCTTCAACTTTACCAAACCGACCGAAAACTCGCCTTCGCTGCTGACTTTCAATGAGGTGACGACGATGCTCCACGAGTTCGGACACGCTCTGCACGGCATTTTTGCCGACGGAACCTACCCCGGTATGACCGGCACCTCCGTCTATCGTGATTTTGTCGAGCTCCCCTCCCAGATTATGGAGAATTGGGCGACCGAGAAAGAGTTCCTCGATTTGTGGGCCGAACACTACCAGACAGGTGAGAAGATTCCTGCCGATTTGGTTCAGCGGATTATCGATGCGAGAAACTATCTGGCGGCTTATGCCCATGTACGTCAGGTGTCGTTCGGCCTGTGCGACATGGGGTGGCACACCCTGACGGAACCGACTGCCGAACCGGTGAACCAGTTTGAGGCACAGTCGATGGGGGCGGCTCAGGTTCTGCCTTATGTCGACGGGCAGTGTACGTCGACTTCGTTCAGCCATATCTTTGCAGGGGGCTATGCGGCCGGATATTACGGTTACAAGTGGGCCGAAGTGCTCGAAGCCGATGCCTTTGCATTATTTAAAGAACGGGGTATTTTCAACCGGGAGGTGGCGGCATCGTTCCGGGAGAATATCCTTTCGAAAGGGAACTCCGAACATCCCATGACGCTTTATGTCCGTTTCAGGGGACATAAACCCGATGTGCAGGCGCTGTTCAAAAAGATGGGGATTGAGTAGTGGTAGATCATCGCGGACAGGATTGTGCGCGAGATTGCTGTTTTGTTTTGGGGGTAGGTGTGGACAAAGCGGAATGTAAAACAAAGAGAGAGGGAAGCGATTAAGCTTCCCTCTCTCTTTGTTATCGTTTTTATCTCGAGAAACTTTCCGGGGATCCGAAAAGTCAGTCGATTCGGCTAAACGTCGAGCGAGTATCCGGGACGGTACTCGTAGTGGAGCAGAGCGGTCGCTTCGGGATCGTTCATGAACTTCTCTACGATCGGATTCCATACGACGGGACGTTTCAACTCGTTGGCGATGTTACCCAAGTTACATACCGTGCAGGAGGTGTGTCCAGTCTCTACCGGGACGTTCGGATCGATACGCGAACGGATCGAGTTGATGAAAGTCTGGTAGTGGCCTACTTTCGTTTCGTAAGGCATGTCGGAAGCCTCTTTTTGTGCTTCGGGCATGAACTTCGGATCGGAAGCGATGAACTCACCGCGGCATACCTGGATCCATCCATTATCCCCGTAGATTTTCACACCCTGTTTCGCTCCGTCGAACTCTTGTTCCGTAACGGTTGTGCCGTTGTCGTATTTGTAGGTCAGATGATCGTAGTAGCTGTATCCGGCCGGTATGATCTCAACCGGTCCGCCGTTGCCGTCTTTACCCATAGCCCATTGAGCGATGTCGAACATGTGTGCACCCCAGTCGGTCATGAGTCCGCCGCCCATACCTTTGTACCAGCGCCATGCTCCCCATAGCTGTTCGTTCTGTTCCGGCTCGAGGGTGATGATCGGGTTCAGATCCGAATTGTAGTAGAACTCTTCAGACAGCGGACCCAGCCATTTGTCCCAATTCAAACCGGCAGGCACCTCCTGTTTGGGCAGCGTGTACGGAGTAGGAGAACCTCCTACGTGTACTTTGATCAGATTGATCTTGCCCAGTTCGCCTTCGCGGCACAGGTTAGCGGCGTGGATGAATTCGGCGTCGGAACGTTGTTGGCTGCCGACCTGGAGAATGCGGTTGTATTTCCGAACGGCTTTGCGCAGCTGTTGACCCTCGTATATGGTCAGTGTCAACGGTTTTTCGAGGTATACGTCTTTACCGGCCTTGCAGGCGGCGATGGCGATCAGGGCGTGCTGGTGGTCGGGGGTAGCGATCACTACCGCATCGATGTCGGGACGAGCCAAAACATCCTGATAATCTTCATACAGGTCTACCGTGCATTTTTTCTCACCTTTATTGGTGTAGTAATCTTTGACACGTTTTTCGAAACGGGCCCGTTTGATATCGTATACGTCGCATCCTGCAACGACCCGTACACCGTCGATGGTGATGAAGCCGTTGAGCAGGTGCATGGCCTGTTGCCCGAGACCGATGAAGCCGATGTTGATCGTGTCATTGGCCGATGATTTGCTCTTCGAACTTTGGGTGGTAGCTGCCGTTAATCCTGACGGAGCCAACAAGGCTCCTGCTGCGCCGATGGCTGAAAATTTCAGGAAATCGCGGCGCGAAATTTTTGATTTTGAACTCATATCGGTTGTATTATTAGGTTAATTCCGTATGAAAAAAGTTTTTATTCTTGTGCAAGTTAAGGATTTGTTGCCGAAAAACCAAGCATTCTAAAAAAAGGATGGAAATTTGTATTTCTGGGGACGATTGGTTACTTTTGTTTATATATGTGTTATTAAAATCGACTGATATATGAAAACGTGGGCGATTGTTCTGTTGGCATGTTTGGGATTTGCCTGTGCACAACAAAAAAATGAAGCGGTGTCGTTGATTTTCGATACCGACATGGCTCCCGATTACGACGATGTGGGAGCATTGGCTGTACTTCACGCTTTGGCCGATTCGGGACAAGTGAATATTCTTGCAACCGTGTCGTCGAATAAATTGGAGACCACCGTCCCGTGTATCGATGTGATCAATACCTATTTCGGACGTCCCGACATTCCGCTGGGTGTAGTCAAGGGTGCGGGCGTATCGCAGGATACATGGCACCAGGGATTGAAATGGACCGAGGAACTTCCGGCCCGGTATCCGCATCAGGTGAAAAGTGCCTCCGAGGCGGAAGATGCGGTAAAGGTTTACCGGAAGGTATTGAGCGGACAGCCCGATACGAGTGTTGTGGTCGTTACCGTAGGATTTTTTACCAATCTGAAAAATCTGTTGCTTTCCGAAGCGGATGAAATCTCTCCTCTTTCCGGACAGGAATTGGTTGACTCTAAAGTGAAAAAACTGGTTTCGATGGGTGGATATTTCCCCGAAGGAAAAGAGTTTAACGTGATGATGGATGCACCGGCCAGTCAATATGTCTTCGAACATTGGCCGACACCTATCCTGTTCAGCGGTTTCGAAATCGGAGAGAAGATCATTACAGGGAAACGGACTGCTGCGGCAGAGGGAAAGAGCCCGATCAAGGAGGCTTTTGAAATGAGTTTGGCGCAGGATGACCCGAACGGACGTTGCAGTTGGGATCAGTCGACCGTCTTGGTGGCCGTATGTGGTACGGAGCCGTGGTTCGATGTGGAACGGGGCGTGATGACGGTTACCCCGGCGGACAGTATAGATCATTGGACACCCGATCCAAATGGAAAACATGCACGGTTGATCATGAAGGTCCCGGTAGAACAGGTGGCTGCAACCATCGAGGAGCTGATGATGCATCGCCCGGCAGGTCAATAGATGTTCTTTTGCTCAGTTGGGGGGCAGTCTTGTGATGATGTTTTGAAAATCAAAACCAGTCGTTCGTTATGAAAAAGTATCTGTTTTTGTGGATTGTTGCGGCATTGTTTTCCCAATCGCTGCAGGCACAGACTTTAGGTATCTACTATCAGAGCGGTAGTGGGGATCTTTATAGTTTAGGGTGTGCGATCAATAATTATGTTTCGACGGAGGTGGATCGTTTCGTGTTGGAGATATCCCGCGATTTCGGACTCCCGGCGAACGATATACGGTTCTATCTCCGTAAGGGCTACTCTCCGAGTGATCTGCTGATGGGTATGGAGTTGGCCAGACGGACAAACGCCCCCTTGAAACGGATTATGGCTTATTACAAGAACAGCCGGAAAAAAGATTGGATCGAGGTGTCGGTTCATTTCGGAATAGGTCCCTCATCAGCGGCTTTTCGGATGATGTTGGATCGTTTTAGGGATTACCATCGTTTCTGGAGCGGCGATTACATGAAACGTCATCCCGGAGCTCCGAAACCTCCGGTTTATAAACATCAATGGTCCTATTTCCGTCCTCAAGCCCCGAAACCCCATCCGGCGGGACCGGCAGAGGTACGGCCACCGCATCAGCAGCCGCCTTTGTTGATCGAAAAGGAGAACAGGAGCAAAAATAGCTGGCGACAAGAGCCGCGTAAAAATACAGGCGAGATTTTTAAGGCGCAACCTCCTAAACCTAAAAAAGAGAAGAAGCCGGAACCTCCGGCCAAAAAGGATCGGAAAGGACCCAAAAAGCCGTAGAATAATCGAATATCCGATACGTATGGGGTGTTGTGGGAAAAAGGATGTGATAAAAATTTATGTCTGGTGGAAGGTGTCGTCCCGGTTTGTGCTGTTTTGAAAAAATTAACTACTTAACCTTTTATATTTTATGATGAAAAAACTTGTTTTCTGTATGGCTGTTGCCTGCCTGATGGGGATGCAGGTTCAAGCAAGCTCTTCGGGGAAAAAAGAGAAAGCCCTGTTGCCTGTACTGGTCGAAAATAAATTGACTCCAGCCCCGTACGGTGCGACCCATTTCGGAGGATATTTGGGCAAAAAGATAGACTTGTGTATCGAAAATCGGTTGATGGCGCAAGATATCGAACGGATTATCCAACCGTTCCGGGATAAACCCGACGGAAATTGGGGATTCCGTTCCGAGTTCTGGGGAAAATGGTATACGGCGGCCATGCAGGGATATGCCTATGCCCCAACGGAAGAGAATCGGGCAGTAGTCGATCGGGCCGTGCAGGAGCTGATAGCAACGCAGGATTCGACCGGATATATCGGAACCTATCTTACGGAGAATCATCTCGGCGAGTGGGACATTTGGGGAAGAAAATATGTGATGCTCGGACTGTTAGCCTATTACGACCAGACGCAGGATGCTTCGATCCTTGAGGCGGCTTGCAAGGTGGCCGATAACCTGATCGATGAGGCAGGTCCCGGAAGCGGGGTGAACATTGCAGCGACGGGATGGATCGGATGGAAAGGCTTGGCCTCCTCTTCGGTACTCGAGCCGATCGCTCTGTTGTACCAGAAAACCGGTAATCCGCGCTATCTGGAGTTTGCCGAACACATCATTAAATCGTGGGATATGCCCAATAAGTTGACTCCGACCGGAATCCGTTTGGTGCAGGAGGCCCTTTCGGGAACTCCGTTGTGGAAAATGAGCGGGGCTCCGAAAGCCTATGAGATGATGTCCTGTTTCGAGGGATTGTGTGAGATGTATCGCATTACGGGGAATCCGCTCTATTTCGAGGCGTGCCACAAACTGATCAATACGATTATTCGCGATGAGATTATGATCGTGGGGTCGGCCTCGATGATGGAGATTTGGTGTCACGGTAAGATGCGTCAGACCGAACCGATGTATCAGGGAATGGAGACCTGTGTAACAGCGACGTGGATGAAATTCCTCTATCAGATGCTCCGCCTTACGGGCGACAGCCGTTATGCCGATCAACTTGAAACGAGTCTTTATAATGCCCTGCTCGCTGCAATGGCTCCGAAAGGGGAGTGGTGGTCCTACTACTCCAGTCTGATGGGTGAGCGGGTCCACAGCCACCAGCAATTTCCGGATGTGGTGATGAGCTGTTGCGTGGCCAACGGACCGAGAGGGCTGATGATCACTCCGTCGTGGGCCGTGATGACCTCGCCGTCGGGGGTGACGCTAAATCTGTATGGAAAGATGAACAGTTCGGTTACGACGCCCCAAGGTCAGACGCTCGACGTGGCGATGGAGACCGAGTATCCTGTGCAAGGAGCAGTCAGCACGACGTTGACATTGCCCGAGAGCGAAAAGTTTGCAGTTTCGTTGCGTATTCCGGAGTGGAGCAAAGAGACGAAGGTGAAGATTAACGGGGAACCGTATGATGGCTATCTGATTCCCGGAACATACGCGTCGATCGAACGTCAATGGAGTACAGGGGATAAGATCGACGTAGAGCTCGATATGCGGGCTCGTGTCGTAGAGGCTCCTTCGGGAGTAGGGGATGCCGCTATTGTTCGTGGACCGATCGTATTGGCGTTCGATTCGCGTCTGATCCCGCGCCGTGACGGAGTGACCGAACCCCCGATGTACCGTTATGAGTTTATGGGTGACGAAGAGGGCTATATCGACGTACAGTTGGTAGAGCAGACGGATGTGCCTGAAATTTGGATGACGTTCGATGTCCCGTGCAAGGATGAGGCGGGTGGAAAACACCTGATGCGGATGTGTGATTATGTGTCAGCCGGAAACTCCTGGAAAGAAGGGAACATTTTCCGCGTATGGACGCAACAGCCGTTCGATTACCGCCACCTGTATACGAACAATTTGGATTGGCGGGTCAATGTTACGGTCGGTGTGGGCCGTCCCGAGGTTCCCGATATCTATAAAAAATAGTGTTGAGAAGATTTTAGAGGTTTATTGCAGCGGCGTGTAGGCTAACTACACGCCGCTGTGTTTGCCGGAGTTTTTTTATATTGGAGTCGTATAGAACGTATGGGATTTGGTCTCGTTGTGGGCTTGGACTCGGTCACCCGGTTTGGCATTTGGGAAAGAGGTTCGCGCTTCGTTGTCTGTATTCATAAAAAATGACGGGAGTTTTTCACTCAAAAACTCCCGTCATTTCTAAACTTATAAAATTTCCGATGACTTGTCGTTGAATACGGTTTTGTTTTAGGCAAAAAGTTCGTTGACTTTCTCTACCACTTCGTCTGCATCCGGATCGATGTGGAATACCAGGGACGGTTTCAGGTAGTGTAACTTTTTACCTGTCATGAAACGTTTCTCGCCACCGCCGGTAACATTCAGCATGATGATCTTTTCGGGATCGATCGCACCGGAGCGGACGCATTGGATCAGCGTGGCCAATGCTACGGCCGGAGCCGAATATATGTCGATGCCTTCGGTTTCGGCAAAAAGTTTCTTAGCAGCCCGGGCCTCTTCGTTCGTAGCCACCAGAATGTCGCCGCCCGTATCGGTGAGGGCATCGAACAAACCTCCTTTAATACCGTAAGGCGGTTTCCGGTTCGACAGCACTTTGGCATCTATCGATTCGGCATCGATCCGGGCCTGGCTGTCATCGTAAGGAAGCATCTCCCGGGAGTGGGCTTTCCATGCATGATACATCGGGACGAACGGTATGTTTTGCGAAACCATCAGTTTCATTTTGTGGTTGCCGAACCGGCCGTCTTCGATCAGCCGGAGGTTGGCTTCCCATGCGGCGATTGCTCCCGTGCCGCTGCCGACCGCCTGAAAATAGTAGTCGGGAATCCGGCCGATGTGGGTGACTGCCGAAAGTACTGTCGTAGCCATACCGTCGCGGCGGGCGATGTTCTTGGCTCCGCCCTCTGCGAAGAATTTATCCGATTTCAAGGCTAAATTGCTCAGGTGGATTGCATCGAAGTAATCGCTCCCCTTTTCCGAAACGATCAGTTTGACGCAGTCGTTCAGCGGTTTTTCGAACCAGAGTGCATCGATATTGTCTTCGGGAACGCTCAGCAGCAGCGGAATGTGGTTGTCCGAGCAGACTTTGGCAAAAGCTCGGGCGGTATTCCCTGCCGAAGCGACTACCAGAACTTTACCTTTATGGCTTCCGTTGAGTCGGGCGCAGACCGAATAGGCTTCGGTCTCTTTGAACGAGCAGGTCGACATGCGGGCGCCGATCTCCGGAAAGTATCCGTTGAACGTAATGTACAGATTCTTGAGTCCCAGCTCTTGGGCCAAAGCCTTGCTTTTGTAGGTAACCGGAGCGCAGGAACCCTCGAGGACCTTGTTGACGGGGAGCCATTCGGCGAAACGGTAGATACCCATCTCTTCTTCGTGGGGGTGGATCTGTTTCGATTCGTATACGGCCCGGATCAACGACGGGCGGGAGGATTGTGTGTCGTCGAGCATCCAGCCTTCGTCGTCGAAGATGCGTTCGGTGTCGACATTTTTGAGTTTGTACTTGGTAGCGTTTATCGTTTTCATGTAGTGAATAAGCTAACCGGATGCTTCCGATTCGGGCGTTTCCGGGTACACAAAAGTAGGGCAATTTTCATAAACCGACAATAAAAAATCCGGATTTGGAAGGCGCAACACCCACATAGAACGTAAAATACGACTTTATACTTATTGGCTGAACCGTCCCAAAAAGTTTGTGCCTGATGCTTCTCCGATCGGTGTGAAATAAGTTTTTGTTAAAAAGCGATGAAGTGCTTTATTTTTGCAAGGAAAAACGTATCTTAGCAAAAATAAAGCGAACCAAGAAGGTCAATTTATGGAAACGGGAAAGTTGCTGGATCGGGATTTGAGTTGGATGTACTTCAACCATCGCATTTTGCAGGAGGCGCAGCGGGAAAATGTCCCGTTGTTGGAACGGTTGAAATTTCTGGGAATCTATTCGAACAATCTGGATGAATTTTTTCGGGTTCGGGTTTCGACGATGAAAAGGATGGCGGAATACCATAGCGCTTCACAAAGCCCTGTTTCCGCTGCGAAAGAGTTGCGCGAAATCACCGAATTGACCCGTCTTTATTCCGAAGAGTTCGATGAAACATTCGATCGGTTGAAAGAGCGTTTGAAAGAGGAACATATCCATATCATCGATGAGAGCCAATTAACATCTAAGCAGCAGCAATATATCCGGATGGTTTATCAGAACGATTTGAACAGTGCGACCTATCCGTTGATAATGACTCAGGGATCGCAGTTGAATGAGCTGACTGATTCGAGTATCTACCTGTGTGTTAAAATGGCACGGTACGATGCGGTTGCGGGGCGTTCGGTACGGGATTTGGCGCTGATCGAACTGCCGACCAAAGAGTTCGACCGATTCATTGTCCTGCCGTCCGAAAATGATGAGATTTCGATCATTTTTTTGGATGATGTGGTACGGTTTTGTCTTCCGTTCATATTTGCCGGGTTGGGTTATGAGTCGTTCGAGGCGTACACCTTGAAGTTTACCCGTGATGCCGAACTCGAACTCGATGGCGACATCGACGAAGCATTGGTCGAAAAGGTGGCGCGGGGAGTCCGCAGGCGCCGTAAGGGGGAACCGATCCGGTTGGTGTACGACCGGAATATGCCCGAGGAGATGTTGCGTTATTTGAAGTTGAGGTTTATGATCGACCGATACGATGCGTGTGTAGGCGGTTCGCGTTATCACAACATGAAGGATTTGATGTCGTTCCCTGATTGCGGCCGGCGTGACCTGAAATTTGCGGATCGGGATCCCGTTCCGGTTCCGGCGTTGAATACATTGAACAGTTCGCTCGATTTGATTCGTCGGCACGACTTCTTTTTGCACTATCCATACCACAGCTTTTCGAATTATATCAAAATTCTCAGGGAGGCAGCTTTGAGTCGGGATGTCCACAGCATCAAGACGACGGTTTATCGTCTGGCGAAAAATTCGAAAGTGGTCAAAGCGCTGATCTGTGCCGCAAAACACGGCAAACGGGTTACGGTAATGGTTGAATTGTTGGCCCGTTTCGATGAAACCTCCAACATCAATTGGTCGAAAAAGATGCAGGATGCGGGGATTCAGGTCTTTTTTGGGATTGAAGGGTTGAAGGTCCATTGTAAACTCACACACATCGGGTCTTCGAAAGGGGATGTGGCCTGTATCAGTACGGGTAATTTTCACGAGGGGAATGCCCGTTCCTATACGGACATAACCCTGATGACAGCAGATAAGAATATCGTACGTGAGGTCGATCAGGTGTTTGAATTCATCCGACAGCCCTATAAAACGATAACGTTCGAACATCTGATCGTTTCGCCGCAGCAGATGCGAACGAAGCTCTTTTCCCTTATCGATAAGGAGATCGAAAATGCGATACGGGGAAAGATGGCATATATTATGTGTAAAGTAAACCATATTACCGATCCGAAAATGGTCCAGCGGTTATATGATGCGTCGGCAGCCGGAGTCGATGTCCGGTTGCTTGTGCGGGGAAATTGTTCTTTGGTTTCGGGGCAGGGCGTGTTGAGCGATCGGATAGAGATCAGAGGGATTATCGACCGGTATCTGGAGCATGCGCGGATTTTGATCTTCTGTAACGGTGGGGATGAGCGATATTATATCGGTTCGGCAGACTGGATGCCGCGTAATTTGGACAGTCGGATCGAAGTTTATGCGCCGGTATATGATCCGAAAATTCAGGCGGAGTTGAAACGGATTGTCGAATATGGTTTGGAGGATAATCAGGCGGCGCGGATTGTCGACGGAACGGGGGCTAACAGGTTGTACGATGATGGAAGACCGCCATTCCGTTCGCAGGAGCAGTTGGATTATTATTATCGGGAAGAGTTCGAAAATAGATTAAATGATAAATAGTTATGCAGAGCAATAAGTTGAATTTTGCAGCGATCGATGTAGGGTCTAATGCCGTACGTTTTTTGATCAAAAGTGTGAATGCCGGAGACGCTCCGGACCGGTTGACCAAAACTGTCCTGTTGCGTGTGCCGTTGCGCCTGGGTGAAGAGGTCTTTAGTGTGGGGGAGGTGTCGTCGTCGAAAAAAAAACAGTTGTTGCGGACGATGAAAGCTTTCCGACAGTTGATGAAGGTCTACGATGTAGAGTCGTATCGGGCGTGTGCGACGTCGGCGATGCGGGATGCCTCGAACGGCGAGCAGATCGTCCGGGAGATACACAACAGGACCGGTATCAAATTGGAGATCATCGACGGACAGGAGGAGGCAAGGATGGTTTATGATAGCCATATTGCCGATCTGTTCGGTCCCGAAGGGCATTATATTTACGTCGACGTCGGAGGCGGAAGTACCGAGATTAGTTTGATCTCGGAGGGAAAATTGGTCTGCTCCGAATCGTACAATATCGGAACGGTGCGGTCGTTGGGCGGTATGGTCCGTAATGAGGATTGGGAGAAGTTGCATCGCGATCTGTCGGAGCTGTCGGCCGATTATCCCGATTTGAAGATCATCGGTTCGGGAGGCAACATCGGAAAACTCTATCGGTTGAAGGGGAACAAGGACGATAACTGTTTGAAAATCTCCGATCTGGAGCAATTTTATGAAGAACTGAAGCAAATGTCGGTGGAGGATCGGATACGGAAGTATCGTTTTAACCCCGACCGTGCCGATGTGATCGTTCCTGCAGCTGAAATATTCCTGGATATTGCCCATCGGGTACATGCTGATGCGATTTGGGTTCCGGCGATCGGAATCAGCGATGGGATCATCCATGCCCTTTATCAGAAGTATCTGGCAGAGGAGGAGTGTGAGGATTGATCGGAACGGCGCGAAGTCGTTTTTTTGAAAAGGGAAATTATATTGCCGAGAAGCGAGAGAGAAACGGCTCGCTTTTCGGCAATGTCTTTATTGGCATGGAGGAGGTTTTACGGGTTTGAGGGTCTTACAGCCCGGATGCTCATGTTCCGTACCATGAGACCGGCATCGAACGTGCCCGGTACCTCCCATCCGAAGTTCATCCCCGTGAGGACCAGGTCGGCCGGAACGGTATGGGTAAATGTTCCCTTTTCCTGCATGGCTTTGAGGCTGCGTAGGATCAGCGGCAACAGGTCGATCTCTGTTTTGTGCCATTGGTGGTCGTGGAAAGAGATGTCGCCCCATATGGTGCGGGGCGGAATGGCATAAATGTAAGTGGCTGTTCCGATGTCCCATTGCACTCTTTCGGTCGAATCCAATCGGGGATAGCGGTAATCGAACGAAGGAACACCTACCCATAAAGCGAGTTGATAATCCGGTGATTCTGGGTTTTCGTTGCGCATGAAAAAATAAAAAGGCGATTGTGCCGTATGTAGATTTTCATCGAACTCATCCTTTTTCATGCGGTTTTCACACCGGACGATACGCAGCTCCATCGAAAAGTCGAGCCGTTCGATCTGCCCGAGGTTCGGTTGGTTGACGAAATCTTGCTGGATCAACAGGTGGGGCCACGCATCGGAGCTTGTGCGGGGATGGTCGTATTCGGTACTGGTCGTGATGTCGAGCAACAGGGTACCGTCCGACGAGCGGGCGATCTCTTTTCCCTCGTTGCGGTAGATGATTGTCCCGTGTTTGCCTTTTTCGGGCAGCGTGCCGCCGAGATCGTATTTGCTGGCCCATTGGGCTATCTGCCAATCGGGAACGACCTCTTTCTTACGGAAACGGATCGTGTCGGTGTTGGTCTTTTCGAAACCGCCGTTGTTCTGTACGATCGCGGGCCATAAAGGGGATATGGCGAATCCGTTCTCGAAAAGGAGGTCCCGTAAAATCTCTTCGCCGACGGGTTCGGCGGGTTTGTCTTTCGGGTCAGCGCTTGATACTCCGAGACTGAGTGTTGATATGGCGATCAGACAGAAAAGTCCGGTCGCGCCGATTCGGGTGTTCATAAAATGGGTTTTGTTTGGTTCTGAAATTTTCTGATAAAATTACGGATAATTTTTGTTTTAATGCCTTGCCTTGTGATTATTGAGAACCGAAATATCTTGCGATAATCAGAAATGGCCGACAAAAAGAGCTTCGTGACCCCAAAAAGAAGTGAGGAAGGAAAAGATTTGCGGAAATGGGTGAGATGTGGAGAAACAATAAAAGCACCGCTGGTGTCGGTGCTTTGTTGTGTGGAGCTGGAGGGAGTCGAACCCTCGTCCAAACAAGGAACCCGAAAGCTTTCTACACGTTTATCCTTCGATTGGTCCTCCTGTCGCAGCCTGGCCGAAGGCGGCCTAACCACGACCCCAGCCTATAAAATTTTGCGAATCGGTATAGGCGTCGGATCCGCTATTTCCGTTTGAATGATACCCCATTGCTCATCCGTTACGGAACGGAGCGGACGGGCGGGGTACTCGTCTGACGACCTCCTTGGGCCGCCGGATTAAGCCGTTTTACTCGGTAAAACTAAGCAGCGAGTTGATAGCTATTATTGCCATTTGTATTTTGAGCATTCAGTTTTACGAGAGCCCACACAACGCTCGACGTGCTTACAATCAGACTCTGCCTGCTGTCAAAACCGGTCAGCCCCTGATTCCCCGGATCGATCGGCAAAAATCGATCCGGACAACAAAAGTAGTAAATTTTCTATAAAAACGCGGTTTTGTCGCCCGATATTTCGAACTCTGCGAAAGTTTCGGTATCTTTGTTCATTCTAAAATTCGATAGGGAATGAATCCGAATGCCGTAATAGAACTTCATAACGTAGCGATTTTTCATCAGGAAGATGAGTTGAGAGAGGCCAACTTCGGAAGGCACGGAAGAATGGGCGATATGGTGCTCTCGGATGTGAACCTGGAGGTCTATCCGGGCGAGATGGTCTATCTGATCGGTCGGGTCGGATCGGGAAAAAGCTCTTTGTTGAAAACCCTCTATGCCGAATTGCCGTTGAAAGAGGGTATGGGGCGTGTGGTTGGGTTCGATTTGCGTCGGATTCGCCGGAAAGACGTTCCTTATTTGCGTCGCCGGATCGGTATCGTATTCCAGGATTATCAGTTGTTGACCGATCGCAGCGTATTCCATAATTTGCGTTTCGTGCTGCGGGCGACCGGCTGGAAAAATGAGTTGCAGATTCGTAGCAAGATTGCCGAAGTGTTGGATATGGTCAGTCTGCAGAATAAAGAGTACAAGATGCCGTATCAGTTGTCGGGGGGGGAGCAGCAGCGTTTGGCGATTGCAAGGGCCTTGCTGAACAATCCCCAGGTGATTCTGGCCGATGAGCCGACCGGTAATCTCGATCCGGCAGCAGCGGATGGTATCATGCAGCTTTTTGCTTCGATCGTTTCGCGAGGATGTGCCGTTTTGATGTCCACCCACAATATCAGCAATATTCAACAATATCCCGCCAAAACTTTGCGTTTTCATCAGGGACGAGTCGCTGAAATTGACCTGCATTCGGTGCTTGGAATTTAGATAAAAATTGCTAACTTTGTTCGAATGATTCCGCCTTCGGAAATGGGGCTGGAAGTGGCTTTGTGGGCTATTTCGGGGCCGTTCCGAAGCGTGACATGGAGTCGAAATGAACGGATATTTACTTGGACGAAATATAAGATATGAGTGTAGAAGAGAAAGATCAGATTCAACAGGCCGAAGAGTCCTATTCCGCATCGAGTATTCAGGTGTTGGAAGGCTTGGAGGCGGTACGTAAGCGTCCGGCGATGTACATCGGGGATGTCGGAGTGCGGGGATTGCACCATTTGGTATATGAGGTGGTCGATAACTCGATCGATGAGGCTTTGGCGGGGTATTGTACCCATATCGAGGTGTTCATCAATGCAGATAATTCGATTACGGTAAAAGACAACGGTCGGGGTATTCCTACCGATATGCACGAAAAAGAGGGACGTCCGGCTCTTGAGGTCGTATTGACGGTTTTGCATGCCGGAGGAAAATTCAATAAGGACAGCTACAAAGTTTCGGGCGGTTTGCACGGGGTCGGTGTGTCGTGTGTGAATGCATTGTCGACCCTGTTGATTGCAGAGGTACATCGTCAGGGTAAGATTTTTAGAGAGGAGTTCAGTTGCGGTGTACCGCAGGGCAAAATGGAAATCGTCGGTGAAACGACCGAAGACGACCACGGTACGATCATTACGTTCAAACCCGATACGTCGATTTTTACCGTCTCTGAATATGATTATGAAACGTTGGCTTCGCGGCTTCGTGAACTGGCCTATCTGAACAAAGGTGTACGTCTCAGCATTACCGATTTACGGTCGAAGAACGAGCAGGATGAGTTCCCGCATGAAGAGTACTATTCGACCGAAGGATTGAAAGAGTTCGTCAAGTTTTTGGATGCCAGCCGGGAATCATTGATTGACAATACGATCTATATCGATACGGAAAAAGACGGGGTGCCGGTCGAGGTGGCGATGCAGTACAATACGAGTTTTACGGAGAATGTCCATTCGTATGTCAACAACATCAATACGATCGAGGGCGGTACCCATTTGACCGGTTTCCGTCGGGCTTTGACGCGGACATTGAAAAAATATGCCGAAGATTCGGGTATGTTGGCTAAGTTGAAGTTCGAAATTAACGGAGATGATTTCCGTGAGGGGTTGACAGCAATCGTTTCGGTAAAAGTTCAGGAGCCGCAGTTCGAGGGACAGACCAAAACCAAATTAGGGAACGGCGAGATTGCCGGTGTTGTCGATCAGGCGATTTCGGGCGTGTTGTCGCACTATTTGGAGGAGAATCCGAAAGACGCCCGTGCGATTGTGTCGAAGGTCATTCTTGCTGCGACGGCCCGGCATGCGGCACGCAAGGCTCGTGAATTGGTACAGCGCAAGACGGTATTGTCTGGATCGGGACTTCCCGGAAAGTTGGCCGATTGTGCGACCCGGGATCGGGAACAGGCCGAGATCTTTTTCGTCGAGGGTGATTCGGCAGGCGGTTCGGCCAAACAGGGGCGTGACCGTAATTTCCAGGCCATTATGCCGTTGCGGGGTAAGATCCTGAACGTGGAGAAGGCGATGGAACACCGTATCTTCGATAACGAGGAGATCCGTAATATTTTTACGGCATTGGGTGTGACGATTGGTACGGAAGAGGACAGTAAGGCATTGAATCTCGAAAAATTGCGTTACCAACGGGTGATCATTATGACCGATGCCGATGTGGACGGTAGCCATATTGCAACGCTGATGTTGACTTTCTTCTTCCGATACATGAACGATCTGATCAAGAACGGACACGTCTATATAGCAAAACCGCCTTTATATCAGGTAAAGAAAGGGAAAAACAGCCGTTATTGCTGGACGGAGGAGGAACGTGAAGCGACTTTGAACGAGTTCGGAGCTAAGGGTGCGCACGTACAGCGCTACAAAGGTTTGGGTGAAATGAACCCCGAGCAGTTGTGGGAAACAACGATGTCGCCAGAGACCCGCATCTTGTATCAAGTGACGATTGAAAGTGCGGCGGAGGCCGACCGGATCTTCTCGATGTTGATGGGGGACGATGTCCCGCCACGGCGTGAGTTTATCGAGAAACATGCCCGGTATGCGAATATCGATATTTAGCCTCGAGGGGGATGTGGAAACGGAGCATTGTCGCGTATGCATATGTCAAGTAATATATAAAACGGATAGGAGATGAGTCTGGAGAAAGATATCAATGATGGAATCAAAGCTGCGATGTTGGCTAAGGAGAAGGTCCGTTTGGCAGCTTTACGTGCCGTTAAAGCAGAGATTTTGTTGGCGAAGACGGCTGATGGATCGGAGGATATTTCTGATGATAAGGTGTTGAAAATCATTCAGAAACTCGTAAAGCAGAGAAAAGAGTCTGCCGCGGTGTATAATCAGAACGGTCGTGCAGAGTTGGCTCAGAATGAGTTGGACGAGGCGGCCGTGTTGGAGGTGTATATGCCGAAGCAGCTTACGGGTGCGGATCTGGAAAATGCATTGAAGGCGATTATTGCCCAGGTAGGGGCCTCTTCCCCTGCAGATATGGGGAAGGTGATGGGAGTTGCAACGAAGCAGCTTGCCGGTCAGGCCGACGGACGTGCAATTTCTGAAGCTGTCAAGGCCCTCTTAAAGAAGTAATTCTCTCAATTGATTTTTTTGAGAAAAGGACACAGGGGGTACTGGACAAGAGAAGTTTTTTTGAGATTATAATTCTGTATTACAGGTTGGTATATAATAGAGATATCCCGCAATCGCGGGATATCTCTGTTTTTATGTCAATGTGGAAAGGGTAGCGGAACTTATTTGTTTTTCCAAACCCAGACTTGTCCTTTTTTGAGCTCCTTTGCCGGAAGGTAGGCATTGTCGTACCAGGTGCGGAATTTGTTGCCCAATAATGATTTGATGCGCAATTCGGCGATACGTCCCGAATGCCATTTGACCGAAACATCAAAACCTCCGCGTGCTCTCAATCCGGTAACCTCTCCATCGGGCCAGGCTTCGGGCAATGCCGGTAAAAGTTGCAACGTGTATGCCCCGTCCTCATAAACATGGCTTTGCAACAACATTTCGGCTATTCCGGCCGTCGTCCCGAAATTCGCGTCTATCTGGAACGGGGGATGCAGCATGAAAAGATTGGGCATCGTACACCGTTTCAGTATCGTATCGAGACTCCCTTTTGCCTGTTCTGCCTGCATGAGGCGGGCATACTGTATGATGAGCCAGGCCGAACTCCACCCTGTATGGCCACCTCCGTGCATTCTGCGGTAGTCGAGCGATTTTTGTGCAGCTGCCGCCATTTCAGGACTCTTTAATTTGTTGATTTGAGCTCCAGGGTGCAGAGCGAACAGATGAGATATGTGGCGATGACCCGGTTCAACCTCATCAAACTCTTTGGCCCACTCCATAATGCGCCCGTCGCTTCCGATCTGCGTGGGCAAAAGGTTGTTTTGGGCTTCGGCAACCCGTCGGACCACATCATCCTCCATATCCAATTCATGGCTGATCATGCGGAAGTCCTCGAAGAGTTGCCAGATAATTTGCTGATCGTGAGTGGGTCCCATGCTGATTTGTGCGTGGCTGCCGTCGGGTGCGATAAAAGTATTTTCAGGGGATGCAGCTGGACCCGATACGAGTTTCCCTGTTTGAGGATCGGTGGTGAGCCAATCCAGATAAAATGTGACCGCACCTTTCATCGTGGGGTACATTCGGGAAAGAAACTCTTTGTCTCCGGTGAATCGGTAGTGCTCTCCGATGTGCTGGCACATCCATCCCGTACCTCCCGGATGCATACCCCATGACGATGATTCTCCGGGAGAGGTATAGCCCCATATATTGGTTATAGGGTGTACGACCCAACCGTCCATGTTGTACTGTACATTAGCTGTTTTATGTCCGGGTTTGACGAGTGATTCGACTAGATCAAAGAAGGGTGAGTGGCACTCCGACAGGTTGGTTACCTCTGCCGGCCAGTAGTTCATCTGTATGTTGACATTGGTGTGGTAGTCGCTGTTCCACGGAGTAGCCGTTTTATTGGCCCATATTCCTTGCAGGTTGGCCGGCAGGGTGCCCGGTCGGGATGACGATATGAGTAGGTAACGTCCAAATTGGAAGATCAGCTCACATAAATGCGGATCCTCGGCCCCGTTTTTGACTCGTATTATACGTTGATCGGTAGGAAGGCTGTCCTCACTGGAACAGAGTGACAACGTACAACGATTGAAGTAAGAGGTGTATTCCTTGATATGTGCTTTCAGTAATGCCTGATATGATTTCTGTTCCGCTTGCGTTATGGCCTTTCGGGTGAGGTCGACGTAGTCCCGACCCTTGTATAGCGGATACTCGAGTTTATAGTCCGTAGATGCAGACAGCAGCAGGACGACCTCATCGGCGCCGGATACGATAATCGAATCATTCCGGTACGATACCTCTCCTCCTTTTGTCATGGCCTTGAGCCGTGCCATATATTTGAGATAGGTCCCTCCCTTGCCGTCGGCTAATGAGCCCTGCATGATTAGTTGATTCTCCTCGCACGAAGTGCGGTAATGTTCGGGACGCGTCATACGGCAGGAGAACGATAACGCGCCACGACGGTCGGCGGTCAACCGTATGACCATTACCTGGTCCGGTCGGCTGACGAATACCTCACGACGATACGTTATCCCACATTGTTCGTAGCTGACGGTGGCTTTGGCGGTTGACAGGTTGAGCTCGCGGTAGTAATTCGTATAAGGGTCCTTACACTTGAAGTCGATCCACAGATCGCCGAGCGTTTGGAAACAACCGTACTGAGTGTTGTTGCCTGCGCCGGACCCGGACCCCGGTCCGGTACATATCTGTGTGCGGTTGGTGAGTTCAGTGGCTTCCCGGTATTTCCCCTCGAAAAGCAGCTCCCTTATTCGGTTCAGGTTTTGTGCTGCTTCTGGATTGTCGCTTTGTTGCGGGCTTCCCGACCACATGGATTCCTCATTGAGCTGTATGCGTTCCAGAGAAACGTCGCCGAATATCATGGCTCCCAGAGATCCGTTGCCCAACGGCAGCGATTTCAACCATTCCGGGTCATCGACCCATGCGTTGGAGTTATCCTTGACAGTTGCGTCAGCCGGGGTTGTGTACCATAATTTCACTCCCTGTTTGTTGTTTTGGGTTGCCCCGGCCGGGGTCACGCAAAAAAAGATAAGGGTTAGTAGGAGTATATTTTTTCTCATTAGAGATATTGTTTATGCAGTTTTCGGAATGATATATTTGTATTGTTTGTATCACGTTTTGCCCGATCAATGAGTATTTACCCGATATTAAATAACAAAAAAGTATCTACCGTAAATTAATTACTTTAGATACTTTTTTGTTTGTGTGTTGTTATTTGTTGGTTTTGGACTACTCCTTTGATGCCGTTTTTAAAACGAAATCAGATTTATTCCATGTAGAAAACCTCTTTCAACGGAATCGACACGGGTGAGTTGTCCGGATTAACGTCCATGATATCGGCCATGTAATCCCACCATTTTTTTACGATCGGATTGGTACCCAGATCTTGCGATCCGCTTTCACCAGCTTGTTCCTGAACCGCAAAAAGCAGATTTGTCTCTTTATCCCAGAAGATGTAGTAATCACTGACTCCGGTTTCGCGAAGCAGTTTAACGAGTTCGGGCCAAATGGCGCGGTGACGTCTTTCATACTCTACTTCACATCCGGGTTTGAGTTTCATTTTAAATGCACATTTCATAGCTTTGAAGTTTTATTGGTTAATGTTTTCCGGAGTCTTCAGACTCCGGAAAACTGATTAGGTTTTTGTTCTAAATGAATGGTGCGTTACCGATGATTATTCGAAAATCATTCGAAGTATCGGTTCAGCAAAGGCGGCGAATATCAGTACAACCAATCCGATAACCAGTACGGTGATGGTTTTTCTGTTGCAACCTTTCCACTCTTTGAGGATAATGCCCCATACGTTGCTGAATACGACGTTGAGTGCCATCAGGATACAGAACGACAGCGTCATGAGCGCTTCGGATGAGGTAAGGAATCCTTTACCGATCGAAAGCCCGAAGAACTGGCTGTACCACAGGGCGCCGGCCAAGAGGCAGAACAGGGCATTGTTGGCCCATACATCGGTTTTTTTATAGTCGCCCCATGTCTTGTTTTTCTGATTCTGGTAGAAACAGTAGATGGCGTTTGTAACGAACCCTCCCAGTGTTACGAGGAACGTAGCCGGCAGGGTTTTGAAGATTTCGGCCGATTCTGGGAACGAAACGCTTTTGCCGAATTCCAGACCCACGTTGAAACAGCCGCTCATGAAACCGGCCAACAGGGCGATCGTAATACCTTTCGGGAAATTGAAATCCTTAACTGCAGCCTTTTTCTCCTCTTCAGAGAGCGATGCCGATTTCATCGACCCGGCTACACCGATGATGGCGATACCGATCAGCGTGATGACCACGCCGGCGATTACCGATGCGGTAAGTTGAGAGAGTGCATTAAGCTCGGGGAAGAAGATGTTGAGCAGCACCGGAGCCAGAATGGTTCCTAAACCGGCACATGTGCCGAGTGCGATACTCTGTCCGAGCGCAACGCCCAGATAGCGCATCGACAATCCGAACGTCAGACCGCCGACGCCCCACAGCACGCCGAAGAAGATCGTCATCCAGATGTTAAACGAGTTTTCGGCCGTAAACAGTTCGAACAGGTTGTGTCCCGAGGGAACGGCCAGCAATGCGCCCAAGAACGGCAGGATGAGCCATGCGAAGACACCCTGTATGATCCAGTAGGACTCCCAGCTCCAATTCTTTATCTTGTTGATCGGTACGTAGCAGCTTGACTGCCCGAAGCTACCGATCGCAATGATCAATAAACCCAGTAGAATTTCCATAAGATCAGTAGTTTTTATAACGAACCATCCGTACGGGCGATTTTTGGGAAAATCACTCGTACGGACAGATCATTCAGTTAGCAAATGTTATCTTTTCGAGGTAACTTCTTTTTCGTATTTTTCAACTTCTGCGATGTACTCTTCAGCGACAGGAACGTTGTTGATGTAGCAGAAGTAGTCGTATACAGCATTCCAAGGCATGCTCTTGGCCTCTTCGAGGACAGCAAGACGTTGGAAGAACTTGCCGTTTGCTTCGTAGTCGCGCAGTTTGCTGATCGGGGTCAACAGAGCCTGCAGGAAGGCTTTCTGTGTAGCACGGCTACCGATAACATATGCACCGATACGGTTGATCGAAGCGTCGAAGTAGTCGAGACCGATATTCGTTTTGTCGAGAGCGTTGGCCCATACGATCTCTTGTGCGAGCAGCTGAACGCTGTCGTTCAGGATCACTACGTGGTCGCTATCCCAACGAACCGGACGGCTTACGTGCAACATGATCTCCGGAGTGAAGAGCAGCAGCGACGAAATTTTGTCGTAAGTCTCTTCAGTCGGATGAAAGTGGCCCATGTCGAGCGTGCACATCATGTCGTTCTTTACGGCATAACCCATATAGAATTCGTGCGAACCTACCGTGTAGCTTTCGAGACCTACACCGAATACTTTGCTCTCAACCGCGTCTTTTACGTTCGGACATTTTACTGCGAAGATCTTGTCCAAAGAGTCTTTCAACAGCGAACGATACAGATAACGGTCAACGGTCAGGTCTTTCGAACCGTCGTGGATCCACAAGTTGTGGCAAGCCTTGCTTCCGAGTTGTTTACCCATCTCTTCTGCGATTTTACGGCTGCGGATGGTGTGTTCGATCCAGAAATCGCGGATTCCCTTGTCGCGGTTTGAGAGCGTTTGATCGCCGCTCTTCGGATGTGAGAAGCTGGTGCTGTTGAAGTCCAGTTTCATGTTGTTGGCTTTGGCCCAGTCGATCCAGCTTTGGAAGTGTTTCGGTTCGATCTGATCACGGTCTACTTTCTGACCACCGAAATCGCCGTAGATGGCGTGCAGACTCAAACGGTGGTTACCCGGCAACAAGGTTTTAACTTTTTCGATGTCTTTGCGAACTTCGTCGATGTTACGGGCTTTGCCAGGATAGTTTCCGGTTGCCTGAATACCGCCAGAAAGCTGGCCGTCAGGATTTTCGAATCCGGTTACATCGTCCGTTTGCCAGCAGTGCAGGGACAAAGAAATGTTGGCGAGTTGTTTGAGAGCAGCTTCGGTATCGACTCCGATCTCTGCATAACGAGCTTTGGCGGCTTCGTATGCCTGTTTGATTTGTGCTTCTTTCATGGTTCTTTTGGTTTTGTTTTAAGTTAAAGAATGAATTTTTCTATGCGTTTTGGGACAAGAGACTCTCCGGTTTCTCCGGTGAGTCTCCCATGAGTTGTTCCTGTTTATTTAATCAATGATTTGATCCGGTCGTATGCGGCATTCCAAGCGTCCGTGTCTTCCGGAGTGAACGTTTCGATTTCGATGGCGTCGCTGATCATGTCACGCATCTCCTGCAGAGAGTTGACGCAACCTGCTGCGCGAGCCTGCAACATGATGTTGCCGATAGCGGTTCCTTCAGAAGGCCCTGCTACGACGGTTACTCCCGTTGAGTTTGCCGTAAATTGGTTCAGCAAGCGGTTCTTAGCACCGCCACCGATGATGTGCAGCCGTTCGATGGGGAACGGAGCCAACGAACGGAATTTGTCGAGAACGTTCTTGTATTTCAATGCCAGACTCTCGAAGATACAACGGATCAGCTCCATGTGGTTTCTCGGAACCTTTTGTCCGGTCTTCTGGCAGAACTCTTTGATCGCTTTGATCATGCTGGGCGGGTTGGCGAACGATTCGTCGTCCGGGTCGATGAACGACTGGAACGGAGCGGCGTCGCGGGCCATCTTGACGATTTCCGGATAGGTATATTCGATCGCCTCTTTTCTCCACTCTTTGATACATTGTTCGAGAATCCACATACCCGTAATGTTCTTCAGCAGACGGGTCGTCCCTTCGACGCCACCTTCGTTGGTGATGTTGAGCGTCGAGGTCTCTTCGGTGATGATCGGGTCTTTCACCTCGATACCCATCAACGACCAGGTGCCCGAGCTGAGGTAAGCGAATTTTTCGTTCTTTGCGGGAACGGCGGCTACGGCCGATGCCGTGTCGTGTCCGGCTACGGCTACGACAGGCAGTTTACCCAATCCGGTTTCTGCAGCCAACGCATCGGTCAAGGTGCCGATTACGTGACCCGGCATGACGATAGCGCCGAAAAGATCGGGTTTGACGCCCATTTTTTCGAGCAGCTGGGTTTCGAATTTCTTGGTTTTCGGATTCAGAATCTGAGAGGTCGAGGCGATCGTATATTCAACGACCTTTTTACCGGTCAACATATAGCTCAAGGCATCCGGAATAAAGAGGGCCTCTTTGGCTGCATTCAACAGCGACGATTTGTCGCGTTTCATCGCGTAAAGTTGATAGAGGCTGTTGAAGTTGAGGATCTGGATACCGGTAAGGTCATAGACCTCTTTATGTGGCATGACGTTTTTGAAATACTCTTCGGGTGCTCCAACGGTGTGTTGGTCCCGATAAGCGTGGGGAATGCCCAAAATCTGTCCGTCGTCGCCCAAGAAAACGAAATCGACGCCCCAGGTATCGATACCGATCGATGTGATTTCGACATCTTCTTTGGCTGCGGCGATCATGCCGGCTTTCAGATGTTCATACAGAGAAAAGATATTCCAGTAAGCATGTCCGTTCAGTTCGAGAATCTGGTTGGGGAATCTCGTGAGCTCTTTCATCTGGAGTTTACCTTCGTTCAGCGTTCCGAGGATGGAACGGCCGCTGGTGGCTCCCAAATCGAAGGCCAGAAATGAGATTTGTTTCATCGGTTTTCGTTTTAAGTTTTATGTATGAAAGAAAATAATTTTAAACTCCGTACTATATTTATTTTTGCAGCGAAAGACTCCAACCCGGAAGACCGAATCAGGCCCAGAACAATGTCTTGTTGCTGTTTTCGGTTCCCGTTTTGAAGTTTCGAACCTGTTGCGACCTCCGATATTAATTTATCGGATCAATCACGTAACAAATATACCTAAAATTAGGGGTTGTCCGGTGAAAATATTGACATAAAAAATATGTTTTTTGACATCGATATTTTCACCGGACAACTCCCGGTTCTAAATTATTATTTAATTACTTTCACGCCTTTCGGGGCTTCGATTTTCGATTTGATCGAGCCGTCGGCCTGTTTGTCGTGGCGGACTTTGATCACACCGTACGGAGTCGGAACGGTTCCTTCAACCCATTGCAAATCGCCCAAATGCGGTTCAACCTTGACTACCTTACAGCCAGGTTCAACAATCGATACCCCCAGAACGTATTCGCTCAGCCATGCAGTAGGACCTGATGCCCATCCGTGAGCGAAGCTGTGGCGGTATCCTTTGTAGCAGTAATCGCCGTATGTTTTGTGTACATCGATTTTGCCCGGAGGGGTCAATTCGTCGATGCGGGCAGCGTTTTTCTTCCAGTCGATGTTGAAATCTTCCCAGAACGTCGTGGCTCCCAAATCGAGCATGCCGCCCCAGTAATCTTTCATGTTGTTGATCGCTCCGGTATAGTCGCCGGCCAATCCTTGTGCCTGAAGCATGTAATATCCGTAGAATGTAGAGAAGTTTTTGGCACCTCCTACACTCAGCACCTCTTGGTTCGCCTGTTCTGCAGGGATGATTCCGGCCAAAGCGATCAGAGCGGCAGATTGTTTCGAAGTGGTGTAGTCCGGGGTTACGTTCTTCATCCGGTTGGCAGTTTCGGTACATTGTGCTGCAAGCTCTTCGTCTCCGAGAGCGGTCATCATCTCTGCTCCGGCTTCGAGGGTCATTAGCATCAGTGCATGCAGTCCGGCGTCGATCGCCTTCTGATCTTCGCTGGTCGGCCAGTCGAGGAAGCGTCCGCCGCCATCGAGGTGTTCGTTGCCCTGCTCGTCGACCTTCGACATCAGGATCTTGAGCAGATCGCCCAAATATTGTTGTTGCTCCTTGAGGTATTCCAGATTGCCGTGGTATTTGTAGTAATCTCTGTGGATCAGTACCCACCACAACGAATAGGAGCACATGCCGTTCATCCAACCCGGCAGCGGGGTTTCGTCGCGAGCGAAATCCAAACCGCGAGAGAGGGCCTCGTTATCGCCGAATACGGCCAGTGCGGTGCGGACTTCCGGATGAAGGTCGCCCAGCCATACCAGACGGTCGCGTTTGGGGGCTTCAACGAGATATTCCTGCAGGTTCAGGTGCAGCGTATAGGCTCCGGTCAACCAGATACTGTCTACGCGCGGATCGCTCGAACGGAACGAACCCAAATAGGGAATATCGCGATAGAGCAGGCTGGCGCGAATCTCTTTGATCGGAAGTTCGACATCGTCTTCCAGCAGGTCGATGCGCACGAAACGGAAACCGGAGTTACCCACTTCGCATACGCCCAGCCAAGGCAGTTCGATGGTGTAGTCGCGCATGGCGTGGTCGTTCGTTGCGCCGTTCTCTTCCGTGATTTCACACATTGCTTCGCCGACCGATTCTCCGAGACGGACACGTACTTTAACCGGATCTTTCGAAGCCCGGATGCAGGTGACGAATTGCAAACCGCCCTGTATCTCACGACCAAAATCGAGCAAAATCGAAGGACGTTTGCCCTCTTTTGCCGTGAAGACGCATTTCGGGGTATTGGCTGTTGTGGCTTGCCCGTTGCCTTGAAGGAGCAGGTTCTCCGATCCGGTGATCAGCTCTTCATTCTGCATCCACATGACGCGGACAGGAGAGATGTAGGCACGGGTACGCGTGTCGAACTGAGTCTTTTCCGCTACTTCTTGAGGAAATACCGGGGGTAACGTTCCTTTACCCATAGGTTGCGCCTGAAGCGAGGCCGCATACAGGGCTAATGCACAAATCAATACTTTTCTCATTGTCGTTTTGAAATTGATAAAAATTTATTGGTGTTAAGTGATGTCGTTTTTCGTGGTCGGTTATTCCATCGGAGTTAGAACGAACTGTTTGCTACCCGATCCTGTATCGGGTACTTTTATAAAATTTCCTTCCCGGATGGCATTTGTTACCGGGGTTCCGTTCAGGGTCAGTTCATAACGTTTTATTTTGGCATCCAACGGCAGGTAGATGTCGGCTTGTGCGTTGGCTGGAACAGAGGTGTTGAGTGTGAATCGGTCGGGTGTATTCACGAACGAAACCTCGACGTTGCCGCGGATGGTCGGCATGATTAACGAAGCCTCATGCAAAGAGGCGGGTTGCGGTTTGATGCGTATTTTGGCAAAACCTGGCTCGACCGGCTCCACTCCCATCAGTTTTCTCGGAATGATATTCGCCGGAGCGGCTCCCCATGCGTGGTTCCAATCCTGATTCGGCTTGAATTTGTCGTCCCATGCCTCCAGCGAGATGGTGGAACCTACCCGGATCATGTTGTACCAACTGCGTTCTGTATCTGATGTGAGTAATTCCAGAGCATAGTCTGCGGCGCCGGCATCGTACAAGGCATCCAACAGGAACTGTGCTCCATATACGCTACATGCCATACCGCGTGAACGGATAAAATCCACAACCGTTTCGTATCCCTTTTCCGGTGTAAGACCGAAGGCCAGCGGATACATGTTGGCGTGTAGCGATTGGTGGTCGGTTCCTATGCCGTCACGATATGTCCTAGTCTTTTTATTGAACAGTTCTTTGTTGAAGGTTTTTGCTAAAGTCGCTGCCTGAGTGGTATATGAGGCTGCATCTTCCGTTTCACCAATTACACCGGCGATTTTTGCCATCAGCGAGAGGGCTCGATAGTAATAGGCGTTGACTGCAGTGTTTATATCGGTCATGACGTAGCCGTCGCGTTCTCCGCCCGGCCAGTCGACAAGATCCTGTATGGTTCCGCCATAGAAAAGATGGATCGATGCGAGAAATTCCGGAGTTTGTTTCTCTTTGGAAATTTTCAAAAAACCATCCTCTTCGACCATTGAGGGAAGAGTCTTGTTTTTCAATATTTCATAATATTTGGACAAGGATCGTTCGTCTCCGGTATAGAGATAGTCGTGCCATGCGGTAACGATCGATTGCAGGATCCATTCGGTCGGCCAGGTGGCGTGCGTCAGCAGGTATTCATGGCTTCTGCGGGCTAAAGAGAACTCCCTGTCGGTGGTGTAATGGGCCAATTGGTTGATGATGGCATCTCCTTCGTAAGCAATGCGCTCCCGGTCGCCGTCGACGTAAAGGCCGGCGAATGAGGTGGCCTTTATTGAGTATTTACACAGATCCCACACCTGTTGCAAGGTGGTGTCGGAGCAGGTGAATGTCGTTGCGAAGTCGTTGAACGGATAGTGGACGGTCTGTCGACTGACGGCGATAGATCGGTCCTTGAGGGCTGTTCCCTCGATCTCGCAGTAACGGAAGGGATATACTTCACCGATGTAGTCCGGCATGAGTACGGCGTACTGTCCGGTGTTGCGCTGATCGGCCGGAATTTTTATATAATAGGTGTGGCGGCCGGGTAGTAAGGGGATTTGTTGGCTCAGAAATCGGCGAGACCCTCCCGGTGCGGGATCGATCCGCCCCTCTTTCAGGCACTCGCCCAGACGGACCGTTAACGTGTCTTCTTGCTCTGAAGAAACCGTGATACGAAGTTGCCCGAAAGCATCCAGCCCGAAGTCCGTAAAAAGCAGATTCTCGGAGAGCAGGTTGCTATTGACGGGATGGTTTTGGTCGCTTTTTTCAGTCGGGTAGTAGGCACATTGGTATTCCGAGAGGCGGTCGGCGGTTTTGAAGACCCGAACGGCGGACCACTCCTGAGGTTCCTCGTTGTTCCATGTCATGACCCGCCAATAATAGAGTGTTGCGGGTTTCAGTTCCTTGCCGTTGTAAGGAACTGAGGTGCTGTTGGTTCCGGATTGCCTCCCGCTGTCCCACATATCGGCAGAGTCGGCTTCGAGAGCCTGGCGCGATGTGGCCAACTGGATTCTCCATGCCGTTTGCATCACATCGTTCCGTTCGTCGTTGACCTGCCATCCGAAGCGGGGGTGCATGCTGGCGATCGATGCGTGTTGTGCCCTTTCGATGATTTTTCCTGTGTAGTCTATGGGTAATTGCGAAAGCGTTCCATAGATCCATACGCGATCGGTGTGTTCGATCAGGTCGGTGGTCAGTCGTGTCGGTGCGCTGCCGAAAGTATTAAAGGTGTTGCAAAAAAACGCAAAACAAGCTATGATGGGAATGAAAAATCTTCTCATAGGTCCAAAAGTAGACAAAATTTCATATTTTACAAAGTAAACAATCATTTGTCAATAATACAAATCGGGCTGCCGAATCCGGAAATTTTTGCTACTTTTGAATGATGGATGTGTGACAACATGAAATCTGCGATATGAAAATATAGTGAAAAAAAGAATCAGTATGAAAAATCTTTTTTGTGTAAAGGACCGAGTCGTGGTGATCACCGGAGCGACCGGTGTATTGGGGCGTTCGATGGTACTGCACTTTGCAGAAGAGGGTGCCCGTGTGGTTCTGATCGGTCGAAAGGAGGAGGTCGGACACGCGTTGGAGCAGCAGGCAATCGAACAGGGCGGAGATGCCATGTTTCTCGCAGCCGATGTGCTCGATCGGGAGCAGTTGGAACGGGCCTATGAAAAAATCATGGAGCGCTATGGGCGAATCGATGTGTTGATCAACGGTGCAGGCGGAAATATGGCCGGCGCCACGATTGCCCCTGATAAGACGATTTTCGATTTGAGTATGGAGGCGTTTCGCGGGGTGGTCGATTTGAACCTCTTCGGAACCGTTTTACCTACGATGATCTTTGCCCGGGCGATGGTCGCACAAGGCGGAGGCTCGATCATCAACATCGCTTCGGAATCAGCATTGCGTCCCTTAACTCGAGTGGCCGGATACGGTACAGCTAAAGCTGCTGTGGTCAATTTTACGAAATATCTTTGTGGTGAATTGGCATCGAAGTATGGCGATGGTTTCCGGGTCAATGCCGTTGCTCCGGGGTTTTTCTTGACGGAGCAGAACCGGACTTTGCTGACCAATCCCGATGGTAGCCTTACTCCGCGGGCGGAGACAATTTTGGCGCATACCCCGTTCCATCGCTTCGGTCGTCCCGAAGAGTTGCTCGGTACGTTGCAGTGGCTGGCGAGCGATGCTTCGTGCTTTGTTTCGGGTACGGTCACGGTGATCGACGGTGGTTTTGATGCCTTTTCTATATAGTTGTCAGTCAGATTAGTAAATCGAAAATTAGAAAATATTATGGTTTATCTTTGCAAACAGTCGTGGCGTTGGTATGGACCGAATGATCCGGTGAGTCTGTGGAACATCCGACAGGCGGGAGCTACGGATGTAGTGACGGCATTGCACCATATTCCCAACGGGGAGGTGTGGACGGTCGACGAGATACGGAAACGTCAGCAGGAGGTTGCTGCGGCCGGTCTGGTGTGGAGCGTCGTGGAGAGCGTACCGGTGCACGAACATATTAAAACCCGGACAGGCGATTTTGTCCGGTATATCGAGAATTACAAACAGAGTATCCGTAATCTGGCGGAGTGCGGAATCCGCATCGTTACCTATAATTTTATGCCGGTGCTGGATTGGACCCGAACCGATCTGGCCTACACGATGCCCGATGGGTCGAAGGCGTTGCGGTTTGAACAGGCGGCTTTTGCGGCGTTCGATCTGTTTATCTTGAAACGGGAGGGAGCGTCCGATGAATACACGCCCCAGCAGCGCGAAAAGGCTGCCGCACGTTATGCGCAGATGGATGCAGAGGAGCGGGAACGCTTGACCCGCAATATGATTGCCGGGCTCCCCGGTGCGGAGGAGAGTTTCACGTTGGACCAGTTCCGTGAGGCGTTGGCCCGCTATCGTGATATCGATGCAAAACAGTTGCGTCGGAACCTGATCGCTTTTTTGCAGGAGGTGGCTCCGGTGGCCGATCAGGTGGGTGTTTCGTTGGTGATCCATCCCGATGATCCGCCCCGGTCGATATTGGGCCTTCCGAGGATAATGAGTACGGCGGAGGATTTCCGGAAATTGATAGCGGCTGTTCCCAATCTTTCGAACGGGTTATGTCTCTGTACGGGGTCGTTCGGCGTGAGAAGCGACAACGAACTGGCGGCCATGATGGAGGAGTTCAGCGATCGGGTCGGCTTTGTCCATCTGCGCAGTACGCAGCGCGATGCGGAGGGAAATTTTGTAGAAGCGAATCATCTGGAAGGTGACGTCGACATGTACGGCGTAATGAAGGCGCTGTTGGAGCTTCAGCAGAGACGAAAGGTGTCGATCCCGGTGCGTCCCGACCACGGGCATCAGATGTGCGACGACCTGCACAAAAAGACCAATCCGGGTTATTCGTGTATTGGACGTCTGCGCGGATTGGCCGAACTGCGTGGATTGGAGATGGGCATTGCCCGAAGCCTCTACGGCAAGTGACGTGAATGTTTAATTGCAAAATACCAGAAGTGATGAGACGATTGCTGATGTGTGCGTTGACGCTTGTTCTTGCGGCTGGCGTATCGACGCTTCAGGCCGGGAAACGGCTGAAACGGGTCAAAGGACCGATTGTTGTGTTGACCTTCGACGATGCGACCGAGAGCCAGCGTTCGGTGGTCGGACCGCTGTTGAAAAAGTACGGGTTCGGTGCGACATTCTACGTTTGTGAATTTCCGGGCTTTGAGGATAAGACGAAATACATGACGTGGGAGCAGATCTGCGAGTTGAGCGATATGGGTTTCGAGATAGGGAACCACAGCCGCAGCCACGGTCAGATGAGCCGGATGAGTGCCGAAGAGATCGAGGCCGAGACGGCATACATCGAGGAGAAGTGTGCCGAATATGGAATACCCCATCCGGTGACCTATGCCTATCCGGGATACGACAACAGTCCGGAGGGAATCGCTGTGCTGCAGCGTATGGGGTACACGTTGGCCCGTCACGGAGGGGATAAACCCTACGTGGTAGGAAGCTCCGACAAAATGCTGATGCCGAGTTATGGGGTGGTCGATGCCCGGTTCGAGACGCCCGATTTCATTCGGCAGGCACTCGATGAGGCCCGTGACGGGCAGATCGTGATCTTTTGTCTGCATGGGGTACCCGATTTGGCGCACGATTTCGTCAGCACCTCTCCCGAAAATTTCGAGAAATTGCTCAAGGAGTTGAAAGCGCGCCGCTGCAAAGTGATTGCGATGCGCGATTTGTTGAAGTACGATTTGTAAACGGGTGTCCGGTTTATAGATCGAGGGAGAGTTGGCGGTACAGTTCGTGTGGAATGGATCGGCTCGGGTTGCTGACTGAGAGACCGAGCAGACGGACTGGACGGACGACGGCATCGGATTCGAGCAAGAGCTGCCGGGCTAAGGGAAAGATGTCGGAGGAAGGGTCTAATTCATAGTCGGGGGTGATGCTGCGGCTCTGTCGCTGGAAATCGGCGAACTTGATTTTCAACGTTAGCGTGTGTCCCGAAAATCCGGCTTGCTCGAGCCTTCGGTTCAACAAGGCGGTGAGCCGGTGTAATGCTTCCGTGAGGACTTCGGTATTCGACAGGTCTCGTTCGAAAGTCGTTTCACATCCCACTGATTTCCGGATGCGGACCGATTCGACCGGACGCGGGTCGATTCCGTGTGCAAAGTCGTAATAGAGCTTTCCCGTTTTGCCGAAACGTTCGGTCAGATAGGCGAGGGAGCAGGTCCGAAGATCGGCTCCGTTATGGATGCCGAGCTCGTGCATGCGGCGAGCCGTAATCCGTCCGACACCCCAGAACGATTCGATCGGAAGGCGGGCAATAAAGGTTGCTGCCCGTGAGGGATGAATCGTGCATAATCCGTCCGGTTTGCGGAAGTCGGAAGCGATTTTCGCTAAGAATTTGTTATAGGATACACCGGCGGAAGCGATGAGGTCCAGTTCTTTTCGGATGCGGTATTTGATCTCACGTGCAATATCGACTGCTAACGGAATGTTTTTTTTGTTTTCGGTCACGTCGAGAAAGGCTTCGTCGAGGGCTATCGGTTCGATCCGGTCGGTATAGTCGTGAAAGATACGGTGGATTTCGCGGGAGACGTTCCGATAAGTCTCCATATGCAGCGGGACAAAAATCAGATCAGGACATAACCTTCGTGCCGTTGTCGAGGGCATAGCCGAGCGGATTCCATAACGGCGGGCTTCGTAGCTGGCTGCTGAAATGACTCCGCGTTTTTCCGGGGAACCTACGACCAACGGACGACCTCGGAATTCGGGATGATCACGCTGTTCTACCGAAGCGTAGAACGCATCCATATCGATGTGTATGATTTTCCGTTCGGTTGTCATGTCGAAACGTATGGGACTTAAATATTTTTTTGTCGCCAGTTCGCTTTTTTCAGGTAAAGCACGACCAAGAGCAGTAGAATGAAAGAGTAGACGTGTTCGGTGGTCCAGCAAACGGCGACGTCGGCCCTGAAGTGGAACACGATGACAAAGGTGTAGACAGTATATAAAGCCAGTGTGAGCATTTCCAGCAGCAGGGCATGTTTCGTATTGCCGGTTCCGGACACCGTATTGAAGAGGATAACAGCCGGTACGGTCAGCAGGTAGGAAGAGAGCATGACCCACAACGAGGGAGTGGAGCTTTCTACCAGCGACAGATTATCCGTGTAAATACGCAGGATTACATTGGGAATGACAGCAAACAAGAGGATTGCGGGGATGATGACCGCATAGCAAAGTTTTATGGTTTTGATCGAGGTCGGGATGACCAGATTCGGTTTCCCTGCCCCCATCTGGTTGCTGACCAATGCATTGGTTGTGGAAGCAAAGGCGCTGACGATCATAAAGATGAATCCGGATGTATTGCGGATGATGTTCGATATGGCGAGTTCGCGTTCTCCGAGATGTTCGATTGCAGCGAAGAAAAGAAACCAGACCGACACCGAGATGAAGGCTTGGAACATGGTCCAGATCGAGACGTTGAGCATCTGTTTCAGTAGGCCCGGGCGAAAACGGTGGAACCGGAAGAGGGCATATTTCCGGTGGTCGATTTTGGTTCGGGTGTAAATCAGGAAAAACAGGGCAGAGGCGAGTTCCGAAGCCGAAGAGGCGATGGCCGCACCGGCGATGCCGAGTGCCGGAAAGCCCCACTTGCCAAAAATCAGCGCATAGTTCAGTACGATGTTGACCGAAAGCATGACGAGTGAGTTGGCGGTAAGGATTTTCGTGTGGGTGATACCCACGTAAAAGGCGCGGAACATGATGGCGATGAATGAAAAGAAGAATCCGTAGACCCGCCAGTTCGTATAGTCGATAGCCGCTTCGTAGACTGCCGTGGAGGCGATGATTTTCCGAAGGATGATCGGAGTGAAAGCATGGGAGGCGATACACATGATGGCAGCCAACGCCATCAAAAAGAGAATGCCCTGTTGTAAAATGGGGCCGATTTCGAGGTGTTTTTTTTCGCCGTTCCTTCGTCCGATCAGAATCTGTGTTCCGATGCTGAAACCGAAACCGATCATAAAGATCGCCATGTAGTAGACTCCGGCAATCGCCGATGCACCCAGTTCGACCTCTCCGACCCGTCCCAAAAAGGCTGTGTCGGTCAGTCCGATCATGTTTTCCATTGTCAGACTGATCAGGATCGGGTAGGTCATACTCCATATTTGTCTGCGGCTCGGTTGCATAGCGGTTCCCGGATGAACGTACAAAAATACATTGTTTTTTCTGATGTCATTCGATTTTGTTCTGTGGACCGGCCGATTTGTTGTGGAGTATTCGGTTGTATTATGGAAAAAAGTAACTTTGTAACAGGTGCATTTGAGTCAGAGGGAATAAAAACAAACGTATGGAAATATTTGAATACGGAGAGCGGGAAATCGACTATTTGAGCCGATGCGATGAGGCGTTGGGGGCAGTGATCGGACAGGTCGGACGGATTGAACGGAAAGTGACCCCTGATCTGTTCGTCGCGTTGACTGAGTCGATCATCGGACAACAGATTTCCAATCGGGCAATGGAGCGGGTGGTCGGCCGGTTTCGAGCATTGCTCGCTCCGGTGACTCCTGAGCGGGTGTTACAAACCGGCCGTTCGGCGATTAAGGAGTGCGGCATGTCGTTCCGTAAGGCTGATTATATCTTGGCAGCGGCGCAGGCATTCTTTGAGGGGAAAATTAGTGAGTCGGATTTGGTTGGTTTGTCGGATCAGGAGGTAGTTGCCTGGTTGACGCAACTTCCCGGCGTCGGGGTGTGGACGGCCGAAATGTTGTTGCTTTTTTCGATGCAGCGTCCCGATGTGTTGAGCTATAACGATCTGGTCATACGCCGCAGCCTGATGACTTTGCACGGTTTACCCGAAATGACACGGGCCGATTTCGATCGTTATCGTCGGCTTTATTCTCCCTATGGGTCAGTTGCTTCGCTCTATTTGTGGGCTGCGGACAAATTGCCGATTCGGAATTTAACGGACGGAGGAGCTGAAAAATGAAAACTTTTTTGCAGAATGAGTAAGGAGGAATTGGAAATAATTGCAGGAAGTGAAAACTCCTTTTTTCCGAGGCTCTGTTCGGTTCTTGAAAGGTGTCTGGACGGACGTGTGTCGTGGATCGATGCGGTGAAGAGCTGCGGGATTGATCCGGTTTGTTTCAGATCGCTTTTTAAATCGTGGGCCGGAGTCGATCCGGAACGTTTTGCTGAGGCCTTGACTCCGGTGTCGCTTCGGGAAAAAATGAAAAACGATACCCCGGAACCGGATCTGTTTTCATCGACATCCGACAGGGACCGGCACGGTTCGGCTTCGAGGATCGATATCGTTCCGGTCCCAACGGAAGTTGTTTCGGATGCTGCATTTGTGGTGCGGTATGCCTGTTATCCGACCGCTTTCGGTCGGGTATTGCTTGCATCGACCTCCGTCGGGATCTGTTTTGCGGGTTTTGTCGATACAGACGAAGCCTCCCTTCCGGTAGAATTGCAGCGGCTGTTCCCCCGGGCGACTTTTGTGCTCGGGTCCGATGAAATGCATCACCGGGCTTTATCCTATTTCAATGAAGGAACGGAAACCTATGATCCGGTTTGTTTGCATTTGAAAGGGACGCCGTTTCAGCTCGATGTGTGGCGGCAACTGCTCCGGATTCCGCGGGGATCCCTGACGACTTACGGTGCATTGGCCCGACAAATCGGGGCACCCTTAGCCTCCCGTGCCGTAGGAGGGGCAGTGGGGAGTAATCCGGTAGCCTGCCTGATTCCGTGCCATCGGGTAATCCGGTCGTCCGGTGCGCTCGGTGGATACCATTGGGGGGTGACCCGAAAATTTTTGATGCTCGGTAAGGAGCTGATCGGACCAGTCGTCCGGTAAAGGCGCTTTAAGGACGAACCCGAACGCGAGGTGTAGCCGTTCCGGAAGAGTCCGATTGGCGTTTGACCGCATCGGTTTTTGAGGAATCGGTTTTGAGTGAGTCGGGAAGGGTGGCTTCGGCTGTTGCCGTACTGTCTTCAGCAGGAGGCTCGGCCAATCCTCTGGCCACCATCATCGGAAGTACTTGAGGCTCGCGTCCCATGAAATTTTTGAACAACATCATCCCGTCTGTGGTTCCTCCCGGTTCGAGAATCGTGCTTCGGAACGTTTGGGCCACTTCACGATCGAACAGGTCTCCGCTCGTAGTGAAAGCTTGGAAGGCATCCTTGTCGAGTACTTCGGCCCATAGGTATCCGTAGTATCCGGCGGCGTATCCACCGTCAAAGATGTGGGCGAAATAGGGAGCCTGGTATCGTGGGGCGATCTGGGGAATAAGGCCTCTCTTTTCGTAAAGCGCCTGTTGCTCGAATGCGTCGAGGTCGATCGTTCCGTATTCGGTGATGGAGTGCAGGTCCATGTCTAATAGTGCAGCGGCTACCAGTTCGGTTGTCGCGAATCCCTGATTACTCGATTTGCTCGAGTGAATTTTCCGGATCAGATGCTCTGGAATCGGATCACCTGTCTGGTAGTTGCGGGCGTAAAACCGCAATACTTCGGGTTCGGTCGACCAGTTTTCCATAATCTGCGAGGGGAGTTCTACAAAATCCCATTCGGCATGGGAGGTGGCGTTATATTTCGCTTTGCAGAAAAGTTTGTGGAGCGCATGGCCGAATTCATGGAACAGGGTTTTTGTCTCATCTAAAGTCAGCAATGGGGATTGGCTTCCTGAGGGCGGGGTGAAGTTGCAGACAACCGTGACGATCGGGAAGACGCGAGTGCTGTCTGTTGCATAAAGGCCGTTGCGGAAGAGGCCACACCATGCACCGCCGCGTTTCTCCCTGCGCATGTACGGATCGAAATTGAGTACACCCAATGGAGCGTCGTTTCGGTCGAGAACCTCATACACAAAACACTCTGTGTTGTAGGTCGGTACCGATATCGGACGGAACGAGAGCCCCCAAAGCCGGTTGCTCAGTTGAAAAACTCCCGTTTTTACATCCTCCAAAGCAAAATAGGGCATTAACGTCGATTCATCCAACCGATAGTCCCGTCGCCTCAGCTTTTCGGCATAGAACCACCAGTCCCACGCGGCGACGGTCGAATCTCCGGTCTCCGTTTTTTTGATCGAGGTGAGCTCGGCCAACTCTTCCTTTGCCAGTTCAAGGGCTGGAGTCCATAACGTATCGAGCAGTCCGTAAACCTTTTCTGGATTTTGTGCCATACGGTCATCCAGCACGAATGCGGCGTATGAAGGGTAGCCTAAAAGGTGTGCCTTTTCGGTGCGAAGACGAAGGATGTCGTTGACAATCTGTCGATTGTCGTATTCGTTGCCGTTGCGACCCCGATTGATGTAGGCCGTGTACATCTTTTTACGCAATGTATCGATTTCGCTGTGGGTCAAGAAGGGAATCAGACAGGAGTTGTCGAGCGTGAAGACCCATTTGCTTTCTAAGCCTAAATCATTACCTCGTTTTATTGCAGAGTTTTTCAGTTCGTCGGGCAGGCCGTTGAGGTGTTTGGCCGAATCAATAACTAATATGAAGTTTTTCGTTTCGGCTTGCAGGTTGTTTCCGAAACGGATGCTGAGTGAGGTGAGCTCCTGGTTGATCTCTTGAAGTCTCTTTTTCTTCTGTGGGTCGAGTCGGGCTCCGCTATGAACGAATTGTTTATAGATCAGTTCGGTCAGACGCCGTTGCTCCGGATCGGCGATGCGTTGCTCGCGTGTGGCATAGACACTGTCGATGCGGGCAAAGAGTTGTTCGTTCTGATAGATGCTGTCTTTGTGGGCCGTGATTTTCGGTGCGATTTCCAACTCGATTTGCCGCAATTCGTCGCTGCCGTCGGTACTCAATATCTGGTAGAATATAGAGGAGGCGCGATCGAGCAGTTCGCCGCTTCGGTCGAATGCCGCGATCACGTTGTTGAAATCGGGTGTCTGTGTGTTGGAGACGATCGAATCGATCTCTGCAGAATGGAGTGCAATGCCGCGTTCGATGGCCGGCTTGTAGTGTTCCGGACGGATCTTGTCGAACGGAGGGAATCCATAAGGAGTATCCCATTGTGTGAAGAAGGGATTGGGTGGAGGGGTCTCTTTTTTACACCCCGTAGTGGATATGGTAAATGTGAGTGCGCTGATGGCAACAAAAAAAAGCGTGACGAAGCGTGACATGACGTTGTTAGTTCTTCCGGGTTTCGTATCTTTGCGTCGAAATTCGTTATCCTGCAAAAATAGCGATAATCCCGTTAAATGCAACGTTTGTCTTCATGCAATTATTTTATGCACCGGATATAGATTTCGGCTCGGACAGTTATACGCTTTCCGAGGAGGAGTCGCGTCATTGCGTACGGGTGCTTCGCCTGCGCATAGGCGACAGCCTCTATGTTACCGATGGGAAGGGGACGTTGTGCAGGGCTGAAATAGCTGCGATTTCTCCGAAGAACTGTACGCTGTCCCTGCGAGAACGGACCGAGGCGTTTGAAAAGCGTGGCTATCGGTTGTGTGTGGCTATTGCCCCGACGAAAAATACCGATCGTCTGGAGTGGTTTGTCGAAAAGGCTACGGAGATCGGGATTGATCGTATCATACCGCTCTTGACCGAGCATAGCGAGCGTCGGGTTTTGAAGTCAGACCGGCTGATGCGAGTGGCGACCGGGGCGGTAAAACAGTCGTTGAAGGCCTACCATCCGCAGATCGACGAACTGACTCCGTTTAAAGAGGTGATCAAAGAGGGGGCTTTTCCCGGCCGGAAGTTTATTGCCTATTGTGGAGATGAAGTCGAGCGCATTCCGCTGAAAGAGTGCATACAGCCCGGGGAGGATGTTCTGGTGCTGATCGGGCCGGAGGGCGATTTTTCTCCCGAAGAGGTTGCAATGGCTTGTCGTAATGGATTTGTTCCGGTTACGTTGGGCCGAAGCCGGTTGCGTACCGAGACAGCTGGAGTTGTGGCTGTGCATACAGTGGCGTTGCTCAACGATTTTTAAGGTATCAAGTTTGCAGGGGAGGAGGTATAAGACGTTTTGTAAAGGTCTGGCGTTATGAAAAAATATAAACCGTTTCAGCTTTTTTGGTCGTTTTTCAAGATCGGAGTCTTTACGTTCGGCGGCGGTTATGCCATGATCGCGCTGATCGAAAAGGAGGTGGTTGACCGGCGGCAGTGGGTCGAGCGGAAGGAGTTCCTCGATCTGCTGACTCTTGCCCAGACATCGCCCGGCCCATTGGCCCTGAATACGGCCGTGTTTGTCGGGTATAAAGTCGATGGGTACAAGGGCGGTTTGAGTTCGGTGCTGGGGGTTGTCGTTCCGTCGTTTACGATCATTCTGACCATAGCGCTCTTCTTTTCGGCGTTCCGACACAATCATGTGGTCGAGGCTGTATTCATGGGTATGCGTCCTGCCGTTGTAGCGTTGGTGCTGGCTCCGATTTTCGGTTTGGCCAAAGGCCTTCGTGCCTGGCAGCTCGTGTGTGCGGCTGTGGCATTGGCTGTGACGTGGTACGTCGGATTCTCTCCGGTGTGGTTGATTGTTGTGGGGGCGATCGGCGGATTGTCCTATGTTTATTACGCGAAAAAGAAGGGTAAGGTATCATGATCTATTTGCAGCTTTTTCTCTCCTATCTGAAAATCGGCTTTTTTGGTTTCGGCGGCGGATATGCCATGCTGTCGTTGATCCAGCATGAGGTGGTGATCCGTCATGACTGGATATCGAACAGTGAATTGACCGATATTATTGCCGTGTCGCAGATGACGCCGGGGCCGATTTCGCTCAATAGTGCCACTTACATCGGATATGTCGTAACACACAGCGTATGGGGCTCGGTTGTGGCGACCATAGCGGTTTGTCTGCCTTCGATGACGTTGATGATTCTGGTTACCCGTTTTTATTTGGCCCTGCACGACAATCACTATGTTAAGGGAGCCATGACGGGTATGCGACCGATGATTCTGGCGATGATCGGGCTGGCTGGTGCCGTACTTTTTACGCGCGACACCTTTTCGGATTGGATCAGTTGGGTGATCTTCGGTGTGGTATTTCTGGCCTCGCTGAAGCGGGTCGATCCGATTCTGCTGATAGCTCTTTCGGGTGTGGCCGGTTATCTGATTTACGCCTGATTTTTGCAGGGCGGGGCAGAATGTCAACAATGTTTGTTAACAAACTGTCTACATCGTGTAAATAATTTGTCAATATCTCGACACCCCTGTTGCTGCAGCCGGTAATTGTTGCTGCTGCGGGTCATTAACTATTGGTTCGCGAGTCTCTCTGCCCGCTCTTTTTGGATGTCGTCCATCTCCGTCAATGCCCACTCGACCAACGATTCAAGATGCGGAATCAAACGCTCTCCCCGTGGACTGAGCCGGTACTCCACTCTGGGCGGAATCTCGGCATAGGCCTTACGTTCGATCATGCCGTCGTTTTCCAGAGACCGTAGGGTTACGGAGAGCATCCGGTGGGATATGTCATCGATGGTTTTCTGTATTTCTCCAAACCGCATCACTCCATTGGCATGCAGGGTGATCAATACCAACATCGACCATTTGTCTCCCAAACGGCACAATACATCCCGGATCGGACAATCTCCCGAATGATGAAAATTTTTCATGTTCTATCTGTCTGGTTCTTATGGTTAGTTATCTCCTTGTAACTATCTAACAATTAGGTTATTTCTTGGTTTTTGGTGCGATTTGCACTATGTTTGTAAACAAAAATAATAAAGTTATTCTTTGTAACTGATGTTTAACCGTAAAAAAAACGACTATGGCAGCAAAAATTGCAGTGTTGGCCGTAAATCCGGTCAACGGTTCGGGACTTTTCCAGTATCTGGAGATGTTTTATGAAAATGGTATCGATTATCGGGTCTATGCGGTAGCTCCTACAACGGAGATCAAAACCAATTCGGGAATCCGGTTGATTGCCGACGATGTCGTCGCCCGGTTGAAAGGGCATGAGGATGAATTCGACGGGGTGGTTTTTTCATGTGGCGATGCCGTACCTGTATTTCAGGAACATAGCGCGGAACCTTATAATGTAGAGATGTTGCAGGTGCTTCAGAATTTCGGACAGAAAGGGAAGATCATGATCGGACATTGTGCTGCAGCCTTGCTGTTTGAAAAGGCTGGCGTTACAAAGGGACGGCGTTTGGCCGTACATCCGTTGGCCAAACCGGCAATCGTTGATGGCATAGCGACGGACAAGGCGATTGAGATAGACGAAAATTTCTATACGGCTCAGGAGGAACATGCAATTCCGGCCCTGTTGCCCCGGTTGATCGATCGTTTGAAAGCGTTGTAAATCGAAAGATTCCGCAAAGGGAATTGTGTACGTGCCGGCCAGAGAAGGTCGTGCATGTGGCCCAAAGGCGTCGAAGGCTTGGCTGGTTCAGGTCGGTCGTGTGTAAAAAAAGAAAAGGGTATCGCAGCGGTGCGGTACCCTTTTGTGTGTATTGCATGTGTCGGTTGACGAATCAGGTGTTCATTGCTCCGCAGACGTTGATAACCTGTCCGCTGACATAAGAAGAGAGGTCCGAAGCGAGGAACAGGGCGACTTTGGCGACATCGTCCGGCGTACCGCCCCGACGCAACGGAATCTGTTTGGCCCATTCGGCCTTGATCTCGTCCGACAGCGCGTTGGTCATGTCCGTGATGATGAATCCCGGAGCGATGGCGTTGGCCCGTACGCCCCGCGGCCCCAACTCTTTGGCGATCGATTTGGCGAGACCGATCAGTCCGGCTTTCGAAGCCGAATAGTTGCACTGTCCGGCATTGCCCGAAACACCGACAACTGAAGCCATATTGATGATGCTTCCGCCTTTTTGTTTCATCATGATCGGGGTTACGGCGTGTATGAAGTTGAACGCCGATTTGAGGTTCACGTTGATGACCATATCCCATTGCTGTTCGCTCATACGCATCATCAATCCGTCGCGGGTGATTCCGGCATTGTTGACCAATACGTCGATCCGTCCGAAATCCTTCATGATTTGGGCAACGACATTGGCCGTGTCTTCGAAGTCGGCGGCGTTCGAAGCGTAGCCTTTGGCCTTGACTCCCAATGCCTGCAACTCTTTTTCCGTGTTCTGGAAGTTCTCATCGACTTTCAGATCGGTGAAAACGACGGAAGCGCCCTCTTCGGCAAATCGCATGGCGATGGCCTTTCCGATACCTCTTGCGGCGCCGGTGACGATAGCGACTTTTCCTTCGAGTAATTTCATTTGTTATGGTTTAAGTTACTGATAAATACGGTTCCGGTTCGCACCGGAGTATCGCAAAGATACGAATTTATTCGAGATGGCGTATAAAACGTCGGGTTTTCTTGCTCTTTTTTACTACCTTTGGAGCGTCGTTGAGACGGTGAAACTTAAAACAACAGAACTTATGGTGAAGGATACAAAACTATTCGCACTGCTGGAAGATGAAAAGCAGCGGCAGTTGCACGGAATCGAACTGATTGCTTCTGAAAATTTTGTCAGTGAACAGGTCATGCAGGCGATGGGGTCTGTATTGACCAACAAATATGCCGAAGGTTATCCCGGAGCCCGTTATTACGGAGGTTGCGAGGTTGTCGATCAGGTCGAACAGCTGGCGATCGACCGTCTGTGTCGGCTCTACGGCGCAGAATATGCCAACGTCCAACCCCACTCGGGTGCTCAGGCCAATATGGCAGTTTTTCTTACGGTATTGAAACCGGGAGATACTTTTATGGGTCTTGATTTGGCTCATGGCGGACACTTGTCGCATGGATCTCCAGTCAATACGTCGGGTATCCTTTACAAGGCCGTAGGTTACAAACTGAACGAAGAGACCGGTCGCATCGATTACGATGAGATGGAACGTCTGGCACTGGAGTGCAAACCCAAATTGATCGTGGGCGGAGCTTCGGCTTACAGCCGTGAGTGGGATTACGCCCGCATGCGTGCGATTGCCGATAAGGTGGGGGCGCTGCTGATGGTCGATATGGCCCATACGGCAGGTCTGATTGCCGCCGGCTTGCTGGATAATCCGGTCAAATATGCGCATATCGTTACCTCTACGACGCACAAGACGCTTCGTGGTCCGCGTGGAGGCGTGATCCTGATGGGTAAGGATTTTGAGAATCCATGGGGAATCAAGACGCCGAAAGGGGAAGTGAAGAAGATGTCGGCCATGATCAATTCGGCGGTTTTCCCGGGGATCCAGGGCGGTCCGCTGGAACATGTGATCGCAGCCAAGGCCGTAGCGTTCGGCGAAGCACTCGATCCGTCGTATAAGGTTTACCAGACACAGGTGAAGAAGAATGCACAGGCAATGGCTGCTGCGTTCTTGAAACGTGGATATAAAGTGGTTTCTGATGGAACAGACAATCACCTGATGCTGATCGACCTGCGGACGAAATTCCCGGAACTGACCGGTAAACAGGCCGAGAAGGTATTGGTCCGCGCCGACATTACGACCAACAAGAATATGGTGCCGTTCGACAGCCGTTCTCCGTTCCAGACATCGGGTATTCGGGTCGGAACTCCGGCTATTACGACGCGTGGTTTGAAAGAGGAGCAGATGGAGCTGATTGTCGATATGATCGACCGTGTCCTTTCCGATATCGAAAACGAGGCGAATATTGCAGCAGTACGCAAAGAGGTAAATGAGCTGATGGCACAATATCCCTTGTTCGCTTGGTAAAACATCCGTAATATAGATAAGCATTGAAGATCGAGTCGCCTCTCCTCAGGCGGCTCGATTCTTTTTTGTATGAATCTTGTTGTATGTGATTTTTGGACCGATAGGATGTAGCAGTCGGGTTTGAATGTTTTTAAATAGATATGGGTTGGATGGTTTTTATAACTTTTGGTTATAATGTATAACGATTTGTGTCTGGTGGGGATGATAAAAAAGTTCTTCTTTTGCGGAGTCAAAAAAACGGTTAAAATAATATCGGCTATGATGAAATTGAGTGAACAGAGGGGGAATATGCTGCACGGGGTGCTGTTGATCGCCCTGTTTTCGTGTGCGGCGTTTTATATCAGCGATTTTTCGGTGATGAAACATCTGTCGTTCAGCCCGCTGATCATCGGGATCATATTGGGAATGCTGTACGCCAACAGTTTGCGAAACCGTCTGCCGGCAACGTGGGTTCCCGGCATTCTGTTCTGCTCGAAAAAGATATTGCGTCTGGGGATTATTCTCTACGGATTTCGGCTTACGTTTCAGGATGTCGTGGCGGTAGGCCTCCCGGCCATATTGATCGATGCGATTATCGTGACGACGACCATCCTGCTGGGTGTACAACTCGGGAAGTGGTTGAAAATGGATGGCGGTATCGCCCTGTTGACCTCGATCGGAAGCGGAATTTGTGGGGCAGCGGCGATTCTCGGTGCCGAGTCGACGATCCACAGCAAACCTTACAAAACGGCGGTGGCTGTCTCAACGGTCGTTATTTTCGGAACGTTGTCGATGTTTCTCTATCCGGTACTCTATCGGAACGGCGTGTTGTCGCTTTCGTCAGACCAAATGGGGTTGTATATAGGTTCGACGCTTCATGAAGTGGCCCACGTGGTCGGAGCCGGGAATGCACTCGGGGAGGAGATTTCCGGTTCTGCGATTATCGTGAAGATGATTCGGGTCATGATGCTGGTTCCGGTGCTGCTGGTTGTCGGGTACTCGGTGTCTGCGGTCCGGGCGGCCAACAGAAAACGTACCGGCCGCAAACCGGTGTCGTCCGATACAAAAGGCCGTTTGGCGATTCCCTGGTTTGCTTTGGGATTCCTTGCCGTAATCGCTTTTAATTCATTTGACCTGCTGCCTCACAATGTCGTCGATTTCATTAATGCCTTCGATACGTTTTTGTTGACGATGGCCATGACCGCACTCGGGGCCGAGACCAGTATCGAAAAGTTCCGTAAGGCTGGTGCACGACCTTTTGTGTTGGCACTGTTGTTATACGTGTGGTTGTTGGGCGGAGGTTATCTGATGGTTAAATATTTGGTTCCTGTGTTGATGTAGATCCAGGTTAACTGGATTGACTGAAGAATTTGTTGCGGTTGTTTTGTCGGGACGATTGATTGTAAAAAAGGTTTGGTTAGATAAATGGTTAGTTTGGTTGATTGAAGAAGCGGGGTGCAATCTTTTATTGATTGCGCCCCGCTTTCGTTAAAGGTTGTTCGGATGGATTACCTGCGAGTCCGGACGACCAGATTGTATGAGTCGCGGATCCACTCCCGGATCAGTTGTGCGGGCAGGTCTCCATCGATACGGATGGTGTTCCAGTGTCGTTTGTTCATGTGCCATCCCGGAGTCACCTCTTCGTATCGTTCACGCAGTTCGATAGCCCGATCCGGGTCGCACTTGACATTGATCCACCGTCCGTCCTCCATATCGGTGAGCAGGAACATTTTCCCTCCGACCTTATAGACGAGTGTCGTTTCGTCGAACGGCGTCGTTTCCACAGCATCCGGAAACGAAAGGCAATATTCCTGAATATCGAGGATGTCCATATCTGTTACTATTGGCTCTTTCCCGGCCTTTCGCTCCTTTCCCTGTCAAAAGGATCCGGAGGGGTGGTTCGGACCGTAAGAATTCTTTTTCGTTTATCGAATTAAGGATAGCAGAAATAAAATCTTACCGCGATCCCGGACCCGATTTATTTGGTTACACTGTATTCGCCTGCTGTATACTCCTTGGCTTCGGTTTCGCCCGGAAGGGTAACGGATGCCGTACAGCCTTCAGGAATGGTGAAATTCCATATCCATTTGTCACCTTCGTATTTCCACGAGCTCTTGATGCACCCGGATGCAGAGTTATACACTGCATCGACCGAACCGAGTCTCTTGTCCGGAACCGGTTTCATGATGATGTGTTTGAAACCCGGATTTGCCGGATCTGATGCGATACCTGCAACGCTTTCCCAAATCCACTCGCAGACAACTCCGTAAGCATAATGGTTGAAGCTGTTCATACCTCTCGGTCCCATACCGTTTTCAATCATATAGCTGTTCCATCTCTCCCAAATGGTTGTTGCACCGTTGTCGATGGAGTAGAGCCAGCTGGGATTTTTCCGCTGAAGCAGCAATTCCCATGCGATGTCCGACATGCCGTTTTCCGTAAGGGTAGGCATGAGGATAGATGTGCCAAGGAAACCGGTCTGCAGGCAGTTGTCGTGCTCTGCAAAGTTTTGTCTCAGACGAGCGATCATATCTTCTTTGGCCTTGCCGTCCAAAATTCCGTTCTTCAGCGCAAACAACGCCGGAGTCTGCATCGTATTCAGGATTTCGGTCTTGAATTTCCCTTCGGGAGTGAAGAATTTCTCCTTGATATATGCTTTGGCATCAGCGGCCATCTTTTCATACCGTGCCGCATCGCGTCCGGTTGCAGCAGCCATATCGCGCATCATTTCTGCATCAATGACCCAATAAGAGGCACTCAGGTAATTCCAATAGTCGATGGTTTCGGGAAGAGGACCCTCCTTACCGAATGCTCCGCCTCCGCAACTTTCCAGCGGCTCATAGCTCAACCAGTCAGCCCACTGATAGTTCCCGTTTTCCGGGATCAATGTGTTGTGGTCGTATTTGGTGTCGTTGATATGGTTCATGAATTTATCCATCGATTCCCAGCACTGGTCGATGATCTCGGTATCGCCGAACTGTTTCCAAATGGTCCAGGGAACAATGATTCCGGCATCGGCCCATCCTAAACGCATCATGTCATTCCCGTATTGGCTGAGCGGTGCAACGCCCGGGAAACCGCCGGTTTCACTTTGGGTGTCCATCATGTCGCGCATCCATTTGTGGAAGAATGACGCGGTATTCGCAAAGAACGAACCGGTTTCTGTGAATACCTGCGTGTCAGCCGTCCAACCCAGTCGTTCGTTACGTTGCGGACAGTCTGTCGGTACGGAGAGGTAATTGGAACGTTGTCCCCACAGGGTGTTGGATATCAGTTTGTTCACCATTTCGTTTCCAGTGGTGATGGTCCCGCACTCCATCTCTTTTGAAATGGAAGTAACCGGAATAGACTCGATCTTTTTAATATTTACCTCGTCAGAAGCGGTGATGGAGACAAAACGATAGCCGAAGAAGGTGCATCTCGGACGATAGGAGGCATCGCCTGCGGAATTTCCGAATGTATATTTCAGTTTCATTCCGCTGTCGGGGATTCTGAGGTTCAGGCGGTGAACACTGCCTTCCGGACCATCCATCCCACGGCTTTTGGCTCCGTTGCCGTCATTCAGAAGCTCGGATGTGATGCATTCCAAAACGGTCCCTTCGGCTGCATCGAACACGAATGAAGGAACACCTGCACAATTCTGACCGAAATCGATCACCAGATTCTCTCCCGGTTTAACGGTCATCGGTTCTCCGGCTTTGTATTCCTTTTTGACCACGATTTTACCGAAAGCCTCGTCGCTTTCGTCCGTAACGCCTTCCCAAACATAGGCTTTTACAGGGGCGAGGGCCAGGTCCTCACGGAAATAGATCTCAGCTCCGTTTGAAGGCACCAACTCGCCTTTGAACTCCTCGTTCACTTCCGGTGCTGACAGCTTGTCCGGAGTGTCGTAACCGGGAAGTATCCGGGCATCGTATTCCTCCCCGTCAAATATGGCGGCATGGGTGACCGGACCGGCGATCCCTGCCTTCCAGTTTTGGGTGTCGGTTCCGAAGAGCTGTTTGCTTCCGTCTTCATAAGTCAGTTCGAGCACACCGCGGAACGCACACTTTTTGCCGATCATTCCGTCATGACCGGCCGGAGTGACGATTTTGTCTGCCCACCATCCGGGAGTAACCTGTGCCGACAATACGTTTTCTGCATCCGCTCCTTTGTTGAAGGCATCGGTTATATCGTAGGTGAAAGACAGTTTCGTCTTGTCATGATGGGTGAAACCGGGTTTCAGTATTTCGTTCCCGATCAACTCGCCATTGATATATATATCATATACACCGAGAGCCGAAGTCATCCATCGAGCGCTGGTTACCTTTTGAGGATTTTTAATTGTCGATACAAACCAGTTGGCTCCATCGGCAGCTCTTGTTCCGTCGACGACGGTACCCGTTACTACCGGTGCATCAACAACAGAAATCCATGTTGAAGATTCCCATGCCTGGTTGTCCAGTGCATCAGTCCGACAAATTTCGTGTTTCCCCTGCTTCGCGCAACAAGAGAATGTAAAGAGTATTCCCAACGCTAAGAGATTGGGAATAGTTTTTTTGAATAGTCTGAATTTCATCCTTCTAATGATTTATTGGTTAGTATAAAACAAATGTACAATATTTTTTTTAAATAACGTTTTAACGAACGCTTTCTGCCGACTCATTTCCCTTCGGCCTTTTATGTATCATAAACCGTGTTTGGGTAAACACACAAAGCCCTTATCTTTTTTGGCTTTCTGTTTTATTTGTACAATTTGGTGTGTTAAAAATGGCAATTTTTTGATAATTATTTATTTAAGCATGTTCTTTTTCGACGAAGATGTGGATGGATTGGTTTACAGATTGCTGAGGAAGTGGCTCTACGAGCCGAGAGCGCTCTTTGTGATGGATTTTTGTCTTTGTATGGTTTTTGCAAGGATAGAACCAAGTCGGTCGCTAACCGGCAAAATAAGGGAAAACAATCTTTTAATAACTTTAATTTAATCGATCATGAGAAAAATTATCTTTATTCTGGCAGCCGTGGCGTTGGTCGCATCTTGTAGTCAGAGCCGTAAATGGACCGACAAGGAGCGTGAAGAGCTTCGTGAACTTGTCCGCACTCACAAAGATCGAGTTGCGATTCGTCATATGGAAGAGGCGAATTATCAGAATCTCGAGCAGTGTGTGCTGACTACTATCGAAGGAACCTATCCTGATTACAATCAGTACAACAAACTGACCGGAAAAACCGATACGCTGAATGCGGTGATTCTTTCGTGTCTGGATTATTCGATCGGGCCTAATTTCGAAAATCTGCCGTTGTTGTTCCCTGTAAGCCAGTTGCAGCAGGCGGGTATCCTGCCGAATACGGTCAGTGACCAGCAGGCGGCGGCTTTCTACGGATGTCTGGCCGGTAAGATCAAAACGATTTACGGGACCCCCGAGAATTTTACCAGTGCGTTGTTCAACGATATGGACGTCCCGATGGAACTCTCCGGAGCGATGCAAGAGTGTGTGGCATCTGTTACGGGTAGCGACTCTACGACAATGGCACAGCCGGCTCCTGCTGCAAAGAAAAAGTAGGGACAAAGATCTCCTTGCTGCGGGAATTGAAATAAAAGGAACGAGGGGTTGCAATTTTGCGACCCCTCGTTTTGTTCATGAATAGAAAAAATCGGTATTTTTTAATACAGAATCTTATCCTATTACAGAGACATTGACAGCCTGTTCTCCTTTCTTGCCTTCGCCGACTTCGAATTCGACGTGCTGTCCCTCTTCCAGACCACGAAATCCCTCTTTGTTGATTCCTGTGTAGTGAACGAAGATGTCGCTGCCTGCTTCGGTTGTGATGAAGCCATATCCTTTGGCCGAATCAAACCATTTTACTGTTCCTTTCATAAAAAATAAATTAAAAAATCATTCTTACAAAGGAAAGAAAAAAGATCGGAAAAACAAGTTTTTTACGCAGCTTTTTTTGTGAAAAGGCTGTATGGAATAAAAGTATGCCTGGAAATGATACCTTTTATTTAACTATATGTTGTTGAAGGTAGCGTGTGTTGGATTTATTGTGGGACAAGGTTGCCTTTTTGGATAAATGTTCCGTATATTTGGCCTGAATAAGGGAGCCGAAATGGTCTGTCCATGGAGGCAAAAGAATGAGATATTCGTAGACCGGGATGTCGTAAGCGAAGGTGTGGATGGCTATGTGTATGTCTTCGTGGGAAATCCGGGTAAGACGATCGTTCGTTTGAGAGAAGACAGATATAGAGTCGATAAATTATTAAATAGAATGAAAATTGCAGTTCCAACACGAGACGGTGCAGTCGATAACCATTTCGGCCACTGTGCTTATTTTACGGTGTTTACCGTAAATGATCAGAAACAAATTACCGGACGCGAAACCTTGCCGGCTCCGCAAGGGTGCGGTTGTAAATCGGGGATTGCCTCGGTGCTCCACGAAATGGGGGTGGAGGTTATGTTGGCCGGAAATATGGGTGACGGAGCAGTCAATGTCTTAGCACGAAACGGAATTGTTGCCATACGGGGATGTGTGGGGGAGGTCGAGCGGCTCGTTGAGGCCTATTTAGCCGGCAGGATCACCGATTCCGGTCAGGGATGTGCAGCCCATCGGGAGGGTGAGGCCTGTCACCATCACCACGCTATGTAGCGGTGCGGCAACGTTTCGTTTAGCGTTTTTCCCTGCAGTAGTGTGCCATATTATTGAATGTTACGGCTGATCTAATCTTTTCCCGGGTTTGGATTGGGTGAGCCTTTTTTCATATCCCGCAGTTTCCTGTTTAGATCGGCGAGGAGCGCTCGTGACATTTTGAGTGGAGCGGCGAAACGGCCCCGTTCCGAGGGGTCTGTTTCTCCCAACTCTTTTAACATATCGATAGCGGTGCGGTAGCATTTTTTCGCTTCACTGAATCTGCCCTGTGCTTCGAGTAAACGGCCGAGACTGCGGTAGCATTGTGCCGTTCCCGGACAGTACCGTCCCTTATCCTCATCGTCAAACTCCGCGTGGGTTGCCAGTGATTTCCGGTACATCTGTTCGGCTGCGTCCGATCTATTCATGGAGGCATAAAGATTACCCAACTCCCATTGAATGATGGCTACATTTTCGCTGTAAATCCACCAATATTTTTCTGCCAAAGGTTCGTAAACTTTCAACAGACGGAAAAGCGTATTTTCGATCATGTCCGTGCGGTCGGTCATTCGATACAGGGCGACGAGCTGACGTAACGTCTCGATTTTGTCGGAAGTCGCCTGCTTGATACGGCCGGTATATTGATCGTATTGGTCTGCGGAGCGGAGCAGAAAAACTTCGGCACGTTCGGGATCGTTACACTCATATTTATACAGCATACCCAGTTCATACAATCGTTTTGCCAATTTGGGCCGATAGGTGTTGGGTCGGTTGCCGTGTGTCTTCTCCTCTAAAAGGGTGATCTCGGAGTTGAGCCGTGCTATTTGTCGAGACAGCAATTCATCCATAGTGACTTGTCGTTTTGGTTTTTTGACGGGTTGGTGAGCGAAATTTAGTGATAAATCGGGTGAATCCCAAAAACGACCGCAGTACGATTGTATGGATGATTTATTACATTTCGATTGGCATTTATTCTTAAATATTGTGAACTTTGCATGCGTATGAAAAAATTATAGGATAAATTTATGGGAAAAGGGGAATTATCGAGACGTTATTTGTTGTTTTTGTGTGCAGTTTTTATCAATGCATTCAGTATTGCGGTCATCACAAAGGCGATGCTCGGAACCTCTCCGATATCGAGTGTGCCCTATGTATTGAGTCTTTTTACACCGTGGTCGATGGGGTTGCATACGATCGTTGTCAACTTCCTGTTTATCGTTCTGGAGATGTTGATGATGAAACGCAGCGAGATTCGGGAGAAAAAATATGAACTGCTGTTGCAGGTCCCCATTACGATCTGTTTCGGATTGTTTATCGACCTTTCGATGTATGCTTTGGGTTGGCTTCATCCGGAAAATTATATCGTTCAGTTGCTGACACTGCTGTTGGGGTGCTTTATTTTGGGACTGGGAATCAGTTTCGAGGTGAAAGCGAATGTGGCGATGGTGACGGGGGAGTATCTCGTACAGGTATTGTCGCGGTTTGTCCATCGGGAGTTCGGATGGGTGAAGGTCTGTTTCGATGTCACGTTGGTGGCAATAGCCTGTCTGTTGTCTTTGCTGTTTTTACCCGGTTTGCAGGGGGTTCGTGAGGGAACGGTTGTTGCTGCTTTGGTGGTCGGGCCGATTGTCCATTTTTTGAATCCCTATATGCGGATCTTCGACAAATGGTTGGACAGAGGACCCGTTACGGAAGTCCGTGAGCAAACCCAATCCCCGGAGAAACATCCGCTTATCATTACGATCGCACGCGAGTATGGTAGCGGAGGCAGAGAATTGGGCCGGATGTTGGCAAAAGAGTTGGGAATCAAGTTTTATGATAAAGAACTGATCACTATGGTTGCGGAAGAGAGCCGGCTTCCCGAATCTTATGTCTCGCAACATGAACAGACGGTTTCGTCGAACTATCTGTTGCGCTTGATTATGCAGGACTACGAAGCACCGATCGAACGGAGCTTGTCGTCAGCCGATGCGTTGTTCGTGTCGCAGAGTAAGGTGATCCGCAAAATCGCGAAAGAGGGATCGTGTGTGATTATCGGACGGTGTGCCGATTACATCCTGAAAGATTGGCCGGAGCAGTCGATCATTCGGATTTTCTGCTATTCCGATATCGAAAGTGCTTATCGCCGGTGTGTCGATGCATATCATTTGGATGCCGCGACGGCCAAATCGGAAATAGTACGGATCAACCGGGCCCGGATGAACCATTATCAGCACTATACGGGACGTCGGTGGAACGATCCGCAGAACTACCACCTGATGATTCAGACTGGTGTGCATGGGGTGAAATTGTCGACAGCCTGTACTCTGATCAGTCGACTGTATCGGGAAAAAGCGTAAATTTCAGTTTCTCTACAAAAAGCGGAGGTAGATTTGTCCGATGAAAATTTTGATTGTTGAGGATGAACCGTCGTTGCGGGAGATGATGCAACGCGTTCTGACGGAAGAACATTATGTAGTAGAAGCGGCGGCTACCTATTTTGAGGCCGACGATAAGATATCGGGTTACAGTTACGATTGTATTCTGCTCGATATCATGTTGCCGGACGGAAATGGGTTGCGCCTGCTCGAACGCCTTAAGGAGTTGCATAAACGGGAATCGGTTATTGTGATTTCGGCCCGAGATTCATTGGACGATAAGGTGGCCGGACTGGAGCTCGGTGCGGATGACTATCTGCCCAAACCGTTTCACATGGCTGAGCTTAAAGCCCGGATCAGAAGTGTCTTGCGGCGGGGAATGGGTACGGGAAGCTGGAATCTGACGATGGGTAACGTCGAACTCGATCCGGACCGTCGTCGGGTGGTCGTTGGCGGAACCGACCTGCCTTTGCTGAAAAAGGAGTTCGATATTTTACTCTATTTCATGCAACGGCCCGATCATCTGGTCGATAAGGCGGTTTTGGCCGAAGCCGTTTGGGGCGATCACGCCGATCAGGCGGACAATTTTCATTTCGTTTATGCCCAAATGAAAAATCTGCGGAAGAAGCTTGCCGATGCCGGAGCAACGATCAGCTTAAAAGCCGTTTATGGTTTCGGTTATAAACTCGTATCTTCTGAATCCGAATAATTCCGACTGCCGATGAAACTGATTTATCGTCTTGCCATACGTTTATCGCTCGTCCTTGTGCCTTTAATTGCACTGTGGGGCGTATTGTTTTATTTTATGTTGGAGGAGGAGATCAACGACGAAACCGATGATGCGCTGGAGGAGCATTCCGAGTGGATCATCATCCGTTTTCTCGCAGGGGAGGAGCTCCCTTCTCAGAATGCGGGACTGAACAACGGCTATTCGATACGTCCGGTTGACGAGGCGTATGCAGAGGGGCACAAACATATCCATTATTACGATGCGGAGTTTTATGTGCAGGAGCAGGATGACAAGGTGCCGGCCCGGATTCTCTCTACGATTTTTCAGGACGATGAGGGGCGTTATTATGAGTTGAAGGTTGCGACTCCGTCGTTCGAAAAAGAGGATCTTTTTGAGGCGATCATGAGCTGGACCGTATTGTTGTACGTGTTGCTTATGGTTACGGTGGTTGGTCTGACGGTGTGGGTGTTTCACCGTAATATGCGTCCTCTGTACGGGTTGTTGCATTGGCTCGACGGGTATGCGCCGGGACGGGAGCACACTCCCGTACCGAACGATACACACATAACGGAGTTCCGCAGATTGAATGAAGCAGCCCAGCAGGCGGTGGATCGGGCCGACGAGCTATTCGAACGACAGAAACAATTTATCGGAAATGCCTCCCATGAACTACAAACCCCGCTGGCCGTTTTGGGAAACCGGATCGAATGGTTGATGGATAGTCAGGGGCTCAGTGAAGAACAGATGCAGGAGCTGAGCGAGATGCAACGGACTCTGCGGCAGGCCGTCCGGCTCAACAAGACCCTGTTGTTGTTAACGCGGATCGAGAACCGACAGTTTCCCGAATGTGTCGATGTGGATCTCGTTCCGATGATCCGGGAACAGGCTCTGCTGTATGATGAAGTTTATGCCGACTCGGAAGCGGTGGCGCGGGTCGATACTCCCGACGCATTTGTCGTCCGGATGAATGAGTCGTTGGCTTCGACGCTTGTGTCGAATCTGCTGCGGAACGCTTATCTGCACCGTGAAGGGGGAGAGGTGCGGATCGTTCTGCAAGGACGGAGCCTTACGGTATCGAACGACGGAGCCGAACCGCTCGATGCCGACCATATTTTCGACCGTTTTTATCAAGGCAATAAACGGGAAGGGTCTACCGGGTTGGGACTCGCATTGGTCCAGGCTGTTTGCCGGTATTACAGTTTGTCGGTTCGATATCGGTTTGAAGCGGGACGGCATATCTTTACGGTGGAGTGGCCTTAAAAAATGAAAAAAAGTGCGAAAAACGGAAAAATTTCAAATTCATTTCAAAATCGAGTCTGAATTTTGTATCAGAAAAAGGAACTTGTTTAATCTTAAATTTTGAAATGTTATGAAAAAGTTTGCAGTTTTGACCGCCGCATTGTTATTCCTGTTTTCATTCTCGGGACGCGCCGATAACGATCGTCCGATTACGGTAGATCAGTTGCCGCAGAAATCTCAAAAATTCATTGAGCAGTATTTCCCGAAAGCGAAGGTTGCTTATGCGAAAGAGGAGCGTGAATTTCTCGATATCCGTTACGAGGTGGTTTTTGCCAACAGTGCCAAGATCGAGTTTTTGAAGGATGGTGAGTGGAAAGAGGTCGATTGTAAATACTCAGCCGTGCCGGCAGCTATCGTTCCGGTCAAGATAGCGGAGTATGTGGCGAAGAATTATGAAGATGTCCAGATTGTGAAGATCGATCGTAGTAAGCGGGAGTATGAAGTGGATCTTTCGAATGGGTTGGAGCTTACGTTCGATACAAAATTCAATCTGATCGATATCGATGATTAGATTTTCTGTCCAGTCGAAGAACAGTGCTGTACGTAAATAATAAATTGGTTTCAATAGAAACGGGCGACGGAGAAAATTCATCTCGTCGCCCGTTATTTTTGTTATTTTTCCTTCTCGATAGATAGGGTAAAGGTCTTCCTTTAAGGATTTCTGACATCTTTTACGGCTCGGATATATCCTCTGTCGTTGTAAACACTATTGACAACACCTATCGATTTATTCTGTGCATTCATACGGAAAGTGGACCTGTTATAATCGAAATGTCCCTGACCGCTACGGGAAAATTCGGTTTTGCACATGTACATAGCTTTGCTCCAGGTCCACGACCACCCTCCATCATAACCCTTGTATGATTGCCATGCATCGTCCGGCAGAATATTCATCATGATAAGTAATTCTCTCTGATTCGGCATCCTGTAACCGATGGGTAGCCTTCCTTCATTTTGTATGCACTGAGACCACATGTAGGATCGACTGCTATTCGGAGAAGGCCAATCACTACTTGCTCCTTGTACTTGAAAATAGGAATAGGGCAGGTTGTTGATGCTTAAATCATCGTGTTCCGGTAAAAAACCCGTTTCGAAATTCTCGCGACGAGAGTTCGGCGTAAGCCTTGAGGCGTCGATGAGGTATTCTCCATTTGCAGTTTCTGAGTAAGAGAATAGGGGTAATGGTTCGGCATCGGGTGTATCGAGAGAAATTCCCAAATTCCGTACACATCTGTATGCATAAAGAGAACGTTTAATTCGTAAAAGCAGCCATGTGTTCAAAATAAAACATGGCGATTTTTCAGAGAATTTTTCAGTTTCCAACTTTTTGGAAATAGAACAAGCTCTTAGTGTAGGGCAAAGTTGTTGGAAAATTCAGGGAGGATCATTCACCTTTCGTAAAATTAAATTCGCAATTTGTAAAATTAAATTTGCAAATTCACCAGTGTCCACTAAAAAATCATAAAAGTTCTTTGAAAATATTGAAGATTAGGTTTTTACAGAGATAAAACGAGCGCAACGATTTGAATTTATCTTTGCCAGACTATCGTAGAATGGCACATGAATAAA
>DWXH01000030.1 GCA_019119305.1 Candidatus Alistipes merdigallinarum | reverse complement strand
ATATTTCGGGACTCCGATTCTTTTCCTACACCGGAGTCCGACAAGACAATACAACCCTATGCCGTCAACTCAGCAGGGGCAACATAAGTCCGTGCAGCCAGCTCTTTGTCGATCATATAAAGACCCATCTTGCTGTCATCGACCATTTTCAGCGAATCGATGATACCCTGTGCAGTCTCTTCCTCCTCGACCTGCTCGTTGACAAACCAAATCAGTTTATTGGCCGTAGCAAAATCTTTTTCGGCCTCTGCCAAATGGCACAAATCGTTGATCAACGCCGTAACCTTCTGTTCGTGAGCGAGTGTAGCCTCGAATGCAGCCAACGGAGAATCCCATGTCGTAGGAACCGCTTCGATCGGTGCCAAAGTCACCTTACCGCCCCGTGACAACACATAATTCATAAAAATCTGCGCATGAGCCTGCTCCTCCTGGAACTGGATTGCAAACCAATTAGCTACTCCTTTCATTCCTTTAGCCGCAAAATCCACCGACATCGAAAGATAAAGATATGCAGACCAAAACTCCGCATTGACTTGCGCATTAAGCGCTTTTTCCATTTTTTCGCTTAACATAACCTTTTGTATTAATGTTAGACCTTGTGTTTTCCGACTCCAAATGTATAAAATTTATTCGGAATCCTTTTTTATTATGCCTATTATTATGCTTACTTTGCACTAAATTCACGAAATGAAAAAACAAAAAATCAATATCATCACACTCGGCTGTTCCAAAAATGTCGTAGATTCGGAACACCTGATGGCTCAACTACACGATAGTGGATTCGAACTCACTTTCGACTCCAACTCAACCGATGCACGCACGGTCGTCATCAATACGTGCGGATTTATCGGCGACGCCAAAGAGGAGTCGATCAACACGATTCTCAGTTTTGCCGATGCAAAAACCAAAGGGGCCATCGACCACCTGTTCGTCATGGGATGCCTCTCGGAACGCTACAAAAAAGAGTTGCAGCAAGAGATTCCGGAAGCCGATGAATTTTTCGGAGTCAACAACCTGAGCGACGTGATCCGGGCCGTCGGTGGCGCGTACCGCGACGAGCTGGTCGGAGAGCGCTACCTGACCACGCCAAGCCACTACGCCTACCTGAAAATCTCGGAAGGATGCAACTGGGGTTGTGGCTACTGTGCCATTCCGCTGATCCGCGGCCACCACCGCTCCGTCCCGATGGAAGAACTTTTAACGGAAGCGCAAAAACTGGCGGACAAAGGGGTAAAAGAGTTGATCGTAATCGCACAGGACACCACCTACTATGGACTCGATCTTTATGGTTCGCGCCAGCTCGGCACCCTGCTCCGAAAACTTTGCAAGATCGACGGGATCGAATGGATCCGGCTACACTACGCCTATCCGGCACAATTCCCGGATGACGTAATCGAGGCTGTCCGGGACGAACCCAAAATATGCAAATACCTCGACATTCCGTTCCAGCACATCAGCGACCGACAGCTGAAAAGCATGCGGCGAGGAGTTACGAAAGAACAAGTTTACAACCTGATCGAAAAACTTCGGGCGGAGATTCCCGACATTGCGCTGCGCACGACCCTGCTCACGGGATATCCGGGCGAGAACGACAAAGACTTCGCCGAGCTGCTCGAGTTTGTCGAAAAGGTGCGTTTCGAACGCCTCGGTGTCTTTCCCTACTCCGAAGAAGAGGGGACCTACTCCGCTGAAAAACTCAAAAATGACGTTCCCGACGAAGTGAAACAACAACGCGCAGACACCCTGATGGAGGTGCAAAACCGCATTTCTACAGAAAACAACCGCCGGCGGATCGGCAACCGTGAACGGATCATCATCGACCGCAGAGAAGACACATTCCTGGTCGGCCGATCGCAATACGACTCTCCCGAAATCGACACCGAAATACTGATCGAAACGGACCGACAGATTCGTCCGGGCACTTTCTGCACCGTAAAAATAACAGATGCAGAAGATTATGACCTGTACGGAACCTTATTGCCCGAAGGAAACCGAAAATAGATTTTGTAGATTGATAAAAAAACCTTACTTTTGAGTGGGTGAATAATTTTGTCTGAGCGTCATGGACGATAGCAAAAAGATTGTCGAATCGCTAAAAAAGAAGGTTGCAAAAATTATCGATGACAATCGGAGTTTGCGACAAGAGGTGAATCGGCTGACTGAAGACTACGCAAGAACCGTCCGAGAGAAACGGGCGTGCGAAGAGAGCGTCCGACGCCTAAACAGACGAATCGAAGCACTCGAAATCCGCGAAGGCCTTTCGGGAAACCACGAAGACCGACGCATAGCAAGACTCAGAGTCAATAAACTTTTGCGGGAAATCGACAAGTGTCTTGCTCTGATGAATAAATAAAACTTGACATCTCCGGACATCGGATGAGAATAAAAAAGTTTTATGGCGGGGAAGCGTAGAATCAAATTGAAAGTGATCGGGAAAGAGTACCCGATGACTATCCTGCAAAACGAAGAAGAGAAATTTCGTCGCGCAGCCCAAGACCTCAACGCGTTGATCTCCGTCTACAAAACGAGATTTGCGGCTGAACCCGAAGACTATCTCGCCATGGCTGCGATTCAGATAGCCGCTGACAAGGTCGGTCTCGAAATGGACAGGGAGTTGAGCGACGAGAAAAAGGCTCTAACGGAAATTGAGCAAACGATTGACAACTACCTGAATAAAATATAAAGTCGGCTGTGACTCGGACCGACATCCGGGAAACAGCAAAGGTTCTTAAACATACGGCAAGGAATAAACCCGCATGGATTCCTTTTAAGCTTTGCGAAACTCAACACTATTTACATTGGAGTGAAGCTTGGTATTTCAAAAACAGGCCTTAACCTTTCCCTGTGAAAGGTTCTTCTGAAGAAGACGTTGGAAGTTTGCGATATACGGCAGCTCCATACATGACGGAACTGGAGATTCGTCAAACAAAAGAAAAGGAAAACTGTGCGGGTCTTTTTTTTGAAATACAACAACTTAAACACAAAAAGACTATTTTGTTTAACACACTAAATATTAACTGAAAATATGGATATTCTAGTCATAGTAATAATTACGATTGTCTGCTCGGCTGCGGGTTGCTATGCGGGGTACACGATTACCTCGAAAATCTTCCGCAACAAAAAAGCAGCGCTTCTGAAAGAAGCTGAAGCTGAAGGAGAAATGATAAAAAAGGAAAAAATTCTTCAGGCGAAAGAGAAGTTCATTCAGCTCAAGAGCGAACACGACAAGATGGTCAATGAGCGCAACCAGAAACTCGCACAAAGCGAGCAACGGGCCAAACAGCTCGAATCCAATTTGGCTTCGCAACAAGAGGAGTTGAACCGGAAAATCAAAGAGCAGAACTCCGTCCGCGAACGGTTGGAAACTCAAAGCGAAAACCTCGAACGGAAAAAAGAGGAACTGGACCGAAAGATCAAGGAGCAGAACATCCGTCTCGAACAGATCAGCGGGCTGAGTAGCGAAGAGGCCAAAAATATCCTGGTCGAGAACATGAAGGAGGAGGCCAAAACCGAAGCGATGACCTACGTCAACGAAGTGATGGAAGAGGCCAAAATGAGCGCGAACAAAGAGGCGAAAAAGATCGTCGTCCAAACCATACAACGCGTTGCGACCGAAGCTGCCATCGAAAATTCGGTAACCGTATTCAACATCGAAAGCGATGAAGTGAAAGGTCGTATCATCGGACGCGAAGGCCGCAACATCAGGGCACTGGAAGCCGCTACGGGGATTGAAATCATCGTGGACGACACCCCAGAAGCAATTATCTTGTCGGGGTTCGATCCTGTCCGTCGGGAGATCGCCCGGCTAGCGCTCCATCAATTGGTTACGGACGGGAGAATCCATCCGGCACGTATCGAAGAGGTGGTCGCCAAAGTCCAGAAACAGATCGAAGAGGAGATCATCGAGGCCGGTAAACGCACAACGATCGACCTCGGTATACACGGACTGCACCCCGAACTGATTCGGCTAATCGGAAAGATGAAATACCGTTCCTCATACGGTCAGAATCTGCTGCAACACTCACGCGAAGTAGCGAACCTGTGCGGTATCATGGCATCCGAATTGGGACTGAACGCCAAATTGGCACGTCGGGCCGGTTTGCTCCACGATATAGGAAAAGTGCCTGACGACGAACCGGAATTGCCACACGCCATCATCGGTATGAAACTGGCCGAAAAATTCAAAGAAAAACCCGAAGTCGTAAATGCGGTCGGGGCACACCACGATGAAATCGAAATGAATAATCTGATCGCTCCGATCGTTCAGGTTTGCGATGCGATCTCCGGAGCCCGTCCCGGTGCACGGAGAGAGGTCGTCGAATCATACATCAAGCGACTGAAAGAGATGGAAGAGATGGCACTCGCCTACCCCGGCGTCATGAAGACTTATGCAATCCAGGCAGGACGAGAATTACGAGTCATCGTAGGAAGCGAAAAGATCTCCGACCAGGAAGCGGATAATCTATCGCGTGATATTGCCAAGAAAATTCAGGATGAAATGACCTACCCCGGCCAAGTCAAAATTACAGTCATCCGCGAAACACGTTCGATCAGTTACGCGAAATAGCAATTGCTACCCAAATAAAAAAGGAGATCCGTGAGGGTCTCCTTTTTTTATCCTATTATACAAGACAAATACCATATTTGTTAAGAAATTTTATCTCTATTTTGAATACACTGAACACAAAAGGCACAAAACAGGCCCCAAAAATAGTTTCAAACACACCACTATTAAAAAAAGGCCAAAACACTTGTTACAAAGAAAAATAATATTTAATTTTAACCATCGAAGAACTTTATTTTGATTTTAGATTCAATCCATCTCTTTTTTTCAGCTAAAAAATCAAAAAGGCCATAACACAGCAACAAAAACCCTATTTCTAACTTAAATACTTTGTATTATGAAACTTTTTATGTGGACATCACTTGCAATCGCAGCGGTTGCAATGACCTCATGCGGAGGTGGCAAAACCGGATCATCAGCATCGTCCGACGCCTTGCTTTTCGGAGCTGTACCCGGCATTTATCTCGATTACGAACAGGAGACCAATGCTTTGCTTGAGGAAGCACAAGCTTGCGACAATCCTAAAGATCTCCAAGCCATTAATGAAAAAGGAGAAGCTCTCAAAGAAAATCTTAAAGGAGAGTTAGAAAAGGCGGCTCAAGCATGGTCCGGTACAACCCTTGAAGTTACGACGAGCGAAGAATTAAAAGTGAACGCACCCTTGACGGTCACTTTCGACGGATTTGCCAGCAGCACATCGCCTAAGTTTACTCTTGCCGGCGATATCGAAACAACCCAAGAGATCAACGCCAATTACAACGAAGATTTATTGAAGTATTACAGCACCCGTCAGAATGAACTTTTAACCTACGGTGTACTTTTAATCGGGCTCGACGAACAGGGACAAGAAATCACCTCACAACGAATCGGCAGCCTGCAACTCGCATGGGCAAATGACCAGGTTGTCATATCTGCCGGAACAAAAGTAGTTTTCGACGACAAACTTACCTTCATGGAGAAAAAAGCCGAAGCCTACACCAAAATCAAAAGCCTAAAAATTAAGGCAGACAATAAATAGTCCTTCGGAATAATTCTGTTTTTCAGGAGATCGGCAGCGACATCGGCGTTGCCGATTCTTTTATATCTTACATATACCATAAACGGCAATATCATTTTTCTCTCTTCACCCCCAGATTATTCCACTACTGGTATACCACACGTTTCGCTTTGCCGACCGACCATATCCATCTTTTCTGTCACACAACAAAAAAGGCGAGCCCGCAGATTTGCGGGCTCGCCTTTTTATTCTATCTCCAGTTTATGACAACGGCTTTACCGAAACATAAGATCTGTCCTTCTCTTTCTTACGGAAAGTAACCACACCATCTACCAATGCGTAAAGCGTGTGATCTTTTCCCATACCTACATTCTCGCCCGGATTGTGTACCGTACCCCGTTGGCGAACCAAAATATTACCGGCTTTAGCCACTTGTCCGCCGAAAAGTTTTACGCCCAAGCGTTTGCTTTCCGATTCACGACCGTTCTTGGAACTGCCGACTCCTTTCTTGTGTGCCATTTCTCTTCAGGTTTTAATCGTTAAGCTTTAATTTCATCGATCTGGATTTGGGTCAAGTATTGACGATGTCCGTTTTTCACTTGATACCCTTTTCTTCTCCTCTTCTTGAAAACGATCACTTTGTCGTCTTTCAAGTGTTTGAGAATCGTTGCATTCACTACGGCCCCTTCTACTACAGGTGTGCCGACCTTAACCTGACCGTCATTGTCCGTGAGCAGGACTTTGTCGAAGCTCAAAGAGGAACCTTCGTCCCCTTGAAGACGGTAAACATAGAGCTTACGACCTTTTTCGACTTTAAATTGCCGACCTGCGATTTCTACGATTGCGTACATTGAATCACAAAAATTTATTTTTGCATAAATCGGATGCAAAGATAGCTATCTTTTCCGAATAAAACAAACTTTCGGAACTTTTCCCTTATCGTTTTTTTCACAAGGCATCTCCCGACCACACTCCTGCTGTCACAATCCAAACATGCCACAAAAAAACCTTTTTCGCATACCGAAACCCAAATTCATTCCGTTATATAGATGAAATACCATACACGATATTTCACCTAACTCATGAAATCGTCTCACTAATCGACAAAAGCAAACGATTCGAAGACAAAGCCTGCAAAAAATTTTAGTAACTCAGAATAAAACCGTACCTTAGAGCGGTTTTTTAAACGGACCTCTTGTGAACTATATCGTCAATACCTCCTTTATGGTGTCCCCTCGAATTCATGATCGTTGGCTGGAGTCGTTGTATAAATATTATATACCACGCCTCGACACGGAAAAGTTCGGAAATATCACCTTATTCCGGGTATTGGCAGAGCATGTCGAAGACCATTTCACCTATTCATTACAGGTTGAAATTTCTGACATGACCGGATATCAACGGATTGTTCGAGAGCTATTTCCGGAATATACGGAAACTGCCCAAAAACTTTTCGGCGAAGACCTGATGTATTTCACATCGTTACTTAAAAAAATTGACCTATGAACAGAATTTCATACAGAAAAATATTCGGAGCGATCATTGCCTTTCTCATAATCAGTGAAACCGTTACCGCTCAATACAACACCAAAATCGATATCCTGAAGGGAGAAAAATGGTGGGGTATATTCATCGGAGGAGATCAGTTGATGCCTCTGGAAGAACCTTTCCCGAAAACCGATCTATCGGTCTGGACAAAAAGCAATGCTATCCCATTCCTGGTTTCCAGCAGAGGCCGTTATATCTGGAGCAAGACACCATTCAAGATCGAATTTACAGGCGAAGCCTTTTTGATCGATTCGCCCACCGAAGAGGTAGAGGCTGTTACGGAAGGGAAGACCCTCCGCGAAGCTTATTTGGTATGTTACCATAAAAACTTCGCTCCCCAGGAGAACGAAGACAGGACTCCGGCTTCCGAGTTTTTCACCGCTCCCGTATACGATCTGAGATCGGTCATCCCGTTCGGAATTTCAGCCGAAGAGATCCGTAATTACATGCAAGAAATCATCGCTGCCGGATATCCTGCTGGAACGCTGATCGTCCCCAGCGGATGGCAATCGACCATAGGGAGTTTTTCTCCCGATTTGAGGCTATACGGAGATTTCGGTTCTTTGGTCAATGACATCCACGCTCAAGGTTTCCGAATCATGTTAACAGTAACGCCGTTCGTCAGTGGAGACGGTCCCATCTACCGGGCCTACCGCAACAGCAATGCATTCGTCAAACTATCGGACGGCCGGACCGCTATGGCTGAATGGGCCGGAGGGTACAGTGCATTTTACGACATTACCCGAAACGACGTCGTGTCGATCCTACACAAACAACTCGCCATGCTGCGGGACAGCTTGGGCGTAGACGGTTATCTGTTCGACTGCAAAGATGCTCTGCCATACGCTCGGTTCGCCTATGCCGGAGCGGCCGAGTTCCTTAAAAAATGGAGTGAATTAGGATTGGATTTCCGTCTCAGCCAATATACGATTTGTCGCAGCGATGGTTTTGTCCCTTATTTGCACGACTTGCAGATGAACCGGACATTGGACTGGAAATTTCTACGGCAAGCCGTCTCCAACATGCTTACGGCAAACCTATTGGGCCATCCATACAGTACGATTAGCGCCGATCCGGCCATGCCGTCCGATTCGTTGTCCGCCAATCCGGTTCTGTTGTTGCGTTATATCCAACTCAGTACCGTACTTCCTGTCACCGTTATCGGTTTCGCCCCATGGCGGATAAATGACCCCACAATCATCGAGCAGTGCAAAAAAGCATTTGCCCAACGCCAAAAAATCGGAACATATTACGATCAACTGATTCAAGAAAGTATAAGGACCGGAGAACCGATCCTTCGTCACATGGAATACGAATTTCCGCGCAACGGATTCACCGACTGCAACGACCAGTTCATGATCGGATCGAAATACCTGGTGGCTCCCTTGTTAGAGGCAAGCAATAGTCGTACAGTACGTTTCCCACGCGGGATATGGATCTCTCCTCAAGGCGAACGCATCAAAGGGCCCGTTGTAAAGACTTTTACTTCAGAACAAGGCGAGATCCTGATATTCGAATCCGCCAAATAAAAATAATAGAACATAATACAACCCAACCAAAACACTCATTAACTATCCGCCATGCTGAACAAAGAACAAACAGACTACCTGCTGATCCACGCATACAACGCTGCAATCCGTGCCGGCGCCCGCATCATCGACATCTACCGGGGAGGTGACTTTACGGTAGATCTCAAAAGCGACCACACGCCAATCACCATTGCCGATCGCGACGCCCACGAACTAATCAAAAAATACCTCAGTCAGACCCGCATCCCCTTATTGAGTGAAGAGGGGCGTGACCTGCTGTTCGAAGAGCGGCGTAATTGGGACCTTTTCTGGATGGTCGATCCCTTGGACGGGACCAAGGAATTCATCAAGGGAAACGGTGAATTCACCGTCAACATTGCACTCATGTACAACAATGAACCGGTGATCGGAGTCATCTATGTTCCATATATCAACAAAATGTATTTCGCCCTGAAGGGCAAAGGGTGTTACCTGAAATCGGACATCCGCCCGACACACGACGCTCAATTCGACCTCCAACAGCTATGGACGGACACACACGCCCTTCCGATTCGTGACGGAGCCAACTCTCCGATACGAATCGCAGTAAGCCGTTCGCACAATACGGAGGAGACATTCGATCACATTGCCCGGCTCAGGAGGGAATACCCAGATGCGGAAACCGTCGAACAAGGCAGTTCCTACAAATTCTGTATGCTGGCCGAAGGAACCGTTGAAATATATTTCCGAACGTCAGACACATATGAGTGGGATACGGCTGCCGGCGAAATCATTTTGTCCGAAGCCGGAGGGACTACCCAATCTTTCGACGGAAACATCGGGCTACAATACAATAAACCTTCATTATTAAACCCCCACTTCATTTGTCGCAGCAAATTTTTTAAATAATCTGTCAAAAAAGGTTGACCCGAGGCATCAATTCGGGCAAAGTTTTCTACCTTTGTTCAGGTTATTTAATGGATAAGAAAAACTATGGGAAATAAAAAAAGCGTAGCGCTGGTTGCTCACGACAACATGAAACGCGATTTGGCCGAGTGGGTAGATTGGAACTGGGAGATTTTGCTCAAACACCATTTGATCTGTACCGGTACAACCGGCAAGATGGTCGAACGCACCTTACGCGACCGCAGAAAAGATGAATTGAAAGAGGAGGCATTGGATGTCACGTTACTGAAATCGGGGCCGCTCGGTGGAGACCAACAGCTCGGTGCCATGATTGCCGAAGGGAAAATCGAGGCGCTCATCTTTTTCTGGGATCCGATGCAGGCTCAACCCCATGATGTCGATGTCAAGGCGTTGTTGCGTTTGGCTACCCTATATAACGTTCCGACTGCTGTAAACCGCTCGTCTGCCGACTTTCTGATCTCCTCTCCGCTATTCGGCAGCGACTACAAACCCGTAATAAAAGATTACAAAGAGTATATCGAGCGAACGCTGAAACAATAAATGGAATAGTCTTCATAGTTTTTTTATGAAGACTATTTTTATTATTGAAAAACCTACAAGAAAAATCACAATATGAAAAAAAGACATTCATTCTTTTACTTGCATGTTGGTCTTTTACAATAACACACTCATTGTTCGGACAAAATGATCCTAAAATGGATGCATTTATCGACGGGCTAATGGAACGTATGACTCTGGACGAAAAATTAGGTCAGTTGAATCTTGCATCGGGAGGAATTCCGGACATGGTAGGTGCAGCGGTAGGACAAGATAACGGAATCAGACACGGGTATCTTGGAGCAACAGGTGGAATGGACCCCAACGCGACAAAACGGGCACAAGAAATTGCTGTTAACGAATCCCGTCTGGGAATACCTTTGTTGATCAGTCTCAATGTTATTCACGGATACAAAACCATATTTCCGATCCCTTTGGCCATCTCTTGTTGCTGGGATCTCAAGTTGATAGAAAAGAGTGCTCGTATCGCAGCAGAAGAGGCATCTGCATACGGAATCAATTGGTTTTTTCCCCTATGGTCGATCTTGCACGTGATGCCCGCTGGGGACGCATTTCAGAAGGATCAGGAGAAGACCCATGGTGGGGAAGCGAAGTTGCGAAAGCCATGGTCAAAGGATATCAAGGAGATGACCTTTCTGCCCCCAATACCGTTATGGCTTGTGTAAAACATTTTGCCTTGTATGGAGCATCAGAAGCAGGCCGAGACTACAACACAGTGGATATGAGCCGAATAGCAATGTACAACGACCATTTTCCACCATATAAAGCAGCCGTTGAAGCTGGTGCCGGCAGTGTTATGACATCGTTTAATCTGGTCGAAGGTATCCCCGCCACTGGAAATCGCTGGCTAATGACAGAAGTTTTACGCAACGAGTGGGGATTTAATGGATTTGTCATTTCTGATGCAGGTGCGGTCAGAGAAATGACCGTACATGGAATGGGTGATTTACAAAACGTATCCAATATGGCCCTAAAAGCAGGAACAGATATGGACAACGGAGCCAATGCCTATGTTTGGACAATAAAAAAATCTCTCGAAGAAAAAAAAGTAACACAAGAAGATATCGATTTGGCCTGCCGACGTATATTGGAAGCAAAATACAAACTCGGACTCTTTTCAAATCCATACCAATACTTCGATTCCTTACGCCAACAAAAAGCTCTTTGTCAGGAACATCTTGATGTAGCACGTGAATTGGCTGGAAAATCAATCGTTCTGCTCAAGAACGACAAAAATCTCCTGCCTCTGGCTAAATCTGGACGCATAGCTGTTGTAGGTCCAATGGGAAACACTCGTGATGAATTATTCGGTTCATGGACAATGATTCAAGAAACTGATCCGGTTCGCAGTGTTTTTGAAGCTATAAAAGAAGTAACAGATGGATCAGCCGAAATAATTTATGCACAAGGTGCCAACTTTACGGAAGACCCTCTGCTTTTAGCTGAAACTGGGACCATTGAGAAACCTACCAAAATTCTGATTCAAGAGGCACTTGAAGCGGTCAAAGACGCAGACGTAATTGTCGCTACCGTAGGAGAACCCAATAGATGGACTGGAGAAGCAAAATGTCGCTCCGACATCGGATTACCTCAATGTCAACGAGATCTATTACAAGCATTATACGAGACAGGAAAACCGGTCATCGTAACCATCCTCAGCGGTCGTCCGTTAACCTTATCATGGGAAAATGCACAATTCGATGCTATTCTGGAGGCATGGCACGGAGGTACTATGGGCGGATATGCCATCGCTGATGTTCTTTTCGGTGACCGTAATCCTTCCGGCAAACTTACGACGACTTTTCCGCAAAATGTCGGACAGATTCCACTCTATTACAATGCCAAAAATACCGGGCGTCCATACCGGGCCGATTTTTGGGCGACGACCAAATACCTCGACGTAACAAATGATCCGGTCTATCCATTCGGATTCGGACTAAGTTATACAACGTTCGAATACGGCGATATCCAACTCGACAAAACCGAAGTTTCCGGTTCCGATGCAACGATCAATGTAACGGTACAGGTCACCAATACGGGAACTCGTAAAGGAGATGAAGTCGTACAACTTTATATCGGCGATCCGGCAGCAAGTATTTCCCGTCCTGTCAAAGAGCTCAAAAATGTACGGAAAATCTCATTAAATCCGGGTGAATGCAAAGAGGTGACCTTCCGGATCTCTACCGCAGACCTGAAATTTTATAATTCAGATCTACAATATGTCTGGGAACCCGGCACATTCAACATATCAATTGGACCGAATTCACGGGATATAAAAACAGTTCAGGTAAAATGGAATAATTAATCCGATGGATTCAAAAAGCGATATCGAACGAATGTTGACCGGCTATTTCGGTCGTTTTCCCGAAGACCGGACGACAAAAACCGCCTTTACGGATTTCGTCGTTGCATTCGACGGAGCTGCACTTTACGACCGAAAGAATTTTACCGGGCACATTACGGCCGGAGGGATCGTTGTCAGCCGACAGAGCGGACGTGTTCTACTGCTCAAACACAAACAGCTCGGGAAATGGCTTCAACCCGGAGGGCACGTCGAAACCAGCGACACTTCTGTTTCAGCAGCCGCCATCCGCGAAATCCGGGAGGAAACGGGAATCCGACAAGAAGAGCTCGAACCGCTCCTTCTCCCGAACGGAACATCATGCCTGATCGAAGTGGATTCTCACTCCATTCCCCGTTGCGACGCAAAAAACGAAGCCGCACACACGCACCACGACATGCGGTTTGCCTTTCTCTTCAACGGAGATGACGGCTCGGTTCGGATCGACCCCGACGAATCGGAGGGTTGTCGATGGGTTCCGCTCGAAGAGTTTGCTTCTCTACCCGAATTCCGGTCGCTGGCTCCCCGAATCGGCAAACTGATCGATCTTGCATCCCCTCAGTGAAAGCCCGACAAACAGAGACTCGGCAAAAAATCGAACACCTAAAAATACGACGAGGGAGAACCGCTTAAAACAGTTCTCCCTCGCTTCTCTTCCAAACAATCTCGATGCAGTTCCTACTGATCCGGGGCTGTCAACCTATCCTGTTTCCTTTTGACTTTACCGTTATCGAACTGAACCTCCACCGATAAACGGCCGCTTGACAATCCGGGCCGGAATCGCTTTACTGCGTATCATCACAGCAATTTCTACCCCTTCAGCCGCATAAGGCACCTCGACATACCCCATCCCGATGCCCTTTTTCAACACCGGAGACATGGTTCCCGAAGTTACTGAACCGATCTCCCGCCCCGTCGGATCGGTCAAAGGATACCCGTGACGCGGGATACCCCGTTCGGTCAATTCGAAACCGACTAAAGAGCGGCTCGGACCCTCTTTTTTCTGTCGCTCCAACAAAGGTCTGTCGATAAAATCGCGGTCTGTATCGAACCGGGTGATCCAGCCCAAATCAGCCTCGATCGGGGAGGTCGTCTCATCGATATCGTTGCCATAAAGACAATACCCCATCTCCAACCGCAACGTATCCCGCGCACCCAATCCGATATTCTGGAGTCCGCAGGAACTTCCCGCCTCCCACAAAGCGCTCCAGAGCCGATCGGCATCCCGATTGGCCACATATATTTCACACCCGCCTGCTCCGGTATACCCCGTAGCCGAAAGAATCGCGTTCGGTATACCGGCAACTTCTGTCTTCTTGAACGTATAATAAGGCATCCGCTCCACCGTCTCCGGACAAAGCAACTGTACGATACGCATGGCATCAGGCCCCTGTATGGCAAGCTGCGCAATTTCGTCCGAGGCATTGTAGAGTTCTCTTCCTGCCTCCAATCCGAAACGACTCCCCCACTCGGTAAGATGCCTCCAATCCTTCTCGACGTTGGCTGCATTCACGACCAAAAGATAGGTTTCGGCATCCACCCGGTAGATCAGAATATCATCCACAATACCTCCCCGACCGTTGGGCAGGCAACTGTACTGCACCTTCCCGTCAAAAAGCCTCCGCACATCGTTCGTCGAGACATAACTCAAAAACTCCTCCGCTCTCGGTCCCTTGACCCAAATCTCGCCCATGTGGCTTACATCGAACACTCCTGCACGCTGACGCACGGCCATGTGCTCATCATTGATCCCTGTAAACTCGACCGGCATCTCGTATCCGGCAAATTCGACCATACGCGCCCCGTTTTCACGGTGATATCGGGTAAAAGGTGTTGTTTTCATAAACGTTACGAATTTTATTTTTCGCGAAATTACAATTTATTCTAACTTTATACCCGTTTTCAGGTCCAATTCTCGCCGAAATGTTATTGAAAATTATCATCATCGCCCTGATCATCTACGTCGTGGTCGTCACCCGGTCCCGCATCCGTATTCCCAATCCGGGAATACAGGCGACCGTCGATGTACTCCAAGCCGCTACGCTCAAAGACCGGCACGTCCTCGAAATGGCCCGAAAATACATCGCCTACACCGATTCGCAGAACGACATACCTTCTCCAGATGATCCTTACGCCGAAAGACTCGAACGGCTGACCTCGAGATACATCGCCGTAAACGACGTGCCGCTCAACTTTAAAGTCTACAAGACCAATCAGATCAACGCCTTCGCCACGGCCGACGGGAGCATCCGAGTTTTCTCGGGATTGATGGACCGGATGTCGGACGAGGAGCTGATGGCGATCATCGGGCACGAAATGGGACACATTCGCAACAGCGATACGCTACATGCCATGCGCAAGGCCTACCTCACCTCCGCTGCCCGCAACGCACTCGGAGCTGCCGGCGGTGTGCTCGGATCGTTAAGTTCGTCGCAGTGGGGTTCGATTGCCGAAAAACTGGCCGAATCGCACTTCTCGAAAAGTCAGGAATATGCTGCCGATGACTTCAGCTTCGGGTTTCTCCAACGCAACGGTTACCATCCGCTGGCCATGGCCGACGCGCTGGAAAAGATCCATCGCCTTGCGGAACAAGCTGGCAATAAACCTGATGCTATTCTCCAACTCTTTTCGACCCACCCCGACAGCCTGGACCGCGCCGCCCGTATCCGCACCAAATGCCTCGCTCTGCCATCCGAATCAAAAGCTTAAATCCGTTCCTGCCTTTCCATAAAATCACCTTGCCGATTTTACAAAAAATCCGTTTGACCCCATCCAACGAAACATTTCATTTATTCTCATTTTTATTGTACATTTGCAGCGCAAAAGGGGACCTTCCGACGATTCTCTGAAAACGGGAATCCAAGCGCCGTGAAACTGCTCTCCGTTGCCGGAATATGATCTTTCAATGTTGTTTTTATAATATAAATCGCTATGGCTTATAGAATGATTTTGAACGAGACTTCCTATTTTGGGGTCGGTTCGAGAAAAATGATCGCAGAAGAGGTCGCTAAACGCGGATACACCAAAGCATTGGTCGTAACCGATAAGGATCTGGTAAAATTCGGAGTAGCCGCACAGGTAACCGATGTATTGAAAGAGGCCGGCATACCGTTCGAAGTATTCGACGAGGTAAAACCCAACCCTACCGTAACCAACGTGAAAAACGGAATCGCCGCTTTCAAAGCAGCCGGAGCCGATTTCATCGTAGCTATCGGAGGTGGTTCTTCGATGGACACCTCTAAAGCCGTCGGAATTATCATCAACAACCCCGAATTCAGCGACGTCGTATCGTTGGAAGGTGTTGCCAACACCAAAAAGAAATCGGTACCGGTAATCGCTCTGCCGACTACGGCCGGAACCGCTGCCGAAGTAACTATCAACTACGTCATCACCGACGAAAAGAATGTAAAGAAGATGGTTTGCGTCGACCCGAACGACATCCCGACCCTCGCTATTATCGATCCCGAATTGATGCTCTCGATGCCTCGCGGACTGACCGCATCGACCGGTATGGATGCCCTGACTCACGCCATCGAAGGTTTGATTACGCTCGGTGCCTGGGAGATGAGCGACATGTTCGAAATCAAAGCAATCGAGATGATCGCCAAATGGTTGCCTAAAGTCGTTGAGAATCCTTCGGACATCGAAGCCCGCGACGGTATGGCCACGGCTCAATATATCGCCGGCATGGCCTTCTCTAACGTCGGTCTGGGACTGGTACACGGTATGGCACACCCGCTGGGTGCATACTACGACATTCCTCACGGCGTAGCCAACGCCCTGTTGTTGCCTTTCGTAATGGAGTACAACAAGGAGAGCGCAAAAGCCAAATACCGTACAATCGCCAACGCTATGGGTGTCGACACCTCGAAGATGGACGACGACCAAGCCGCTCAAGCTGCCGTAGACGCAGTCAAAGCTTTGGCTATCCAGGTTCACATTCCACAGCACCTGAGCGAGATCGGCGTACCGGAAAGCGGTCTGCCCACATTGGCCCAGGCAGCCTTCAACGATGTTTGTACGCCGGGCAACCCTCGCAAAGCTACGGTTGAAGAGATTCTTGAACTGTACAAGAAAGCATTCTAATACGATAAATAAAACGATAAAAAAGGAGCGAAATCATTCGCTCCTTTTTTATTTATCACCGTCCGAGCAAACCGCATAGCCAAACTTTCCCAAACGAACCAAAATCACACAAAATGCGTATCTTTGTTTCAGTAAATACGGGGATTATGAGACACAAGAACAGCCGCTCCGCTCAAAAGTCTGAAGATAAACAACCTCAAAGAAAAAAAAGTCTGATCAGACGTATCGTAAAAGTCTGCTGTATCCTGCTTGCAGTGATCATTTTGCTTATTGCTTTTACGGCCGGGTCCGTGCTGATGATTTTGTCGCCTTCACGCCTCACCCCGATCGTCAACAAATACAGCAGCCAATATTTAGACGCATCGGTCCGCTTCGATACGGTCACCCTCTCCCTTTGGGAACATTTTCCGCACGTCAGTATCAAACTTTCCGGCGGAGAGATCATTTCTCATGCCTTACAATCGGAACCCGATTCCGTCAAAGTGCAGATCCCCGCTGCTGCGGACACCCTGCTGCGTTTCGACGAACTCGTCGTGGCATTGAATCTTCCCAGACTGCTCGCCTCACAAGCCATGATCCGCTATGTCGGACTGACTACTCCAGAAATATACGCTTTTGTATCACCCTCGGGCAAGGCCAACTGGGAAATTTATTCCGATACAACTACTTCCGACAGCTCTAATGGAGAAAATCCGTTCGAAATCAACTTTTCGCGTATCGAAATACACAAAAAAGGTCACCTCGTTTTCGACGACCGCTCGCAATCGCTTTTCGCCGAGACAGACATCGACCAACTGAAGATCCGGAAATTTCTGATCGACCGATACAAAACGGATGTACAGCTGACCGTTTCTGTTCGTAAAGACACCCTGCAAATGTGTGACCGGCTCCCTATTGCCCTTTCAGGAGGTCTGTCGTTCAATTTCAAACATGCCGACGCACTCGCCTTTCACCGGTTGAACCTGAAAATCGATGAAATTCCGATCCGATTCGACGGCAAAATCACATTTGCTTCAGACACCCTCAAGACAGACGATCTGCAGTGCGACATCAGCTCTTTGGCTTTCAACCGCATCGTCGCACTTGTCCCGCAATCGCTGTTTCCCAGAATCAAGAATATCGACACGGACCTCGAGATGAGTCTGAAAGCCCGAATTACAGGCGATTTTAACGCAGCCCAACAACTGTTTCCCCATATAGAGGCCGAAATGACAACAAACGGAGGGCACTTTGCCTACACCGGATCTCCGACAAGAATCGACCGGTTCAAAATCGATGCTTTGCTCCGATACCAACCCGACATGACGGACTCTACCGGAATAAAACTGAACGATTTCGACATAGAAGGCTCCGGTATCCGGCTGGCCGGACAAGCGTCGATATGGGACCTGTTGGGCGATCCTTCGGTTACGACAAGAGTCTCGGGCTCGGTCAATCTGGACACCCTTTCGCAATTATACCCCTCAAACGATATATTCGTCAGTGGAAATCTAAAGATTAATGCCATAGCTAAATTCCGCAAAACCGATCTCTGTATAGAAAAATTCGGGAATACACGGATCGGCGGTATGCTCTCGACAGACAGTCTGTTGATCGATATACCCAAAGATTCACTATTTTTGCTGACCCACAACGGGACCGTACAATTCGGTTCGGGATTTCGCCGATTCGACTCCATCGAACAGTTTGACGAGGAGATGCTCCGTATCCGGCTCGATGCCGATTCGCTTGACCTGCGCATGAAGGACCAGTCAAGAATCGCCGTTTCTAAAGCTTCGACCACCCTGCAAAGTGCAGTCGCTTCATTAAGCGGCGACACGACGGTCGTACACCCGATACAGGGTAACATCTCCGCCCAAATATTCGATGCCACCCTGTCCGATTCGTCCCGAATGAGACTCAGCCGCGTCAACAGCTCTTTCGGAATCAAGCCATCAACCGACGATCCTAAGATTCCGGAACTGAGCCTTACCTTCGATGCCGGCAACCTTTGGGCCAATGACCGGATCAACCGTTGCGATTTTACCGACAGCCGAGTCGATTTCCACGCCACCCTGATCCGCAACAAAATCGACACGACGCGGCGAAGCATGCTGCTCGACTCGCTTCAAAAGATATACCCTTCGGTCGTTCGGGATTCACTGCTGGTCCACCACATCGCCCAACTGCGCGCCTCGCGGCAACCGGATGATTTCGCCGCTGCAGACCTCGACCTCTCACTCGACAAAAACATCGCCGACAAATTCCGCCGATGGAACGCATCGGGGTCAATCCGTGCAGTATCGGGACGAATCGCAACCCCCTATTTCCCGCTGCCCAACCGAATAGAAAATGCCGACATCGAATTTACGACAGATGAAATAAAACTCGAAAAAACAGTCTTAAAAGCCGGTGAATCCTCGCTCGAACTGAATGGGAAGATATCGAACCTGAAACAGGTTCTGCTCCGCAACGGGAAGTTGAAAATACAGATGTCTATCGAATCAGACACGCTGAACTTCAACGAACTGATCCATGCAGCTTCGGTCGGTTCCCAGTACACGAATTCTTCCGAAAGCTACAAGCAATCGGTCGCTGAGGCAGAAAATACGGAAGAGCTCCAACAGGTTATCGAAGAACAGAGCGGGATCGCCGACTCAACCTACGAGAACGCCCTGCTCATCGTTCCATCCAACATCGATGCACAGATCAATCTCCACACCCGCTATGGAATCTACGGGACACTGCACTTAAATTCATTGAAAGGGGCCCTCATCGCTCGGGACAGATGTTTGCAGATCAACAACCTGAATGCGACTACCGATGCGGGCGACATGGCATTGACCGCATTATATGCCACCCGAAGCAAAAAAGATATTATCACAGGTTTCGATCTGGAGATGCGCAAAGTGAAGGTCGACCGACTGATCGATTTAATTCCTTCCGTCGACTCGTTGCTGCCCATGCTCCGATCATTCGAAGGCGTTGTCGACTGCCAGCTCGCTGCTACGGCCGCTGTCGACACGATGATGAATATCGAGCTCCCGACCCTAAATGCAGCATGCAGCATACACGGAGAAAACATGGTCCTGCTCGACGGGGAGACTTTTACCGAGATCGCAAAAATGTTGCGTTTTAAAAACAAGGACCGAAACCTCATCAACAGCATATCGGTCAATTTCCTCGTCCACGACAACCAGATCGAAATTTTCCCCTTCATCATCGAAATGGATCGATACAAGGCTGCTGTAAGCGGGATACACAAATTGGACATGAGTTTCGATTACCACATCTCCGTTCTGAAATCGCCCATTCCATTCCGGTTAGGCCTCAACATCTCAGGCACGTTGGATAAATTCAAGTTCCGGATCGGCAGGGCCAAATACAAGAACGAAAATATCCCGTCTTACGTCACGCTGATCGACACGACCCGGATCAACCTCCGCCATACGATTACCGACATTTTCCACAAAGGAATCAATGCAGCCCGATTGGAGCGAATCGAAAAAGCCATTCCTGTCATAGACACCTCAGTGATACAGACCCAAATGGAGCCGCTCAGCAAGGCCGACAGCCTCCAACTGCAACAAGAAGGCATCATCGAACAGGATTCTCTTCCGACAGCCGATACACTTCCCGAAATACGTCCCGTCCCGGTTCTACCTTCGGATTCACTCGCCAACGAACCCGCGACCACATCGTTGCCCGCTGAATCAGACGGTCCGCCTGACGAGAGTATACCCATCGTAAGGGAGGAGCTGGAACAGCAAAAAGTTTCGCAAAAAGCAATACGACAAGAAAAAAGGGCTCGGAGAAAAGCGTTGCGTGAAGAGCGAACACAAAACCGCGCGGCGGTTTCGCAATAACGAACAGCTATTTTTCTCACTCATCGTATTCCAAGCAATAACAACACAACCATTTAAACATTCCTAAATATCAGTAAGATAAGAAAAATTCTTACTTTATATCAAATTTGAATCCGATTTTACATTTCAAAAAAATCGGTCATTTGACAACGTTATTTTGGATCTGTAAAACATCCGAAACAGAATCATTTATTTCTCCGTTCCGGATCATCTCGATCAGTCGATCCAGACTGTGGTTCTCCCGCTTCAGCCACTCCTCGAACGGATGGTCGATCGGAATGTCTACCGGTGGATAATCGTAGGGATCATCTTCTTTGCATATCCGCGTAACGCCGAACGGAACTTCGAACTCCAATTGTTTTAACTGAGGTAATGTTATTTTTGCTGTATTTCCCGTAGAAATTTCCGTATATCCTCCGCAATGTTGTCCGGCCGTCAGACCGATTTCCAAAGTCTGACAGTAACGGGCGAACATCTGACTCGCCGAGTAAGTAAGCGGGCCGGTCAAGACATATACGTTTCCTCTAAAACCATGTTTCGGATGATCTGGAACGTATTGCAGATCACAGACCGTATCCGTGCAAAAAACGGTTCCGTCTTTCAGTGTTCCGATGTATTCAATCAAACGCTCCTGATCGCTTTCTTTTATATGCGGGCTTCTCTCTATGTTCATTTGCAATTTTTCTCGACCTTCGTCTATTACACGATACTTGGCGTTTATATCGATCGGCTTATCCGTAAAATAATTTAGCGTATAATATACGTTTTCTGTCATTCCGCCGCCGTTCAGACTGACATCGATAATCAGATCTTTTATATTGTCCCGATCGATACGGCGCATGGCTTTGCGGAGTAGACGTTTGTAGCGCCAGTCTTTGCCGAACAACAACATGGACGACCAACGTTTTCCCCAGAAGGAATTGATCGAAAGTACGCCGATTCCATCGCCGAGATTTTCATAAACGATTGGTTTTTTCCCAAAGCCGACTTCTGATTTGACTTTACGTTTGTCGCCCGATTTTTTAAATTGGCGATACTTATCTTCACGAGATATACCCCTTAATACAACGGTGTCTTGTCGATTATTGTCAGGTCGGATATAAACGACCTCGAACGGTGCACGAATACTTTCCATGAATAAAAAATTGGCGAAATTCGGCCAAGCTGTAGGTCTTGCCTCGTACCTTGCATTCATCATAGCCATCGCATTGGCTTCCTCGCCGGGTCCAATAGCCCGGTTCATCAGCGCCATTTCCTTAGCAGAGCGACCGTTGATGCTGAGGATTTGAGCGAAACGGGGAATAATGCCTTTGTAATCCTTTACGTTGTAAACCGATCCGTCTTTCCAAGTCTGAACCCATAAAGGAAACAAGTAATCGTTCTTTTTGAAATATCCCCATCGATTGAACATGCCGTCATCGGGGAACTTGAAATGGGCATCGTCTTTAAGCAGGTTCAAATAGCGCCAAACATAAACGTAATATCCATCTATTTTTTCATCCAAAAAAATTTGCAGTCGGTCATAGATGATACTTTTGTTTTTGTTCCACTCATCGTCTTCTATACCTCTCCGACCGGATATATATGTATTTTCGATATGATTGATAATAAACGCTATTTCTTCGTTACAGATGCGTTTAACTGAATCCGGATAGTCAAGAACGGTGCTGTATGTATTACCTGCACATCCTAATAGTGGTAGAAAAATTGTAACCAACAGCAAGATACAAAATTTTTTACTCTTAAAAATTATGTGTATGACTTTCCTTTTTCTTGTTTTCATAGGTTTTAAGGATTAATTCCAATCAGCAGTTGAACTGCTGTGATTTATAAGTTTAACCGAGGTCATATATGCCTCAAAATTAGTTGTAAATAATTGAAAA
>DWXH01000029.1 GCA_019119305.1 Candidatus Alistipes merdigallinarum | reverse complement strand
CGGTGATCATCATAGCGATTGTTTTTGTTTTTTGTTGTTTTTTGCTTATTCAAATTTACAAAAACTTTCGCTATTTTACTAATAATCAATATATTATATTTGATATAAATTTGGTCGAACTCACGTTAATTTAAAATTTAAACCGGAGGAGGCCTTCTTTCCTAAGGCTACAAACAAGAAAACAATCGGGGCGACCTTTTTAAAAGGCCGCCCCGTGTTGTTCCGGAATAATCCGGGTATTGTGCGTCTCTATTATTTACTGTAAGCTACGCTTTCAATTACGACAGGGCCGATCAACCCCGCTTTTTGCAGCGGAGAGTCAGCTGTCCATGGGTTACATGGTGTCCAAGTCGTACGTTGTGCTTCCGGCAGTTTCTGATCGCCGATCAAACGGTTTACCCATGTGTTCACGATCTCGATCTCCAGTTCGTTGTCGCCCTGTTTTACCAGATCGGTGATGTCTAACTTGTAAGGAGCTGTCCATACACCGCCTGCTTCCTGTCCGTTAACCTTTACGCGGGCCATTGCCACAAAATCGTTCAGGTTGATCAGGATGTTCTGATCGGCCGGGATTTCGTCCAGGTTGAACGTGGTTTTGTAAGTAGCTGTTCCCGAGTAGTATTTGATCTTGTCGTCGGCGTTTGTCGACCAGTCGGTCAGGCTTTCGAATACGACCGGATCTTGCGGGCCACGGAGTTTATCGGCGAAGTCTACGTTCCAAGGACCGGCAACTTCAGTGATCTGAACCGGAGCCGGATAGTTAACCTCTACACTATTGCCTGCCGGTTGTCCTGCTTTGTCCATGAATACGACGAAAGCGCTTTCGTAAGGAGCCAGTTGCAAAGGTACGGCGGTTGCTCCCTCTTTCTGCTCGAAGGCCGTCAGCTTGCGGATATCGCCCGTTACCGGAGCCCAAAGTTCGGGTTGTAGTCCCGTTACGCGGAATTCCGGTGTAACCGTGATCGTTTCGTTGCTTTGGTTGCTGACGAAGTAGATCTCTCCGTTAGCCAAAGTGCGGTGTCCGTAATGTACGGGAGCTCCGTCCGGAATACGGCAATCCGGAATTACACCGATCTGGGCGAAGGCCTCTTCCATCGTAAGACCATTCATGATCATACCTTTGCCGTATTGTCTCGATTTAACATTCACACCGTCTACATCGCCCCAGATTTCGGCAGCCAGTGCTTTGACCTGTTCGTCGGCCTGCGGTTGGTTTTGCAGACTCGGAGAGCGGCTCGGTGCGGGACCGAGTACGACAGCACCTTTCTGGATCAGCTCTTTGATCTTCGTAAGGACTTCAGGACGCATGGTCTCCAGTTTCGGAAGGACCAGAATGCGGTATTGCGTACCGTGAGGCAACGTGATCTTACCGTCTTTCACATCCATGTATTTCTCGATCACTTCGGCATTCATGTAGTCGAATTGATACCCTACGGGCAGGGCCGGATCGGCGATACCGGTCATCTTCGGAGCGTCTTCACCGATGAAATAGGCAACGTCGGCAACGTTCAGACCTTGTTGGAGCATGAAGTTGGCCCGTTTGAGGTAGGTCGTGTATACGTCCATTTGCGAGAACCACGTATTGTTGCGGTTGAATTCGTTGCCGAACCATGCATTCACACCCGGCAGACGATCGTCCGGTTGCGTGATATATACATGCAACAGGGTATTGTTGATACCCTCAGCGAAGAAGCGGTCGCCGCGTTGTTTGATGACTCCCGGATAGCGGGCATAAGAATTTCCGGCGCAGGTATTCGATTCTGCCGATATTCTCCGTTTTCCATAAATATGACCGCAAGAGGAGGCTGCGCGGTTCTCGATATCGCCGAGTTCGCCTTCGCTCCAGAATTCACCTCCGATCTCATCGGATTGTCCGCCATACATCAAGAATTCGCCGGGGAATCCCCAGTGACCGTAGTTCTCGAGCCATGTATGCAGCCCGTATTTGTGGCTGATATCGCGCAGACCACCTACATAGTCATAAGCCACTTTATCGGCAACCATGCGGCGAACATCCCATAAGAAACGGTCGGACTCCTCTTCACTACCTACGACAACACCTTTATATACGGGCAGATAGGGTGTCGGATCGTAACCATAACGGGTTTTGAACTCTTCGATCATGTTGTCCGTGAAGTTCTGACCTCCGGTTTCATAACTGTCCTGAACCACAACTTTGAATGTTTTGCGGTCTTCGGCCGGGATACGGCGGATGATCTCACCCATATGGGCTTCGAAGTGTTTTTCGATGTGTTCGCGGCTCATTTTGTCCGTTTCATATCCGGTAGCTTCGGGTGAAGCGGGACTGTTGGTCGTTCCTGTCGGAGTCATACCCATACGCAGAATTACCCATTCGCCTTCGGGAACATCCCATGTCAGGGTTCCGTCCGCGCTCATGTATTGAGAAATATCCTGAACGTCGGCTGTCTTTACGATGGTTTCCGGATCGTCCACTTCCGGTTGAACGCGCCATTGATAATCTTTCCAGTAAGGCAGCGGAGTCGGGTGCATTTTGGCCAATGTCTTTTCGCTGTAACGTTCAACACGTGGAGCTGCACCTAAAGAGATTTCAGCCAGCCCGCTTCCGTTGTTGGCTCCGTTGACGATCAGACGGAAGTCCGTAGCCGTCGTGGCCGGAATCGACATAACGACGGGTGCATACGGGTGGAACCCTACATTAAGAGCCGGATTTGTCCGGTTGATGTCGAACTGAACCAATGTTTTGTATGCGTCACCCTCTTTGACCTGCAGTTCACAGTTGGCTCCAATAGGGTGTTGTGTCGGTTTGATGGTCAGGCTGCGAGCTGTAAAGGGTTCGTTGGCTTTCAAATCGATCGTGATTGTTCCACCGGCCGGGATGGTTATTCCGGAGGTTGTGTCTCCGTCAATAATTTTGGAGAGTCCCGCCACGTTCGGAGTCGACGATACTTTGCCGTTCGTTCCGTTCAGGAAGAGCAAATCGTTTTTCGGTGCAGGATAAGCGATTACCCGAACGTCTTGGAATGAATCGGCCGGAGCAATCAACTTTTGATTCAGTTTTACCGGTCCGGTTACACGCAATTCCGAAGAGTTCAGATAGCGCATAGCCTCTTTGGCTGTAACCCAAGGACCGCCCGATTGGCTCCAACCCGGAGAGTTGAAAATACCGATCTCGATATTCAACTCGGTCGCTTTTTTCAGGGCAGCGTGAAGGATTTTCCACCACTCTTCACTCAACATTTCAACGTTGCCGTAGGGAACGTCATCCTGTCCGATATTTCCGATGAAAGCACGGTTGATTCCCGCTTTTTTCATCGATTCGAGATCTTTTACGACACCTTCCTCGGAGATGTTGTTAGAGATCCAATACCAATAAACACTGGTTAGGATTGAGTCGGGAGGCGTAATAAATCCCGATTCGAGTGCGGTGTACGGTACGGATTCGGCTTGGGTCGCTGCGTTGTTTCCACAAGCCATCATGGCCGTTCCAGCCAATGCACAAAGTGAAAGTTTAAGTAAATGATTCATAAAAACTATTGTTTGGTTGAGTATACGAAATTAAAACGGCCTCCGGGAGCGGTATCACCGTTTACGTAGAAGTCCATGATGTTCCCGTTGTCCTGCATGTTGTCGTTCCATTTGAATTCGATGTCCACCTCCTCACCGTCGATACCGAGCACCTCTCTCGGGATGGCGAACTCGAGCTTGTCGACGTTGACGGCGAATTTACATTCGGCGACGGCTTCCCATTCCCACCGGTTTCCGACATTCTTTTCGACAATAACCTTCTTGCCTTTGGGCGAGACGCGGTTGACGATGATGTCGTACCCGTTCCAACCGGTCGCTTTGTCCCGGTCGGTATCGATGAAGAGCATCATCCAGTTGCGATCGGTCGAGGGGGTCAGCTCTTCGGCGGTTTCTACGTAGAAGTAGAGGTTTTCGTCGTCTCGGGCGACTTTGGCTCCCACGATGTCATTACGACCGGTCTGATTCGTGTAATATTGGTCGTATCGGCCGCGATGGTCGCGGTGCATCGTGTTTCCCTTGTAGTGGCGATAGTAGGGAGCTACATCCTTCCAGCCGTCGGCCTTGCCGATTTTGACAGTCTTGGGCTCCGAAGCTTTTTCTGGGGCATCCATACCTTTGAATTTCCGGACGTTGTCGACGAGTTGGAGGTAATATACGTCTCCTTTATCACCCCAGCCGGCATTGGGTTCGATATCCCGGCTGCAGTTCCAGTTGTATTGATCGACAAACGAGAAGGGGAATCCATTCCATGTAGGGATGAACCATTGTCCGGCAATGTATTCATTCCAACCGGTTACAAATACCAGTTCGGGATCGAGCTCAAAAGCACGACTCCATTGTTCCTGGAAATTCCATCCGTAAAGGTATCCGTCAACGCGCGGGTCGAATCCTTTCAAGACACTGAAATTCCGGCCGTATGCATCTTTTACGTTAAATGCGCCGGCATGCCCTCCCCGATCCGGAGAGGTGTTTTGTGCGATTCCGACAGTAACCTCTTCGAATTTGCCTTCTTGGTTTTTGACATAACCGTGTTGGGGATAGACCTCGAGCCAACCCCATTGATCGTTCCGTTGCGGACCGTCCATATAGTCGGGTTGTCCCGGACGGAAGGTGAAGAATTTTGCGATCTCCTGATCCTCTTCTGAGTCGGTCAGGTTATCCGGATAAGCCATGATACAAGGTTTTCCTTTCCACATGAACCATAGGTTCGGATAACGGCCGGGTTTATAGATATCTTCATACAGTTGTCGAAGCGAGACCAGTGAGTTGGGTGCGGGTCCAAAAGGCAGCATAAAAGCAATTTTAGGAACGCGTACCCCATCTTTTTGAGCTTGGTCCCATACCTCCATCAGTACGTCGTATGACTCTTTCCATGTGAGGCTGGCATTCGTGCAGTCGAAAAATACGGCATCTACACCGGCATCAGCCAGCATCTCAGCATGTTTACGCAGTACCCACGGGTCAGTGGTTTTGTAATAACCCAGCAGGGGCTGCTCCCAGAAAAAGAATCCGGGTTGTTTGTCTCCCCATGCCGGATGGTTGTAATTTTTTAAAGCCTCAGGGTGTTTCCGAACGATTTCCGTAATGTTTTTCACTTGATATGTCGTATCGTCATCTCCCTGATGCCATGTCCAGTAGAACATGGCAACGAATTTATCCTGCTTTTTGTCTCCGGCTTCTTGGTAGTCACGGACTTTCCGGCCGAGTGCATCGGTTGCGGCCCATGAATCGCTGCTGACGGTTTGGCTGGACACAGGACTGCTTCCCAAACAAAATAGAAGACATGGAACAGTGATTCGTAATAGGATTCTTATACTTTGATTCATAGGTGATCATGTTATTTGGTTGAATAGACGAAGTTAAAACGGCCTCCGGGTGCCGTGTCCCCGTTTACGTAAAAATCCATGATGTTCCCGTTGTCCTGCATGTTGTCGTTCCATTTGAATTCGATATCTACGTTATCTCCTTCGATACCGAGGACCTCTCTCGG
>DWXH01000028.1 GCA_019119305.1 Candidatus Alistipes merdigallinarum | reverse complement strand
ATTGTTGGGATCCGCTTCAATTCCCCGCTCTATATACGGAATAATCGTATTGGGGTCTTTACCCATCTCTCCGTGTAATGAAATCAAATGTTCCAAAATGGTATTATTCTGAGGAAATTCGGTCAAACCGGCAAGCAAAGTTTGTTCGGCGCTTTCATAATTTTTTTGTTTATAATAACAAAGAAATAAAAAGTCATAGCTGTCGCCATTCGCCTTATATCCATTTTCAATCGCTTGCACCAGATATTGTTCTCCCAAATCATACTTTTCAAGTAATGCATACAAATACCCTGCATTGAAACAGCAAATCGTATCGATTTTATTCAATGGAGCCTGTTTTTGCAATTCATACGCCGCTGCAAATATATCCGAAGCTTTTGCATAATCCGCTTCTGTATAAGCATTATCCGCTGTCTCCTTATACGAATTGGCTACCTTCTCCAAGCCAGCTTTTACTTTTGCTTCTGTTCCTTTTGCATCCAATTCATACGCTTTTTGATAGGCCGCAACTCCCTTTTCCAAAGCTCCGTCAACGAAACTTCTTTTCACACGCCAGAATTGAACCATCATATCTTTCAAATAGACATCCAGATAGGCATTGCTGTATTTCACATACTCAACGCCATTAATCGTTTCTGTACTCTCTTCCGGATTTTGCATAAGAATCTTGGTGGTAAATTCATCCATACCCCGATACAATCCTGCCGAAGCAATCGTTCCTGCTTCAACGTAAGCATCTCCCAAGTCAAGCCATGTCTCTGCTTTAGTCGCTTTTTTAGGATTCTGACTGTTGAGTTCCAATTTGTCAATCTTCTTAATAATGGCGGCTTCATCGAATTTAGCCTCCTGAGCCATAACGGTTCCCCATGCTAACGATACGGCTGCTGCGATCAATAACAATCGTTTCATAATCCAATAATACAATTATGGTTTAACTTACTTTAACTTATTCATTTAAATTTTGCGTTTCGGCTGTTTCAGTCTGGCTTTCGGTCTGATTTTCCGTTCCACCCTCTTCAGCATCTTCACTCTTCGGTACTGGTACAACGGAAGCGATGGCATCATTGTTACGCAAATTGATCACTTTTACACCTTGCGTCGCCCGACCGGCCACCCGAATATCCGAAACCGGAATCCGGATTGTCACACCCGAGCGGTTAATGATCATCAAATCGTTGTCATCCGACACGGATTTAATCGCCACCAATTTACCGGTTTTTTCGGTAATCTGCAAGGTTTTTACGCCTTTACCACCCCGATTCGTAATTCGGTAATCCTCCAGATCGGTCCGTTTCCCGAATCCGTTCTCCGAAACAACCAAAATATCCTCTTTCGTACCCTTTTCCACACAGACCATACCGACAACCTCGTCATCGGCCTCAATCGTAATCGCTTTCACTCCGGTACCCGTTCTACCGATCGGACGAACCGTATCCTCATTGAATCGGATCGCCTTACCGTTCTTGGCGGCAATGATTACCTCATTATTGCCGTTGGTCAATTTGGCCTCGATCAACTGATCGCCCTCACGGATAGTAATGGCGTTCACTCCGTTCTGACGAGGACGGGAATAGGCTTCCAAGAGGGTCTTCTTCACGATTCCCGACTTGGTACACATGATGATGTAGTTGCCGTTCACATATTCCTGATCATCCAAATGGCGGACGTTGATATAAGCCCGTACCTTATCGTCCGGGGCAATCTGGATTACATTCTGAATGGCCCGTCCTTTCGAGGCACGCGTTCCTTCGGGAATCGCATATACTTTCAACCAGTAGCAGCGCCCCTGTTCCGTAAAGAACAACATCGTGTTGTGCATTGTCGTCACATAGATGTATTCTATAAAATCTTCTTCACGGGTCGAACTTCCTTTAACTCCTACACCACCTCTGTTCTGTGTCCGATATTCGGTCAACGGCGTCCGTTTGATATAACCCATATGGGAGATGGTGATCACCATTTCGTCGTCCGCATAAAAATCTTCCGGATTAAACTCTTCTGCACTCAACACAACCTCCGTACAACGTTCATCACCATATTTTTCTTTGATCTCGACCATCTCATCCCGAACGATCTGCATCTGCATTGCCACATTTTCAAGTACCTCTTTATAATAGGCTATCTTCTGACAAAGGTCGTCGTATTCCATCTTAAGCTTGTTCCGTTCGAGACCGGTCAACGCCCGCAGACGCATGTCAATAATCGCTGCAGCCTGTAATTCGGAGAGGGAGAAACGCTCCATCAACTGGATTTTGGCTTCATCGGGACTTTGCGCTCCACGAATGATCCGGATCACTTCATCGATGTGATCGACCGCTATCAGCAACCCTTCGAGAATGTGAGCCCTCTTTTCGGCCTGGGCCAAATCGTAACGGGTCCGGCGAACCACCACATCGTGGCGATGCTCGACAAAATTCCGGATCAGATCGCGCAGGTTGAGCAACATCGGACGTCCGTCGACCAACGCAATGTTGTTGACCGGGAAAGAGGTCTGCATCGCCGTATATTTGAACAAATTATTCAACACCACACTCGCTACGGCATCGTGTTTCAGGATCATGACGATCCGCATACCTTTCCGGTCGCTCTCGTCGTTGATATAGGCAATTCCCTCGATCTTCTTGTCGTTGATCAGATCAGCGATTTTACGGATCATCTCGGCCTTATTCACCATATAGGGAATCTCGGTCACGACGATACATTCGCGTCCCGACGCCGTATGTTCGATTTCGGTCTTCGCCCGCATAATCACGCGGCCACGTCCCGTTTCATAGGCCTCTTTGACTCCTTCGTACCCATAGATGATCCCGCCCGTCGGAAAATCAGGCGCTTTGATACACCGGATCAACTCATCCATCTCGATGTTCGGATTGTCGATATAGGCGCAGATGGCATCGATCGTATCGGAAAGATTGTGTGGCGGCATGTTGGTTGCCATTCCGACTGCGATACCCGAAGCCCCATTCACCAACAGCAACGGAATTTTAGTCGGCAATACGACCGGTTCCTGAATGGTTTCATCGAAGTTCGGACGGAAATCCACCGTATCCTTCTCTATATCGGCCATCACCTCGTCGGCAATCTTCTGCATACGGGCCTCCGTATAACGCATGGCGGCAGGACCGTCGCCATCTACCGAACCGAAGTTTCCCTGCCCGTCCACCAACATGTAGCGCATGCTCCACTCCTGGGCCATACGCACCATCGCTTCATACACCGATAAATCTCCGTGCGGGTGAAACTTACCGAGCACATCTCCGACAATTCTGGCCGATTTACGATGAGGCTTATCGGAATAGAGATTCAACTCACTGCTCATATCGTAGAGGATCCGACGGTGCACCGGTTTTAATCCGTCCCGCACGTCGGGCAGTGCACGCGATACAATGACCGACATCGAATAGTCGATGTAGGCCGTCTTCATCTTCTCCTCGATATTGATTTTAATAATTCTCTCCCCTTCTGTCGTCTCTGCCATAATCTTTTCTTAATTTATCATCTTCTTCGCCGAACAATATGACTTTTCGGCCTGAATTTCCAGTAAAACTCACATGTATTAAAAGTGTGCTAATTTACGCATTTTTCAGAGAACCGCAAAATAGCCCCCTTAAAATCGATTTACTCCGATTTTTTACATACCTATATATAATAACGAAAAAAATCCTTGAATGTTTTATGGCCAGAAATCAAAAGATTATCGATTTTTCGTTACCTTTCGAAAAAATAACAACCGTTTCCACGATCCCACTCATTCCATGCCGTATGTTTTTACCGATCCGTCTTACTCTGCTGTTTTTCTGTTTATCGTGTTACGGAATATCTACCGCTTTCGGTCAAACCCGCCTTCGGATCGCCTGCTACAATACGGAATCATTATGCGATACGCTGCATGATCCTCAACTGGAAGATACGGCATTCACACCTCAAGGGTCGAACCGCTGGAACACCGAACGCTACCGGACCAAGATCGCCAACATCGCTCGGGTAATCGATGATCTGGATGCAGATCTGCTCGTTTTGGAAGAGATCGAGAACGAAAACGTACTGCGCGACCTGATGTTTGCCATGCGATCGGGCTACAATTACATCCACCGGGACACCCGCGATCGGCGCGGGATGGACATTGCCCTCCTATATCGAAGCAGCCAATTTTACCCTTTTCTTATCAAACAAATCTCCGGGCGCGGACTCTCCCGAGAGGCACTCTGGGTAAAAGGCATCCTTGCGAACGGAGACACACTCTCCGTTATCGGCGTCCACCTCCCCTCAAAACAAAACAGACAATCGTTTCGTCTCACCGCTTTACAAACCCTGCGGTACGCCGTAAATTCCATACTTCAACGCAACCCTTCGGAGAAATTAATTGTCATGGGCGACTTCAATGCAGAACCCGACTCCCGATCCGTTATCCGAACCCTTCTTCTCACCGACGCGCTCTCTATAGAGAAGCGTGCCGACAAAGACCGTTCTTTATACTCTCCATTTTTACGATTGAGTCAGAAAGGGTATGGTTCGCTGATCTATCGCGATCGTCGCCAACTGTTCGACTACATCGCGTTCAGTCGGTCAATTCTAACCGGCAAAACCCTCATTTACAACGAATCGTATGGCATTTTCGTCCGCGATTATCTGCTTCATACAGAGGGGCCGTTCAAGGGTTATCCGATCCGTTCGTTCCGTAACGGACGGTACACCGCCGGATACAGCGATCACCTGCCCGTTTACCTCGACCTGGAAACACAACCTGCTGAATGAATTTAGGTTCCGTAAATTTTGCAGATCGGAAATTAATCCTTACCTTTGCATACTTTCCTATGAACCGAAACTTTTTGATAACAAGCTCTGTGATTTTATAAATTTTCTTAAAAATACACACCAATTTAACACAAAAAAACAATGCCAAACGTAAAAAGAGTTTACACCTTCGGCAACAAACAGGCTGAAGGAAACGGAAAAATGAGAGAGTTGCTCGGAGGAAAGGGAGCAAATCTTGCTGAAATGAACTTGGTCGGCATTCCGGTGCCTCCGGGATTCACCATTACGACCGAAGTGTGCACCGAATATTATACGCACGGTCGGGACGAGGTGATCAAATTGATCAAACCCGAAGTGGAAGCCGCCATGAAAGGCGTTGAGAAAAACATGGGTATGGAGTTCGGCAGCAGCACCAATCCTTTGTTGTTGTCGGTCCGCTCAGGAGCACGTGCTTCGATGCCGGGTATGATGGACACCATCCTGAACCTCGGTTTGAACGACGAAGCTGTAGAAGGTTTGGCTAAGAAAACGGGCAATCCGCGTTTTGCATGGGATTCATACCGCCGTTTCGTACAGATGTACGGTGACGTGGTGCTCAACATGAAACCGCAAAGCAAAGAGGATGTCGATCCGTTCGAAGAGATCATCGACGCCATCAAAGAGGAGAAGAAGGTCAAGAACGACACCGAACTGACCACCGAAGATCTGCAAGAGCTCGTAAAACGCTTCAAAGCAGCCATCAAGAAAAATACCGGTAAAGACTTCCCGACCAATCCTTGGGAACAGCTCTGGGGTGCCATCTGCGCCGTATTCAGCAGCTGGATGAACGAACGCGCTATCCTCTACCGTAAACTGAACAACATTCCGTCGGAATGGGGTACCGCCGTTACCGTACAGGCTATGGTATTCGGTAACATGGGCGAGACTTCGGCTACGGGTGTCGCCTTCACGCGTGACGCTGCGACTGGAGAGAACATCTTCAACGGTGAATATCTGGTAAACGCTCAGGGAGAAGATGTGGTTGCCGGTATCCGTACGCCTCAGGTCATCACGATCGAAGGTTCGCGCCGTTGGGCTGAACTGCAAGGTATTTCAGAGAGCGAACGTGCCTTGAAATATCCTTCATTGGAAGAGGTTATGCCCGCTGCGTTCAAGGAACTGAACGAAATCCAAGACCACCTCGAAAAATATTTCCACGACATGCAGGACCTGGAATTCACGATCCAGAACGGCAAATTGTGGATGTTGCAAACCCGTAGCGGGAAACGTACCGGTGCCGCTATGGTCCGTATGGCCATGGAAATGCTCGAAGAGGGTCTGATCGATGCTCCGACCGCTGTATTGCGTGTTGAGCCCGCCAAACTCGACGAACTGCTCCACCCGGTATTCGACAAAGATGCCTTGAAGAAGGCCAACATCATCGCTAAGGGTCTGCCCGCATCTCCGGGTGCCGCTACCGGCCAGATCGTATTCTTCGCCGACGAAGCCGAAAAATGGGCTGCCGCCGGTAAAGAGACCATCCTCGTTCGTATCGAAACCTCTCCGGAGGACCTCAAGGGTATGAACTCGGCAAACGGTATCCTGACCGCACGCGGTGGTATGACCTCGCACGCTGCCGTTGTGGCCCGTGGTATGGGTAAATGCTGCGTATCGGGTGCAGGTGACCTGCAAATCGACTACAAAGCCCGTACGATCACCGTGGACAACAAGACCTACAAAGAGGGCGATTGGATCTCCCTGGACGGTTCTACGGGTATCATCTACGAAGGCAAGGTTACGACCAAAGACGCAGACGTCAGCGGCGATTTCGCTAAACTGATGGATCTGACCGACAAATACGCCCGCCTCAAGGTACGGGCAAATGCCGATACGCCGCGCGATGCACAGACAGCTTTCCGTTTCGGAGCTCAAGGTATCGGTTTGTGCCGTACCGAGCATATGTTCTTCGAAGGCGACCGGATCAAAGCCGTACGCGAAATGATCCTCGCCGATGACGAAGCCGGACGTCGCAAAGCCCTCGACAAACTGTTGCCGATGCAACGCGGCGACTTCGAAGGTCTGTTCGAAGCGATGAACGGGCTGCCCGTTACGGTACGTCTGCTCGATCCGCCTTTGCACGAGTTCGTTCCTCATTTCGAGAAAGAGATGAGAGAATTGGCTGCCGACTTGAACGTATCGTTCGAAACGATCAAGAACAAAGTGGATTCGCTGGCTGAAGCCAACCCGATGCTGGGTCACCGGGGTTGCCGTTTGGGTAACACCTATCCGGAAATCACCGAAATGCAGGCCCGTGCCATCATCGAGGCCGCTCTGAACACCCGTAAGGAGAAAGGTATCGACGTACATGTCGAGATCATGGTTCCGCTGGTAGGAAATGTCAAAGAGTTGAAACTCCAGAAAGAGATCATCAACGCAACGGCAGAAGCTGTATTTGCAGAACGTAACGACAAGATCGACTATATGGTCGGCACGATGATCGAGATTCCGCGTGCAGCCGTTACAGCCAACGAGATCGCCGAAGAGGCCGAGTTCTTCTCATTCGGTACGAACGACCTGACGCAGATGACGCTCGGATTCTCCCGTGACGACGTTGCCAAATTCCTGCCGGTCTACCTCGAAAAAGGTATCCTGAAACACGACCCGTTCCAGGTATTGGATCAGGACGGTGTAGGTCAGCTGGTTCGCGAGGCCGTATTCAAAGGTCGCGGTGTGAAACCGAACCTCAAATGCGGTATCTGCGGTGAGCATGGCGGTGAACCGAGTTCGGTTGAGTTCTGCCACTATGCAGGCCTGAACTACGTATCTTGCTCTCCGTTCCGTGTGCCTATCGCCCGTTTGGCTGCCGCACACGCTGCGTTGAAACAAGGTGGAAAATAGTCTAAAATAAGGGAGCGAAACTTTTAGGTTTCGCTCCCCAATCCGATAAAGAATAACGGCGAAGAAATAAATCTTCGCCGTTATTCTTTTATCCCTGAAAATAAAACGACTATCTTCTCTTCTTTCTGGTCCGCTGACGCATCCAACTTCCGAATAAAAAGACGATCAGTACCATCCCGGCAATCAATAAGGAGGTACCCGAGACACCCCATGCCAGGTGGATCATTCTGTACTTTATGGCTCCGAACAGAAGGAACAAAAGCACCATTCCGGCAAGATTTCGGGATTCATACCGCAGCATCCCGATCCATGAAAAACGGCCGGCACTATGCTCTATTGCATTTCGTTTCGGAATGAGCGCAGGAACCTGATCGCACCACTGCCGGTACTCTTCACCGTACTTAAGCAACATCACCTCCTCCTCTTTACTCAGAATAATCAAAAAGCAGACGATATACAGCAACGTTGCTCCGACAACAAACCAATCTACTCCGACATAGAGTATAAAGCCAAACCAGATCAGAAAATCGGCCGTATACAAAGGATACCTCATCCGGGCATAAACTCCCTCTTTCGGAAATGAAGGAGGCAATACCTTATTTAACTCGGGCTCCTTTGAATCAATCTTTTTCTCCGCAGCGAGCATGCCTACGGCACGGCTTCGGATAATGAATCCGCATGCGGTACACACCACACAGAACAGCATAAACGGAGGACTATTCCATATCGAAAACGGGACCGCTAACCATAAAGCCACCCATGCGGCAGGAATCAACAGCAACGGTATCCGTTTCCGACGGAACCATAATTTACCGCGCAAGACTTTAAAACGATCGAGAATTGTCATTTTTTCTATGATTTATCCGGAAGTTCTCCGGTCTGGTTACCTTTTCGAATCCGCCACATAAAAAGTCGATAAGCCCCTAAACCGACCCCGATTCCCAGTATCGTACCGAAACAGATGTCCATCGGGAAATGGACTCCGAGATAGATCCGGCTATAGGCCATAAGCAGAGCCCACCCTACAATAATCGCCGTATACCACCACCGGCGAAACAGCAGAGCCGTATAAACAGCGATCGTAAAACTGATTGCCGCATGTGCCGATACGGTTCCGTAAGGACCGCCACGATACCCCCTGACCGTGTGGACCCACATTTCGATATCGGGTGTATGCGTCGGCCGGAACTTCGGCGTATAATGTTTGAAGAAATTACAGATCTGATCGGCCAGTCCGACACCGATTCCGAGAATCACGATGCTCCACAGCAGTCCCCGCCATCCCATCTGCCTCCAAATACAATACAACAGCAACACATAAAGCGGAATCCATGTCAATTTTGCCGAAACGACATAAAAAAAGTTGTCCCAAAAGGGGCCGCCGTCACCGTTCAATGCCAGCAACAGCTGCTTGTCCATATCGAGAAGGGTCTGCCAGATCATACCTACGCCGACTTAAAATTGAAAATAGATGAACGGTTGTATCTCGGCCGATTTGATCTGCATGATTCCCCAAATCAGCACAGTCAACAACAGAGCCTGAACCACGACAGGCGAAGCGGTGACCACCCGTTTCCCCCACATTTCGGTTGTTCGGGGCAACATGTGCAACACGTAACCGAGCGCCATCAACGCAAAGATCACCCCATAACCCGACACCACCTGCGGGATCAGAGCGAGGTTAAAGTTATGAAAAATCTGCGACAAGATCTGCATCCCGCTCTCCATATCCTGTGCCCGGAAAAGAATCCACCCGGCACACACCACATGGAACGTAATGATCATACCGAGGATTCGTCTCCAGAGCACCATTTCGGACCCCATCCTACGGAACGATGAAAAGTGCGTCGTTACCCATTTGTGTACGGCCAATGCCGCTCCATGCCATGCGCCCCACAAAACAAAACGGATGGCGGCTCCATGCCACAATCCACCCAGCAGCATGGTCAGAAAGAGGTTCAGATAGGTCCGGCTTTTTCCTTTACGGCTTCCGCCCAAAGGGATATAGAGGTAATCGCGTAGCCAGCTCGACAACGAGATGTGCCAGCGGCGCCAGAATTCGGTAATCGTCGCAGACTTATAAGGTGAATTGAAGTTTTCCGGGAACCGGAATCCCAACAACAAGGCGATTCCGATAGCCATATCGGAGTACCCCGAAAAATCGCAATAGATCTGCAATGCGTACCCATACACTCCCATAAGGTTCTCGAATCCGCTATACAGCAACGGATTATCGAATATCCGGTCTACAAAGTTCAGACTGATATAATCGGATATGATCGCCTTTTTGAACAACCCCGAAAGGATCAGAAAAATCCCCGTACCGAACATCTCCCGCGTCACAACCAACGGATTCTGCCGGATCTGCGGAATAAAATCATGAGCCTTGACAATCGGACCGGCTACGAGCTGCGGGAAAAACGAGAGAAAAAAGAGATAATCGAACCAGTTATGGACCGGTTCGACCCGATGTTTATACAGATCGACAACGTAGCTGATCGACTGGAAAATGAAGAACGAAATCCCGACAGGTAGAAAAATATTATGGAATGCCAGCCAATCCCGTCCCGACAGGTCGTTAAGCAATCCTACAAAGAAATTGGTATACTTGAAATAACACAGAATTCCGAGATCGATCGTCACACTGAGTGCAACCCACCCCTTCCGCGCCCCTTGCCGCTTGGTTCGTGACAGGAAATGCCCGATCACAAAATCAGACAGGGACAAGGCGACCAGCAGCAAAAAATAGATTCCACTGGTTTTATAGTAGAAATAGAGCGAAAAACAGACGACGTACAGGATCCGCAACATTACGGTCCGCCGCATAAACCGATAGAAAAAGGCGAACCCGGCAAATAGAAACAGAAACAATCCGCTCGAAAAAAGTATCGGATTGGCCGGATCATATACCAGCAGTTCCTTTATTTTAGAGAAAATCGACGAAATTTCATCCATACAATATTCACCTGTTTTCGGTTCGGCTCCTTACGTTTAAAATCAAGAGCACAAATGTAGCTATTTTACTCCTTATCTGTTCGTTTCATTTCGGATAAATCCACCCTTTCGGAGGATATTTCGGCACTACGCTGCAAATAGCCGGAATAGGCCGAAAGAAGCGCCTCGACAAGCAATTTTCCTTGCATCTGATACCCCTCCCGGGTCAGATGGATCCGATCCCGATTCATCATACCCGATCCGAACCAAGAAGTGACAGCTCCTTTGCCACCAGCCACCTCATAAAAATCCCAAACCGGAATCCCCCTCGATGCAGCCTCATTCAAAATCACCTCCCGCATGGAAACAACATGGGGATTCTCGCGACGATAGACCCGTCCCCGTGACCGAACAGCCCGGCAAAACTCCATCGGGGTAGTCATCAGGACGGCAGCCGTCGGCATCGACCGGGCGATCTGATCCAACAGATTGGCGACCTGCCGTTCCACGTACTCCCGGTCGAACCGGGATCCGCTGCAATCGTTCGTTCCCAACGAGACAATCACCAAATCAGGTTCGAGCCACGCCGCCTGCTCAAAAATCTGAGGATTCCGCACAAAAGCCGAGAAGGTATTTCCATTAATTCCTACACTGTGGTACCGCACGCCATTTTGGGTGCGATCCAAAGAAAATCCATAAAAACAGGGATGGGCATAGGCCGTATCGGTCACCCGCGCCTTTAAAACCACGCGACATACGGCACTGTCCAACTGAATCGAGGTCAGTTCTTCACTCGGTTCGGGACACCAGATTCCCGCATCGAGCGAATCGGAGACCTCGAGCAACGGGGCCCGTGCATGATGGAAGGCCAACACCCGATCGAACGGCGTTTTGTCCTCGATCCGGAATTCGATCTCACGATCCGATGTCGCAAGGACCATCCCGGAAACCCCGATCTCCTCCTGCGGACGCAAATCGACACATTTGGCTCCATACCAACTGTTCGGAGAGGTAAGCGTATAATCGGGAGGTTCGTTCGTTCCCAACAACTTCAACGGAGCGATCAATCCGCGCCCCGCATCCCCGAACACCGCCTGCAAACTATCCCGAACCGCTCCTGAAAAAAAACCGGCCTGAACATGAGAATCCCCGAGATGCAAAATGGAGACTACGACAGAGGTGTCGCTCTCCACCGCACTCCACTTCCGAAACAGCTCATCCAACGCAGCGACATTTCCGGAAATCCGGTTCGAATCGATACAAATATATTCGGGCCACCTCTGCACCGCCAACGAATCGTGATCCTCAGCACGAAGGACCGTTACCGTCCACACAAAAACGATAACGAAACTCCACCTCACTACATCCACGAATCGTTTCATCTCCCTTATATTTATTCTGCCATTAAAACCGAATCGAAAACGGGGTTATAACTCTCCATTTTCTGCTGCTCAAGCCGCTCTGCCTCCTCTTCCCGGAAACGTTTCTCCGCCTCGACCCCCTGCATCAGGCTCTCCAATAATTTGCGGGCGACAAACTTTCCTCCGGCATAACTGATATGCGTATAATCCTTTGCCGCCCAGTTCTTCGCTACGAATTCGGCCATACTGTTGTGTCCGCCCATTGCCTCGAACGTATTCCAAAAGGCTACACCCGTCTCCTCTGCCGCTGCCCGTTGCGCCTCAATCATTCCCTCGACCGACGGCATCGTCTCGAACACCCCATTATTCTGCATGCTTCGATCGCAAATCCCCATCACCAAAACAGCCGCATCCGGGAAACAACGCTTCATGTAATTGATCACCCGAACAAACGCCTTTCTGTAAGAATCATAATGCAGCACATCGGCAGTCAGTACATTCAACCCATACTCCAATATGATCAGGTCGTAATCGAACATCGCTCCGATCGCCCTGTTGATCTTTCCATTGGTTGCGAAAAGGGCCAGTCCGCTATTCCCCCGAATCGAGTAGTTATCGAGTCCGGCACCTCCTGTCCCTCCCAAAACAATCCCATATCCGATAAACCCTTCAGTACCGGTAAACCGACACTCGATCGAATGGATCGACCGCTGTTTGATACGGATCTGCTGCACCTCCTCACTCGGCTCCGGGCGGTACTCCTGATGGATCGTGTCGTTGATCGTCACCTGTATACATGTCTGTCCGCGATTTATAAAAATCAGACGGCACTCGGGAACACTCCATAAATGTTTCCGGAAACCGACTCCCTCAAGCCGTACCGACGCCCCCTCTTCCGGGATGCACAAATACCCGGAAACAAAAAACTTATCTTTTAAGTCCTCAGCGACATCCCGTGCGTTTTTAACATCCAGCGTTTTCCACCCTTGGAAAACATGACGGACCGTTCCCCTGAACTGAGCGATCGGAGACGAAAAAGGGACAAAACCGACACCGGACCCGCCATAGGCCTCCTGCAACTGCTCCCGCAAATCGGCTGTCACGATATCCCCCTCGATAAATGAGTCTCCCAAGACAGCCATGCGAACCCGATTATGATCGGTACTGTCCAACATCGCCTCATAAAACGGAAGCAGTGCCGAACAGCTGCCCCCAAAGTCTTCCAGATAGGGAATCTCGACCGTGGGCCTCTTCATTACAACGGACCCCGAACTATCCGGCAGCGGTCGGGGAGAGGTCGGTACGGCGGTCTGCGCTTCCTGAAAATCACGCTCCGTTTCGACAACAACAGCCCCCTGTTCCCTACTCTGTACAGGTTCCAACGAAGGCATATTCGCCTCAATCGCATCGGCCTCCGCAAGAAAAGTCGTATCGAAATAGAGATCTCCTCCCAAATCCGAAGGCGCATCATCTTCGATCAAATCCGAAAGGATATTGATCTTTTTCAATTTTATCTCCCCGATTTTCGTTCCGGGAATACGAGAGGCCGCTGCCAAAAAGACAATCACCAAAATTGCGATCAGGGAGGCATAGCCCGTATAATCTTTTTTAAAATTCATCTTCTTCGACAATTACCCCGCGAAGTTAACAAAAAAGGTCCATATACGACAAAAGCGACCCTTAGGCCGCTTTTATTTCTTTTCTGTCGCCACCCAGAACCCTTATTCCTTGTTGTGGTTCCGCTGGTCGAGCGGAATGAACTGCTGATCCAGTCCTACGTTCCGATAGGCAGGGCGGATGATCCGTTTGCTGTCGAAGTTGAGCTCTTCAATCCGGTGGGCCGCCCATCCGGTAATACGGCTCATGGCAAACAACGGAGTAAACACATCACGCGGCAACCCAATCATATCGTACACAAAACCCGAATAGAAGTCGACATTGGCACACACCCGTTTGTTGACTTTATTCCCCTTGAATTCCATAAAAGTGTGTACCGCACGCTCTTCAAGCAGTTCCAAAAAGGCAAATTCCTCTTCACGATGTTTCTCCTTGGCCAGGTCTCGCGCCATCTCTTTCAGCAACAAGGCTCGCGGATCCGAGATGGTATAGACCGCATGTCCGATACCATAGATCAAACCGCACTTGTCGTAAACCTCTTTACGCAACATCTTGCCCAAATATTCATCGATTTCAGACACATTCGTCCAGTCGTGAATATTCTCTTTGAGGTGTTCAAACATGCTCACCACAGCCAAATTGGCCCCTCCGTGCAACGGACCTTTCAGCGATCCGATCGCTGCGGCAATCGACGAATAGGTATCCGTTCCGGACGAACTGGTCACACGCACCGTAAAGGTCGAGTTGTTGCCACCGCCGTGTTCGGCGTGCAACATCAGGGCCAAATCGAGGGTTTTGGCCTCCAAATCGGTGTAACCGCCCTTCAACATATACAAAAAGTTCTCGGCCACCGACAGATGTTCCTTCGGGAAACGGATATGCAACGAACGTCCTTCATTGCTGTGCCGAACGATGTTATATGCATAGGCGATGATTGTCGGGAATTTAGAGATCAAATCGATCGACTGGCGCATCAGATTGATCCGGGAGGTATCGTCCGGATTATCGTCGAACGTATACATCTCCAGTACACTGCGAGCCAATATATTCATAATATTCTGACCCTCGAGATCGAGAATGTTCATTTTGGTCTTTTGCGGCAGAGACATACACTGATGAATCATCTTGCTGAATGCCGCAAGTTCCTCCCGGTCGGGCAAATATCCGGACAGCAACAGGAAAGCCGTCTCCTCAAAACCGAAACGTCCCTCGGACTGAATCCCCCGCACCAGATTCTCTACATTGATTCCCCGATAGATCAACTGTCCCGGGATAGCCCGTAACCTCCCTTCCGGCAAGGCTTCATAACCTACCACATTACCGATCTTGGTCAAACCGACCAACACTCCGGAATGGTCTTCGTTACGCAAGCCTCGTTTGACATTATATTTTACAAACAAATCATTATCGATACGACTGGTCGTTTTAATCGATTCCGACAATCTGCTGATGATGCACTCTTTATTCATACGCTAATCCTCCGCTATTTTTTCATTCCTCATTAAAATTCATTCGTTTCGGTTTTTGTCACATCCGAAGCCTGCGATCCGTATCTTCCGAATCGCATTCCGGTTCAGAAAACCCCAAAAGTCGCTTAAAAATACTCGACCGAATCGCCGACAATCGCCGACAACAACCGGTTACCCAATCCGCTCGCTCCGATACGGAACCGCTCGGGGTTCAACCACTCTTCCCCTAAAACCTGTTCGACGATCGTATAATACAACACCGCATCTTCTGCCGTAGAGATACCCCCGGCCGCTTTGAACCCAACCTTCCGTCCCGTTTTTTCCGCAAAAGTCCGGATCGCCCGACACATGACCACCGCCGCTTCGGGCGTTGCAGCCACCGCCGCTTTCCCCGTCGACGTTTTAATGAAATCCGCACCGGCCGACATGGCAATGACCGAAGCCCGATGAATCGCTTCCGGAGCAGCCAATACCCCCGACTCAAGAATCACCTTCAATACAATATCGTCGCCTACCTCATTACGAAGCATCTCAATCTCGTTTCCCATCAGATCGTACTCGCCATTAAGGAATTCCCCGACACTGATCACCACATCCACTTCGTCTGCCCCGTTTTCGACCGCCATCGCCGTTTCGAGCATCTTTACCTCCAGATAGGTCTGTGAGGAGGGGAAACCGCCACACACACTTGTGATAGACATGCCCGAGTCGCCTATCGCCATACCCGCCGTCTCAACAAAAACAGGATAAACACACACTGAAGCGACATTCGGCACATCCGGGTATCGATTCGGAAGTTCCACTGCCCGAGTGACAAAACGATCGATCCGATCCTTTGAATCGGTACTGTTCAATGACGTGAGATCGATAGCTCCGAAACAACGTTTATAGACCTTTTCGTTGTAGTTCTTCGGCAGGGTACGACGTACCGCAGCAAGAATTTCCTCTATCTCCGCAGAAGAAACACCTGTACCGAATTTTTTCAGACTGCTGCTGTACTCCATGATCCCGATTCCCGTTGATTCGATCCGTTACTTCTTGCAAAGATAATAAATAATGCGGAAAGATCGCATAGAAACAAGAAAGATAGAGAGAACGGCACATCCATTCCATCCGTAAATCGACCGGTATTTTGTATTTCACTTCCTCATATACCGATTATCAGCCATTCTTTATAATACTTCCGGAAACAACTCTAAGTCATTGTTTGATGCGTTTATCGATGGAGAAACTCGTAAATCCTCAATCATTTTAATATAAAACGGCGAACCGAAATGGCTCGCCGCATAGTTCCCGACAGGTTTTCAAACCATAAAACCCATAACGGTTTTACAACATAAATGTCAAACCTATATTGATCTGTTGTACACGAGGCCCCTTATCATCCTTAAACAACGTAGAACGATAATAAACCGCCGTCAAAGCAAAATGGTTGTAGCCTACATTGATCGTATAACCGTAATGAAAATTCCGAAGTCCAAAACTTCCGTGATCCTTGTATTTTCCACTCATACGGGGATCAGATACTTTAATCTTGGTATGCGTTCCGATACGCCATCCTCCGACCATACCCGCGTTGATGAAAAAGTTATTGTTCCGTCCCATCTGAACCTCCACCAACAACGGCACATTCAGATAGCAGGTGTAAAGTTTCGATTTATCCAACCGAATGTTTTGCTCCTGATATTGGTAGTCGGGAACCGTCACTCCATTCTCCACCTTCAAGGTCATATTTTCATCGAAACGGAAATTATTGAATTCCACTCCCAAACCCGTAACCAATCCGATATGCCTGCTCTTCAACAGCGTATAATCGATCGGATTAAGCGTAACTCCGATCGACTTGGCACTTTGGGACAGAAACTCCGCACCGACAGGAAGGTTCATGTGCGTCAAGTTGGTAATCAGCCCGCTGTAATGAATACCGATCCCCGCCCAGTGTCCGTCGTTCCACAACAACCGATTGTGGCGTTGTTCTCCTTCGTCGGTTTGTGAAACATTCTTAATAGCGACCGTCAAACGGCTCCGTTTTTCTCCATTGTTCTGCGAAACCGCTACGGAACTCTCTTCAACGACTTCATTTTCCCCCTGCGTTGCAGTATCCTGAACTTGACCATAGACACTACACATCACCACGGAAAACAACACTCCTAAAAAAGTCTTTTTTATCATCTATATCTATCTTCGTTTCCCCTCTATTATTCAACTCGGCTCCCTATCCGGATAAACGATGCAATCTCTATTCCACGCTCATCTTCCGTACTGTATCTTTTAATCGGCAACAAATCATCGAACGGGGCCAATAGCGAGGTCAGAATACGCATCGCCTCTTTCGTTCCATCCGTCAGATCGTCATCCGCATTATCGAGCTCGGGGAGATCATTGTCCCCTGCCATCGGAAGCGTCACAGGTTCCAAGATTATATTTTTATTCAAAACTATCGGATCAGGAATCGCACGGGAATCCGCAAACAAAGGTTTCAAAACCACCTGATCCAATCCGGCCTCTTCGACCTTATCGTTTTTCTGTCGCTCCGTCTCGTCATTTACAACACTCGTTCTTGGGACCGATCCTGCATACGCATCAACCGACGAAACAACTCTCTCCGGTACAGAAACGACATCCGAAACCACATCTTCCGCAACCTCCTGAGAAGCATCGTTCTCAGCAGCCACGGATTTTGCCGTTTCCTGATAGACCTCCTCGATCTGCACAGCCAACTGCCGCTCGCCATACTGTATCGAATCGTCTATTCTACCGATACTCCCAAGCAGCCCGAACAACCCGATGACAACGGAAGCAGCTGCAGCGCCTCCCAGAAACGATCCGATCTGGCGCCACCGTAAGCCGCTCTTCGCCCCTCGCTTAAGCAGCTCCTTGTTCGGAAATTCCACACGATCGACCGGTAAAACCGGCATCCCCTGCGCCAACGAATGAACTTCCCGTGCTATCTCGGGATGGCTCTCCATAAAGGATTCGAACGCCCTACGCTGTTCGTCCGACAGATTACCTTCGAGGTAATCCAAAGCCTGCTCTTCATAATGATCCCAATCGTACATCACAATATATCGTTTATATCCCCTATATACTTTTTCAATGCTACCCGTGCCCGAAAGATATAGACCTTCACCTGCGACTCGCTCAATGCGGTCATTTCGGCCATCTCCCGATAACTGTACCCTTCGTAATCCCGCAACAGAATCAATGCCTTCTGAATCGGAGGCAAACGGTCTAAACACCGCTCGATCGTTTCGGACAGATTATCGAATTCCCCCCTTTGTGGAGTTTTCCGATTTGCCAAAACCTGTTCTCCACCGACATAGCGCCGCCGCATACGAATCTGATCCACCATCAACCGATAGGCTATCGTGAAAAGATAACCTTTCTCTTTCCCGCTGATTACGGCCTCCCGATTCTCCCACAACCTCAGAAAACTCTCCTGAACGACATCCTTAGCCTGCTCTTCATCACGCAACGACTTAAGAACGAACCGGTACAGGTTGTCGGAATACAGGTCGACGCATCTATCGTATTCTGAGGCTGTCATGCAAACACCGGTATTTGACGGTACAACGTATAATAAATTGGAAAAGTTACATCGGAAAAACTCTTTTTCAGATCAATTTCCGATCATACGCTTTCGATCACGTATTCGATCTCTTTAAACAGGTAACGGTGCAGCGATCCGTCGGCATGTTCCACCTCCAGCTCTCCCGAAGGCAACACATGACGGATCACCCCTTCGAAACGCTTGCCGCTGCGCCCATCGATATAAATCCTGCGCTCGTCGAGACCATACATCCGCTCCAAATAGTCTTGAGCAAGCTGTTGTTCCTCTCCACATTCCAACATCGCAAACCGGGAACTCATTTTCCGATAAAACGTCTCGAAAACCGCACCCCTATCGAACGACTGTCCCCGTTCTCGTGCAAGTGAGGTCGGATTCGGAAGCGAAGGATCGAACTCGGTCTGATTTACATTGATCCCGATGCCCGCAATCGAACGGGCAATACATCCGTTCGACAGATCGTTTTCGATCAACATGCCCACGGCCTTGCGGTCTCCGGCATAAATGTCGTTGGGCCATTTGATTCGAGCCGGAACGTCAAATGCATCCAACGTATCGGCTACGGCCAACGCAACGGATTGCAGCAACCGAAACTGCCGTTCAGCGGGAAGAAAACCGGGACACAGAATGACCGAGAAAGTCAGATTCACTCCCGACTCACTGCTCCAGCGATTTCCTTTCTGACCTCTACCTCGACTCTGACGCTCCGCCAGGATCACATCTCCCGCTTCGTAACGGGGATCCCGGGCCTCATCGTTGGTCGATGTCAACTCATCGAAGTAATAAAAACCAAATCCCGCAGCAGCTGCAAAATGTTTCAGTCTTTGTTTCAAATCCATCGCGATATCCAATAAGAAGAGACGTCAAACACGCTATACCGATACGCCGAAATCCCTCAACGCTTGATTCAACGCCGTCTTACGATCGGTCGACTCCTTTCTTTGCCCGATAATCAAGGCACAGGAGACATGGTATTCACCGGCGGGATACTGTTTCGTATAAGATCCGGGAATCACGACCGAACGTGGCGGAACATATCCTTGATAATACACAGGCTCCTTACCGGTCACATCGATAATTTTGGTCGATCCCGTGAGCACTACATTAGCTCCGAGCACAGCCTCCTTGCAAACATGCGCCCCTTCGACCACAATACACCGGCTGCCGACAAAACAGTGGTCCTCGATAATCACCGGTGCCGCCTGAATCGGCTCCAGTACACCGCCAATGCCGACGCCTCCGCTCAAATGTACCCCCTTCCCGATCTGGGCACATGAACCGACCGTCGCCCACGTATCGATCATCGTCCCTTCTCCGACATAAGCCCCGATGTTGACATACGAGGGCATCATGACCACCCCCGGGGCCAAATAGGCTCCATAACGGGCCGCAGCGTGCGGAACGACACGCACACCGAGATCCTTATATTCGGTTTTCAACCTCAGTTTATCATAAAACTCCATCGGCCCGGCTTCGGAAACCTCGAGCTCCTGAATCGGGAAATAGAGAATTACCGCCTTTTTCACCCATTCGTTCACCTGCCATGTTCCGTCGGCGAGTGGCTCTGCCGTACGGATTTTCCCCTTATCGAGCCATTCGATCACCTGCCGGATACTCTGTTTGACCTGTTCCTCTTTCAGCAGGGAGCGATCCTCCCAAGCCTGCTCGACCACCGATTTTACCTCTTGATACATCTCTAATCCTGTTTATACATACTACTTGCGCAAAGTTATGAATTTTTATATGGAATCCGCGAAACAATCCCTACATTTGCTTTGAAGCAGAGAGGGAGTCATGCCCTCCTCCGAATAGATCACTTTTTTCAACGATGGAATCGACAAAAATCAAATATCCGTTCAGCCGTCGGTGTGAAACGACCGACAACTATTTCGGGACGAAGGTCGCCGACCCCTACCGCTGGCTCGAAGAGAGCCGTTCCGACGAAACCCGACAATGGATCGCGGCCCAAAACAAACTGAGCGAACACTACCTTTCAGCTATTCCATATCGTCCGGCGATCCGTCGACGGTTGACCGAATTGTGGCACTCGCCGCAATTCAGCATTCCCGAACGGCACGGAAACCGACTCTTCTTTTCCTATAACGACGGCAGACACAACCAAAGTATCCTATACTGCCAACCCGACGGCGAGGAGGCACGGATTTTTCTCGACCCGAACACCCTCGCTTCCGACGGAACGGCTGCACTCACCGGAATCTCTTTCTCCCAAACCGGGAAGTATATGGCCTACTCCATCGCCGTCTCGGGATCGGACTGGTCCGAAATACGGATCATGGAGTGCTCGACGGGACACCTGCTCCCCGACCGCATCCGCTGGGTTAAATTCTCATGTGCCGTATGGTGCGGCGAAGGTTTTTATTACAGCGGATTCGATGCTCCGGTCGCAGGGAAAGAGTATGAGGCACAATCGCTTGCCCAAAAGATATTCTACCACCGATTGGGTACGGAACAGAGCCAAGACCGGACTATCTATCACGACCCGAAACACCCGCAACGCTACTTTCAGGCATCGGTCAGTCGCGACGAAGAATATCTTTTCGTCATAGCATCGGAAGGGACTTCGGGCAACGAAGTTCTCTACCGGAGGATTGAAGATGAGACGGAATTTCGCCTGCTCTTTTCGGGATTCGATTACGACTATACGTTTGTACATGCCGATCGGGGTGAGGCCCTCTTCCTGACCAACGAACAGGCTCCGAACGGGAGAGTCGTCCGGGCCATTTTAGGGGACAATCCGCAGGTCAAACCGTGGCTGCCCGAATCGGACAACCGGTTGATTCAGGTGACTTCGGCCGGAGGAGCCTATTTTGCCCACTACCTCAAGGACGCCTGCAGCGAAATCATCCGCCTTGATAATGCAGGAAATCGTACCAGCCAAGTCGACCTTCCGGGAAACGGCACCGTTTCGGGGTTCGACAACGACGGCAACGACGATATTTTTTACTCCTACACCTCCTTCATCGATCCGGTTTCGATCTACCGCTACGACCCTCGGACAGGAAACTCTTCGCTGTATCGTTCTCCGGAAAAACAGTTCGATCCAGCCTTTTTTGTTGTCGAACGACACCGGGCCCAAAGCAAAGACGGGACATCGATTCCGTTTTTCGTTGTCCGACACCGGGACAGCCGCCCCGACGGGAATCGCCCGACCTACCTTTACGGATACGGCGGATTCGATATCAGCCTGACCCCAACCTTCTCCCCTTTAGCCATTACATGGATGGAACAGGGCGGCCTGTACGTCGTCGCCAATCTGCGGGGAGGAGGGGAATTCGGAGAGCAGTGGCACCAGGCCGGGATGAAGGCCCAAAAACAGAACGTCTTCAACGACTTTATCGCCGTCGCCCAACAGTTGATCGACAGCGGATACACCTCACCACAGAAGCTGGCGATAGCCGGCGGATCGAACGGAGGCCTGCTTGTCGGAGCCTGTATGACCCAGCGTCCCGACCTCTTCGCCGTCGCTCTCCCTGCCGTAGGGGTTATGGATATGCTGCGCTACCAATACTTCACCGTCGGCTGGGGATGGTGTGTCGAATACGGCAACAGCGAACTTCCCGAAGATTTCGCATGGCTGTACGCCTATTCGCCGCTGCACAACATCCGGCCCGGCCGCAACTACCCCGCCACGCTGATTACGACTGCCGACCACGACGACCGTGTCGTACCGGCACACTCATTCAAATTTGCCGCAACCCTTCAATCGGCCCAGCAAGGCGATCGTCCGATCCTGATCCGGATCGACACCGCAGCCGGACACGGCATGGGCAAACCCCTCGCGAAAAAAATCGAAGAACAAGCCGATCAACTCGCTTTCCTATTCGAAAATACCGGAACACCGTATCATTCGATTAAAGGCCCCTCAACCTCCGAATAACATCACATGATCTCGACCCAGCTCAATCCGGCAAAAGACTTTTGAGTCGCAGCTCGGACCCGATCGAACTCCTTGATCGTACGGATCAGCCCCTCTTCGATCGAAATCGTCGGCTCCCACCCGAGTTGTCTTTGCGCATACCCTATCTCGGGCACGACAAATGGGGCGGAATCGGACCGTAAATTAAGACATACTATTTTGGATTGACTGTCGGTCAAGTGTACCACATCCTCGGCCAAAGCGTCGATCCGTATCGACTCCACACTGCCGATATTGACCGGTTTCGCAATCTCTCCGTTGTAATCCATCAGCCGGATCAAGGCATCGATCGCATCATCGATATAGAGAAAGCTGCGCATCTGGGCCGCATTGCCCCGAATGACCAACGGCTCATTGTCGAACGCACTCCGTATAAACCCAGAAAGCAACCGGCCGTCGTTCAACGGCATTCCCGGCCCGTAAATATGAAACAGGCGCGCAATCCGCACATCGACCCCATACTGATTCCTATAAGCCATACAGATCGTCTCGGCCGCCCGTTTCCCTTCGGCATACGAACTCCCCTCGCCCACCGTATCCACACTGCCCCGATACTCCTCCGATACCGGAAAGCGACACATCTTTCCATACACCTCCGCCGAGGAAGCCTGCACCACGCGGGCCTGCATCCGTTTAGCCAACTCCAAAATATTGATTGTCCCGATCAATGAAGTCTTGAGCGTCATAACCGGATCGCGCATATAACTGCCCGGTGCCGACGGACACGCCAAATTATAGATACAATCGACCTTCTCAAAATAGGGAAATGTTATATCGTGCCGCAACAATGTGAACGATGAATTGTGCAGCAGATGCTCCACCTTCTGCCGACTGCCCGTAAAAAAATTATCCAGCACGATTACTTCGTTTCCGTCGGCCAGCAGACGTTCGCACAAGTGGCTGCCGATAAATCCGGCCCCACCGGTAACCAATATCTTTTTTCTCATCTTTGCGTAGATTTTACACAGAACTACGCAAGAACTGTTCCACACAAGCATCAAACACAAGGAAGCGGGGCAAGTTTTGTCGAACACTTGCCCCGCTTCCCTATTTTATTCCAACTGTCCCGGTTATCCTACGTGACCGTTTTTAACCAGATATTCGGCTATCTGAACGGCATTGAGGGCAGCCCCTTTCCGGATCTGATCGCTCACACACCAGAACGTCAATCCGTTCGGATCGGAGAGATCCTGACGAATCCGGCCTACGTAAACCGCATCGACACCCGCCAGCGGCAGAGGCATCGGATAGACCTTTTCCGCCGGTTCATCCATCAATACAACCCCTTCGGCCGAGGCAAATGCCTTCCGGGCCTCCTCTACCGATACCGGACGTTCCGTCTCAACCCATACCGCTTCGGAGTGAGCCCGCATAACCGGAACCCGAACGCACATCGCACTCACCTTAACGTCCGAATGCATGATCTTGCGCGTTTCGTTATACATCTTCATCTCCTCCTTCGTGTAGCCGTTATCGGTAAAAACATCGACCTGAGGAATTACGTTATAAGCCAGTTGAAAAGCGAATTTGTTGACCGTCGGTTCCTCTCCGCGAACCAACTGGGCATTCTGCTCCTTGAGTTCCTCCATAGCAGCCGCTCCCGCACCGCTGGCCGACTGATAGGTCGACACGTGCACACGGCGGATATGCGACAGCCCCTCGATTGCTTTCAGGGCTACGACCATCTGAATCGTCGTACAGTTCGGGTTGGCGATGATGCGACGCGGCGGATTGATCGCATCCGTCGGGTTGACTTCCGGAACCACGAGAGGCACATCCTCTTCCATCCGGAAAGCACTCGAATTGTCGATCATCAACGCACCGTACTTCGTAATCGTCTCGGCATACTCTTTCGATGTTCCGGCACCGGCTGAAGTGAAGGCGATATCCACACCTTTGAAATCGTCGTTATGGGCCAACAGACGGACCGGGACCTCCTTCCCGCGAAAGACATAGCTCCGTCCAGCACTCCGTGACGACCCGAACAACAACAATTCGTCAATCGGAAAATTTCTCTGTTCCAGCACCTTCAGGAACTCCTGACCTACGGCACCGCTTGCTCCAACAATCGCAACTTTCATAATTCGTTTCCTGTTTTTATGTTAATTTTTTTTCACTCTCTTTCTCATTCCCATGCGCTTACGCTTCCATTTCGGGCGCAAAAGTATACCACCGCAAAATAAAATCCTACTAATTGTTAAATTTTTATTTATTTTGTTAATTTATCAATAGAATCAAACGCAAATCCCGATCCGATCAATCGAAAAATTCATCCTCACGAAGCGTAGTCGATGAAGCGGGAGCCTCCGCACTTTCGTCACAATCGTAAGAGACCGCTCCGACCGGAACCGGAAATTTATCTTTTTGCGTAATACCGAGTTTGGGATCGGCATAGACCCGTTCCATAAACTTCGCAAAAATCGGTAAAGCGATTCGTGCCCCCTCACCGCCCGAGGAGAGGTGAATACTCCGGTCTTCGCCACCGACCCATGCACCACCGACCAATTTGGGCAGCACACCGACAAACCACGCATCGGAGTTATTCTGCGACGTTCCCGTTTTTCCTCCCATATCCGCCTCTTTGATACCCAAACGCCGGATACTTCCCGCCGTTCCGGCATTGACCACACGTCGCAACATGTCGAGCATCGTAAACGCAGTCTGTTCGGAGATCGCCTCCTGCATCGGAGCTGCAAAATTGGCCAGAACATTCCCTTGACGGTCCTCGATCCGCGTAACGAAAATGGGATCGATATGCACACCGCGATTGGCAAAAGTCCCATAAGCCCCGACAAGCTCGAACAACGAAAAAGTCGATGTCCCCAAACAGAGCGGATAGACCGGGTCGATATAACTCTCGATACCGAACTTATGGATCAGGTCGGCAACGGCTTCGGGTTGCCGCGTCTGTTTCATGATCCATGCCGAATAGTTGTTCCGGCTGCGGGCCAACCCCCACCACAGCGGATTCATCGCCCCGTCATACACTACCTTGCTGGCCTCTCGCGGCGACCAGGGGCCGCTGGGGGTCTCGATGGTCACCGGAAGATTCGGCACCGGCGTACAGGGTGTAAGCCCCAGCTGTTCGATCGCAAAGGTGTAGACGAAAGGCTTGATGGTCGAACCGATCTGCCTTTTCCCCTGTTTCACCATATCGTATTTGAAATAACGGAAAGAGGTACCTCCGACATAGGCTTTAACGTATCCGGTCGACGGATCGAGTGCCATGAAAGAAGCCCGCAAGAAACGTTTGTAATAATAGAGCGAATCCTTCGGCGTCATCAACGTATCCCGATCGCCTCCGTAATCGAAAACCCGCATCTTGACCGGAGTATTGAATGCCCGCTCGATCTCCTGATCGCTGGCCCCTTCACTCTTCAAAAAACGGTAACGGTCCGAATTGCGCATGGCACGGTGCATGATGGCCTCCTCCTCTTCATCCGTAATGTTGGAGAAGATCGTCCGGCGTGCCTTGATCGTCTGATCCATCTTCGGCTGTACCGTTTCGCTCATCTGCTCCCATACGGCCTCCTCCGCATAGCGCTGCATCGAAGCATCGATCGTCGTATAGATTTTCAATCCATCCCGATATAAGTCATAGGGCTGCCCATTGGCTTTCGTATTCTTCTGGCACCAACCGTACAGCGGATTCTCCTCCCATTGTTTAACCGCCTTATCATACTCCCAATCCCCCTCTACGCCCGCGGCAAAAGCTTTCCGCGATGGCCGGTCCGAAGTCATCACCTGCTGCAACATCGCACGGAAATAGGTTCCCGTTCCGGCATTGTGCGAAATGGGCTGGAAATCGAGTTCAATCGGCAACGCCTTGATCGAATCCCGCTGATGACGGGTCAGATAACCGCCGTTTTTCATACGGTCGATCACCGTATTGCGGCGAATCAGCGCACGGTCCGGATTGCTTCGGGGACTATATCGTGTCGGTGCATTTACCACGCCGACCAACATCGCCGCTTCCTGTACGTTCAATTCAGAAGGGAGTTTATTGAAAAAGGTCCGAGCTGCCGATTTGATTCCGTAAGCATTGCTCCCGTAAGCCACCGTATTGAGATACATCGTCAAGATCTCCTCTTTCGTGTAATTATACTCGAGCATAACGGCCGTAATCCACTCCTTCATCTTCGAAATCACCAGTTTCGACATCTTCGATACGGCATTATCATAAACTGACGTGTCGCGCGGGTAGAGGTTCTTGGCCAACTGCTGCGTGATGGTACTTCCCCCTCCCTGACTCCGGTTTCCGAGTGCCATCGTCTTAACCGCCACACGGGCCAACGAGATAAAATCGATACCGGAATGGGAGTAAAAACGCATGTCTTCGGTCGACACCAAAGCAGCGATCAATGCCGGAGAGAGCTCTTCGTAATCGACGTAGGAACGGTTCTGTACGAAAAAACTGCCGATCATCTCCCCGTCCTGCGAATAGATTTCGGTTGCCAGGTTGCTTTTCGGATTTTCGAGCTCTTCGAAAGTAGGCAACTTACCGAACACCCCGATCCGGATCAAAAAGAGCAGAATCAGAATCAACGCTATCGGCGATATAATCAAAATCCAGAACCACCTCACGGCACGAGGGGTCTGAAGCGTTTCGATAATCTTCTTTTTAGTCATATCCATACGACTTTATACCGCGCAAAGGTACAATTTTATCTCTATTTTACAGAATAACGTTCAGATATTGCAGTTATTTCATCATGCGTTTACAATGGAAGCGACAAACTGACTCCGGTAACTACTCCCGCACGGTCACTGGGCTTATAGACATAAACTCCGACCGAAGCGGTATTGACCGGCAGGCGCAACGGCTGAACGTCAAAAATGAGCTCACCTCCATAAGAAGTTACCGTCTGCACCGATCGAAGTGAAGATCCTCCTACCGGAGATTCGATTCGGGCATAATCGTAATAACCGTTCAACCGGATCCGCCGGAAATAAAGGATGCTGTTGATCCCTCCGTCGGGACACCACACGGGAAACTGATAATCGACCGAAAAGGCTCCGAGCCGATTCGCCGAAATATCATATCGGGCCCCTCTCGGAAACAATTCCTTATAATAAAACCCATACGTTGCTGTTTGCTGACGCTGCAGGTTACCCCGCAACATCAACGAGTGGTGCATCATCACACCCGGCAGATAAACTCTTCCGAAAAATGAATAGATACGGCCGAATTTCGATGAAAAGGGAGCACACACCATCGAGGCACGCAACAAGTATCCCCACCGGGGCAACAGATCACGAGTCGCCATGCGCACATTTTCGGAATAGGTCAGATTAACCACCATCCGCTGGTATCCGGTCGTTATCGAAGAGTCTCCACAAAGCAATGCGTTTGAGTGCCGGAGCTCGACGGTCGGAGCCAACGTCCGGGTCAAATACCCCGAAGAAAGAGTCATCGGCAGATAAGCCATGATTCCCAAATCGAAATACTCTTTTCGTGCAATGAAAGCCCGTTCTTCAGGATATGCCCCATAGACCTGTTGCTTTCCTCCCCCATAGAGAAAAGAAAATTCGAATTTCGGGGCCCATCCGTAATAGTTCAATGCTCCGCGCAACAAACTTCCGTTTCCGGGTGAATACCCGTAAGCCAGATAACCGAACGTATTGGCCAACAAGTTTTGCGACATGACCGTAGCCCCGAATCCCACATCAATCCGGCTCTCTCCGGCGATGTTGAACGGATTGAAGTTCCACGGTGCCCAACTGTGCAGGTTGAACAGATGAGTCCCTTTTCTGTACCTTTTCACGTGTACTTCTTCACGAAAAAGCGAATCGCCCCTGACCGTATCGATGTTGATCACGTCCCATTTTCTCCGAGGCGGATTCACCCGGTTTTCGGGTATTTTCCGATACCCGACTGGCACCAAGGAATCCGCAACGATCGGCTGCCGGGCCAAACGATAACCCTCCAACGAATAGGTCGTGAAAAGAAGTGTATCATCGGGGGTTGGGTCTGACGGCGCAACCGAACCGTATCGCGACCGACTCAGCCGAAATTCGCGGCACTGCTCCAAATCATAGAGATGAATCTCGTCTTTTCCCGAAGCGATCGAATTAAAGGAGAGTTTGCCGACTCCTCCGCGCAAGTTATATATGCTGACATACGAGGGCTCCGTAAGGGCGGCCATCGAACCGTCTTCGGGATTGATCCGGCGAATGGCCATCCCCGCATCGCTCAACGTAATAACGGCCAACGTCCGGGTCAGATCGTCATAAGCCAACCCATGCACAGAAACCGTATCGGGCAGATTGAATTGCCGCCCGTCGCTGAACTCCAACCGATAGATCCCCCGATAATCGTACCCGATCGCCGCCAGTGTCCCGTCTTCCAACGGCTGCGGAAAGAGCGCATTGTCGAAATGCCTCAACGTCCGACGTTTTCCACTCCGCAAATCATAGGAACATATCTTCGAAGAGATCCGCTGGCTCCAAAAAGTACTGCTGCGGTACTCGCTCCAGTAGAGGACACTGTCGCGCAAAACCGGAGCGGTATTTACGCTTCCCGTATAAAAAAGTTTACGTTCTTTCCCAGATCGGGGATCCACGACAACCACCCGACTCGTGCGGTCCATATCCCGCTTGAGCGCAAGCAACGTCGTATCGTTCAGCTTCATCGGAGCCGAATAGACCGTATAGCTGGTAATCGGAGTCGGGATGATCGTGCTGCTGTTCGGTTCGACCGGCTGCGCTTTCCAGAAGCGTTCGAGATCACCGAGCGTCTCGCGGGCAATCCGGCCGGAAGTCGTCCTGTAATATTTGCGCAGTGCCCACGGTGTAGTAAAAATCGTATAGGGCCGTTTCGAGGCGTATTCGGCCACACGGGACCACATGTCGTCTCCATACCGTTCGCGCGACCATGCAGCCAACTGATACCCGAACTGATAGTGATCCGGAATATAATCTTTATAGGAGCCGCAAAACCATTTGTCCAATGCGAATTTGCGTTTCCCTTCGGTCAGATAGGCTCTGTATTCGATCGTAAAAGAGGGTTGTAAGGCTCGACCATAGGTAGCCGTCTGCGTTTCGTGCATAACTGCATCGCCCTCCAAAAACCAGATCGGCATCAACACCGAACTGATCAAACCCGACTGCTGGCCGATCAGGTAGCCCAACCACTTCATCGGCCCGCGATAGAGGTTGTTGTATTGGACCGCGTGGCGGTATTCATGGGCAATCAGCTGTTTGTGCCATGCTTCGGCAAAGGGAGCAGCCGGAGGGATTGCTTCGAGCTCGATCCGTTTCGGCGCCCAGATTACGATTCCGTTCGACACGAAATTCTGGGTATGCAACAATACGGGCATACGCATCGGTCCGTACTTAAACCCATACGAAACCGACGGCCGCAGTCGCTCCATATAGGAAGCGATCCGGGCTGCATTCGTCTGATAATAGTCCGGAAAAATAATCCTACCCGCTTCGGTCTTCGCCTGGTTCCACCGGATGCTCTGCGGCGAACGGCCCCAGTTATAATACTGTCCGGACAGAGTCGTAAAACCCGATCCCATCAGTACGACCGCCCACGCACCGATACACCGCAACAGAGCCTTCATCGATTATCCTCCCGCTTTCTTGGCTTGATAACCGGCTCGGGTCAAGACCTCGACCACCCGATCGCGGAAATCACCCTGTATGAGAATCTCCCCATCCTTCGCCGTACCCCCTACTCCACATTTACTTTTGAGCATCCGTCCCAACTCCTTCAAATCCTCTTCCGACCCGACAAATCCCTTGACGAGCGTAACCTGTTTTCCAGCCCGCTGTTTCCGGTCGAGCCACACTTTCAAATGCTGCTGCGATGGGGGCAAAGTCTCCTGAACCGGCTCATTCTCCTCATACTGATACTGAAAATCGGGATTCGTCGAATAGACGACGTGCAGACGGCTCTTCCAATCGTTATCAGACATATCCAAAGACTAAACTGAATTAAAACGGCAGGTCGTCCACCTCATCCTCCGGAGCAGGAACAGCGTTCATATTTCCCGACGGCTGTTGCACTGCCGCTGCAGGTGCCGCAGCTTGCGGACGTGGAGCAGCTCCATAGGTCGTCCCGTCCATCGGCATACCGGCATTTTCGGCACGGCGTCCCAACAGACGCATATCGTTGGCCAAAATCTCCGTCGAGTACCGTTTGTTATTGTCCTTATCCGTCCACTCCCGTGTCCGGATGCTTCCTTCAATATAGACCTGGCTCCCTTTACGGACATACCGGTCGGCCACATCGGCCAACCCACGCCACAACATCACGGTATGCCATTCGGTATGTTCTCTTGTCTCCTGTGTCTGACGATTGTAGATCCGCTCCGTCGTAGCCACCCGCAACCGTACCATTTTGGCACCTCCCTCAAGTGTTCTCACTTCAGGATCCATACCCACATTCCCGATCAAAATCACTTTATTAACCATATCTTTCCCTATTTTACTGACTGATTTTTATTCCAATGCCTCCATACATCCATCACCTGTATCTTCACACTTTTCCCCGATCCGCTTTTATCACCGCCGGACCTGCAAAAATCGGACTTTTGCCGGCTCTAAATAAAATTTTCCAATTTTTCGAGCATTCCGACAAACAGCCGGGTCATCTTCATCTCCGCTTTGGCTCCTTCGGTCTGGACCTCCTCATGGCTGGCTTTCGCACCATCCAAACCCATATTCGTGATAACCGAGACTGCAAATACCGGCAAACCCATATGCCTTGCAGCGATCACCTCGGGCGTCGTCGACATACCCACGGCATCTCCACCGATCGTATGATAAAAACGATACTCCTTGCGGGTTTCAAACGTCGGACCGGTCACTCCAGTGTAACAGCCGTACTGAAGCGGAATCCCCTCCTTACAAGCCACATCTCCGGCCCAAGCGATCAACCGCCGGTCATACGGTTCGCTCATATCAGGAAATCTCGGCCCCAATTCAGCCTCGTTTGGACCAACCAACGGATTGGGAATCAAATTGATGTGGTCCGTAATCACCATCAGGTCACCGGGCCGGAACGTAGGGTTCACCCCGCCGCTGGAGTTCGAAACAAAAAGCACCTTAATCCCCAGGTATTTCATCACCCGCACCGGGAAGACTACCTGTTGCGGCGTGTAGCCTTCGTAATAATGGAAACGTCCCTGCATGGCGACAACCCGACGTCCGGACAGTGTCCCGAAGATCAATTTACCGGCATGCCCTTCGACCGTAGAAACCGAAAAATCAGGGATGTCCCGGTAATCGATTGAAGCCTGAATCTCCATGCTTTCGACCATCCTGCCGAGTCCCGTTCCGAGAATAATCCCCACCTCCGGTTCGAAATCGACTTTATTCCGGATGAAGGATGCTGTATTTTTGATTTGAGCTAACATATTTTTTTAATTGACGTAAAAAATCGTGTTCCGAATCACCCAAAAAAGCCACCCGCACCGGAACATAATAGAGTCTTTTCTGTACCTCTTCGGGTACTTTCTTGCGATTGGTCAGTTTCACCGCATCCTTTTCCGTAGTCAGCACGACCGCATCGGGATGCTCTTCGATCAACTCGCACAACCGCCTCATATCGCCGACCCGATAGACATGGTGATCACTGAAGATCAATCGATCGACAATCCGAAAACGCTCTTCTGTCTGCCGGATCAACGGTTCGGGATTCGCAATTCCCGACATGACGATTACCGGGTCACCCGCATTGAGTCGTCTGCCGGCACGGTCGGGAAACAACGGAGCAATCTCGTCCTGCTCCATCGTCGTAAAATAGAGCGACTGATAAGGAAACAATCCGAGCGAATTGATTACGATTCTTATCTCCAGCGGATTTATATCTTTCGGACATTTGGTAACCACGACGAACTCGGCCCGATGGATTTGGGAAGGGACATCGCGCAGCTGTCCCCACGGCAACATCTTATCGCGATAGATCGGCCGGTTGTAATCCATCAACAAAACGTTGACCCATGCTTCGACATACCGGTGCTGGAAAGCATCGTCCAACAGAATCAGATCGATCTCGGGATGAGCCTCTCGTAACAAACGGATCCCTTCGACCCGTTTTTCGCAAACCGCGACCGGAATATCCGGATACTTCAATTTGATCTGACGCGGTTCGTCTCCGATCATACGTGCCGAAGATCTCGGAGTAGCCAGAACAAATCCCTTCGTTTTCCGGCGGTACCCCCTCGAAAGAACCCCTACACGATAATCAGCCGACAAACATTCGATCAAATATTCGGTTACCGGAGTCTTGCCTGTCCCACCGACGGTCAAATTGCCCACACACACGACCGGTATATCAAACTCCTCGCTCCGAAGAATTTTCAAATCAAAGAGTTTGTGCCTGATCCGCACAGCCATTCCATAAAGAAAAGCTAACGGCGCCGCAATCAATGAGGGTAATTTTACCATTTCACTCCATATATCCAATCTTCAAAAATAAAGTAAAAAGATTGAATATCAAATTTTTTATCGATTATAAAATCCGCCCTGTCTCCAAAACCTGCTCCGAAAAAATCTATTTCATCTCAACCCGATAAGGAGTAAGCGCCTGAATGCTGTTCGGATAGAGAATGTTCCGCAACATATCATACATTTCATAAACTTCACCGGCTTCCCCCTGAAACATCTGTGAACGGGCCTCTACGGAGAGAAGTTTCATAATTTGCGTCAATCGGCTTTCGTCGGTTACCGGAGAGACGATACGGAAATCGTCGGCAACTCCTGCCCGTTCGGCAGCAATGCTGACCGCCTCTTTCAATCCGCCGAAGCCATCGATCAATCCGATATTCAAGGCATCAATCCCAGACCAGATGTGCCCCCCGCCGATGCGGTCCACCTCCTCGACACTCAAATTACGTCCTTCAGCCACGTGTCCGACAAAAGTTTTATATACCTGTTCCACACCGTATTGCATATAATCGCGCTCGGATTGCGACAACGGACGGACTCCAACCGCTCCGAAAACCGTCAACCCCATATCAGCCGACGGATTGGTCTTAACTACATCAACCGAAATACCCAACTTGTTTTTAAGACCCTGTTCTCCATTCAGCACCAATCCGAAAACTCCTATCGAACCGGTTTCAGTCAACGGTGAGGCCAGAATCATATCGGCAGGAGCCGAAATATAATAACCGCCGGATGCAGCCATATTTCCCATTGAAACAATCAACGGTTTCACCTGTCGCAAAGCCTCCGCCTCATGCCAGATCACTTCGGAAGCCAACGCGCTCCCGCCCGGACTGTTCACCCGGAGTACGACCGCCTTCACCTGGTCATCATCCTTCAAAGCGGATAACTGCCGTGCCAAGGTCTCTCCTCCGACCAACCCTTCGCGACTTTTCCCATCGACAATCTGTCCTTCGGCATAAACGACAGCAATCTTGTTTTTCGAAACCTTCGACTCCTCCAACAACGTTCGATCGATGTAACTTCTCAGTGAGACATACTGTGGCTCCTCTTGTTCGGTCCACTCCCCGAGCATCTGTTCCACCTGCTGTCCATACATCAACGAATCGACCATACCCAACTGTTTTGCATAGGTTGCATCCTTTATCTCCAGATTCGTTGCAAAGGATTGGAGAGCTACGGAATCGATCCCCCTCGAGTCAGCAATATCCCGGACAACAGTTCCCCACAACGATCCCAACAGCATTTCAATCTGCTGCCGGTTTTCGGGACTCATCTGATCCATAACAAAAGGTTCGACCGCCGATTTGAACGATCCGTGCCGGATCGCCTCCACCTGTACTTCGAGCTTATCCAACAATCCCTTGTAGAACAGGGTTCCCGAAGCCATTCCGTACCATGTGACATCTCCCTGCGGATTCAACAACACCCGATCCGCCACAGAAGAGAGATAATACGAGCCTTGCGTATAAAAATCAGCATGGCTTACGATAAATTTACCCGAACGACGGAACACCGACAACGCATTGCGTATCTCCTGCATCGTGGCCAAACCCATTCTCGCATTGGGGGTAATGTTCAGATAGATTCCGGCTATGCGGTCATCCGTTTCAGCCGCTTCAATCGCTTTCAGCACATCGATCAAGGCATATCCCCTAATCTGCATGTTCATCAAATCACCAAAACCCGCCACAGAAAATGGGTTATAACTCGGATTATCGTAAACAGGTTCGGAAAAATCGATCCTCAATACCGATTTTTCTTTCACTTCGGGTATTTTTTCCGAAAAAAACGTCCCGAAACTGACAACAACCATCACAAAAAATACGCTCGCAAGCACTCCTGCGACCACCAAAGCCAACAGACAGGCCAGAAAAGTCTTAATAAACTGATTCATGCTCCACTCTTTAATGTCATTTCCCCAATTTCCGTTTGCGGGCAGACGATTACGCCCGTAAATTTACAAATTATTTTTATTACCTTTATCTTTGTAGTTCCAATACCGTTTAAGTATGACACAAGAAGAACTGTTCGGCCTATTGCATGGAGTAATCCATCCCGAACGACAAGGTGACATCGTCACCTTAGGCATGATCGAAAATCCTACGGTCACACCGGAAAAGATTCAATTTTCCCTCGTTTTCAACCGAAACCGGGATCCGTTCGCCGCGGCAATCAAAAAGCGATGTGAAGAGCTGATCGTCACCCGCTATCCTGAATATACGGGCAACATACACATCTTTATCAAGGAGAATCCAAATAAAAAAACAACGGAACCGCATGAGCGCAAAGTGTTCGGCAGCGACGGCAAGACAGGACGAATCGTCGCCATCAGTTCCGCAAAAGGAGGGGTTGGAAAAAGTACCGTTACGGCAAATTTGGCGGTTGCCCTTTCGAAAAAGGGGTATCGCGTCGGAATTCTGGATGCCGATATTTACGGTCCCTCACAACCGATGCTCTTCGACCTCGAAGGGTACCAACCCGACGGCATAGAGGTGGATGGACACGAATGGATCCGTCCTGCAGATCGTTTCGGCATCCTCATCATGTCGATCGGCTTCTTCATCAATCCACAGGATGCCCTGATGTGGCGGGGTCCGATGGCCATCAACGCCCTGCGGCAAATGATCCGGCAAACCCTTTGGGGAGAGCTCGACTTTCTGTTGATCGACATGCCTCCCGGAACCGGGGACATACACTTGTCCATTCTCCAGGAGATGTCGCTGAGCGGAGCCATCATCGTCAGCACACCGCAAAAGATGGCGCTTGCCGATGTAGTGCGGGGGATTTCGATGTTCCGTAACGAAAAGATCGGCATTCCTGTATTAGGACTTGTCGAAAACATGTCGTGGTTTACTCCCGAAGAGCTGCCCGACCATAAATACTACCTTTTCGGAAAAGAGGGCACGAAAAGGCTGGCAGAAGAGGAACACCTGCCACTGCTGGCTCAAATTCCACTGATCCAAAATATTCGGGAATCAGCAGATGAAGGACGGCCCGTTTCAACGGAAGATAGTCCCACCAGTAGTTATTATCAACTTTTGGCAAACCGAATGATCGAAGAGCTCGATAAAAAGTAACGATTTTTGATAATTTCTTCTTGCTTTTTTTAAACCGACTGAGTGACAAGTATTATAGGTGTAGGGAAGTATGTTAAAAAAGTGTTAAAATATAACTATACAACCGGTTTATATTCTTTTGTCGATTTTCT
>DWXH01000027.1 GCA_019119305.1 Candidatus Alistipes merdigallinarum | reverse complement strand
AAGAAGCAACGTTTTGTTTTTCTCCCGCATCTTTCATGCGAAGAGTTAATCCACAAAATGGATATATCTCTGGTCCAAAGAAAGATTAATTTTATAAAACTATTGTAATTATGAGTCGAATTTCAAGATTTGTATTGTTTGCGATGTTGTTATCGGTTGTCGGTTTGACTTCATGTCTGGATGACGATAAGCACGAATGGCTCCATATGAAAGAGTGTTGGGGCACTGTAATCGGAACGCAAGAGGAGTTTAAGATTGTTACGGATCTGGGTAATACGCTGCTGGTTGTTGAGAACAACGATCCGTCGTTCCAGATCGAAGACAGTATGCGTGTGGTAGTGACCTTTACGGAGTTGGAACAAAGGGGTGAAAATGTATTCGACATACGGATCAATGCCATCCGTGAATTGTTGACCAAAGATCCGTTATATTCGTCTCAGTTGAATGAGCAACAGGTCGACAGCATCGGGCACGATCCGATTGAAGCCTTGTATGTGTGGTTCGGTAACGGTCAATATCTGAATATTGAGTTCGGAATCTATTTTTCGGATTTACAGAAATCTCACATGTTGAACCTGGTGGTCGATGAAGAGCGCTCAACGGATGAACGGGTATATGTACAGTTGAAACATAACGCATTCGACGATGATGTGAAAATGTATGAAGGATACGGACGTGTAAGCTTCGATATTACCGATTTGATTCCCGAAGGAAAAGATCAGATCATTGTGGTTCTGGAATGGACCGATTATGCTCATTTGCCGCAAACCATTTCGGGTATTTTCAGGCAGGCTAAAGGGGATGATACGACCCCGGTTACTTATACCTTGTTGAAAAAAGGAACTATAAATGGATCGACTTCTGCGGCTCCGGTTCAATAGCGGGCATATTTATTTCAGATATGGATCTGATAAAATAAACGGCCGACGGATCCGTCCGATGAAAGAGAGTGCAGGGACTGCAGCAATTTTTTCAGATCGGACCATATAAACGGCGAATAATAATAAAAGGGGGGGACAGGAAATTTTTCCTGTCCCCCCCTTTTATTATCCGATATGTTCAGCCTGATGATAAATAATATGTTAATCGAGACTTTGTGTATGAACAGCTGAAACCATACGACGTCACTGAATTAAGCGACTCGTTACGAGTCATCCATTCTTCTTACATTGGATCCACAGAAACGATACGGCCTTTGGAAAAGGTCACTTTGAAAGTCGGGGCATTTTCGAACGCGCGGATATATTCATCCGGAGTGCCCAGATTGGATGGATCCGGTTCGGATTCGACAGGGATCGTCTTTTTGTCTATGTTTTTTTTCAATAAAAAAGTACCATCGACCCAGACAGCAGGAATGGCACCCTGCGGTTTCGGAGGCCATGCCGTATTCACCCGATTTTTTTGAAATTTTTCTCCGGTAAACTGCTCCATGATCCTGTATTTCTTTCCGTCCGGATAATACTCGTTTTCCATCTTTTCATAGGTAGCTTTAAGCTCTTTATTTTCTATGCCCAAAGAGCCGGAACTTCCCCACCCCCTTAAAATATAAAAATCTATGTTACATAAATACAGTTGGCTGTCAACGATTTCCCATGTGACTGCATAACTTTTTTCCGTCGGGAGGGTTGAAGATACACTTTGGGGATACAACGTATCGTATCCCGGTAGATTTTTGAGCGGAGTTTGGTTAATGACGTAATATTCTACAGGTTTTTGGCTTTCCCAATAGACCCAGTCGTTCGAGAGAAAGTCATTCGATAGAGATACGGGAAGCTCCTCTTCCGGTTTCAGCATGCCGGGGCGTGATTGTTGTCCATATACCGGAGATACACAGTTGAATATGAACGCAAAAATGAGTCCGTAGAAACAATACGGAGATGTTTTTTGAGTTTTCATAATCACAAATCAATTAATAAATAAACACCCTGCCTATGTAAACTACTTTGTGTATTGTGTATTTGGAAAATGAGTATGTGTGATAATTATGAGCGATTTATTTTATGTAAATATAATTATTTTTTTTGTTTATTTTCAAAAATTTTTTATCTATGTGTTGTTTTTTGTTGTTAAACGGCCTTTTATCTGAGTGTATTGAATTGGGAATGGAGCTTGTCGAATTAAGTCTTGTGGAACGATTGTAGTATTCTAAACGGATAGTAACAGCGGCCTGTTTTTGCATTATGTCTTATTGCATGATGATACGGAAAACGTTTGCAAAACGTCAGTAAAAAAACAGGTCAGAAATTTATCCAACCTGTTTTTATCGAATTTTATGACGTTTTTTTAGGATGTCATATCGAAGTGCTTACTTCTTTTTCGGTTCACTCTTTTCCTGCGCAGAAGACTGTGCGGCTTTCTGCGTTTTTTCGGCTTCGGCCTGCTGGCTTTGGGCCCGATTGTTCAGGAAACGGACAACGGCATGCTTGGCTGCAGCGATGGTCTCGCGGTTGACTTTCTCAATAACGTTTCCGCGAACGATGTCGTCGCTGTTGATATAGCCCTCCAGAATCAACAGCTGAACGATCATGTTGTTGATGTTGGTCTCCTCGCTGTATCCTTCGGCGATGTAGAGCTTGTCGATCTTGGCGGCAAACTCTTCGGCAAAATCTGGATAGTTCGGGAAGCTCATCAGCTCTTCATACGTTTCGCTGAAGCTCGACAGTTCGATGTTCAGATTCGGATTGACGAGCAGCGGACTGAACTCTTTATCGCGGTCGATCGGATGGAAATCCACCAGATTGCTGATGTCAACCTTCTTGTTCCGGTTATCCATCCGACGGAGATCGGCCTTACGCATATTCTCCAACTGATAGAGGTAGAAGTTGTAGCGCCACAGTTCCGAACTGTTCATCTCCCCTCCGAAGATGTGGTAATACTTCTCGTTGATCAAACGCTTTACCTTGATCTTGCCTTCGTTGATTTCGGGTTTGTTGACGCGGACCTCCTGAATCAACTGTTTCAATGCGGCAGCGGCCTTCTGTGGACCGGTGATTTCGCGTCCTTTCTTGCCGATCTCCGTCGAGAGAACCCCGCACTGGATGTTCCGAGCCTTGCCCTTACCGTCTTTACCGCCACGCATGCAGCAGATCAGATGTTCGACGCAGTCGACCTGATTCTCTTCGGCGATGAACGGCTGTCCGCCCGGTGTGCTGGCCAGAGAGTCGAATATCGAGCTGAAGATCTTGCGGTCGATCAATATATCGGAATATACCTTTTCATGATCTTCCTCGTATACTGCAGCTGCGATGAAACGGTTTTGGATCATGTCGAACGTTACGTTTTCGATCGTGTAGCGGATGCCGTCACGCTCGAAGCTGTGGTTCACGAAGATCTTGTTGACGATCTCGGTGATGTCGATCTTGTCGAGCAGTTTGTACGACGAGGCCAGGTAGTACTGTTTGTCGGTGGGGTTGTATTCCCAGTCGAGGATGTCATCCAGATAGTTGCCGTGACGGGAGATCACGTCGACGATGTTCTTGTCGGCCGTATAACGTTTCAGCGTACGTTGGAAGTTCGGACCGTCGCTGCTGGTCGCCTTCTCTTTCCGTTCGCCGTGGGCGTCGGTGTAGAGCAGGAACGTCTCCGGGTTATCGGCGCGCGTAATGCCGCCCTCCTCTTTCGAATAGTTGCTGGCGCTCAACATAATGTCGATCTTGAACGGCATGGTGATGTCGCACATGCCGCCTACCGTACTGCGGGCGTTGCGGTCGTCGACGTTGCTGTCGGCACTGCTTTCGAAGAGGTATTTGTAGTAACGGATGTAATCCGGGTCGAAGTCGGTTGTCCGTGAGAAGTCTCCCACCTCCGTACCGATTCCGTACAGGTTTCCTTCCGCATCCTGGAATTCATGGAACATATCGCCGGCGATCATCTTGATCGAGCGGATACCTTCGAGGTTGTTTCTGAGCCACTTCAGCAGGAAGGCTGCGATCATTTCGCTCTTGCCCACCCCGCTGTCGCCGTCGATCTCGACTACGAATACGCTACCGTCGTTCTCTTCGACCATGAAGAGCGAACCGTGGCGCGGGACACCTCCGATCTCTTTGACCTTCTCGTTGATCACCGTCAGACGGGGTTTCTTGACATCGCCGAAGTAGTCGGCTTCCGATTTGAGCGGCGTAACGATCGTCTTGATGTTGCCCGAAGGGCCTTTGATGTCGAAATATCCGATCTGCGGGAAAGAGATCAATTTTTCGGGGGCACCCAAGAGCGAGATCACATCGGGTACGAAATTCTTGATATCCTTCAGGCTGATGTCTTCCGTGTAGTTCAACCGATAGTTGTCGGTCAGGTATTTCATATATCCCTTCTGGAAGATAACCAGCTCCTTGACTACGCCGTGTTTTACGATCTTACACCGGTAGTCGTCCGAATCCATGTTAGCAACGAAACGGGCCAGACGATTGGTGAAGAACGAAGAGTCGGGACGCGTATCGATATGTTTGATGTATTCCGTCGGATTCTCGGACAGATTTTCAGCAGAAAACTCTTTTCTGGATTCGATGCGGTCGACTTTATGGAACGGATATTCGCGTTTTTTCGCATCCGTTACGATACGGGTGTGCTCCTGAACGGGCTGTTCGGACGAGATGACACCGCATTTGATCATGAAGTCGTTGATCCAGCTGATCTTGCCGTTTTCGAAGGTCTCGAGCGCCTTGTTCTCCATCGTAAATCCTTTGTAGAGCGATATTCCGTGTTGAACCATCTCGTTGACACTCGAGTTCTGTTTCTTGAATGCGGTTTCGACGATGCGGACCATCGTGTGTGCATAACGGCTATAATAATCTGTGCCGCGTGTCCGTTTGATCATGCTGATGTAGAAGCGAACCACACGACGTGATACGGCATAGATTTCGCTCTCGGCGATCTTGATGTCCTTCTTGCGCATGATGTAGTTACTCAGCTCTTCGAGCTCCATCGGTAGAATGCTTGAGACGAACTCTTCGGTAAACATTTTCATCTCCGAGTCGTCACAGTTCTTGATCTTGGCATCGAAGTAGCCCAACTTCTTACATACCAGCTTGTAGAACGAGTTGTCGTTGTTGAGCAGGTAGAGATAGAGGATCTTGTCCGTGATTTCGGGCGAACGGGCCAGACCGTCAGCGATACAATCGCTGATATATCCGATACTCTTTTGAGAGATTTCCAGCGATTTGAATTCGGGCAGATCTCTCAGGTTACGCATGAATTCGTCTACCCAGATGTTGAGATTCAGGCTTTCGAGCTTCAGACCGGTGGTTGATTCGAAGCATTCGCCGGCAACCCGAACGATCTCCTTTCGACTCGGTTCGAGGCTCTCCTTTTCGAACGGCAGGTTGAAGTGCAGCAGAATCTCGCGGATGTACTTCTTGATGATGGCGTTCAGCCCTTCGAGTTTGGCTTTGTCCAGTTCCGGATTGCCCGTCGCGTTGATGGCCAGAATTTTCATCTTGCTGTCCGAGAAGAGCAGATTCTCCATCTCGATCAACACCTCTCGCATCACGTTCATCTCTTCCGGATTGTCCAACACGTGGTGGTTGGGCTGGAAGGTGCGTTTGTTGGTGATGTACTTCAGGATCACCGCTTTGCTGTATCGTGCACTTACGGCGTTAAAGTCCATGTCGGCCAGAGCCGGGACCCGTTTGTAGACTTGGGCCAGCAGGTTTTCATAGACTTTGGTGAAGGCCGAACTTTCGATGAATTCGAAAACGTTCTTGCAGCTGCCGACAATATCTCCGTGCAGTTCGATTACCGAATTGGCCGAACGTCCGATCGTCGTAATGGTTACACCGCTCTTTTCCGGTGAGGTGTGATACAGCGAACGGACATCACGGATTTGCAGCGAAGGAGCCTTATCCTTTTTATATTTACCCGAGAGCTTGTAGTCTTCGATGATGCAGTCGATGAAGTCCTGATCTTTGGCGAAACCGAAAAGCTGGTCGAGCAGATCTTTTGTTTCAACACCCTTGTTTTCGGGATTGTTGCGCGCTTCGGCGAAGCGGAGCCAATATTTAATGAAGATTGAGAATGCGTCCTCGATCTCGGCAGAGAAGGTTTTCATGCCCTCTTTTGTGGCGGAGATGTAACCACCCAGTGAGAAGCGCACCACTCCCGTCGGATAGGGGACGGTAGCGATACCCCGATAGCGGGCCAGCGCTTGACAGAAGAGCAGGATATCGGCATAGGCAAAGCCTCCGCGAATCCGGAAGTTGAACAGATAGGATCCGTCCGATTTGATGTATCCGATCTGCTCTCCGGCAGGTGTACCGTCCAATAACCGCGATGCGATCGAAGTTGCCATTTTTAGTCGGGTCAATGACTCTTTCCGGAAATTCTTGTTGACTCTGAATCTGTTCAGATTCTCGACCAGACGTGTCTGGTAGTAAGTGAAGAAGGGTTCGTTCTTGTATTTGAAGTCATCCGGCAAACCCAACACATCCAGTTTGTCGAGCGATACCAGCTCTTTCAACAGGAAAAGATAGAGCGGAGACCCTTCGAATCCGGCCGTTTTGTGGAGCTGGCGATTGGTCTTGCTGATCTCGTTGTTTTGGGCCGTCTTGCCGATCTGATCGATGATGAATTGTTCGAGGGCCTTTTTGATCTTCGAACGAGAGGCGTTCTTCGGCAGCTCCGACTCGATCCGGTCTTTGATGCTTTTTGCAACCTGGGCCGTCTCGAGGGTATTGTTCAGCATCAGCAGCGACATGTTGTTGCCGTGTACCGCGCTGTTGCAGCTGCGGGCGTATTTCGCGAAGTCGGCAGCCTGCGGCGTGAGGGCTACGGCTCCCAGCCGTTCGCCCGTAGCAGCCAGATTTTTCGTCGTCGACAGGGACGATACCGCCTTGATCCGCGACTGTGAACTGATGTTGTTCATGATGTAGCGGGAGATGGTTCTCCATTTGGGCATCGATTGGTCTTCGATCTTGACACTTTCGGCATAGGCTTCGTCCAGGAACAACGTGATTTTACAGCTGTTCAGGAAACGGAGGAAGTTGTTGACGCTTTCCGAATTGAAGTCCGTATAACCGGTCGGGTTGTTCGGGTCGTTGATGATGATCGTCGTATTCTCGCAGAACAGATCCCAGAGGCTGCCGCTGTCATCGAACAGGGATAATGTCGATTTGATACGCAGCAGTTTGTCGATCAGCCGGTCGTAGGCGAGTCTTCCGTTCTCGTCGTTTTCGATTTCGAGATCGAACGGGTTGACATCGAAGCAATCGTCGGGCAGCAGGTCTTTGTACTCCCATGCCTGGACTCCGTTGTAGATAATATAGGGTTTGGGCCGTCCGTTCGGGTTGAACAGCAGGTCGCGAATGATCATCTGTACCGAATCCGAAACAGAGGTCTGATCCAGATTGCCCAATGCCGAGAGGAAGTTCTTGACGATGTCTTTATCCTCATCATTCAGTGCAAAATACTTGTCGCGGATACCGAGGTCGATCAGGAATTTCTCGAACCGCCCCTTGTTGTCGGCATCTTTACCCACTTTGGTCAGGAATTCCTGATATTTCTCGAGGAACAGGTTGATGCCGAAGTTTTTGTGGAAGTGGTTTTTCAGCGTCCGTTCGTAGCAACTCGGGATGATGTCCAGAATCAGCTGGCAGGCATAGCGGATTTTGCTGTTCAGGTTGTTGAACGTACGGCTGCGCAGGTAGTCGCCGAACGTCTTGATCTGATGACGTCCGCCACCCTCCAAAATCGTGATGACATCGATCAGCTTGTTGCCGGCATAGAAATAGTTCCGTATGCGGTTCTCGAACTCGTCAATCAGCTCTTGGGTCTGGATCTTCTTGTTCTCCTGTTTGTGGCAGTTTTCGAGGAAGAAGATGAAGTCACGCAGTTTTTCAAGTGAATATTTGTCCTGTACCACTTGACGCGAGAAGGCATCCAGCTTGAAGAGTGTGATCCGTTTCTTGATATCCGTATCGTCTCCGGTCTGTTCGATCAGCAGCGATTTGATTTCACGGGCATACTCTTCGATCTGAATTTCGAGCTTTTCGCGGAACTCTTTCAAGTAGGTCGGATTGACATTTTCGAGAATCAGCCGGAGGTTCAACTGCGTATTTGCCGGGGAACCCAACTTCTTCGTGTGTACCTTATTTAAGGTGTTGATGATTCCGTTGTGGAAACAGAACACCAGCGAAGTGTTCGAGCTGCGCGACTCTTTTGAATCGTCGACGATCACCAGACGGGTCAGCAACGGGAACCACTTGGCGCCCGAATAGTGGTTGATCCGGGCATGTTTTACTTTGACTACAAAAATAGAGGTGGTGTCGGTGGTCATCTGTTCGTAGAGGTCTTCCGGAGTCGGGCTTTCGAGAACGACTACGGCGTCTTTGTTGAACACATCACCCTTGAGCAGCGATACCGCTTTGTCCGCATTACCCGAGACGACGGTACGGATCATACCGTTCATTCCCTTGAAGTTGACAGCCCACTGGCTGCGGTGCAGGAAATCGTTGGTTTCGGCTTTTGTGGTGTAGTGCGTACTTTGGCTGATCATCTGTTCGAGCGTATCCATCAGGTAGTTCCAGTGGGCTTCGTTGATGTCACCCGTTACACCGATCACGTCGCGGTACTTACGCAGGTCGCGGATGTGTCCGCCCAGTTGCACTTGGGCCATGAAATCGATGTGGAAACTGTTGATCGGAGGCGTTCCCACCGAAACATCGTGCGTATCGCGTATGTTTTGCAAGATGTTTTTAACGTCGGTTGTAGTGCCGTCGGTATCGAGCAGAGCGTTGATCTTTTTGACGAATTTACCCCTGCGGTTGCTGAGTTCGAACGCTTTGGAGTTGCTGTGTGGAATCAGCATCAGGGATACGTCGGTGTACCCCGGAATGTCTTCCCTGAATTTCAGCAGATAGCGGTTGATTTCGGCCTGTTGTTTAGCCGGATCGTCGGGTTCCTCCATACAGAGGGTTACGAAATTCGTCAGGTTGTCGAAGATGTGACGCGGCAAGAAAATTTCCGCTCTCGGCCCCAGCGATTCATACAGATTCAGAAGCTGCAGAGCCTCGTTGCTCAAAAATGCTTTCGGTTCGCCTACAATTTTCATTCTTTCAGAGTCTATTTTTGTTATTTCCGGTTGTCCGGACGAACTGCAATCTTTTGATCGAACGTAGAATAGATCGCGTTTTTCCCTCTTTCTACGCATCTTTATTCATGCAAAGATAGGTATTTTAATTTACATTTGGAATATATGTTAAAAAAATATTTTTTATGTGTAAAAATTTACATTCAACAATAAAATAAAACAAGTTCGGAACATTCCTCCGAACTTGTCCTTGAATAGAGAACGATGGTTTACTATAATTCGTAACGGAACAGTTGTGCGGCCGCTGCATGGTAATCGCGTTCCAGTTGGAACAACCGTTCGTTACTTTGTAGAATGACTTCGCTTTCGGTAAAATATTCGATGACGGTAATCTGCCCTGCCTCGAGCGCCTTATCCAAAGTCTCGAGGGCCTGCTGATTGGAGATGAGCTCCCGGACCGCTTCGATCGATTGTTGTAGCGAAAGGGTCTGGTCGTAGAGTCGTCGGACTTCCGATGTAAGGTTTTTGCGCGTACTTTCCAGTTGAACGTTTGACGAAGCTACCTTTGCCTTGGCCGCTTTTACCGTATTTTTATTTTCGAACAACGGAATCGACATGCCGAACAGGAACCCTTTGTATCGGCCTTCGGCTCCGAAATCGTGCCGGTAGCCCACCTCGAATTGCGGCAAAGACAGACCGCGATTCAGAGTGACGGTTCGTTCGTTGATGTCGATCTCGTTTTTCAATCCTTCGAGTTGAGGATTCCCTTCCATGTAATTCCGGCTGATCTGTTCGAAGTCGGTCAATGTCTCGCGTTGCGGGTATTGCAAATCAGCAAAAGTGTCGTCCGGGTTACCCGTAAGTGTCCCCAGCTGTCGGCGTTTGGCTTGCAGTTCCGCCGCGTTCATGTCGAATTGGGTCTGCGCGTCGATCAATTCGAGTTGCGTTTTGTTATACTCCAGCACACTGGCTCCGCCCGACTCCATTTTTTTGCGGTAGATCTCGTCCATTTGTAAGGCACGGTCGAGCCGGTGGCGATAGAGTCCGTCCAAACGGGTCAGGTGTACGATGTCGATGCATAACAGTTCGGCATCGAGCAGAAACTGTTGACGGAATGCAGCTTCCTGCTTGTCGTAAAGAGAGGACTGCATGCGGGCGATCTTGTTGCGCGAAGCGTAGACCGTCGGAAAATCGAAAGCCTGAGCTACGGTCAGCTCCGTGTTGTGGACTTTGTCCGCCCCGCCCCACATGTTTTCCATCTCGACCGTCGGATTAGATAGAAATTTACCTGTCTTCGTTTCGGTTTTCAATGCAGAGGTCAGCTCCCGCTGGGCTTGCATTTCGGGGCTAGCACTTTCTATCTGATGCAAAATGTCGTCGATGCTGCGTTGTGCGGCTCCTGTCGTCGCGATCGATGCGGCGCACAGGAGCGTGATGGCTATATGTTTCATGCGTTGTTTTTGTTTCGGTTGATAATCATGTATACGGAAGGGATGATGAATCCGTTTAACAGCGTGGAACTTAGCAGACCGCCCAGAATGACTTTGGCCATAGGGCTCTGAATTTCGTTGCCGGGCAGGTCGCCTCCGACAGCCAGAGGAATCAAAGCCAGTGCCGAAGTGAGTGCGGTCATCAGGATTGGGTTCAGTCGGTCGAGTGATCCGTAGACGACGCTGTCGTGCAGCGACATTCCCGTACTGCGCAGTTGGTTGTAGTGTGAAACCAGCAGGATGCCGTTCCGGGTGGCGATGCCGAAGAGCGAAATGAATCCGATGATGGCCGGAATGCTGATCTCTCCGGAGGTCAGCCAGATGCTGATTACCCCACCGATCAGAGCCAGCGGCAGGTTGAGCATGATGACTCCCGATACCGAAAGGTTTTTGAACTCATGGAACAACAACATGAAGATAATCAGCAGCGAAATGATCGAGGTCAGCAGCAGGATTCGCGATGCAGCCTGCTCGCTTTCGAATTGGCCGCCGTATTCGACGTGGTACTCTTCGGGCAGGTCGACCTGTGTTTTGATGTTGTGCTGGATGTCGTTTATGACACCGTGCAGGTCACGTCCCGCGACATTGGCCGATATGACAATCTTGCGTTGGGCATTTTCACGGCTGATGGCATTCGGTCCAGAGGTGGAGACCACATCGGCGACATAGCTGAGCGGAATTTTACCGTTTGCGCCGTCGATCATCAGGTTTTCGATCGCCTCCATTCCCTCTCGGTCCTTATCGTCGATCTTGACCGTCACGTCGAATGAACGCCCCCGATCGTAGACCTGGGAGACGACTGTACCGCCCAATCCGGTTTCGACGAATCGGGAAAATTCGGGCAGCGAGATCCCGTATTTGGCGAGCATCTCACGTTTGGGCCGAATCTGGAGTTGCGGCCGTTCGATCTGTTGTTCGAGGTTCAGGTCGGCGATGCCTTCGATCGGTGCTACGGCATTTTTGATTTGCGTACCGAGCGAAAAGAGCCGGTTCAGATCGGGCCCGAAAAGTTTGATGGCGATGTTGGCCTGTGTCCCGGAGAGCATGGCGTCGATTCGGTGGGCGATGGGTTGTCCGATTTCGATGTTGACCCCTCTGAGTACACTGAGGCGGGCCCGGACGTCGGCCATGAACTCATCGCGCGAACGGTCGGTCAGTTCGAACGGGGCTTCGAGTTCGGAGACGTTGACTCCCAGTGCGTGTTCGTCCAGTTCGGCGCGGCCGGTTTTCCGGGCAACGGTCTGTATCTCGGGGATTTCCATCAGGATTCGTTCCACTTCCCGACCGATTTTGTCCGACTCTTCGAGCGAGATACCCGGCATGGTCGATGCATTGATTGTCAGCGAACCTTCGTTGAACGGCGGCAGGAAGTTGCGCCCTAAGCTGAAAAATACGACAAGAGCCCCAACCAACAGCACGAAAGTCGATCCCAATATGAGTCGTTTGTGGATAAGTACCCATTCCAATGCCCTGCGATAGACCTTTTTCAGCGAGCGGGAGACGACAGGCTCTTTTTCGTTGCGTTTCAGGATTTTGTCTCCGGTCAGCAGATAACTGCATAAAACAGGGGTCAGTGTGACGGCTACTACCATCGAGGCGAACAGGGCGACGATGAACGATATGCCCAGCGGACGCAACATCCGTCCCTCCATGCCGTCGAGGAAGAAGAGCGGAATGAAGGCGACGATCGTGATGATGGTTGCGTTGACGACCGACGTACGGATCTCTTTCGAGGCTTCGAATACGACCTTCAGTGCCGGCAGACGTTCTTCGGGCGGTTTGGCGTGGTTCTCGCGGAGCCGTTTGAATACATTTTCGACGTCGATGATGGCGTCATCCACCAGCGAACCGATGGCGATAGCCATACCTCCGAGGCTCATCGTGTTGATCGTCAGCCCCAATGCCTCGAGTACCAAGACGGAAACGAGGAGCGACAGCGGGAGGGCGATCAGTGAGATGACCGTCGTGCGGAAGTTCATCAGGAAGATGAACAGAATGATGATGACGAATATCGCCCCTTCGATCAGCGATTTCTGGATGTTGTCGATCGAGCTCTCGATGAACCGCGATTGGCGGAAGATGTCGGTCGAGACGTGGATGTCCGACGGAAGGCTCTCCCGGATTTCGTTGAGTGTCTTGTCGAGGTTTTCGGTGAGTTCCAGCGAATTCGTGTTGGGTTGTTTGGTCACGGTCATCAGTACGGCGGCTTTTCCCCGTTCGGAGGCGATTCCCAGGCGCGGGAATTTGGCCCCGATGCGGACCTCGGCCACATCCTCGAGCAGGACGGGAATACCTTCGGGCGATGTCCGGATAACGGCCTTGCCCATCTGTTTCGGATCGGTGGTCGAGAGGATACCCCGTACGATGTATTCGTTGCCGTATTGGTTCAGGATTCCGCCGTTCGCATTGCGGCTCATCTCCTCTACGACCGTCATGATTTCATCTAATGAAACATTGTAGTGGCGCATTCGGGCCGGGTCGATCAGAATCTGATACTCCTTGATGTCGCCGCCGATAACGGTCACCTGTGCTACACCGCCGGTCGACAGCAGTCGGGGACGGATCGTCCAGTCGGCCAGTGTCCGCAACTCTTGCAGGGAGGTGCTGTCGGCCGTCAGCCCGACGATCAGCAGCTCGCCGAGGATGGAGGATTGGGGGCCCAGAGTCGGGGTTCCGACGTTTTGGGGAAGCGTTTCGTTCAACGTAGCCAGCTTCTCGGATACGATCTGACGGGCCCGGTAAATGTCCGTTCCCCAGTCGAATTCGACCCAGACAACCGAAAATCCCGTCGTCGAGGAGGAGCGGACACGCCGGACGTCGGTCGCACCGTTGACGGCCGTTTCGATCGGGAACGTAACCGTACGTTCCACCTCTTCGGCGGCCATGCCGCTGGCTTCGGTCATGACGACGACTGTTGGGGCGTTCAGGTCGGGAAAGACGTCAACTTCTGCGTTGCGGGCTGTAAAGGCGCCTACCACCATGACGACTACGCCTATGATCACTACCAACAGCCTGTTGCGTAGTGAAAAGTCGATGATTTTATTCAACATGGCTGCAGCGGATTAGTGGGCGTGTGAATGACCGTGAGGAATGGCTCCGGAGAAAGAGGCCATTTTGACCTGTACCGCACCCCTACTGACGACGGTCTCTCCTGTAGAGAGTCCCGACAGGATGCGGATGTTCTTTCCGTCCGATGCTCCGATCTCTACTTCCCGTTTCACGTAGCCCTCTTCATCGAGCTGTACGAAAACGTAGTATATGCCTTGTTCCTCCGTAACGGCGCCGATCGGTACGGTCAGTACGTTTTGTTGTGGGGCGGAGAGCAAGTAGATCTCTGCGAATGAGCCGGGAATCACATTGCCGCTGTTGTCGAACTCAAAAATGACCGGGAGGTACGTTGCGTTGGCGTCGGTACTGCGGCCGACCGAAAGCAGCCGACCGTTCATTTCGCTCAGAGAGTAAAGCCGGTCGTCGTACGGGAGTTTGAAATTGGCATCCGTGACGGACTGCAGGGCGTTCAGGTATCTTTGTGAAACTTCGGCCCGCAGCTGCAGTTTCCGGTTTTGCGAGACAGTAGCCAGTGGTTGGCCTGTTTCGACGAAAGCGCCTTCGGCAACCGTTGTGGTTTTGATAAATCCTCGGATCGGAGAGGAAACCTGTACCCCACGGTCCGACGATTTGTCTTTCACGGCCTCATAGGCGGTTTTGGCCTGTTCGTAGGCAGTCTTGGCCTGTTCGTATTCCGATTGTGTTACGATTTTGTCCGCAACGAGTTTTTCGGCCCGTTCGTATGCGGTTTTGGCTTGTTCGTAAGTGGTACGTACTCGGGTAATGTAGTCTCCGTCGGCGATCTCTTTCGAGGAGATCGTAAAGAGAGTTTCTCCTTTCTGGACGGATGCGCCGTCCGAAAGCTTTTTCCCGGAGAAGGATACGATACCGCTTACCGGAGCCGATACCGTAGCCTCGTCTCCTTGTGCCGGCATGATACGCCCGCTTGTGGCAATCACTTCGTGGAAGGCCGACGGCTCGACCTTGTAGAGTTCGAAATCGGTGCGGGCGGCCTGTTCTTTAGTAAAAATGATCTCCCCGCTGTGATCCGGACTTTCCGTGGCGTGCTCCTCTTCGCTGTGTTCGTCATGATCGTGCAGATCATGTGCTTCGGCCTCGGCCGATGGGTCTTCATGTTCGGCTGCATGAATGTGTTCCTCCTCTTCGGGATGGGAGTGTGTATGCGGATTGTTACAACCGACAGCAATAGCCGCTGTCAGCAGACTGATAATAAATGTTTTTTTCATTGCTTGATGATTTGTTAGGTACCATAATACAGCGCTTCCGTCATCAGGAAGTGTCTAAATGTTAGGTTCCCGAGTGGTGAAACTCAGGGTATCAGGCAATGAATGCGGGTGGTGCCCGGAGGGATCGAACGATATGGATTTCGGGAAGCGTATATTGTTCGTTGTATGGGGTGTAGATGGATTGAGCCTCTGTATCGTGACGCTCCACAACGATAGTCGATATATACAGGGCATAGATGGAAAGATGAAAATCGTGATCGATGACCGGATCGGCATCGGTCGTATGGCCCTCTCGAGACGAGGTGACGAAGAGGTGACTCAACTCACAATAGGCAACCGTCGTTCCGTCGTGTTCGTGAGCAGCACAAGCATCGTCGGTCGGCTGGCTCTCTTCGGTGCACTCCGTAGGACAGAAATAGATACGTCCATTGTGGTGATGGTGCGGCAATACGGAGAGCAGCAGAAGTGTAAACCCTGCAAGTAGAACGAATGTATATGAAATTCGTTTTTTCATTGTTTGGACCGTTTGCCGTCTGCCAAAAGTACGGAATTTTTTATAAAAATAGTATCCCAAAAAAATTTTATATAGTTTTGGGGCGTAAAATATAACCTAAATTTATAAGAAGAGAATGGCTTGGTTCTATCTAATATTGGGTGGAATTTTTGAAATGGGTTGGGCTGTCGGATTGAAGTTGTCGCAACTCATGTCTGTAAAAATATGGGGAATATTGATGGCTGTCGTTTCGATGTCATTGAGTATGTTTTTGTTGTACTTGGCACAACGTACGATTGCGATTGGAACGGCTTATGTCATTTGGACAGGTATAGGAGCAGTCGGCACCCTTTTGGTCGGGATCTTCTTCTTTGGCGATTCGGCCGGTTTCTGGCGTCTGTTTTCAGCGGCTCTGATTATAATAGGTGTGATCGGATTGAAAATTACGGCTTGACGGAAGAGCGTAAAGTAAATACCGTGATCGACGGATAGGTCCCGATACGCATCGGATACATGACATATCCCAATCCGTCGTTGATGAACAGCTTTTTCCCCTCTTCTTCGTATAGCCCGCTCCATCGGGGATACATCCATCGTGCCGGCGACCATGTCCAATTACCGATACGGATTTTGAACTGCATGGCGTGTACATGTCCCGAAAGCGTCAGGTCGGCCGGACCGGAGGCCCGAGCCGCATCCCATACCTCGGGGGTGTGCGCGATCAGTACGTTGAACAGCGAATCGGGTACCCCCTGGTAGGCGGTTGCAAAATCGCATCGGGCAAAATCGGCCGTGTGGCGGTTGTTGAGCCTGTGGTTTGCCGGAAAATTGACGCCGGTGATCGAGATGCTGTCATTTCCCCTTTGTATATAGACCGTTTCGTTGTCCAATACGGTCCATCCCATCATGTGTTGTTTCTCGGCCAGCTGACGGGTATTTTCTGCGGGCGTCAGGTTGCTGTGGCGGTTCATGTAGATCCCCAGATCGTGGTTGCCGAAGACCGAGCAGACTCCGTCGGTCGCCCGGATGGAGCTCAAGATCGAAACAACCTTTTCGTTCAACTCATTGACCTGGATGTTGACCAGGTCACCGGCGTTGATGACCAGATCGGGATGTTCGCTGTTGACTCGCTCGACCAGATTCCGGATAAACCGGTTGTTCGTCGGTTCGTTTCCGACATGCAGGTCGGTAAACAGAGCGATTTTATACCCGTCGAAAGCGGCCGGTATTTTGTCCGATTCGATCGTCACATGTTCAGTGATGATTCGGTTGCGTCCGACCGTAGCACTCCAAAGCATGATGCAGAACAGGACGAGAGCGGCTACCATGCCGATACGGGAAAAAACTTTGGTCCGTTTCCGTCGGATCAGACAAACGAGCCGGCCCAAAGCAGAAAAAAGCAGGTAGACGAATTTCGGAAAAAAACTGATAAAAAAAAGAAAAAACGCCCAGAGAATCGTGCGCATGGATCCTTCGTTGCCGGTATCGGATGACTCCCGATAGAGCGATACGGCTGCGACGATGATTAGGTCGATGATCAGAAAATGAGCCAGATAAAGCCATTTGATCCAAGTTTTTGTTGGGTACGTTTTTCGTACTTTGCGTAACAGAATTAGGTCGGCAGCTACCGAAAACAGGCCCAAAAGGGAGATGAACAAGAGGATCATGGTATGGGGTATAGAGGATTATTTTCTTTTCGTAACGGTGATGGCGTTGCAAACTTTTCTCTCTTTCCGGGAAAACAGCCCTTTGTCGCAAGGAGAATTGACAACGCCCTTTTGCTTGCTCCACAGGGCGGAGGATCCTCCCCCGTCCAGATTCAATGCTTGTGTCATCCCCATCCAGCGGGCGATTCGGGCCAGCTCGCACAGTGCCATGCCGTCTGCATTCTTTTGGCGTCCATCGACCACGAGCAGCATGATGTTTCCGTCGGTTCGGGTACCGATGCAGGAGCGCGGGTGCCGGGGTTCCGTCTCATCCCATTTCGGCAGAACGCGACCCTGATCGATCAGCAGCGGCCCGGCGGTCAGGATGTCGGGAAACAGACCTCCGTAAGCGGAATCGACCTCCATTTTTTTGCTCCACGAAATTACAGAGACCTGTCCGTCCGTATCGATTGCTACGGCTCCGTTATAATTTCCTGTCAGCTGGGGTACACTGTCGCGATCGATCTGGATATAGCCGACCGCAATGGCCAACGGGGTACGTACCTTGAAAAAACCTCCGTTGATCGCTGCATCGGCTTTGTGCTTTTTTGCCAGTTTCGATACTTTTTCGCGCAACGAATCCTGTACAACGGCAAACCGGTAGAGCTGCGGATCGATTTCCATGCAGACAATCTGTTGGTCGGAGTTGAACAGACGGACAGCACATTTACGGACGGTTATACCCTCTTCCCGAAATACCTCATTCCATCGGCTTTTGGCAAATATGGTGGAGTCTTCCGGAGATTGGGCCGAAACAGCTCCGACAGCAAGACCGAACACTGCGGTCAACAGGATTTTGCGAAAAGAGTTCATAGCCTTACGATTTTGCGTAGAGTTTGTTCAGATTTTCCTGTACGCGTTCGTCGAACAGGTAGTCGTCGTATTCCATATACTTGTCGATCATGCCGTTCGGGGTGATCTCGATGATGCGGTTGGCGACGGTGCTGATGAACTCGTGGTCGTGAGAGGTCAGCAGCACGATCCCCTTGAATGCAGTCAGGGCGTTGTTGAAGGCTTGGATCGACTCCAGATCGAGGTGGTTGGTCGGAGAGTCGAGAATCAGTGTATTGGCTTGTCGGATCATCATCCGGGCGATCATGCAGCGCATCTTTTCTCCTCCCGAGAGGACATTGACCGGTTTGTTGATCTCGTCTCCGCTGAAAAGCATCTTCCCCAAATAGCCTCTGAGGTAGAGTTCGCTGGTGTCGGACGAGTATTGGGCCAGCCAGTCGATGATGGAGAGCTGGTTGTTGAAGAACGGCGCATTGTTCAGCGGCAGGTAAGCGGAATTGATCGTGACACCCCACTCCACCATACCCTTATCGGGTTTGTCGTTTCCGGTTATGATTTCAAACAAAGCCGTGACAGCTCTTGGTTCGCGGGAGAGGAATACCACCTTGTCCCCCTTTTCGATCGTAAACGAGATGTTGTCGAAAAGGGTCTCTCCGTTGACCGTTTTGCTGAGCCCGTCTACGGCCAGAATCTTGGTGCCCGGCTCACGTTCGGGCTGGAAAATGATGCCCGGATATTTGCGCATCGAGGGTTTGATCTCCTCGATGTTCAGCTTCTCGAGCATCTTTTTGCGGCTGGTGGTCTGTTTCGATTTGGCTACGTTGGCGCTGAACCGTTGGATGAATTCCATCAGCTCTTTGCGCTTCTCTTCGGCTTTCTTGTTCTGGTTGGCCTGTTGGCGGGCGGCCAGCTGGCTCGATTCGTACCAGAAACTGTAATTTCCCGAGAACAGATTGATGTCGCTGTAGTCGATATCGATGATGTGGGTACTTACGGCATCCAGGAAGTGCCGGTCGTGGGAGACGACCAGAACCGTATTTTCGTAGTTGGAAAGATAGTTCTCTAACCACATGACGGTGTTGACGTCCAGGTCGTTCGTCGGCTCGTCGAGCAGCAGGTTGTCGGGTTTGCCGAACAGGGCTTGGGCCAGCAGTACGCGGACCTTCTCTTTGGCGTTGAGGTGTCCCATCAGTTCGTGGTGCAGGTGCTCCCTGATGCCCAATCCGCTCAACAGGTTGGCGGCATCGCTTTCGGCGTTCCAGCCGTCCATTTCGGCGAACTTCTCCTCCAACTCTCCGGCCCGGATCCCGTCCTCTTCCGAAAAGTCGGCTTTTGCATAGAGGGCATCTTTCTCCTGCATCAGATTCCAGAGGGGTTGGTGCCCCATCAGAACCGTATTCAGAACCGTACATTCATCGAACTCGAAGTGGTCCTGTTTCAGTACGGAGAGCCGTTCGTTCGGACCGAAAGCCACCGAGCCGCGTGTCGGGGTTACCTCGCCGCTCAACACTTTCAGAAAGGTCGACTTTCCGGCGCCGTTTGCACCGATCACTCCGTAGCAGTTACCGGGGGTGAATTTGAGGTTGATATCTTTGAACAGGACTCGTTTCCCGTATTGTACTTCCAGATTTGAAACCGTAATCATCTTGTAATAACTATTGTCTTCCGTTTAAATAAATCCGTGCAAAGGTACGATTTCCGCAGGGTTATTCCAACAATGCCATTCCCTCTTTCGTATTAACGGCATTGAATACATTTTTGAGATCTGTTCTCGGAAAAAATCCGTATATTTATACATTCCATCGAACTACTAACCAACATAACTTAAACAACTGAAGATGAAAAAGTATCTGTTATTGTCCGTTTGGGCCTGTTTGCTTACGATCGGAGCGGTCAGCGCCCTCTATTCTGCTCCTCAGAAAACGACAGTGAAAAATCTTTACGGTGTAAAAATCGACCATCAGGACTCTTTGATTTTGTGTCGGACTCTTCCCTTTCTTGCGGCACCCGCTTCGAATCAGACTCCGGGAGCGCGGGTACGATAGGAGACGAGCGAAACCATTCCTGTGGGAACACAAGCCGAAACGCTCTATCTGCTCGGTATGATCAACGACGGATGGGATTACGGTTTGGCCCATTGGGGAGAACATTTCGAATTGCACGAAACCCGAGAAGATCAGATTCAGATCGGGAGCTGTCTCGGAGAGATCGAAATCCGTTATGCGGACGGGTCGAGCGACAGGATACCGGTAGTTATCGGTGCGACGGCTTGGTTTTTCAATCAATGGAAATTCGCATCCCACAATGCCAAACGGGTCATTCGTGAGCCGTTTGCGTCGCGGCCCGAATATATGGAGGTGTTGAGGGGTGTGTTGCAGCTGAAGGAGTCGGGAGAGTATATGGAGGAGAATCAAAATTATATGGCCTACTATTTGCCGGTGACGCCGAAAAATGTCCCGATTAAGGATATCGTAATCCATAACGTTACCGGTAAACGGGGGAAAATATTGGTTTCGGGGATAACCGTTTTGTTGCCCCAAGGAGTCGATCCTGCGGAGAATCTGGTTCCGTTTGGGAAACGGGTCGTTGATAAAAGCGACCTGCAGCCGGCTTTCGAAACGGGAAACGTACCCGATTTCACAACAGGATTGAAAAAATTGTCGGATATTTTGTATACCGACTTGTCCGATTTGCCCAAGGAAGTCGAGCTGATCGATTTTCCGGAAGATTTCAAAGGTGCCAAAATCCGGTTTCTCTCCGACCAGGTCGAGGGAGATATGTTGTCGAATCTGTGGGTGGCCAATCTGTTGAATATCGATGGGAAATTCGACACTCCGACGGGGTGTTTTTATGAGACAGCCGAGCATTCGCCTTTTTATGGAGGCTATCAGGGTATCGGAACGTGGGAGCCGATCGGAATCTATCGGGAACCCTATTCACGTACTTCGGACCACTATGTGCGTCAGGCTCTGCGCTGTATCGATAATCCGGAACGGATAACCAATTATGTGGACTATTGTGACAAATGGCTCTATTTCTATCGGGCGGACCGCGATCCCAATAACGGGCCGGATAACGGAGCGCTCAATATCGACAAATATCCAGCCGATGCGCCTCCGCATTGGGCTTTCGTCATGAACGGTCCGGCGGCGATCCCCTATCCGATCAATGAAATCGATGGCAATGAGGAGATGGAGGGCCACTCCTCGACAATCGTTGCCCGGTGGTTCGGGTGGAAGTTGTTGGGCAAACCTACGGGTGCATGGATGACGCAGCCCCGCGACAGCGTCTATCGCAAGAGTCGTTGGCAGTCGACCAAAGATGCGACGGATTTTATATGCTGGTTACTGGATTATACGGGACGCGATGTGGTATACAGTGAGGGTGAATTTACCGGATGGGCGGCTAAATTCAATAAAATCAGTCAGATTCCAGACAGTATGGATACGGCTACCGATCCGTTTGAAATAAAAGCCAACTACGCCAATTCCGATATGTATGAGGTCTACGCCAGCTATACGTCGATGACGGCCCTTTTGTGCTCGGCAGAGATGGCCGATTTGATGAATGAGCCGGATGTGGCCGCAAAGTATCGGGCTTATGCAAAGCGTATCAGAAGCGGGATGTTGCGGCTTTTGGCTGTCGGGCCCGACCACAACAGGATATGGCGTGTGGCGCGTAATTCGGTGTTGCCCAGCCTGCAGGATTGTCTGGTTCCGGTTTGGTTCTCGTTATACAGGGAGGGGATCGATCCCAAACGGATGGATGAAGATATGACACCGATCAGCCGGAATACCCTTTCCCGTCAGCTGAACGAGAGGTATGGAGACAAACCTGTTCTGGCGATGGGATATGGTATCGGATGGTTGACCCATTCGGCGTTGGTACTCGACCAGTTGGACCACGCGGGACGCCTGTTGGTCAGTATTGCCCGGTATTCGTATGATAAAAACATGAACTACGTTGATTCGACACGAGGGATCGATTGGCGTAAATGGATGTGGATTATTCCGGAGGGGACCAATATTATGCCCGACGGGAGGTGGTACAGGATCTGTGATCTGAGCAATGGGGCCAATCAGGGACCGGCCATGAATGCCCTGGAGGTTTGTGCCGGGGTGGACGATATTCGGGATGACCGATTGAGGTTGATGCCCCGTGTTCCTGATCCGTTGAAAGGGATCGAGGTCACGCATTTCAGAGTCATGACCCGAGAGGCAGGCCGGAATGTCAGCGCATGGATCGACTATACCTATGAACGTGGGCGTCGGTTTGTATTTCGGAGCGATCGGCTGCTTCCCGAAATGGATGTTCGTTTCGGCCCTTATGTAAGTCGGGACGAAGCCGATCGGATTGCCCGGAGTTTGTCGTCGAAAGGGGAAGTAAGGGTCGAGGAGTCCGGCCGTTTCCGGGATGAAGCGGCATATTGGGTTTGGCTGGAGGGGTTGAAAAATATTCAGGAACTTCAGATCGAACAACCGGGGTTGTAGTATTTGATCGGCAGTAGGAGACTGATGTGTTTCAGTCAGGATTTTTTATGGTTTGATCATTTCGACCGGTAATTTGATTCGGGAAAAAGAAAAAAGAGGGAGAGGACTGAAACTTCAGTCCTCTCCCTCTTTTTATCTTTATAACAGTAGGATCAGGTCAATTCAATGGGGTTAAAACGACATTCCGGAATTCGATGGGTCCTCCTTCACTTTGTAGACCGATATGTCCGCTCTTGTTCGAGATCCCTGTAATCTGGTTCTGTTCCGTTCCGTTGATCGATACGGTTACGGTACTGTCCGTACAGATGATTTCGGCGGTATTCCATTCGGTTACGGGTTTTTCGTTCGAAGGAACCATTTTCGGGACGATCATCAGGGTCGTGTCGTTGCGGTATTCGGCACAGTTGCTGCCGCCCGAATTGATCAGGTCCCCTGCTCTACCCGTCCAGAGCTGACATTCGTAACAGCTCGGCCAGATACCGTCTTCGGCAATTTGTACGAAAATTCCGCTGTTGGTTGCCGAATCGGGCCAACGCCACTCGACGTTCAGTTTGTAGTTGTTGTATGCGGAGTCGGTCCGGATGTAACCGAACGTTCCCGAAAGGGCGATAACGCTGTCGCGAACGACAAACTCCTCTTGCGGATTCTTGGTCGAATCCTCGATATAGTAGGTCCATCCGTTCAGGTCCGTTCCGTTGAACAGCCGGATGGGTTCGGGTTGTTGTTGCTGTGGCCTTTGGGTACAGGCGACAACGGAGCATGCTGCTGCCGCGATTAGAAATGAGTTGAAAATTTTCATAGCATTATGTTTTTTAAGAATGATAGGTTACAGCTCGTTCCACCGAAACGATGCGCGGCATACGGATAGTTCGTCCGAGGCCCGTCGGATTTCGAAACGTTCCTCTGCGGAGGTTGCTTCGTGGTAGATCCGCACATGTTCTCCGTAGCGGGTTTCGTGTATGAAGTTGATGTCCATCCGGCGGATGGAAGTGTCTTGCAGCCGGGTGAGCGGTAGCGTGTCCATCATCCATTGGATGTATTTCATCGTATTGGTGTGTTGGTTGAAATCGATTTCGCTGTACCGGACACATCGGTCGTCGACCACTTCCCCTATGAAACCGGCTATCCTTCGCGGAGCGTCGATCGGACACTCGTGGATCGGCGTTTCCGAGTAGGAAGATACGTTTGCCCGCAGATCGAGTGGCCGGCGGCTCTGCATGTCGATGATCGCCCAGTTGGTCGAAGCGGCTGCGATACGGTTGCCGTCGTTGTCCCGGACGATGAAGTTCCGGGTGGTCATCATGCGGCCGATTCCGCTGATCCATGTTCCGATTTTGTAATGCTCGTATTCGTCGGGATAGCGCTCTATTTCGATAGCCATGCGGGAGAGGACCCATGTCGTATTGTGCTGTTGCAGGTTTCTGACACCGAATCCGGTTCGGTCGGCATCCTCTCCGGCTGTGTGTAAAATACTGTCTCCGAGCGAAAAAAGGGTTGCACGTTTGGTGAAATCCACTTCGCGCGGCTGGACTTGGTACGGGTAGAAAGTGATGGTGTCGTGCGACATAGATACTAATGGTGAAGTTCGATTCGGAAATCCGCCTACGAAGGTAGAAATTCTCGTCCGGTTCTGAAAATTATTTTTTAACTTTGCAAACAACGGTCCGGTTATTTTGTTTCCTGCCGGAATATTTTTTATCGGAAAAAGTCGTTTGCAAATATTTTAATCTATGAAGAGAAAAGTTGGATTTGTAATCGTTCTGAGTGCGGTGGCATTGGCGGCTGTGGCATGGACCTCTACTCCCTGCGGGTTGAGGCAGAAATGTGCGCCGGCCCGATGTGCTGCGGTGTGTGAAGGGCCGCAGCAATGCCCATATGCGGCGGATCAGGGCTGTGATACGACCTGTTGCAGACGTCAATGTGTGGCGCCGTGCGGTGAGAGACGTTGTGACCCGCAGGTTTGTCCGGTATGTCCGGATAGCTGCCGCAAAGTCTGTGTAGGAGAACAGCGGCAAGAGCGACGTGGAGGCAGATCAGGCAGATGTTGCCGTTGGTAAAAGACTTCAATTATTACGGATAAGAATCGGGGAACCTTGAAAGGTTCCCCGATTCTTTTTTATGTAATAAAATAAATGTGATCGGAAAGTTTAGTCGAGCGGAACGATCGACTCTTCGCAAAGGGTCAGCTGCTCGATTCCGTTGTCCGTAACCAAAAAGCTGTTTTCCACACCGACTGCTCCGACTTCCGGGATGACAAACTTGGGTTCCAGGGCAAATACCATACCCGCTTTCAACACCTCTTTCGAACGGGGGGCCAGTACGGGTGATTCGTTGATCTCGATACCGATTCCGTGTCCGACGAATCCGGCCTGTTGGCGGTGTCCCATGAAATAAGCGGAGAGTCCGGCCTCTTCGGCTATCCGGGCAGCCAGATTGTAAAGCTCGGCGGCCGGAACATCGGGATGGGCCGTGCGGATGATCTCCTGTTGGATTTTCAGAGAGGTGTCATGGGCTTTGTGTGCGATGTCGGGCAGTTTGCCGATCGAAAAGACACGGCTCATGTCGGTCGTGTAACCGGTAAAGTTTCCGCCCATATCGACCATGATGCTGATGTTCCCTTTCAGCGGTGTCCCGTTGCTGCCGATGGGCAATGAAAGGTCTTGTCCGGCACCGCCCAGTGCGAAGTCGTAAGGCGAAGGATTGTCGGCGTTGTCGCCGGCCAACAGGCTTCCCATGAAGATTTCCATACTCTGTCCGAAAATCCGGAACAGCCCGAGCGATCCGAGCCGGCGGCATTCGCGTTCGATCTCGATCGACAGATCCAGATCGGTCATACCCGGACGGAACAGGGACGGGATTCGTTCGTACAGTTGTGCATGCAGCACTCCGGAGCGCATGATCCGTCCGATCTCGTATATCGTTTTGATGCTGCGGACTTCTCTCAACAAGCGTGTTCCGTTGCCGATTCGTTCCGGAGAAAATATCTTTTCGTATCGGACGTATTCGTTGTACGAAAGCGAATCGTTCTCCATGAACAGATATTCGGGTGACGGTAGTCCTCGCTCCTGAAGATGAGCGGGAATCTCTTCCGGTTTGCGGATATAGATGATGTTTTCACCCTTCAGGCCGTTTGGCCGGCGGACGAAAAAGAGCGGTTCCCGATCGGGGGTGATATAAGCTGTTCCACTAAAAATACGTCCCGAAACATAAAATAGATTGACGTTGCTCGTAACCAACAGAGCATCGCCGTTTTCGCGTTCCAGTGCGGTTTGCAGTGCGTTCCAGCGTTTGCTTAATTCGTGTTTCAGCTGTTCGTTGTACATGACTTGCGTTTATTGTTTCGGTTGTCTGTCGAAGAAAGGGTTTTTGGATGTGGCACTGATTGGAATGGCATAAATCGAGTGGCATTCGGGCATAAGTCCCATCCGTTTGGCGGCCAGACCGGCTGAAAACATCACCCGGCAGTCGACTCTGAGATCAGCGGCTTTTGCTGTCATCGAGCCGATGGCTATACCCAGATCGACCATGTTGATCGCACATGGGGCTTCTGGGTGTTTCTGTTTTTCTACACAGGTCGGGAAACCGCAGTAGCCACAATTCAAGGCCATCTCTTTGATACGAGAACCGACCAGAATGACGGCTTCGGCTTGCAGGATGTTCTCTGCATCGCGCTGGAAGAAGTGCATCTCGGTCTCTTGGGCGATGTGTTGCATGGTTTGCGACAAGGCTTCGATTTTTTCGTCTGTTATTGTGACGATTTCAATCAGGTCGATGCCCTTCCCTTTCGGAGCAGTACGTCCGGCGGTCATGATTTGACGGGCGCATTCGATTAACGTCTCTTTGCGACTGGTTCTTTCGTCGATAATCATATCCAGTATCGTTTAATGTGTTTGTTGTGCTGCATTGAGGATTCGGAGATGCTCTTCGTCGAGCCGGAAGGTACTCCATTCGTTCATGCGAACGGCCCCCAGCGATTCATAGAAAGCGATAGCCGGGCGGTTCCAGTTCAGTGCGGTCCACTCCATCCGCCGGCATCGACGCTCCATGGCAATCGCCACCAGCTTCAGGAACAGGGCTTTCCCGTAGCCTCGTCCCCGATACTCCTGATCGACATAGATGTCTTCCAAGTATAAGCCGTGTTGCCCCTTGAACGTGGAAAAGTTATGAAAAAAGAGTGCGAAACCGACGGTTTTTCCTTCGGCTTCGCACAGAATTACTTCGGCCTGTTTTTCGAGAAAGATGGCTCGGTGTAGAGCCTCTTCGGAGGTGTCGACTTCGTTTTCCAGCTTTTCGTATCGGGCCATCTTCAAGATGAACCCATAGATGAGCGGAATGTCTGATTCGGTGGCGAAACGAATGTGTGCCATGTGTTTACCTTTGTTTTAATCCGAGCATACCGGATACCTCCTACCCTTTCCTATCAAAGAGTTTGCCGTATCCCGAGTTTCCTGCAAACAAAAGCTTCCTCTTTGTGCCGAAAACTCTGCGTGTTCGGAATCGATCGAACCGTGCCCTTTTCTTCCGAGTTTCGGAATCGAGAGCAACAGACGCCGCAAAGGTATATAAAATTAATCGAAAAATAGTGCGCACAACGCAGCGTTCGTTCCTCTGACCTGATTGATTCTCAACCGTACCGGTCGGTCGACCGAGAAAACAACGTATTTCCCCTCTTGGTAGTCCCGTACGATCTCGACAGGCATGAGTAGCTGTTTGCTCTCCAGATCGAACACTTCGATGGCCGAGCGGCGCCCCTTTTTCTCCCAGTCAACAAAATAGAGGGCGATGCGGTACGGCGCATTTTTCGAGTTGGGCAGGTCGATGGTGAAGGTTTGGTTACAGGGAATCGGATCGAGCGTAATGACCGAGCCCATGTTACGTTTGGTAGTTCCGTCTGCTGACATCGGGGCGCGAGAATCGGTCGTTCCTGAAACGATGTGCAGATCGCCGGTTTTGGCCAGATGGATCGAGTCGATGTAGTCGGGCTGTTTGATGCGGTGGCCTCCGACGGAGTCGTAATTGAACAGAACGTAACCATCGCTTCCGTAATGTCCTTTCCAGTCACCTTGTGTCGTCGTGTCCTGTTCAACGACCTGCATGTTCGCGTACTCGAAAGCCTCTTCCGGCACGGCGGGTATATTTCCCGTATAATCGACCTGTATTGTGTAGGTCCCGGGGCGGAGATCACGGTAGTAGATGAATCCTTCATTCTCTGAAGACTTCGCAGCGAATCGTGAGGCCGCTTGTCCGTTGATCAGAACCTCTTTCAGCGTGCGGCCGGCTTTGGGAATTCCGATTGTCGCGTATGACCCTTCGGGTACGACGAGAGAACCTTTTCCGCTTTTCAGGTCGAAGGCGAAACGGATCGTGCCGAGCGGAGTAGGAACGCTACCATCGACGGAATAGATGTTTGCATCGAGATGCGGAACAACTTGAAAGCGAGTAAATCCCGGTTCGGTCGGCTTGATTCCGAGTACCTCTTCCGACAGCCATTTGGTCACTCCCCCGCTCCACGGATGGGTCATGCTCGTGTAGCCGCACTGGTTGTTGACCGGAGCTCCGTTCGGGGCCAGTTCGGGTATCCACGAGGGGCGGAATACCTCAAAAAAGGTTGTCCCGCCGTATCGGAGTTGTCCGCCCCAGCAGTCGTCGATGGTTTGCAGGGCTTCGCTGTATCGGCCCATCCGGGCCATCGCCTGAATGATGAAGTATTGGTTGAACGGCGAGTAGGACAACCTTTGCATCCGGTCGGAGAAGGCGCTCTCCCACAACCGGTCGTTTTCGGAGACGGAAGTGAAACCTGCATTCACGGCATCGGATGCTGCAAAGATTCCGAACCCGTCGAACGGGGCGGTCGAGGCCCGCAGCTCATCGCTCTTCTCGGAGACATAGCCGGCATATTTCTCGGCAGCGTCGAGTCGGCCTGCATGATGGGCAGCCTGACTGAATTCGTTCCATGCCCGGATCGACAGCATTTTGTAGGTATTTTGGGCCTCCGTGCAGTTTGGATTCTCGAAACCGGCCCCCAAACGTTCGTCCCAGCCGTGGAATTGCAGGTCGGGATTTTTTCCGTAATGGGCATAGGCGACATCCAGTTTCTGGCAGGCGTTGTCGAAGAGCTCGTCGAAGGTCTTCTGATCGCCCGTGTAGTTGTAGTAATCGATCAGACTGAGCACCCAGTAGAGCGAATAACTCGCAATGCCGTTGAACTGGGTCGAGGTATAGAACAGGTTTTTCTTGACGAAATCGAAGTTTCCGAAGGCGACCATCGATGCGGCCTGCGAGGGGTGTGCGTCGCCGGTCCATGAGTGCCGGTCGCTGCGTTCCATGAGTATGGCACCGAAATAGTCCTTCAACAGGTTCATTTTGACGGTGTAGGCACCGGTGTACCAGATGCGGGTCAGTTCGGGATCGTTGCAGGAGAAACAACCTTCGTAGTTGGTCGGTTTGATCTGGCAGACGAGCCGCACTTCGTCAATCGTAAAGGGGTGTTCTACTGATGTAACATGAATCCATCCGTAGCGCACACCTTCGTACAGATCCTTGTTCAGTTCCAGCCGATAGGTGTCTCCGTAGCGGACGGGTTCGGCCGTTTTGACCGGATGTTGGGCCCCTGCGTTCAGGATGGCCGGTTCGGTGTATTCGCTGATGCTCATCGTCACCTCTCCTGCCAGCTCTTTCGAATCGAATTCGAGCCATCCGGCATTGACCTGGCCGAAGTCGAACCGCAACGATACGGGAGCGGTGATCTCGATTGCCCCTTGTGTATTTTTCGAAACCTTCCCGGTGGCTTCGTCGGTTACGGTTTCGGGGTACAGAATATAGGTTTGCAGGTCATCGTCCGCTTGTGGATTCTCCCATCGGTAGGCTACCAGCGGGTCGGGGGATTCATCGACTGTCTTGCCCGAAAACGAACCGTTGATCGGCGGATAGGGTTCTTGGATTTTGAGCTCTGTGGAGATTTTTTTTGACGGATTTCCGGAGGCAGTTAAAAGCAGAAAAAAGGCGGCTCCTAAAAGCGGAAGGTAAGGTTTCATGTTTGGAGTGAGTTATGGTTTACGCAAATATAAAAGAGGGACTCCGTTTTTGCAATAAACGATACGCTGCTCGGTGGGATAAATGTCAAAAAAGAGGTGGTAAATATCAAAAAGTGGTCTTGAAGGTGTTTTGCATATGTTATATTTGTCTGATACAAACCTAAATAAACTTTGATACGATGAAGAAGAATACACTATTTTACCGAATCGGCGGGTTGCTGTTGGGCTCGGTGCTTGTTTCGGGTTGCGGGACGGCGACCGGAACCGGCAATCCCGAGGATGAGTTACCCGTACAGTGCCGTGTAGAGTCGGCAGCCGATCCGGTGCAACTCTCGAAAGGTTTCCTTACACCACCCGAGAGTGCACGGGCTTGGGTCTACTGGTTCATCATGGACGGAAATTTGACACGCGAAGGGATCAAGGCCGACCTCGAGGCGATGAAACGGGCCGGAATCGGTGGGGCCATCTTTTTAGAGGTGAATGTAGGAGTCCCAAGAGGCAATGTGGACTTCATGAGTGACGAGTGGATCGAACTATTTAAGTATGCATCGCAGGAGGCCGAACGTCTGGGAATAGAGTTGACGTTGATTTCGGGCCCGGGATGGACCGGGAGCGGCGGCCCTTGGGTGAAACCCGAAGATGCCATGCACTTTGTGGTGGCGGACTCCGTGTCGGTGAGCGGAGGACAGAAGGTGACAGTTCAGTTGCCGCGCCCCAAGCCTCGTCCGCCCTATTTCGGTGAGGGTAACTTCACTCCCGAAATGAAACAGCAGTACGATACGTTTTATTTTGATCTTTTTGTGTTGGCCTATCCGCGTCCGCAACAGCTGGCACAGATTCCCGAGATCGACGAAAAAGCTCTGTACATCCGTCATCCCTATACCTCTCGGCCGAATACGATGCCGTCCGTAGAGATGCCGGTTCAGTTTCCGGCTGTACCGGCCGATCAGGTGCTCGACCCGAAACAGTGTATCGATCTGACCGAGTATGTCGATGAAAATGGCGTGTTGCAATGGGATGCTCCCGAAGGGGAATGGATCGTCTATCGTTTCGGGCGAACACTGACCGGTGCCAATACCCGTCCTGCCCCGCTGCCCGGAGTGGGATTTGAGTGCAGCAAGATGGATACAACGGCGTTCAACCACCATTTGGAGGCTTTTGTCGGACGTTTGGCCGATGCCGTTGGTCTGAAACCGGGTGAGCGTAAAGCCGGTTGGAACATGCTTCATATCGACAGTTGGGAGATGGGACCCCAGAATTGGTGCGATGATTTCAGAGAACAGTTCGAAAAACGCAGGGGATACGACCCGCTACCCTATATGGCTGTGATATCCGGGGGAGTTGTCGGTAACCGGGAGATTTCGGAGCGTTTCCTGTGGGATTACCGGATGACGGCACAGGAGTTGGTGCTCGAAAATCATGCTCGACACCTGAAACGGGTGGCTCACCGATGCGGTATGGGACTTTCGATCGAGCCTTACGATATGAGTCCGAACAACGACATCGCTTTGGGATCGATTGCCGATGTGCCGATGTGTGAGTTCTGGGAGAAGGATGACGTATTCAATTCGGCGTTCAGCTGTATTGAGGCGACTTCTGCAGCCCACATCAACAACCGTCCGATCGTTGGGGCCGAGGCGTTTACCAGCGGAATCGGGACTACACCCAACGACAACAAATCGTGGCGGATGAATCCCGGCAACATGAAGGATCAGGCCGATTGGGCCTACTGTATCGGTATCAACCGTTTTGTTTTCCACCGCTATGCACATCAGCCGTGGCTGGATCGTTTTCCGGGCATGACGATGGGGCCTTACGGGGTACATTATGAACGGACCCAGACGTGGTGGGAACTCTCCGGAGCATGGCACACCTATTTGGCTCGTTGCCAGTATATGCTGAGACAGGGCATATCTGTGGCGGATATTCTCTATCTGACTCCGGAAGAGGCTCCGTTTGCCTTCGCCGCTCCGACGACGGCACTCGACGGAACCCAACGGATGCCGTTCAAACGCGGATATGGGTTCGACGGATGCGATCCCGAAACCCTGATCGAGAAGGCTTCGGTCCGTGATGGAAAGATCGTCTTTCCGGGCGGTGTCGAGTACAGTCTACTGGTGTTGCCGAACACGCGGGCGATGACGCCTCGTCTGTTGGAAAAGGTCGAGTCGTTGATCGAGGCCGGTGCGGTCGTACTGGGTTATGCACCGGTCAAATCGCTTGGATTGACGGATTATCCGGCCTGTGATGAGCGGATTGCGTCGAAAGCCGATAAATTGTGGGGTGAACTGAAAAATACCTCCGGAGAGAAAACGATCGGCAAGGGACGTTTGTTTGCTCCGGCAGCCGAAGATTCGGTCGACCTCGAGCCCTCCGATCGCGGGTATATTCCGCCCTATGTACGTTACGGCGTGGCAGCGAATGTATTGAAACAGATTGGCGTGCGGCCCGATTTCGAAAGTTCCGTACCGTTGCGTTACATCCACCGGAAGAGCGGCGGGATGGATATTTACATGATCTCCAATCCGACCGGAGATTCCATCGCTCCGTCGTGTACGTTCCGGGTTTCCGGAAAACAGGTGACGCTGTGGGACGCTGTTCAAGGCAAGATCGCACCTGCGGTTGCGGATCAGTCGGATGAGGCGACCTCTACGTTGAATCTGAAACTGGAACCGCACGGTTCGTTGTTTGTTATTTTTGCAGACGTGCCGATGGATTCGATCTGCAACACCGAAACGTTGCAACCCGATCTGGAACCGGTTGTTGAGGTACAAGGTCCGTGGAAAGTGGCTTTCCAGGAGCATCGCGGAGCTCCCGATTCTGCACGGTTCGAACGTTTGATCGACTGGAGCCAGCACACCGATCCCGGAATCCGGTACTTCAGCGGAATTGCCGATTACGACACTTCGTTCGAACTTCCGGCTGCGGAGGATACACAGACGAAATGGTATATCGATTTGGGAGATGTATCGGTCATGGCGCGGGTGATCGTCAACGGAGAGACGGTGACCGAATTGTGGAAAGCGCCCTATCGGTGCGATATCACGCCGTATGTGAAAGCCGGCGAGAACAGGCTTCAAATTTCGGTAGCGAACGAATGGCCGAATCGTATGGCCGGCGATTTGCTTGTCGATGAATCCGAGCGGGTGACTTTCTCGACATACAATAATCTGAGAGCCGGGGATAAGCTGAAAGCCGATTTCGAGTTTTTGCCTTCGGGCCTGATGGGGCCTGTCCGGATTCTCCGTTCCAAGTAGACCAGGAAACAAAGAGATAGAAAATAGAAGAGAGGGGACTGATTATTTTCAGTCCCCTCTTTTTTTATAGATTGTTTCTAAAATGTAATTATTTGTTGTAGCTGATCTTGGAAACCGATCTGTCGGATGTGAATTTCGGATTTACGACGGTTTACTGTAAGATTGGGTAAAGGATTTCCAAAGAGTTGTTGTAAGTGGAAATCGTTGGTGTGTCTCGAATGGTTGAAAAAGAGAATTTTTTATAGATAAAGCCATTTGTGCAGAGCTCTGATGTACGGTTGTTGATAAAAAGGAGTGTGGAGCCGTCCGTTTATCTATTGAGAGGGTTTGGTCGACCTGAAAGCAAATAAACGTTCTAACTCCACACCATTGTATAGTATGAAGTTTGTTTTGTACTGCATACCGATACAACTGATGAAGGTTGTTGCGTCCCTGCTTTCAAGAATTGACCAAATTTCTCAATAAGGATTCAACGAAACACTTCCGTCTGATATGTTTTGTCTTATAGAAGACAAAACAAAGATAGTGAATCTTTTGATAAAAGAGCATGTTTTTGACTTGTGTTAACCGGCAAACGATGGCACGGTTTATGGATTTTTGCGGATTTCGGATACGAAAATCCATCTTTTTTATGGTCAATCTTTAAAAATAAAAGTTATGAGTATCATGAACAATTCGAAAGTGAACATCGCGACACCGGTTTACGGATCGGAAAAGATGCGGACCTCGGCACCTACCGAACAGATTCCCCAACACCCCACCTCTCCGGAGATCGCCTATCAGATGGTCAAGGACGAGACATTTCCTCAGACACAGCCCCGATTGAATCTGGCCACTTTCGTGACTACCTACATGGACGATTATGCGACCAAGCTGATGAACGAGGCGATCGATGTAAACTACATCGATGAGACGGAATATCCCCGCGTGGCGGTGATGTCGGCCCGGTGTATCAACATCATGGCCAATTTGTGGCACTCTCCGGAAAAGGCCCAGTGGAAAACCGGAGCACCGGCCATCGGCTCTTCAGAAGCGTGTATGCTCGGAGGTGTAGCGGCGTGGTTGCGTTGGAAAGCGAAACGTAAGGCGCAGGGAAAACCTTACGATAAACCGAATTTCGTTATTTCGGCCGGTTTCCAGATCGTTTGGGAAAAATTCAGCCAGCTTTGGCAGATCGAGATGCGGACCGTGCCGTTGACGATGGAGAAGACGACGCTCGACCCTAAAGAGGCTCTTGCCCTTTGCGATGAGAATACGATCTGCATCGTCCCGATCGAAGGGGTTACGTGGACCGGTCTGAATGATGATGTCGAGAAATTGGACAAAGAGCTTGATGCGTTCAATGCGAAAACGGGTTACGATATTCCGATTCACGTTGATGCGGCGACAGGGGGATATATCCTGCCCTTCCTGCAACCCGAACTCAAATGGGATTTTCGTCTGAAATGGGTGCTTTCGATCAGTGCGTCAGGACATAAGTTCGGTCTGGTCTATCCCGGTTTGGGGTGGGTCGTTTGGAAAGACAAAAAATATTTGCCTGAAGAGATGTCGTTCAGCGTCAATTATTTGGGTGCAAGCATTACGCAAGTCGGCCTGAATTTTTCGAGGCCGGCGGCTCAGATTCTCGGACAGTACTACCAATTCATCCGATTGGGATTCGAAGGGTACAAGGAGGTACAGTCCAACAGCATGGACATTACCCGTTATGCCCATAAACGGATCGGTGAGATGAAGCAGTTCCTTACGTACAGCGACGAGGTGGTGAATCCGTTGTTTATCTGGTATATGAATCCGGAGTATGAACGCACGGCCAAATGGACGTTATTCGATCTTCAGGCAGCCTTGCAACAGAGCGGTTGGATGGTTCCGGCCTACACGCTGCCCGAAAAGTTAGAGAAATGTGTGGTGATGCGTATCGTGTGCCGCCAGGGAATGAGTCGGGACATGACCGACATGTTGCTTTCCGACATACAGAATGCCATCGACGGTTTCGAAAAATTGGAGTATCCGACACAGACCCGTATTGCGATGGATAACAATCAGCCGGTGTTCGGTAAGGCATATACCCATACGCACATCAGGTCGAAGAAACGTTAATCGGTTCTTTTGTTGAATCGACTTTGTCGTGTGTGGATTCAGCTATCCGTACGAGGGACAGAGTGCGTACGGATAGCTGTTGTTTGAACGTAAAATTTTAATCGGTTATTTTTATGGCAACATCAAATACAGGTTTCAAATTGAGCGTGATTACGCTTGCGATCATGAATGTGACCGCCGTAGTCAGTCTTCGGGGCTTGCCCGCGGAAGCGGTTTACGGGCCCTCTTCGGCGTTTTATTATCTCTTTGCAGCGATTGTTTTCCTGATTCCTACGGCATTGGTCGCAGCCGAACTGGCAGCGATGTTTGCCGACAAACAAGGTGGTGTGTTCCGTTGGGTCGGAGAGGCTTTCGGTCCGCGTACCGGTTTCCTCGCCATTTGGCTGCAGTGGATACAGAGTACGATCTGGTACCCTACGGTATTGACCTTCGGAGCTGTAGCCATTGCGTTTATCGGAATTCATCCCCATCAGGATATGCTGCTGGCATCCAATAAGGTGTTTACGCTGGTCGTCGTTCTGGTCATCTATTGGATTGCCACGTTCATTGCGATGAAGGGGTTGAATTGGGTCGGCAAAATCTCGAAGATAGGCGGTCTGATCGGAACCATCATCCCTGCCGGATTGTTGATTCTGCTCGGCGTGATCTACCTTGCTTCCGGCGGACATAACAATATGGATATGAGTGTGGGGTTCTTTCCCGATCTGACCAAGTTCGACAATCTGGTGCTGGCTTCCGGGATCTTTCTTTTCTATGCCGGAATGGAGATGATGGGTATTCATGTGATGGAGGTGAAAAATCCGGGCAGGAACTATCCGAAAGCGATCTTCATCGGATCGTTGATTACGGTCTGCATCTTCGTATTGGGAACCTTCTCGTTGGGTTTTATCATACCGGCCAAAGAGATCAACCTCACTCAGAGCCTGCTGATCGGATTCGACAACTATTTCCAGTATCTTCGGATGAGCTGGGCTTCGCCGATCATTGCGGTGGCGCTGATGTTCGGGGTGTTGGCCGGTGTACTGACGTGGGTGGCCGGTCCGTCGAAAGGTATCTATACGGTGGGGAAAGCGGGTTATTTGCCTCCGTTTTTCCAAAAGTCGAACAAGGCGGGTGTGCAACGCAATATTCTGATCATACAGGGAGTGATTGTGACGGTTCTGAGTCTGTTGTTCGTGGTCATGCCGTCTGTACAGTCTTTCTATCAGATACTCTCTCAGTTGACCGTACTGTTGTATCTGATCATGTACCTGCTGATGTTTGCATCGGCCATCGTCCTGCGGTATAAGATGCCGAAACTGCAACGTCCGTTCCGTATCGGCAAGGGCAACTTCTTGATCTGGATCATCGCCGGTTTGGGATTTTTGGGATCATTGCTGGCATTTGTGCTGAGCTTCATTCCTCCCGGACAGATCGCGACAGGCAGTCCTGCCGTTTGGTTCTCGGTGCTGATCATCGGATGCGTCATCATGGTGACCATCCCTTATATCATCTATGCGTTGCGGAAACCGTCGTGGCAGGATCCCCAGGCTGTCAAAGAGTTTCAACCTTTTTATCGGGATCAAGTAGCCTCTACTGCAGAGAACCCGCAGCAATCTCCCAAAAAACGATGAGTCGGACAACCTGTTTTTCACTACAATTCGGTATTGCCGGCGCGGGGATTTAGCAGCATCTTTGCATCAGAAACAAACAAGGTTTCGATCCCATTTTTTGTAAGCCAACAAGTAAAGTGAAGGTACCCTTACGACCCCCTATCGTAAGGGTACTTGTTATTTGAATTTCAGATCAACGACGATCGGATTGTGATCGCTCCAGCGAGGTTGGTCGACCTCGTATTGCAGTGTGACAAGGTCGTCCGAAAGGAACAAATAGTCAATTCGAAAAATGCCGAGCAAACCTCGATAGGTGGCAATTACACCTCGTCCCTTTTCGCAGAAAGCATCATCGAAATTGCCGCGCATTTTGCGGTAGGTGTACGACATGGGGGTGTCGTTGAAATCGCCGCATACGACTACGCGGGGCGTACCGTCGTGGATGATTTGCGAAACGGAGTCCACTTGATCGGCCCGTACCTTGAAATTGCGGCCCAATTTTTCCAATATGTCTCGGAACCGCTCTTCTCGAGTCGAATCGGAGAGGAGTTGTCCGGTACCTAAATAGGCTTTATCCTGCTCGTTGACCTGTGTGGTTTGCAAATGGTTGTTGTATATTCGGAGGGTGTCGCGATGTATGGCCACATCGGCCCACATCGAAGCGTTGTTCGATTCGGGATAATGGATTCCTCCTCTTTTGAAAATCCGATATTTACTATAAATCGCTAAACCGCGCCCGGATGGATTGCCGTCGCCTACAGAGAAAAATAAAATATTATGGGGCCATGCACTGAGCAGAGAATCGACACGGATACGCGGATTGATTTTATTCAATTCGAACTCTTGCAAGCAGATGATGTCAGGATCGACTTCTCCTATGAATGCAGCGATCTCGTCGAGTTGGTTGCCCCTTTCCCCGAGTGAGTCGCGGCCAAAAAAACCTTCGACATTATAGCTTAGAATACGTATCGCACCCGGAGTGCGGGTGTGTTCGTATACTTTTTCGATCGGAGGTTTAAAAAACTTGGATACATGGCCGATGCCGATAAGGGCGATGATGCCGAGTCCGATAGCTGTTTTCCGCCAACGAACCGCCCAATACAGGAACAGAACAAGGTTCGCAATGTACAGGAACGGGGCGCCGAGTCCAATATAGGCAAACCATAACGATCGGTTCGGATTGACGTGTGGAGCGATGTAAGCCATCAACAAAAGAAGCGCAACAACTACCGATACAACGAAAATGATTATATCGACAATACTCCATACGATTCGGCCTACACTTGTTTTTTGTCTTTCCGAGACCATTTAATTGTCGTTTTATCTTAAGGTTAATAATTTGAATCAGTAGTTGAAAATAAGGTATAAAAAAGCGATTGCAATCTTACCCATCGTATGAATTAGGAGTCCGCAAGTAGAGCGACACTTACCAGCTCTTTGAATATCTGTTTTTTCGTTCAGCCA
>DWXH01000002.1 GCA_019119305.1 Candidatus Alistipes merdigallinarum | reverse complement strand
CTTTTTTTATTTGTATTTTCTTAAATTTTACCTTATCTTGCCATTGTAAACCACATGTTGAATCTAAATTATACGCACCATGAAAAAATATCTGTTTATTTTATTTGCCGTATTGATCGGAGCGACATCGGCAACGGCACAATCTGCCGATGATATATTGGTTCAACAGGCTGTTAACCAACTCATCACAAAGAAAACTTTCTTGTTTGTCGCTCAACGGGTCGTAGGAACCAGGGTATCTCAATCCATTTTACAGAGCAAACGTGAATTAACCATCAACAAAGATACACTAATTGTCAATTTGCCATATATCGGCAAAGGAGCGTCTGCCAGTGATAATGATTTGGGGAACCCATTAAGTTTTACCTCCCATGACTTCACTTATGATATCGAGTTCACGAAGAAAGGGAACAAAATCATTACGATGGATGTAAAATCACCTAACGGCAACGATCGATTCAAATTCATGTTGACCATAGGTAACGATATTAATGCTCAATTATCCATTACCAGTGCGACGCGCTCTCCGATGAACTTCTCTGGATTTATACAAGAAGTAGGAGCATTAGAAAATTTTGAAGAATAGAAAATAAGGAAACCCAAATGAAAAATGCTGTCAAAAACTGGCAGCATTTTTCATTTATTTTATCACAAAATATCCATCCCTTAACAGATTATTGAAAGGTCAAACGAAACACTGTCCGACCGGGTTGCGTCGATCTTAAAACCAGACTTCCATTATGCAGCCGCATAATCTGCCGCGACAAGCTGAGTCCGATACCCGAACCATCCTGTTTGGTCGTAAAAAAAGGAACGAAAATATTATTTGCCACTTCCGGCGACATACCTTTCCCGTTATCCACCACATCAACGACAATCGCTCCGGTCTCCTCTTCTTTTGCCTCAATACGAATCTGTCCGTGTTCTTCATCGGACAAAACATACAACGCATTTTTCAACAGATTCAAAACGACCTGCCCGATCTGATCCTCATCGGCATAAAGCAAAAGATCGGCCGATGCGACATCAATTTCGATCGAGACCGGTACAGACTCCTCCTGACCTTGCAGGGCCAATGTCCGCATCCGCTCCAAAAAGGGACGAAGATAGAACGGCCGGCAACTCGGTGCCGGAATACGGGTCAACCGCCGGTAGGATTCCACAAACCGGATCAATCCCCGACTTGTCGTACGAATCACCTCGATCCCCTCCCGTGCCGAAGCCGGAATTGATTCTTTCTCACTCAAAAGGCTATCGCTTATCGAGGTAATCGGGGCTACCGAATTCATGATTTCATGGGTCAGAATCCGGATCAAACGAATCCACGACTCATTCTCTTTCTCATCCAACTCCTCATGCACATCGTTCATCGCTATAATATGCAGCGGGATATCCCGCACGATCATCTCCGATGCGTCGACCGAAAGATTGGAAATTCCTCGCTCGGTCGAAAAGGAGAGCTGTCGCTTTTCACCCGGTTTTAACGCCATAATCGTACTGCTCACCGTTCGGTCGATTACCGAGAGTTGGTTGACATGGGTTACCACAGGGAGTCCGAACATGCGGAGTGCCGACCGGTTGATCTGATATACGTTCCCTTTCGCATTGATTACAAGCACCCCAGTTCCGACCCGATCCAGAATCTCCTCATAATATTTCTCACGTTGAATGGTCTCCATACGGGCATGCACCAAAATATTTTTGATGCGATTCAACGACATATTCAGTATATTATCGCTGAACGAACCGTCGTACTCGGTAAATTTAAACGCATAATCTCCATTCTCGATCGAATCAAACAGGTAGGTCAGTTTACGAATATTCTGAAAATGGAAACGAAACAGTTTTACAATCGCTGCAATCCCGACAATCAGACAAAGCGACATCAATATCCACTCCTCATGAACAGCGAACAATACACCCGCAATAATTGCTCCGATCAACCAAAGCAACAACCCGCACAACTTATATATCGAACCTCGCGGTAGTGTCATTTACAACCCGTATTTGCGTATCTTATTATATAATGTCTGCCTCGTGATCCCGAGCTGGGTGGCTACGGCCGACATGTTGTTCCCGTTCTGCCGGATCGCATTGCGAATGGCCATACGTTCCATCTCTTCCAGCGTCACGACCGTCTGGGTCACCGGTGGTCCTGATACCTGAGACAAGGACAAATTCTCCGCCGTGATACACTCCGTATCGCAAACGATCACCGCCTTCTCCACCGTATGCTGCAACTCCCGGACATTGCCATACCACGGATACTCACGAAGCCTGCGTTGCACATCGGCATCGAACATCAATCCCTGCTTGTGGTACTTCGCCGCATAACGCTCGAGGAACAGATTTCCTAACGGCACAATGTCTTCGGGGCGCTCCCTCAGAGGGGGAATTTCAATATGGATCGTATTGATCCTGTAAAAAAGGTCTTCACGGAACTGTTTGTCGGCCACCATCTTCTGCAGATTCCGGTTGGTTGCACAGACCAGCCGCACATCGACCGGAATCGGACGGTTGCTTCCTACCTTTACGATCGTGCGACGCTGGATCGCCGACAACAGCTTAGACTGAAGATGATAGGGCAAATTCCCTATTTCATCCAAAAAGAGTGTTCCGCCCTGTGCCACTTCGAATTTACCGATCCTGTCGAAATGGGCATCGGTGAAGGCACCCTTGACGTGACCGAACAACTCGCTCTCGAACAGTGTCTCGGTCAGTGCACCCATGTCGACCGAGACCATCAGCTCTCCGGCCCGTGACGACAGGCGGTGAATCTCCCCGGCAAGCACCTCCTTACCCGTCCCGTTCTCTCCAGTGATCAATATATTGGCCTCCGTATCAGCCACCTTATCGACCATCGCCCGGACCTGCTGCATCGCCCGTGAAGTTCCCCAAAACATCGGCGTCTCGGTCGACAGCTCGTGTTTCATTTCCTTGAGGTATTTGACCTCCTGTTTCGACCGGTGAAGGTTATAGGCGGCAAGCAGCGTTGCGATCAACTTTTTGTTGTCCCACGGTTTTGCCACAAAATCGGCCGCACCCTCTTTTATGGCTCGAACCGCCAGATCAATGTCGGCATAGGCAGTAAAAACCACGACCGGAATATTGGCATTGATCTTCTTAATTCGGGCCAGCCAATAGATTCCTTCGTTTCCGGAGTTGATTCCGGCTGAAAAATTCATATCCAACAACACGATATCTACCGTTTCCTCCCGCAGGATGGTATCGATCCGGTTTGGCGAAGCTATTGTCAGCACCCGTTCGAAATACCCATTGAGCAGCAGCCGAAGCGTTTGCAGAATAGTCTTGTTGTCGTCTACAACCAGAATCGTTCCTTTTTTCGTCATAAAACCCGGTTTTACTACATGTCTCGAATACAAATATAAAATTTTCTTTAGGATCGCCGACACGTTTTGTCAAAAAAAAAGACACTCCTGTCTTTTTTTTTGACAAAACCCGCACAACAACGATTACAACAAATCATTAACACCCAATCCATTAAACCCCAAGGCACAATTTTGGCACGGGAAAATACAGCAAAACGACAAACCGACGGACGAAACAGAACATTATGGGAAAAACTTTACACTTCGCCATCCTGTTATTTACTATACTATCCTATCCTCTCGCCGCACAAGAGGAACCGTGGAGCCTCGAACAATGCATGCGATACGCGATAGCCAACGCCCCGCAAATCAAACAACAGCAACTCAGCAACGCCAATGCCCGCCAAAACTACATCGCTTCGGTCGCCAACCTGTTGCCGTCCGTCAGTGGAAGTGTCGGAACAAACTCTTCGTTCGGCCGTTCGATCGACCCCGAATCGAACAGTTACACCAATACCTCGACCTTCAACAATACCTACTCAATCTCGGGAAGCGTGGTTGTCTTCAATGGATTCAGGTTGGTCAATTCACTAAAAATAAGCAAAATCGGCAGGCTGTTGGGGAAAGAGCAACTGCAACTGACCTATGATCAGATCTCGCTCTCGGTGATGCAAAACTACTTCAATGTCGTGTTTTACATGGGATATGTCCAGATCGCACAAGAAAAGCTCCAAGAGAGCCGGCAGAATCTGTTCCGTGCCCGGGAGTTGGAGAAGTTGGGTTTGCGCAGCAGCTCCGATGTAGCGCTTGTCGAAGCTCAGGTCGCCACCGACGATGCAGCCGTAATCAACAGCCAGAATGCGCTGACCTCGGCATGGAACCAACTGAAAAACGTCATGAACTATCCGCTGGAAGATTCGCTCCCGATCGACACCCGGATCGAGATGATCGAAGATATTCCCACAGAGGGTGCACAAGAACTGTTCGTCGATGCACAAAGGTTCCATCCCACCGCCCGCATGACGGAACTGCGCCTCAAGCAAAGCCGCCTCGAACACGCTGTAAGCAAAGGGGCGCTGTTCCCGTCGATCAGCGTTTCGGGAGGTTACACCACGAATTACTACAACACCAACCTGGCCAACTACATGACCTTCGGCAACCAGATCAAAAACAACGGAGGGGAGTATATCGCCGTTTCGATGCAGATTCCCCTTTTCAACAAGCTGAGCTATCGGACCGCAAAGAACCGAACCCGCAACAACATAGCCATCACCGAACTGGACAACGAGCTGACGATGCAGCAGCTGCAAACCGAGATCAAGCAGGTCGTGGACAACTGCCGAGGCCTGTCCAAAGAGTACGATCAGGCCGACAAGCAGGTCGAAGCCAACACGCTTGCCCACAAAGCCATACAACGCAAATACGACGAAGGGCTGCTCAGTGCGATCGAACTTCAGACCAGTGCCAACCGGCTTCAGGAGGCCCGCTCGAACCTGCTCAGAATCAAACTGGACTATATCATCAACTACCGGATGATCCGGTACTATCAAGGTGTACCGCTCATCGACCAGATCCACAACAGCCGTTAACCTCACATCTCATTCCGCAACTAAAAAACCGACTCATCATGGATATTCCACTCAAACAGAAAAAAGGACTGAAAAAAAAACACATACCCTACCTATTGGGCGGTGCGGTGCTGATCTTCATCGTCTGGCTGATTTTCAGCGACCACTCGTCGTCGCTGGTCATCGACAGCCGGACCATCACGACCGGCACCGCACGCAAGGCGCTGTTCAACGATTACATACAGGTGCAGGGCTCCGTTCAGCCGATTACGACACTCCAGCTGACCCCGTTGGAGAGCGGCATGGTTGAGAAGCGGCTGATCGAAGAGGGCTCGTCGGTGAAGGAGGGAGACATCATCGTCATGCTGAGCAACCAGAACCTCAATGCTGAGGTACTGAACAGCGAGTCGCAGCTTTCGAATCGCGAAAACGACCTCCACAACGCCCGTATTGCCATGGAGCAGGAGCGGCTCAACCTGCAAAAGGAGCAGTTGACCCTGGACCTCGACATCCAACGCAAGAAAAGAGTCTTCCAGCAGAAGAAAAAGCTCTACGAAGAGAAGTTAGTGGCCCGCGAGGAGTACCTGCAAGCCCAAGAGGACTACGATCTGGCTGAACAGAGCCGCGACATCATGCTCGAGCGGCAGACACAGGACTCTCTGGCCCGTGCCCTCCAGATCGCCCATTTGGAAGATGCCGTGGAGAACATGCGCAAAAACATGAACCTGATCCTGCAACGGGTCGAGAACCTTAAGGTCAAATCACCGATCGACGGGGAGCTTGTCCGGCTGGGCGTCGAGCTGGGCCAGTCCGTCAGTTCGGGGACGATGATCGGGCAGATCAACGACCTGTCGGATTTCAAGATACAGGCGATGATCGACGAGCACTACATCGACAAAGTCCACACCGGACTGGAAGCCAAATTCGAACGACAGGAGAAAAAGTTCGGGCTTCGGGTCAACAAGGTCTATCCCGAAGTGCAGAACGGCCAGTTCAAAACGGACCTCCATTTCAGCGGAGAACGTCCCGAGAACATCCGTCCGGGACAGACCTATTACATCGACCTCGAACTCGGACAACCGACCGAATCGATTCTGATTCCCCGCGGGGCATTCTATCAGAGCACGGGGGGCAGCTGGATTTTCGTGCTGTCACCCGACGGCACAAAAGCCTTCCGCCGGACGATCAAGATCGGGCGGCAGAATCCGCAGTACTACGAAGTGCTCGAAGGACTCGACCCGAACGAGAAGGTAATCGTTTCGAGCTACGAAACTTACGGCGACAACGAGGTTCTCATCCTAAAATAAACGTAACACCCCCCACTGAAACAAAACGAAAACCTGCTATTTTCACACTATAAAACAAAGACTACATCATGAAATCACTCCTGTTCGCCTTCAAATACCTATCGAAACTCAGAGGCAATAACCTGATCAAAGTCATCACCCTCACGCTGGGCCTGACGCTCGGATGGATCTTTCTGACCCAAATCGTCTTCATCCGTTCGTTCAACAACTTCATCCCCGACAAAGAGCATATCTATCATATCAGCTGTATATTCAATGGCAGTAAAAATTTCCAAATCTCCGGTCCAATTACATCGGCCCTCGAACGGGAACTCCCCGAAATCATCCAAAGTACAACCATGTGTTTCGGATGGTCGAAAACTTTCGTATACAACGAAAATATCCACACCGTCGAAATGCTATATGCCGACACCTCGTTTTTCGACATGTTCGGCGTTACCCTGCTCTCCGGAGACGATCCGAAACAGGCTCTGACCGACCTCAACAACATCTACCTTTCGGAATCGGCCGCCCGACGCATATTCGGAGACGAAGACCCCGTCGGGAAGATCATGACGCGACAAGAGGTCTTTTTCCGGGTGGCCGGAGTATTCAAGGATTTTCCCAAAAACAGCCACATCGAATTCGACGCCGTTTCGGGCTTGGCCAACGTTGTACGGTTAGATAATTACTTTTATGGATGGGTTGGAGGGGACTCCTATATCGGATACATCAAGTTATCTCCGGAAGCCGATCCGAAAGCGGTAGAAGCCAAACTGCTCGATGCTTTACAAAAATGCTACGATTACAAAAGGGCTGCAGCACGCGGGTATCGCCATGAATTCGTATTGGATCCGCTGAACGACATCTACAAAAACGAGCCGAGAACTCGCGATCGGCAACAGATGCTTATCCTGCTCAGTTTCATCGTTCTGGCCGTATCGGGCATGAACTACGTACTGAGTTCCCTTTCGTCTTTAGCCACCCGGGGACGGACGATGGCCATGTACAAGTGTGCAGGAGCCGGCCGGAGCGACATCTTCTCGATTGTGGTTTGGGAAACCCTGTTGCTTCTGGTCGCAGCAGTGCTCTTTACCCTTCTGCTTTTGGGTGCTTTCCAGAACCAGATTACCCAAATGATCGGCCCGACCTCCGCCATGCTCTTCTCCTCCTACAACATCCTCCGTGTCCTTCCGATCACCGTTCTGATCCTCCTGCTGACCGGTTTGATCCCCGCCACAATCTTCTCCAAAATTCCGGTTACCGTCGCCTACCGGGGCTTCTTGGCCGACAAACATCTGTGGAAACAGGCCTTGCTGTTCATCCAATTTACAAGCATTACCCTGACCCTCTTCCTGCTGACTACGGTCGCACGGCAACACAGGATGATGCTGTACAAAGACCCCGGATACAACGTCGAACGAATGGTCTACACCAATATTATCCGCGATATGGATGTTTCTGCATATCGGAATACGAAAGCGGCCCTGCTCTCTCTACCCTTCGTCGAAAGCGTATGTACCGGCATGAACCCCGCTTTAGGACCGGGCTGCGGTGGTGGAATACAAAATGTTCCCCATGGGCCACTTCTCTTCTCATGTGACGAAGATTTTATCGATGAAGACTTTTTCCCATCGATGGAGATCGAACTGAAATACGGAGAAAACTTTACGCCGAATGCTCCGAGAAATATCTGTATCGTTGACGAAGAGTTTGTCCGTCGATGGGGAGAGACCGGGAATCCATGCGGGAAAACCATCAGTTGTAACCACAACTCCTACACCATCGTAGGAGTTGTCAAGAACTTCCACACGGGATCGTGGCGTTACACGAACCGGGGTAAATTTTTCCATCCTATCCAACCCGATGATGAAGCAACGGACTGGTCCAATCCGTACATCAGCATACGCCTGACCGAATTGTCTCCGGAAAACATCGCCACGCTGACCCAAAAACTCAAGGAACTCCATCCCGACAAATCGTGCAACCTCTCGTTCTACGACGATCTGAAACGCGCACTATATGACGAAGAGCGTAAATCCCGGAACATGATCTTTGCCGGAGTGGTTCTGACCCTGATGATCGCCATGATGGGGCTGTTCGGATTCATCAACGACGAGGTCCGCCGGCGCAGCAAGGAGATCGCCATCCGGAAAGTCAACGGAGCCACACCGAACAGCATCATCCGGCTGATCTCGTCCGACCTGAAATACACGGTTCTTTTGTCCACAGTGACGGGCATAGTGCTGTCTGTTTGGCTGAGTCGGAAGTGGCTGGAGCAATTTCCGGTCCGGATCTCGATCGACGTGTGGCAAGTGCTTGGTTGCGGCATAGCGGTAATCGCCCTGATATACGGTATCACCGTCCTCAAAATCTGGCGCACAGCCAACGAAAACCCCGTCAAATCGATCAAAAAAGAGTAAGCGCAACCACACAGGCACATCATTTCCCAATCCCGAAAACCATGAAACTCATCCTATTTTCCTGCAAATACTTACTCAGAGCTAAAGCCAATAACCTGATTAAGATCATATCTCTAACGCTAGGGTTAAGCGTTGGAACCATCCTGCTCTCACAAGTAGCTTTCGACCTCTCTTACGATCGTTGCCTATCCGGTCATGATCGGCTCTACCAAATCAACATGTGGGAGTGGGATATGCCTCAACTTACGGTACCCGTTCTACCCACGCTTCGTGACGAACTGCCCGGAATCACAGAAGGCACCATGTTCGTACCCAAGAATCAACAAGCCATATATTATAAAAACCAACGGATTGAAATCGGGCTTGCATGGGTCGACTCGTCATTTTTTGATTTTTTCGGTATTCCGATATTACAAGGCGACTTCCCGAAAAGTTTCCCGAATGAAAAGGCCCTTTTTCTATCCGCCTCAACAGCCCGTAAGATCTTCGGGAACCAGGATCCCATCGGTCAAATCATTCTGTTTGACAAATCGACCCCTTATGAAGTGGCCGGAATCTTCCGCGACTTCCCCACGAACTGTCATCTTTCGTATATCCAGGCAGCCCTTCCACTAACCGATCCGGCCAAAGTCGTCACCAACACATCATGGCTCGGCAGTACCAAATGTCGAGGATATGTCAAATTAGCTCAAGACATCGATCCGCAGTCCCTCTCAGCACGGATTCCAGAGGTTGTTTCACAACATATCGAAAATGGAGCAAGCCTCAATATCAACCTAAAACCCGTTTCGACCCTCCATTTGAACAATCCAACAGTTCGTGAACAGATATTCATCAAAAGTTTTCTTGCCTTGATTGTTATGTTTATCGCCGCCATGAATTACGTATTGGCTTCGATCTCCTCCCTCTCGATCCGTTCCCGTACGATGGCCGTCTACAAGTGTTACGGATGCTCAAACAACAAAATATTCGGTATGGTTCTCGGTGAAACAGCCATACTGATCCTGCTCTCAATCCTTCTGAGTGCATTGTTGCTGTTCGGCTTCAGAAACCAAATCCAACCTATACTCACCTCCCCGTTCGAAGCGATATTTACCCCACAAAACCTAACCGAAGCAATTCTGCTTATCTGTATATTATTCTTGCTAACCGGATTCATCCCAGCTAAAATATACTCGAATATCCCCGTTGCCTTGGCATTCAGACACAACACACTGAATAAACGCCTCTGGAAACAGACCCTCCTCAGTCTGCAGTATATCGGTGCGACACTACTCATTACCCTGCTGGTTATTATCGTCCGGCAAAACAACTTCATTCTCAATCAATCACCGGGATACAGATATGAAAATTTGCTATACGTCAACCTGACAGACCTGACCCCTGAGCAGGCTAACGTAGTAAAAGCCGAATTATCTCGCATACCGGCAGTAGAGGGAATCTGTTTAGGCAACCCTCCTCTATTCGGCTGGTGGGGGGACGGTTTGTATGATCCTGTAACGGGAAACGAAGGGCATGCACAATGGACCGAAATTTCATCCGGATATATTCGACTGCTGGGAATGGAAATTGTCGACGGGCAAGAGTTTAACGAATATACTGCACCAAACCAAGTTATCGTCAACGAATCATTAATCAAGATGATGCAATGGACGGACAGCCCTGTCGGAAAAGAGATACGAGTAGGCCCTTATTCTTACCGAATTATCGGTGTTGTCAAAAATTTCCAGAATAATACCTTTCACGGTTCAGGAGATCCGGGTAAATATCTGTTCTACCCTGCCGTTATGATCTATTCGAATTCTGTACCGACTGTAATCCTGCAGATGCACTTTCTCTCGGCGGAGGCACTGACGCTCATACAGGAAAAGCTGAATGACCTGTTTCCGGACAAAGGATTCGAAATACACGTTTACAAAGATGATTTCGAACAACAATATGCACGTGAAATACGCTTACGTGACATGGTAATGTACGGATCAATCATTGCCCTGCTGATCGCTCTGATCGGACTGATCGGCTATACGAACAACGAAATTCAACGCCGCGATCAGGAGATCGCTATTCGGAAAGTCAATGGGGCTTCCGCAAATGATATTTTCCGACTAATCATGCACGACGTAAGATGGTACATTCTGGGAGCAATCGTGGTCGGATTAATCGGAGCCTACTATTTCGCAGGAAAATGGCTACAACAATTCATGATCAAGATTCCTCTTAGCGCATGGATGTTTATCTGTTGTGGAGTGATTATCTGTATCATTACCATAGCCACCATCTTTTTCAAGATCCGACGCACAGTCAACGAAAACCCCGTCAAATCGATCAAAAAAGAGTAACCACAAAAATACACTTCTGCTATGAATCCATTAAAAAACCTCGTTTTCCTGTTCCGCAAATACACCACGGCCACACTGCTTAACGTAATCGGGCTGTCGGTCGCATTTGCTTCGTTCATGATCATTATGATGCAAGTCCTCCACGCATGGACCTTCGACCAACATTACAAGGCCAGCGACCGGATATACAGACTTTTGGTCGAAAAGGATCCTAATGATGCTTGGAGCCACATCATGACCCGACCGTTAGGTGAAAAATTAGCCGCTTCGTCTCCGGATGTCGAAACCTGCGGAAGTTTTTCTGCTAACTATCGTTGCTGGCCCATAGGTAGCTTATCCCGAACCGATGTAGAGAATGCCGCTAAATTCAATATTGAGGGACTGGGTATATCTCCCGAGATTTTGGACGTTTTCGAGTTCACCCCCGTTGCCGGCAACTTCGACAGGTTCAAAGAGCCGGGAACCCTCATTCTTTCAGAAACCACCGCAAAAAAAATATTCGGGATGGATAACCCGATCGGAGCCACCCTTTTACTCTCCGAACAGGAGAGTCTGGAAGAGACTTTGCTGACTGTAATCGCCGTTTTCAAAGATTTTCCGGTCAATTCGTCCATTCCGAACGACTACTATTTCTTCTATTTCGGCGACATAGACATCAATGAACACTATAGTGCTTCGAGTCAATTCTATCTTCGCTTGAATGATCCAGCCAACCGCGAACGTGCGGAACAAACCATGCAATCGGCCTTGTACGAATACGAAAAAAATTACTTGCACGATTCGACACAAACCGCCCGTGTCCGTTTACTCCCGCTACACGACTCCTACTACACGTTCTCTTCGTCGATAACGGAGGAACAAGGCAACAAAAATATCACCCTTATACTTTTTGTTATAGCCCCGCTGATCCTGCTGATCGCTTCGATCAACTTCATCAACCTCTCCATTGCCCAGACTCCGCTCCGCATGCGAAACCTCAACACACAGAAAGTATTCGGATGCACCACCGGAAAATTACGTATAAATCTGATCGTTGAATCCGTCGGACTCGCCGTTCTGTCCTTTGTGCTGGCCCTTTGTATCGTACACGGCTTGTCCGACACAGCTGTCGCCTCTTGGACCACAGGAGGAATCTCATTGCATAACCACACGGAAACCCTCTGGACCGCTGCAGGAACCGCACTATTGGTCGGTCTGCTCGCAGGCATCTATCCGGCTTTCTATGCCACCTCTTTCGCTCCGGCATTCGTGCTCAAAAGTTCGTTCGGCATTACTCCTTCGGGACGAAAACTCCGCATCACCCTAATCTCCCTGCAGTTTATCATCTCGATCGTCTTACTTATCGCCACGTTGTGCATTTCGGCTCAGAACCGTTACATGCGAAACTTCGATCTTGGCATCAATACGGAAAATATCGTCGAATTCCAACTCAATCGGTTAATGAAAGACAAAAGCGACGTACTCGTAAACGAGCTGAAAAAACATCCCGACATCGTCGATGTCACCCGTACGGGCAGCCCTATCGTTTCGTTCGGAGTAACCCGGTATAACCGCGAATATCAAGGACAAAACATAAGTTTTGACATCATTCGCGTCGAAGAGAATTTCCTCCCGTTTCTGGGGCTGAAGATCACGGAAGGACGAGCATTCAACGCTTCCGACTATCTCGGCGACGAACAACCTTTGATTTTCAACGAAACCGCCCGGAAAACATTCGGCTTAAAACTCAATGATCAGCGTCTAACCAATGAGAAAGTCATCGGATTTATGGAAGATTATCACTTTATGCCACCGAAATGCAAACTATTGCCTCTGGCTCTGGTGGCATCGCATGATTATATCTATTATTTCAACATCAAGATCGTCAGCCCCAATCCGGAGCATGCCATGGAATACATCCGAGAGACCTATCGGAAATTGAACCCCAGAAACGAAGAACCCGAAATACACTTCATGGACGAATCGATCGACCGGCTGTACGAAAAAGAGCGGAAACTCTCGGCCCAAATCACCTTCTTCAGTCTGGTATCTGGGCTGATCGCCATCATCGGTGTCTTCGGGATCATCCATTTCGAAATGCGATACCGCCGCAAAGAGATCGCCATCCGGAAAGTGTTCGGTGCAACCGTCGGCGAAATCCTCCGGATGTTCGACAAAACCTACATCCTCATCGTGCTGGCTTGCTTCGTCATCGCCGTTCCGATCGCCTACTACTTCATGCGTGAATGGCTCAAGCAGTTTGCCTACAAAACCCCGCTGCACGCATGGATATTCATCACGGCACTGATCGTCGTGTTGGGCGTCGTCATTACGGTCATCTCGCTCCGCTGCTACAAAACCGCAACGGACAACCCGGTCGATTCGATCCGAAAAGAGTAATACCAAACATCTGAAACAATTAAAACGATTCAATTTTATATTAACCATTAAAAACTTTTCAACCATGTTAAAAGTAGAAGAACTGTGCAAAAGCTTTCGTACCGAAGAGGTCGAAACGATCGCCTTGAACAAAGTCTCCTTCGAAGTCCACGAGGGTGAATTCGTCGCCGTCATGGGCCCATCCGGATGCGGCAAATCGACCCTGCTGAACATCCTCGGACTGCTCGACAACCCCACTTCGGGAAAATACTACCTCTTAGGACGCGAAGTCGGCACGCTGAAAGAGAAAGACCGAACCCTCTACCGCAAAGGGAAAATCGGATTCGTCTTCCAGAGTTTCAACCTCATCGACGAACTGAATGTCTTCGAAAATGTCGAACTGCCGCTCATCTACCTGAGGGTAAAAGCCTCCCTCCGCAAAAAGATGGTCGCCGAGATTCTCGACCGGATGAACATCAGCCACCGGGCCCGCCACTTCCCGCAGCAGCTCTCCGGAGGTCAACAGCAACGTGTCGCTATCGCCCGTGCCGTCGTATCGAATCCCAACCTGATTCTGGCCGACGAGCCCACAGGAAACCTCGATTCGAAAAACGGCAAAGAGGTCATGGACCTGCTGACCGAGCTCAACAAAGAGGGCACGACCGTCGTTATGGTCACCCACTCCCAACACGATGCGGCATTCGCCTCCCGGACCCTGAACCTGTTCGACGGCGAAATCATCGCCGATGTGAAGGCTTACATGTAATTTCGTTATGCGACATAACTTTTTTGCATGACTGTTGTATCGATTTATTTTCGTATTTTTACCTCACGAACTAAAAACACAACAGTATGAAATTCATCACAGACGAAAAGCTCACCATCGTAGGAGCTGCCGGAATGATCGGTTCGAACATGGTACAATCCGCAATCATGATGGGATTGACCCCCAACATTTGCGCTTACGACCCGTATGCACCGGCTCTGGAAGGAATGGCCGAAGAGATGTACCACTGCGGATTCGAAAACATCCGCCTGACCTATACCAGCGACATCGCCGAAGCACTCAAGGGTGCAAAATATGTCGTCTCATCGGGTGGCGCCGCCCGTAAGGCCGGCATGACCCGTGAAGACCTGCTCAAGGGGAATGCGGAGATCGCCGCCCAGTTCGGAAAGGACTTGCGGACCTACTGTCCCGACGTGAAACACGTGGTCGTTATCTTCAATCCGGCCGATATTACCGGACTGATCACCCTGCTCTACTCCGGACTGAAACCCTCTCAGGTGAGTACGCTCGCCGCACTGGACAGCACCCGGCTGCAAAGAGCCCTTTCGCTGCACTTCAACCTGCCACAGGACAAAATTAACGGATGCCGCACGTACGGCGGACACGGCGAACAGATGGCCGTCTTCGCATCGACCACCCGTATCGACGGCGAACCGCTGTCGTCATTGATCGGCAAACCGGTTTTGACTGACGAACAATGGGCCAATATTCGCCAAAACGTCATTCAGGGAGGCAAACGAATCATCGAACTGAGAGGACGCTCCTCATTCCAGAGCCCCTCCTACCTGTCGATCGAGATGATCCGTGCGGCTATGGGAGGCGCCCCATTCCTTTGGCCTGCCGGAACCTACATCGCAGACGGAGAGTTCGGTAAGATCATGATGGCCGCCGAAACGACCATCGACAGCGAAGGCGTACACAGCCGTATTCCCAACGGGACTCCTGAAGAAATTGCAGAACTGAGATCGAGCTACAAACATCTGGTTGAGCTGCGCGATGAAGTGATCGAAATGGGAATTATCCCGCCCCTGTCCGAATGGAGCAAAATCAATCCGAACCTGAAATAGTAAAAGACACACGGGTTAATATTTACATATTGAAAAGCGACAAGAGTCGGGCGATGTTTTGCTCGGCCCTTGTTGTTTTATTCAACACTCCGGACAACTTGCTTTATAACGAACCTTTTTCCGTAAAAAAGATACAACAACCTGGATTATGTGCAAAAAGGCTCATCGAAATTTAATCTATTTTTGCAAGGAGAAAACATGACTCACACACCAAACAAAACAAAAAAACATACGATTTCTTGTTTTACTCAGCCCCATTACGATATCGGTGGGTAAGGTTGACTCCACAGAAGGTAACGACAAGGAAAGAAAGAAAGAAAAGA
>DWXH01000026.1 GCA_019119305.1 Candidatus Alistipes merdigallinarum | reverse complement strand
GAGGTTGAACGAAGCCTTTTATGGAAAGATGTTTGTCGAGCCGGGTGATACGCTGATGTGTCGGTTTATGTTGACCGATGTATTTAATCCTCAATATGTACAGAACCGGACTCCGATCCGGATGGACGGTTCCCGTTTCATGGGACGTGCTGCAGAGTACAATATGTATCAGAGTATAGTGGAACAGATGATGCCCAAGGTAGATACGATGTATAATTGGAAAATGAAGTGCGTGGAGCAGGGAGCGGCCGATGAGTTTAAGGCGAGTATTGATCGGCGGTTGCAACTGGTGAAGGATTCGTTGAAAACGTTGGCGTCACGATATGCGATCAGCGATTGGACCATGGATCTGTTTTGTGCCGAATATACGCAGCGAGAGTATGGTTATAAACCTGAATATGCCAATTCTGTTTATTGGTCGCGTTTTACGAGCGAAATGACACCGAATGGATATGTCAATAAACCCAATCCAAGCTATATACCTTTGCCGAACGATTACTTCGATTTCTTTTCGATGGATTGGATGGATGATCCGCTGATGATAACCGGATCTGGATTTGAGGAATTAAACTCTTTTGATTATCCGTTTTCGCTCATGCGTATTTATAATGCATTCATTGATGATAATATAAACAGTCAGTCTGGAGCCCAATGTACAACGGGGGGCGATTGTGGCGTACAAGGTCTTGTGAATGACGTAACTTATGTGATGGATAAAATCCGTGCAGAACATCCGGAATTGACAGAGAAACAGTTGGTCGGGTTGGATACTCTCGAACAAAGACTTTTGAATAATGCCACCTCTCAAAAGCCCGGAACAGTCGATATGGGGACAGATACATTGATCAGTAATATGGTTGGCCGGTATTTAGACGAATTTTATAAGCAAAAAGTATCCTATTTGAGAGATGCAGATCGTCGCCGGGCAAAATATCTCTATTCCCGTGCTTACGATACGTTGAAGAGTTATGGCTTGGATCGCAATCTGGTCAATGATTATGGGTTGTATCAAGATTTCAAATTCCGGATGTCGTCATGTGCAGATTCATCGGATCAATTTATTTTGGATCAAATGAGCAAGGTATTACCTTATATCAAAACGCCGTATGTTATCAAACACATTATACAGGATTATGCAGACGTATTGGCACTTCGGAGTATGTCGGGGATGACATCAGCCGAAGCGGATAAGCCGCGTACACGAGCCGATGAGTATTTCGAAGAGTTAATAGCACCATATGCGGGAAATGTACTCTATATCGATTTTTGGTCAACCGGATGTGCACCCTGTAAACAAGAGATGATAATGGCGCGTGAACATATTGATTCAATGAAGGATCGGAAAATCAAATTTCTTTACATTACTTCAGATGCAGATTCTCCGCTTGGAGCATATCAAAAATTTCTTGATGAGTATCAGATTAGAGGAGAACACATGCGGATAACAAAAGATCAATGGAATTTATTAGCTTCCAAATTTGATATTTACGGTGTGCCGCATTGCGTAATTGTGAATAAGCGGGGTGAGGTGGTCGATAACAATTCAGGTCGTTTCCGGACCATGTCTGGTTGTTTGGATGCGCTCAATAAGCTGATCGAAGAGTAGAACAGAGCGCTTGCGTGAAAACAGATTCGGGCTGCCGAAAATATCCGGCAGCCCGTTCTAAGATTCTCTATTTTTGAATCCACTTTCAGGTGGTAACTCCTTTTCTGGGAGCTGGAAATCTTCTCTGTTTTTTTTATTTTTACGCTACGAACCTACTATAACTACTTTATATGATTGCAAAGAGAATACTTTGTTTGTTATTCCTGCTGTGTGGGGGAGAGTCATGGGGCCAGAAATGGGAAGTCAATTCTGTCCGCAACGATTATGTTTATGTCGCGCGTTTCGATTGCTTCGTGACGGATAAGGATAAGACGGTTGCCGATGTGACCTTGCGTTTTTTACCTGAAAAGGGATGGATTCAGTACAATGCAGAAAAGGCTTATCTGCAGGATCGTGAAAGTGGCAAAAAGTACAAGTTGGTCGGTGCCGAGAATTTTGAATTGAACAGTCAGGTCACACTGCCTGAATCGGGTGAATTAAAGGCACAGTTTATATTTGAACCGTTGGATAAAGAGGTGAAATGCCTTGATTTTTGCGGATGGGACCCTGCATTTCAGAATACAAGGGGCATTTGGTTATCTGATCCACCGATGGCACTCCCTGCATGGGCCGAAGGCGCATGGATGACGACGGACGGATCGAACTGTTGGGTGTGCGGATTTTTTCCTCAAGTGGCCGTATGGGAAAATGATTTCTGGGAGTACGGCGAGGTGACCATGAAGGGGCGTAACGTATGGGTCGAACTCCGACAGGAGGGTAAGGATACGACGTTCTGTCTGCGAGAAGGGAAAGAGGGAACCCTATTGTTCGGAGTCGACGGCAAGAGGTTCGAGACATTGGGTAAGGAGTTCGTTTCCCGTAGCGACGGCGAGGCTTCGACGTGGAGCTACAATCCCGAAAAGTACAGAGATAAACTGTATAAAAAGGGCACCACGGTAGTTCGGGGTATTTTCGAAGGCTACTCTCCGGATCTTGGCTTTACGACGGGAAGTATTGTATTCAATGATTTGCTGACGGGTACATGTCATAAGCATACGATCGATATCCGGCCCGACGGCCGTTTCGAGTTGGAGGTAGAACTCGAACATCCGCGACATGTAAAGATGGAGCTGAATGATGCTTATAGTGATCAGCTTTTTGTTGTGCCGGGCGATACGCTGATGTGCCGTTTTACGTTGACCGATGTATTAAATCCTCAGTACTTAAACGCTTTCTTGATACCTAAACGTATGGATAGCTCTCGTTTCATGGGGCGAGCTGCTGAGTACAACATGTATCAGAGTATAGCCGGGCAGATGATGCCAAAGGCTGATACGATCTCGGATTGGGAAAAGAGGTGTGTGGAACGGGGTGCAGCCGATGAGTTCAAGGCAGGTATCGACAGACGGTTGCAGCTGGTACGAGATTCGTTGAAAACATTGGCATCTCGATATGCGATCAGTGATTGGACCATGGATCTGTTATGTGCCGAATATACACAAAGAGAGTATGTCCGTAAGTATTTTTATGTTTATCCCGTTGAAGATACACGTTTTATACCTCTTATACCTTCGGGTGAGTTTCTCGGCGAAAATCCAAACTATATACCGTTGCCGGATGATTATTTTGATTTCTATTCGATGGATTGGATGGATGATCCGTTGATGGTAACCGGGTCTGTTTTTGAAAGTTTGAAGCCAGGTTATCATAGCCCGATTTCACCTTTGCGGATTTCCGAGTTCTTAGGAAAGGAAATCAAAAGGACGTATGGGGCTCAACGTGCGACGGACGTTGTGGCGGATAAGATCCGGGCGGAGCATCCCGGGGTAACAGAAAGCCTGATGGATAGTATTGAACAAACGTTTCTGCATATAGCTGATTCAGACAGACCATACCATCAGACCTATAAGGGGAAGGACACTTTGGTCAAAAATATGGTTGACCAGTATAAGAATGAATTTATAAAAAAACTGATGAGTTTGCGGTCAGATAAGAGAAAATGCCTTGAACAGAATTACCTCTATTCCCGTATTTACGATACGATGAAGAGTTACGGGCTGGATCGTAATTTGGTCAGTGATTATAGTATGTATCAAATTTTTAAGCGCAACATATCGCAGCGTTATCCAGATTCATCGGATCAGTTTATCATGGATCAAATGAGTCGGATATTGCCCTATATCAAAACGCCGTATGTCATCAAACAAGTCATACAGGATTATGCAGACATATTGGCGTTACGAGGGGTATGTCAGGGAGATCTTTGTCCGAAGTGAACCAACCAAAAACTCCTGCAGACAAATATTTCGAAGAGCTGGTCGCTCCGTATTTGGGAAATGTCCTCTATATCGATTTTCGGTCGATCGGGTGTCAGCCCAATAGACAAGAGATGGTTTTAAGATACGTGAATGTATTGAATCGCTGAAAGATCGGAAAATCAAATTTATTTACATTACTTCAGATGCAGATTTTCCGTTCGAAGCGTATCGGCAATTTCTCGAAGATTTTCGGGGGCAGGGAGAGCATTTGCGGCTAACGAAGGACCAATGGAATTTATTGGTTTCCAAATTCGGTATTTATGGTATGCCTTATTATGTAGTTGTGAATAAGCTGGGTGAAGTGATCGATAACAATTCAGGTCGTTTCCGAACCATGTCGAATTGTTTGGACGTGCTTGATAGGCTGATCGGAGAGTAGAATAAGGCGTTTGTCTACGGATTATCTCTATCAACCCGTTTAGAGTTGATCTTTGGATTTAAGAATAAATAAATTTGGTCCATGGTGCCTAATCCGCTGGCGTTACGTCGGCTTCGGCACTTGAACTTTTTGTCGGCCTCGAATCGTTCTTTGCTGCATCCGGATCGTTCGAAGTGTTCGATTTAGTCCGTTGTGGCCGACGTCGCCGATTCGGTCTCCTTTTTGGGGCAGCTTGTTGCGCTGACGTCTCTTGGGACGTTTCCTGTGACGTCTCCAGAGGGGTAGAGTTATCAATAGGTTTTCCTTGAGATGCTTTGGAGGAATTTGTCTCTGTCGGTTGTTGTGGCTTTTTCTTTGGCTTGCTTCGTGGAGTCTGTTGAGGTCCTGCGGAGGATGTCTCTTGCTGCTTCGGAGACGTTTCTTGAGGTTTATCTTGATGTGATGTTTTTCGAGATGCTTTTACCTGTGGTGCTTTTTGAGGGCTGTTTTTGTCGGGTTGCGTATTGTTCCTTCGGAAGCCTTGAAGGGCCTCTTCCTGTGGAACTTTTTTAGAAGTTCTTTCTCCGTTGTCTTTTTTTGCCGGTCGGCGCTCCTGCTTGCTCTTCTCCGGGCGGACCGGATCTCCATACATTTGCAGGGCTCTCCCGTTCCTTACAGAGACCTGCTTCGCCCGCGGTTTGCGGCGTTTTTTTGGAGATGACGTTTGATTTTTGGAGGCGTTTCCCGAGTTTTGTTTTTGGCGTTTCGGGTTGGCTGGAAACCATCCCTTGCGGACGCGCTCCTCCTGTTCGAACAACTCTTTGATCGTCCAGAATGAGGAGAAGGCAAATACGCCGGCCAATGTACTCACCAGTACGTTATCGGTTGCCAGCGAACCGGCGATTCCTCCGAGTCCGAGTAGCAGGAAAATCCACCAGCACCGGGTTCCCCAATAATATTCGGCCTTGACGACGACCGGGTGAAAAAATCCTATGATTAAAAACGTGGCGATCCCGATGACCAGCCCAAGTAGGTTGTGTTCCGTTAAAAAATCCATGTTTTTTAGTGTTTTGTCGTGTGTTACGAGACTCGGTCGCTTTACAGATTGGCCCGGATGAATTCGATGCAGCGTTCGATCAGGTGGTGGCGCGAGGAGCCCATGCTGTGGTTCTGGTCGGGGTAGATCTGCATTTCGAACGGACGGTCTGCTACCGTCAGGCGTGCAACCATTTCGTAGGTGTTTTGAATGTGTACATTGTCGTCGGCTGTCCCGTGAGCGATCAGGAGCTTGCCTTTCAGTCGGTCAGCCATCCCGATCGGCGAATTGTCGTCATAGCCTGCCGCATTTTCGGACGGGGAACCGTTGTATCGTTCCGTGTAGATCGTATCATAGAAACGCCAAGAGGTTACAGGGGCAACGGCTATGGCTACTCGGAATATGTCGCTGCCCCGCAAAATGCAGTTCAGGGCCATGAATCCTCCGTAGCTCCATCCATAAATGCCTATCCGGGAGCCGTCCACGTAGGGCAGTCCGCTCAAATAGCGTGCCGCTTCGATCTGGTCCTCCGTTTCGTAACGTCCGAGTTGCCCGTAGGTACACTTTTTAAAGGCTTCGCCGCGGAAACCCGTACCCCGCCCGTCAACGCATGCCACGATGTAGCCCTCCTGAACCAGCACTTCGGTCCACTCCATCTCCCATTGGTCGGCCACACGCTGCGAGCCCGGTCCGCTGTATTGGGTCATCAGCACCGGATACTGTTGGGTCGAATCGAAATCGTTCGGACGGATCAGATAACCGTTGAGTTTGTTGCCGTTTTTCGTACAGAACGTGAAGAATTGTTTGGTCGGAAGTTGTAACTGTTGCAGTTTGTCGCGAAGTGCGGCGTTGTCCTCCAGTGTTCGTACCGTTTCGCCATTGGCCCGATGTAAAGTGACTCGTTCGGGAGTCGTTGCATTTGAAAAGTAGCTGAGATAGTAGCGGAATCCTTCGGAGGGTACGATCCGGTAGGTCCCGTTGTCTTCGGTCAGCTGTTTTTTCTGCGAACCGTCACAGCGGATCGAGTAGAGGTTACGGCGTAGGGGTGAGGTTTCGGTCGAAAGGTAATAGATCCGGTTGTCGTCGAATCCGACCATCTCGGTCACCTCCCATTCACCTTCGGTGATCCGGTTCAGGAATCCTTTGCGGATGCTGTACAGATAGAGGTGCATGTATCCGTCCCGTTCGCTGCGGACAACCATGCGGTCGCCGTCGGGCAGAAACGTAACGGTCGACCGGTCGGGTAGCTCGACATAGCGGTTGTTCTGCTCCTCATAGATCGTTTTCTGGCTGCCATCCTTGCGGCAGAGGATGACTTCGAACCGGTTTTGCTTCCGGTTCAGTCGGTAATAGGCCAACTCTCCGGATGGCGTCCAACGAAGGTGAGGAATGTATTGGTCGGTTTCCGTTCCGGTCTCTATTTTCACCTGCTCGCCGGAGTGCAGGTCGATGCAGTGTAGCTCGACGATCGAGTTCTGTTCACCGGCTTTAGGGTATTTGTAGGTGTAGGTCTGGGGGTAGAGTGCTCCGTCGAAACGGGTCATTTCGTACTCTTTGACCCGACTCTCGTCGAACCGCAACCATGCGATGCGGTTTCCGTCGGGCGACCATTCGTAGGCGCGTGCAAAGGCGAACTCCTCTTCGTAGACCCAATCCGGAATGCCGTTGATGATCCGGTTCCGCACTCCGTCGAATGAGAGTTGCTGTTCCGCTCCGGATTCGATCCGGGTAACGAACAGGTTGTTGTCCCGGACGAAGGCGACCCGGGTTCCGTCGGGTGAAAAGGTGGCCTGTTGTTGTGCACCCGCTTTGGAGAGCGGTTTCAGCTCTTTTCCCCGGATGTCGTAGATCCAGTATTCGGCCGTGAACGATCGCCGATAGATAGGGGTAACCTGAGTAGTGAGCAGCAGGTATTTTTCGTCCGGGCTGATCGCATAGTCTTCGACCTGGATGGCCGGTGAAACCGTTCCACCGTCGAAGAGTACCGTACTGTCCGTTCCGGTTTGATAGTCGTATCTGACGATCCGATTCTTTTCGAGGGTCGTATAGTGTTTTCCGTCGGCCGTACTGCGCCCGCCCTTTACGCTTTTGGGAGTAAAATCTCCTCTGCGTATCGCATCGTATCCGAATCGGGGCGATGAACCGTAAGAAAGAGTTGTAAGTATCGCCATGCCGAAAACTAAAAAAGTTTGGAGAATCGTTCGTGTCATGGGTTATTCGTCCGCTTTACAGGCTTTCAGGCTCATGTCGAGGCTCCGTATCTGGTGGGTCAGTGCTCCGACCGAGATGAAGTCCACGCCGCAGGCTGCATATTCACGCAGGTTGGCGAGTGTAATGCCGCCCGAAGATTCGGTTTCGCAGCGTCCGCCGACCAGCTCGACAGCTTGTCGGGTCATTTCGGGCGTAAAGTTGTCGAACATGATGCGGTCGACGCCCAGACTGACCGCTTCGCGTACGTCGTCGAGCGTGCGGGTTTCGACCTCGATCGGCAGGTTTTTGTTTTTGGTTTTCAGGTACTCTTTCGCCTTGTTGACGGCAGCCGTGATGCCACCGGCGAAATCGATGTGGTTGTCCTTGAGCAGGATCATGTCGAAAAGGCCTATTCGGTGGTTGCCGCCCCCTCCCAAATGGACCGCCATTTTGTCCATGACGCGCATGCCGGGTGTGGTTTTCCGGGTGTCGATGACTTTGGTTTTCAGACCGTCGAGCTCCTTGACGTAAACGGCAGTCTGGGTGGCGACACCGCTCATGCGCTGCATGATGTTGAGCAGAATCCGTTCGGCCTGTAATAACGAGATCAGCCGTCCCTCGACATAAAAGGCGATGTCGCCCGGGTGGACGTGTGTGCCGTCCTCGATCCGTTTGTCGAGTTTGACCTCCGGATCGAGCCTGCGGAGTACGATCTCGGCGATCTCGACACCGGCGAGGATACCTTCCTGTTTGATGAGCAGTTTCATGCGTCCGCGTTCGTCGTGCGGAATGCAGCAGAGCGAGGTGTGGTCGCCGTCACCTATATCTTCACGGATAGCCAATTCGATCAAATCGTTGACAAAAGGGATGTATTCTTTTTTCATTTTTTGATTTTTGAAGGGTATTTTTCAGTGAACAAAGGTAAGAAATATTTACGGATGGATGATGTTGTCGGCCGATATGATGTGGGATCGATCTATAAATGAGCCGAAAATTTCATTGTTTTTATAAAAAAACGTACCTTTGTCGGATATAATCGGATGAGAAAAGCGTTCGTTTGGATTTTGCAAAAGGGATATCGTCGAGACGATCTGGTTGATATTCGATAGGTTGAAGGGTCGAACCTGCATTTGAATATCATAAACGGCGTAAAAACGGATGCGGCGAGTAAAAGGATTCGCTCTATTTTCGCACCGATGGAATTAACGAGTAGAATTAAAAACATATAGTATCATGAAAAATCTCAGAAGCAGTGTCTGTACGACGGGACGTCGGATGGCAGGAGCGAGAAGCCTTTGGAGAGCCGATGGAATGAAAGACGAACAATTCGGACAACCGGTGATTGCTATTGTCAATTCGTTTACACAGTTTGTGCCGGGACATGTACATCTGCACGAGATTGGACAGCAGATCAAGGGGTGGATTGCCGAAGAGGGGTGTTTTGCTGCCGAGTTCAATACGATTGCCATCGACGACGGTATTGCCATGGGGCACGACGGAATGCTCTATTCGCTGCCTTCTCGGGATTTGATCGCCGACAGTGTCGAGTATATGTGCAACGCGCACAAGGTCGATGCGATGATCTGTATCTCGAACTGCGATAAGATTACGCCGGGAATGTTGATGGCCGCCATGCGGCTGAACATTCCGACCGTATTCGTTTCGGGCGGTCCTATGGAGGCCGGACGGATGGGAGATCGCGCATACGACTTGATCGATGTGATGGTCAAAGGTGCCGATAAGAATTTTTCCGATGAGGACCTGACTCGTCTGGAGCATGCGGCTTGTCCTACATGCGGGTCGTGCTCGGGAATGTTCACGGCCAATTCGATGAACTGTCTGACCGAAGCTTTGGGTCTCTCATTGCCCGGTAATGGAACCCTGGTCGCTACCCATGCGGATCGTAAGGAGCTGTTCCATAAGGCAGCCCGATTGATCGTGAAAAATGCGCGCGAGTATTATTTCGAGGATAACGATGCGGTCCTGCCGCGTTCGATTGCTACCCGCGAGGCTTTTCTGAATGCCATGTCGATGGATATCGCGATGGGTGGTTCGTCGAATACCGTGCTGCATTTGCTGGCTGTAGCTCAGGAGGCTGGTGTCGATTTCAAGATGAGCGATATCGACATGTTGTCGCGCCGGGTACCGGTTCTGTGTAAGGTGGCCCCGAATACACCGGTCTATCACATTCAGGACGTCCATCGTGCGGGAGGTATTCTCTCGATTTTGGGAGAGCTCAATCGGGGCGGATTGTTGGATACGTCGGTACGTCGTGTAGACGGTCTGACTTTGGCCGAAGCGATCCGTGAAAACGATCTGAGAAGTCCGGAAGTGACCGAAGAGGCGCAGAAACGGGCACTCGCTGCTCCGGGTGGACGGTTCAATCTAGTGTTGGGCTCGCAGAGTACCTATTATTCGACACCGGATCTCGATCGGGAAAAGGGTTGTATCCGTGATTTGGAGCACCCCTATTCGAAGGATGGCGGCTTGGCCGTTCTGTTCGGAAATATTGCTAAAAACGGTTGTATCGTGAAGACGGCCGGAGTGGACGAATCGATTCTGCGGTTCGAAGGCAAAGCCCGTGTGTTCGAGTCTCAGGAAGAGGCTTGCGAAGGTATCTTGAACGGAAAGGTCAAGGCCGGAGATGTGGTGGTGATTCGCTACGAAGGGCCTAAGGGTGGTCCGGGCATGCAGGAGATGCTTTACCCTACCTCATATTTGAAATCGGTTAATCTTGGAAAGGCGTGCGCTCTGATCACTGACGGACGTTTTTCGGGCGGAACGTCAGGCCTGTCGATCGGACACGTATCACCAGAGGCGGCGGCTGGAGGCGACATTGCCTTGTTGCGGGACGATGATATCATATTGATCGATATACCGAATCGAACGATCGATGTGAAACTTTCTGCGGAGGAGCTCGATAAACGTCGCGAGGCGATCGTTCGTTTCGAACCGGTTGAGCGGAACCGAGTCGTCAGCCGGGCCCTTAAGGCCTATGCGTCGATGGTGACTTCGGCCGATAAGGGCGGTGTACGTGAAGAGATTTAATGGAACAGGCAGAGAATGGAGAGGAAAGGGTGTCGCAAGACGTTCTGTGATATGCTGCGGACTTTCCGACCGGTAATTAAAACGAAATTATGGCAAATAAACCGAAAATAAAAGGAGCTGAAGCGTTGTTGTTATCCTTAATAGCAGAGGGGACCGATACGATCTTCGGCTATCCGGGTGGTCAGGTGATTCCGATTTACGATCATTTGTACCACTTCACAGATAGAATCAATCATATTTTGACCCGCCATGAACAGGGCGCAGTTCATGCGGCTCAGGGATACGCCCGGGCTACGGGAAAAGTTGGCGTTTGTCTGGTGACTTCTGGTCCCGGTGCGACGAATCTGGTGACGGGTATCGCCGATGCGATGCTCGATTCGACGCCGCTGGTTTGTATTACGGGACAGGTGCCGTGTTCGCTGTTGGGGACCGATGCGTTTCAGGAGGCCGATACGATCAGTATGACAATGCCGATCTCGAAATGGAATTATCAGGTAACACAAGCCTCCGAAATACCCAGTGCGATCGCACGGGCTTTTTACATTGCCCGCAGCGGCCGTCCGGGTCCGGTGGTGATCGATATTTCGAAAAATGCTCAGGTAGAGGAGTTTGATTTCAGTTATAAGCCTTGTATCTATTTGAGGAGTTATAAACCCCATCCGGAACTCGATCTGGCACAGGTCGATCAGGCGGTGCAGATGATCAATGCTGCAGAAAAACCGTTGCTTTTGGTAGGGCAGGGCGTTAAGTTGGCGAATGCTGAATCGAAATTGTTGGAGTTTGCCGAAGCTGCCGGTGTGCCCATGGCCTCGACGTTGATGGGAATTTCGGCCGTGCCGAGCAACCATCCGCTATTTGTGGGTAATCTGGGTATGCACGGTAATTTGGCTGCGAACGAGATGACCCAAAACAGTGACCTGATTATTGCCGTAGGAATGCGTTTCAGTGATCGTGTGACGGGCGATGTGAAAAATTATGCCCCGCATGCGAAGATTATCCATATTGATGTGGATGCGGCCGAATTGAATAAGAATATTAAGGCCGATCTCCCGATTCATGCCGATGCTGCCGATGCTTTGGAGGCGATGAAACGGGGTATTTCCTATAAGGACCGATCGAGATGGTTGGCATTGGCCGCTGAAAATAATAAAAAGGAGTTTGCTGAAGTGGTTCTTCCGAGTACCGACCCGCAAGGCGAATATATTTCGATGTATGACGTGGTCAGTACGCTTGCCGAAGTGGAAAAGGGAGATGCTGTGATTGTTACGGATGTGGGCCAGAACCAGATGTTCAGTGCACGGTATTCGAAGTTCAACCAGACGCGTAGTTTTATCACTTCAGGCGGTTTGGGAACGATGGGTTTCGGGCTTCCTGCCGCAATGGGGGCCAAATTAGGAGTTCCCGACCGTGAAGTCGTGGCAATCATGGGCGACGGCGGTTTTCAGATGACCATGCAGGAGCTCGGAACGATCATGCAGAACCATATCGGACTCAAGATGATCGTCTTGAACAACACATATCTGGGAATGGTCCGTCAGTGGCAGCAGCTCTTTTTCGGGAAGCGCTATTCGTTCACGCAGTTGGAGAATCCCGATTTTCCGGCTATCGCAGCGGCGTATGGCATAGCCAATCGCCGGGTAGAACGTTTGGCTGATTTGAAAGCGGCGATTCAGGAGCTTGCAGAGGCCCCGGGAGCCTATTTCCTTGAAGTTGACGTGTTGCCGGAGGAGAATGTTTTTCCGATGGTTCCCGCAGGGGCGTCGCTGTCGGATACGATCTGCAAGGAATAAAACTTAACGAAGCGGAAAATTATGGTTAAAGAGTATATAGTCATAGCATTTACGGAGAATCAGATCGGTGTGCTCAACCGGATCACGGCGCTTTACTTGCGTCGTAAGATCAACATCGAGAGTCTGAAGGTCTCCGAGTCGTCGATCAAGGGGATCAGTATGTTCGTGATTTCTGCCTTCACGACGCAGGAAATTATTGATAAACTGGTCCGTCAGTTACGGAATATCGTTGAGGTGATTCAGGTTGAATACTATTCGGACGACGAATTGATTACTCAAGAGATCGCACTGTATAAGATTTCGTCGAAAATCGTGCGGGAGAGCGGTATGGTCGATATGATTATCCGTTCATGGAATGCGCGGATCATTGAGATGAACCCTTCGTTTGTCGTGGTGGAGAAGACCGGAACGCGTGAAGAGATCGAAAACCTGCGTACGGAACTCGAAACGCGCAAGGTGTTGTTGGAATTTACGCGATCGGGCAGTGTGGTGCTGCACCGCGAGTCGATGGAAAATACGTTGAATCAATTATAGGAGTTACAATAATTTTTAAAACCGATTTAAAACCGAAAAATCATGGCAAAAATGAATTTCGGGGGAGTCGTAGAAAACGTGATCACACGCGAAGAATTCCCCCTGAGCAAAGCGCTCGAAGTTCTGAAAAACGAGACCATCGCTGTTATCGGATACGGAGTACAGGGTCCCGGACAGTCGTTGAACCTGAAAGACAACGGGTTTAATGTAATCGTGGGCCAACGGAAAAATTCGAAGACTTGGGATAAGGCGGTTGCCGACGGTTGGGTGCCGGGTAAAACGTTGTTCGAGATCGAAGAGGCCTGTGAGAAAGGTACCATTATTCAATATCTGCTTTCGGATGCGGCACAGATCGCCGTATGGCCGACAGTTAAGAAACACCTGACAGCAGGTAAAGCTCTCTATTTCTCACACGGCTTTGGAGCAACCTATTCGGATCGTACGGGTATCGTTCCTCCTAAGGATGTGGATGTGATCATGATCGCGCCGAAAGGTTCGGGTACTTCGTTGCGTCGTTTGTTCTTGGAAGGACGTGGTCTGAACTCGAGCTATGCCGTAATGCAGGATGCAACCGGGAAAGCGATGGATCGTGTACTCGCATTGGGTATTGGCGTTGGTTCTGGATACCTCTTCGAAACGACCTTCAAACGTGAAGTTTACTCAGATTTGACCGGCGAGCGTGGAACGTTGATGGGAGCTATTCAGGGTATTTTCGCTGCACAATATCAGGTGTTGCGTGAAAACGGTCACACTCCTTCCGAAGCGTTCAACGAAACCATCGAGGAGTTGACACAGAGCTTGATGCCGCTGATCGGAGAGAACGGTATGGACTGGATGTATGCCAACTGTTCTACGACTGCTCAACGTGGTGCTCTCGATTGGTGGGGTCCGTTCCGCGATGCGACGCTGCCTGTATTCAGAAAATTGTATGCAGAGGTGGCTTGCGGTAACGAGGCACAGCGTTCGATCGACTCGAACAGCAAACCCGATTATCGTGAAAAATTGAACGAAGAGCTCAAACAACTGCGTGAAAGCGAAATGTGGCAAGCGGGTGCTACGGTACGTAGCTTGCGTCCCGAACGGAACAAATAGTAGTTGTTTCGATAGGTAGCGAGTTCGGGTCTGGGCGGAGATGACGGGAGAGCATGTATGGGTGCTGCCTGATTTCCCCGGATAGAACGGAGTTCGCGAAGACAACATAAGACTCGGAAGAGGTGGGTATTGGAATCGATACCGTACCGCTTCCGAGTTTTTTGTGATAGCGGGAAATGGTTGTGAAGGAAGTCAGGTTCGATGAAAACTTCTTACTGGATTAGAACAGATGAATGGCTTGTCCCTTATTATGGGGCTTGAATCCATGTTGTTTTGATGCGAAAAATGGATAATAAGCAGGGGGTATTTCCGTTCGTTTATCAGAAGAGCGAATTTTAATAGGGGAAAATGGGATGAGGCGTGTGGTAGAGGTGCCCGATTTTGCTTTTGCCCTATTTATGGCTACCTTTAAGGGCTATATGAAAAAACGTTGCTTTATGAAAAGGTGGATTATTGTATGTTTGCTTTGTTTGTTAGCAGGGTATATGCATGCACAGTCGAAGTGGTACAATCCGAGGCAGGCTGGTGTTCGTGTGGTTAACGGACAGGGCTGGTACGAGGAGTTGGCGGGTGGTTATAACCGTTTACCCGAACGGATTCGCGAAAAGATTCGTCCGTCTTTGTGGAACCTCTCGACCCATTCGGCGGGCCTTTCATTGGTTTTCCGGACGAACGCACCCGAGCTAACAGTCCGCTATGGTATATCGGGGGCTGAAGATATGAGTCATATGCCGGCTACGGGTGTCTCGGGTGTTGATTTGTATGTCAAGAACGAGGATGACGGGCAGTGGCACTATATAGCAAAAAATATCAACTGGAGTTTTGGCGATACCGTACGATATACGTTCCATATGACAGGCGGAGAGAACCGCGAGTATAGGCTCTATCTGCCGTTGTACAATCATGTTGAGTGGATGGAAATTGGTGCTGATTCTGCCTCTCGGTTTGAATGGGTACCCTATGATGAGGCTTGCCCGATTGTGGCCTATGGGACTTCGATCCTTCAGGGTGGATGTGCGTCGCGTCCGGGAATGGCGTGGACCAATATCCTCTCCCGTCGGTTACAATACCCGTTATTGAATCTGGGTTTTTCGGGTAATGGACAGATGGATACCGAGATTATCGATCTGATTGCCGAAGTACCGGCCCGGCTCTACATTATAGATTGTATCCCGAACGTACCCTATATGGAGGATGAACTTTTTATTAGCCGATACCGTTATGCGGTTTCCCGGTTGCGGGAAGTGAGCGATGCCCCGATCCTTCTGGTAGAACATGAGGGGGGAATGTCTCAGTCTGGCGATCCTGGCGTACTGCACAAAAACGAGCTTCTGAGAAAGTGCTATGAAGATATGTGTCGTGAGGGGGTAAAAGAGCTCTATCTTTTCAAGTGCGAAGAGATGGATTTCCCGGAGGATGGAACGGTCGACGGTGTCCATCCCAACGATTTGGGTATGGAGGCGACGGCAGCCGGTTATGAAAAAAAGATTCGCGAAATATTTCGGGATAATCGCTATTTTTGTCCCGAGCAAAAATAAGTGAGAATTTAATAATTGTGTTTTATGAGCAAGGATAGCAAAAAACTTCATTTGGGGACGCTTTGCGTGCAAGCGGGCTGGACGCCTAAAAAGGGAGAACCGAGAGTTATGCCGATCTATCAGAGTACGACTTACCGATATGAGACGAGCGAACAGATGGCCGATTTGTTCGACCTGAAGGCGAGTGGGTATTTTTATACGCGGTTGCAAAATCCGACCAACGATGCGGTAGCAGCCAAGATCGCAGCGCTTGAAGGCGGCGTTGCGGCGATGTTGACCTCGTCGGGACAGGCAGCTTCGTTCTATGCCATTTTGAATCTCTGTTCTGCGGGCGATCATATCGTTAGTGCTTCGACGATCTATGGCGGTACCTACAATCTGTTTGGCGTCACCATGCCCAAAATGGGGATTGACGTGACTTTTGTCGATCAGAATGCTTCGGAAGAGGAGATTGCCAAGGCCTTCCGTCCGAATACCAAAGCGCTGTTCGGAGAGACGATTTCGAATCCGGCAGTAGAAGTGCTCGATATTGAGAAATTTGCGCGGATCGCTCACAGCCATGGAGTACCCTTGGTCGTGGACAACACCTTTGCCACGCCGATCAACTGTCGTCCCTTCGAGTGGGGTGCAGATATCGTGACGCACTCGACGACGAAATATATGGACGGGCATGCGACCAGTGTAGGAGGAGCGATTGTCGACAGCGGAAATTTCGATTGGGAGGCGCACGCCGATAAATTCCCCGGACTGACGACACCCGATGAGTCATATCACGGTCTGACCTACACCAAACAATTTGGCAAGTTGGCCTACATAACGAAGGCTACGGTTCAGTTGATGCGAGATCTGGGATCTATTCCTTCGCCGCACAATGCATTTCTGTTGAACATTGGGCTGGAAACGCTTCATCTTCGTGTTCCCCGTCACTGCGAGAATGCGCTGAAAGTGGCAGAATATCTTCAGAAACGGAGCGACAAGGTGGCTTGGGTTCACTATTGCGGTTTGAAGGGAGACAAGTATTATGAGTTGGGTCAGAAATATTTGCCCAACGGATCGTGCGGAGTGGTTGCTTTCGGGCTGAAGGGAGGCCGTGATGAGTCGATCCGGTTTATCGACAGTCTGAAACTGACGGCTATTGTGACGCACGTAGCCGATGCACGGACCTCTGTACTGCATCCTGCAAGCCATACGCACCGTCAGTTGACCGACGAGCAGTTGGTAGAAGCCGGCGTAGCGCCGGATCTGATCCGTTTTTCGGTGGGTATCGAAGATGTCGAAGATATCATTGCCGATATCGAGCAGGCATTGGATCAGGTAAAGTAGTGAATAATCTGGATTTCCGGACTATATAAGGATCGGAATAGTACTGAATTTTATATTGAGAGAGGAGAGCGAGGCGCATCCAAAGTTAGTGGATGTGCCTCGCTTGTTGTTGCACGAAAATTCGGCTATTCGATATTTGGGAGAAATGTGTTTTGAGATTTCGTGAAATGTTTTTTGGGGATTCGGAAAAAGTGCTATTGGATTGAGGCTTCGTTCGATTTGGATGTTGAAGAAACGATAGAGTCCACTTCTCCTTTTCGGATCATCTCGATCAGTCGGTCGAGACTGTGGTTCTCCCGCTTCAGCCACTCCTCGAACGGATGGTCTATCGGTATATCCACCGGAGGATAGCGATATGAATCTTCCCTGCCCGAGAACAGCGCTAATTTGCCTACCGGAACCCAAAACGGCATATCCGAGTTCCGGGGTAGAGGAATATTAGGTGCACTACCAGAAGTCACTTCCGTGAAGCCTCCGCAATGTTGACCGGCTACCCGACCGATACCAAGATGTTGGAAGTATTGTACCAGTATCTGTGCGGCAGAATAGGTCGGATATCCTGTTAGAATATATACATTCCCTCGATAGCTGTGTTTCCGAGGTCGTGGCTGGTACTGCATGGAGAAAAGAGTATCCGTACGAAAGAGTGTCCCGGACTTCATTCCTCCGACTAAATCCGACAGCCGGCGACGGTCGGCTTTGGGTGTAAGGAGGTCATTGGACATGAGTGCCTGGACGATCTCGCGGTTGTCGTCCGTTACCCGGTAGATTTCCGTCCGATCGACCGGACGGTCCGTGAAATAGTCCAGTGTCTTATATATATTCTGATCCATGCCGCCCGGACAGATACTCAGGTCGATAATCAGATTTTCGATCTTGTCGCGGTCGATGCGGCGCATCGCACGCCGAAGCATACGGGGGTAGCGCCAGTCGCGGTGGAACAGAATCAGTGGAGCGTATCTTTTCCCCCACATTCCATTGATCGATAGCACACCGATACCATCCTTCATATTCCGGTATTTTATGGGACGGAGGTGGCCACCTCTACTAACCCGTACACGATGTCTGTCTCCCGATTTTTTGAACTCCTTATATATGTCGCCCCGTGCCATTCCGTTCAAGACGACGGTATCGGGACGGTCGCTGCCCTGAGCCTTATAGACCACTTTGAAAGGAGGTTGGTGCCCGTGCATCAAGAAAAAGTTGGCTAAAGCATTCCAGCCGCGTGGATCGGGTTCTTCGGAGGCATTCATCCATGCCATGGCATAGACTTCTTCGCCCGGGGACATCATCCGTTTTTCCAAGGCGGTTTTCTGTGCATCAAGACCGTTGACGCTCAGAATTTGGGCATGAGCCGGAATCATCCCTGTATAATCTTTCACATTATATACCGTTCCGTCTTTCCATGTCTGAACCCAAAGCGGGAGAATCGAATCGCTTTCCAAGAATATACGGTACCGATTATACATACCTTTGTCGGGAAAATCAAAATGTTGGTCTTGTATTAAAGCGCCAAGATAACACCAGTTGTAAAGATACTCCCATTTATTGTTGGACTGTAAGGCCTTACTTCGAGCAATCTCTACACGCCGGTTCCACTCTTCGTCGCTCATTCCCCGGCGTCCGGAGATATAGGTGTTCTCTATGTGGTTGATAATGAAGTCGACCTCATTCAAATACAGACGATGGATCGAGTCCATAAACCGGGCAGCCTGTATGCTGTCCATAACGGGTAGTGGTGCAACATCCTTTTTCTTGCTGAATCCGGATGCCGGAAGTAAAATTCCCAATAGGGAAACCGATACAATAAGTTTACGTACGAGCATAATTTTTCCTGTTTTCATAGGTTTTTAGGATTAGGCTACACGTAAGTCGGGGGGAAAGAAACGGATACAGGAATTTTGTCATGGGATAAGTATCCGTATTTGTTATATAAAAGTAAGAATAATTTATTGAAATATGCACCGATCCCTTCGTTTTTATCAAAAAAAGAAGAGGGACGGACTCAAAAGTCCGTCTCTCTTTCATGAAAAGTAATCTTGTCTACGATTATTTTACCTCTTCGATAATCAGTTCCGGTTGGTGGGTCAGTCCGGCAGGAAGCAGAACGTATTGGTCCATAGTAAATGAACTGCCTTCGGTAACCCAGTTGCCCGGTCCGTATGCACCGACCAATGCGGGAAGTGCATGCAACGGTCCGAACGTGTTTCTGCGGGTAAGCACGACGTTCAGTTCTGCCGTGTCGCCTTTCTCTGCCACCTGAGTCAAATCGAGCTGATAGGGCAACCATCCGCAGATTTGATGTGCATACTCGTTGTTCAACTCGATACACCCGCCGTCAAAGCCGTCCATCGTCAGCATGATCCGTTCGCCGGCCGCAGGTTTGGGTAGGTCTTTGATCTTATAGCATACCGCACCCGAATAGAACGGCAATCCCTGAGTCGAGATATCCCCAACTTTCAACTTGCTCGGCAGAGCCGTAAGCGTCCTTTGGATGCCGTTCAGATTTACACCGAAGTTTCCGATCAGGTAAAGCGCCTCGAGGTCGAGATTCTGGCTGAAATGGCCGATCAATTCGATCTTGTTCGCTCCCGTCTGCAGTCGGCGTGCGGGAATGGCGATCTTGTGGATACTGTTGTCGATAAACCAACCGTTCGGCGTGTTGTCGATCTTCCGGCCATTGACCAGAACAGTGAACCGTTCGGGAGTCTCCATACAAAGGAAAACCGTGTCTGACGGCATAACGGAGATGTTGAACGGGAACTCCATCCGGATGACGCCCAACAGCTTTTTGTACTCGTCGCTGCGATATTTTTCAGCATACCATGGTTGGAGCATTCCGCCACCCCGATAGGGCAGACCATAATGTTTCCGGAGAGCCTGGTCGATTTTCAAAATTTCGGTCAGCGGTTGTTTCTCTCCTTCATCAAGTTGCCATGTAGCGACATCCAATACGCATATATTGGGTTCGTTCAAAGTGTATTCGTATGTGTCAGGCAGCGCTTGGCGACCCTTTTCGGTAATGGTCGGCTGGTCTGCGGCGAAAGTCGGATATTCGGCCGAAATCGTGTAGACTTTTTCTTCGATCGGTTCGAACGAGGTGAGCAATACGGAACCTGCCTCTGTCGAGCTGTTGGCCTGTTGTTTCCATACCTTGCCTGTTTCGCAATCCCAAAGGGCGATGTTGCCGGCAAAAGGAAGCGTAACGGTTACGGAGTCGTATTTTTTACCGCGATCCATATTCATCAGGACGACATAATAGCGGTCATTGTCCTTGCGGACCTGTCCGAAGATGTTCGACAGGTTGTTTCCTGCCGCATCGGTTACCTGTACAGCAGGGCGGATCACATTTTTCACAGCCTCAATAACAGGTTGTTCGGCATAATCGACTTGAATACATTGCGAAGCCAATGCGGCAGGAGCTTCCGAGGGTTCAACGTTCACGTATTTCGGAGCTTCGCCCATGAAGATGATCTTACCTCCGGCTTTTGCAAATTTTTCGAGGGCTTCGAGTGTCGATTCGCGCATGGTCTCCATATTACCAACCAGAACGGTCCGGTAAGAGGCTTGTCCCACTTTGAATACAGGATTGCCTTCGTCGTCTTTCCCGATTTTGGACAGACGGCTCATCATCTCTTCGTCACCGTAGTCGAAGTCGATCCGCTCGCCGGCCAACCAGTGGAACAGATCGGCATATTTTTCTTCCATTTGGCTGATCTCTGGCGATGCAGACCACAAACTGTTGAACGAGGTAACACAAACTTGGCTCCATACACTTTCGATCGGGTTGACAATCAGTACATCGCATACTGGAGTACCCTGGTTCAGCATGACACCCAGACGCGAGAAATAGTCTTCGACATATTTATACTCTTTCCACCATGGAGATTGGAAAAAGATGCTGGCCGGATAGTCCCGTTTGGCTTCCCCTTCCATCGTGTACCACGAGAGGTGGTGGCAACGGAGGTTGATTCCGAAGAGGGCCTGCCAATCGCCTACTGCTTTGTGGCTGGCAAAATTGAATTGCCATCCGGTACATCCGTACAGTTCGGAAAGCAGCCATTTCTGTCCCAACTGGCGGGTTGCCGAGGAGAGCTGTTTTACTACCCAGTACGAATTGTCGTTCTCGGTAAGCATATCCACACCGGGAGTCTGCATGTATTCGTAGTAGCGCATAACCGAACCCAGCACGGAGGTTTGATTCGAGAAGGTGTTTTCATGCAGTACGTGACCGGTGTAAATCATGTTGTTTTTGGCGCACCAGTCGTATTGCGGTTTTGCAAAATTTTTGATGAACAGTCTTTCGGTCAGTTCACAATATTTCCATTTGACATCATTGACCCGCTCGCCGTTTTCGCGCAGGAAAAGTTTCGGCAGATCGGCAGCCAAATCTCCGCCGAAGGCTTTTTTGTACTCTTTGAGCATATTCGGAGTCCATGGTACTGTATTTGCGCCACTGTTAGCTCCACCAGCAGCATTCCCGAAAAGATTTCCACGGTGAGGTTCATCGGTGAAAATTCCGACGATGTTGGTCCCGATCCGGTCGCCGCAGTATTGGCTGTAGAGTTCGTGCGTCAACTGGATGTACCGGTCGGTAGCTTCGCGGCTCATTGGGTCCAAATAGGTGTATCCGTTGTAGTTGTCGTTACATTTGGCCGTTTCATGTTGGAATTTCAAAACGGTTTTTCCGGCATATTTCGACATGTCGGACTCTTTGGTGAGTTGCTCCAGTTCGGAATAGTTGATACCGTCGAGCTTGCAAACGAATGCTGAAACGATCGAATCGTTGTCCCAAACGAACTCTTCGGCCGGCATCGTGTACATGGTCACATGGTTCTGCCGGTATTTTGGATCTTTTGTGACCATACCGCCGGCACTCCCCGAAGGCCAACGGTCTTCGTCATAGAGGTAGGCCTCCATGCCGATCTTTTCGGCTTCATCGGCAACGGCATTGGTCAGTTCGAACCAATCCCATCCCAAATATTCGGTTTTAAGGCCGACGCGAGAGTGCATGAAAGCACCGCCCATACCCATCTCCTTGAATACGTGAAGTTGTCGGATCAGTTCGTCTTTGTCGAGACGTCCGTTCCATGACCAGAACGGTTTCCCCCGCCACTCATGTCCCGGATCTTGGAACGTGACGTAGAGCGAATCATCGCTCAGTGTGACGTTTTTCTGCTTGTTCCCGTCTGAAGAACAAGAGAACATCGTTGCAGCGATGATAAGTAAAACGAATAATGTAATGTTTCTCATAATTTGAATTTTAGGTCGGAACAGTTTATTTTATGTTTGTTCGGATAGAACATATACGAATAAACCACCCCCAAGTTTCCTACAAAAATGCAAAAAAATATCGGTTTTCAAAATCAAGGATCCTATTTATTTATTCAATAAGTATAAAAAACAGTCACTTCCCTTTCGATAACAGAGACAATAATAAAAAACAGTAAAAAAATTTTTTTTAAAACTTTTTTCAGAAGAAATATTCTCCATGAAAAAGCGTTACCTTCGCACCGGAAAAACGAAAAGAAGCGTATCTCTTATATCGTTTGGTGAGTTAGAAAAGTTTTTATCTTATGGGATTTTTTCATGACTTATTTTTTGGCAACAATGCGTTTTGGGGAGGCGGAGTCGCACATTCCGTATTGATATTGGCCGTGGTAATCTCCCTCGGTGTAGCTTTGGGAAAGATTAAAATTGCGGGAATTCGTCTTGGTGTGACGTGGATTTTGTTCGTCGGGATTGCCTTTAGCCATTTCGGAATGAGTCTTGATGAGCATCTGCTTCATTTTCTTAAAGAGTTTGGATTGATTCTTTTTGTCTATTCAATCGGACTTCAGGTCGGACCGAGCTTTTTTTCTTCGTTTAAGAAAGGAGGTATTCGGCTGAACATGTTTGCAACAGGAATCGTGTTGTTGGGCGTATTGATTACTTATGTGATCTATCTGATTACCGGATTGCCCATTACGACAATGGTCGGCATTTTGTCCGGAGCCGTGACCAATACACCGGGGTTAGGTGCTGCGCAGCAGGCATACAGCGATATGACAGGAATCGATTCTCCGGACATTGCGACAGGATATGCTGTTGCTTATCCATTGGGGGTGCTCGGGATTATCCTTTCGATGATTGTAATTCGTTGGATTTGTAAAGTACGTTTCGATGATGAAAACAAAACGTTAGCCGTTACGGAGAATGATGAAAAGGCTGCTGTACGTATTTCGGTTGAGGTTAAAAACCCTTTTATAGAAGGGAAAACGGTACTCCAAATCAAACGGTTGATTAACCGTCAGTTCGTCATTTCCCGAGTATTGCATGCAGACGGGCATATCGATATCGTTAATGCCCAGACACGGCTTGTGGTCGGAGACAGAGTGTTGATTGTTACCACTTTGCATGACATGGACCTGTTGGTCGATTTGATCGGGGAAAAGATCGATATGGAAAAAGAGGAGTGGGAAAAACTGGACAATCAGCTGATTTCCAGACGAATCATGATTACGAAGTCGAAATTGAACGGACAGTATATCGGTTCGTTGCGTCTTCAGGGTTATGGCGTGAACGTCACACGAGTGAACCGTGCCGGTGTGGATCTGATTCCGAACCACAACTTGCAGTTGCAGATGGGTGACCGATTGACGGTTGTCGGAAGTGAGACGGCAATCAATGCCGTTTCGAAAGTTTTGGGAAACTCCATGCGCCGCTTGAACGAACCGAATTTGATTCCGATTTTCGTCGGGATTTTCTTGGGGGTGGTATTGGGAAGTGTCCCGATTATGTTTCCGGGAATCCCACAGCCCGTCAAATTGGGATTGGCCGGTGGTCCGCTGGTTGTGTCGATATTGATCAGTCGTTTCGGCCCGCACTATAAATTGGTGACCTACACGACGATGAGTGCCAATCTGATGTTGCGTGAGGTCGGTATTGCCCTGTTCTTGGCCTGTGTTGGTCTGGGAGCAGGAGAAGGATTCGTGCATACGGTACTTTATGAGAACGGATACCATTGGATCGGTTACGGATTTATCATTACGGTATTGCCGTTGTTGATTGTCGGCCTGATCGCCCGAAAAGTATTTAAACTGAATTACTTTACCTTAATGGGAGTTGCAGCCGGCGCGATGACCGATCCTCCGGCATTGGCTTATTCCAACGGTGTTGCCGGCAACGATATGCCTTCGGTGGGTTATGCAACGGTCTATCCGCTGACGATGTTTCTGCGGATTCTGACGGCCCAATTGCTGATTCTTTGTGTAGGGTAGAGGACTTAGAATACGGATTGGAAGTTCATCGGACTTGATGTGGAAATCGGTGAGTTATGTCGGACTTCGATATATATACTTCGGAATCGGATTTGTCACAACTCAAAGATCTGATTAAACAATGTGGAGAGCGTTTGGTAATTCGGAAAGGTGAATATTTCCTGAGAACGGGAGAGATCGGAGGCAAGATTGCGTACATCGAACAGGGTAGTTTTAAGTGTATTCGGAAAGATGCGCGAGGGAATGAACGGATTTTCGCATTTATGTTCGAGAGCGAGTTGATTGCGGATTATATCCCTTATAGGAATCAGAAACCGGTTCTGTTGGATATTCAAGCGATGGAAGACGGAGTGATCTATTGTATACCGATTGAAAATCTACGCTCTTTTCTCGAAACGGAAATAGATGGAGATATTTATGTGCGAAAGTTTGCAGAGACGATAGCTTATCAACATCTACAGCGTACAGTATCTGTTGTGTGTGAAACTCCGAAAGAGCGATATATTCAGTTGCAAAAGCGGGTGCCGGATATCTTTTATCGAGTGAATCTAAAAGATATTGCGGCCTATATAGGCGTACGTCCCGAAACTCTGAGTCGAATGAGAACCTCTTTTTTGAGGAAAAATTCGACGGAAAATACTTGATTGAAATCAAGAGTTTATAGTTTTTTAGATAAACGCTGTTTTCGGACAGCGTTTTTTTGTATTTTTCGCAAATTTTAAAACACTTTGTTATGGTGAATATGAAATTGTCGGGTGCGGTTTTGCTGTTGGCGATGAGCACTCTTTTGTCTTGCAGTCAGGATCAACAGTTTGTAGGGAAGTGGGTCGAGCCTATTCCGGGAGGAGTGATCGACGGCGTACAGGGATTCGAATTAAAGGAGGACGGGACTGCATCTTCGATCAATATGGCGACTTTGGTTTATGAAAATTGGAGTGTATCCGGAGGGAAACTGATTTTGTCGGGTGAAAGTATAGGAAATGGCGTTACAGGGCATTTTACCGATACGATGAATATCCAGAAGATAACCGAAGATTCATTGATTTTGATTCGGGGGGAGGTGACCTTTGCATATACACGTTTCCAAGGTCCGGTTCCGATACCGGAGGCGAAAGAGGAGTTCCGAGTGGTGAAAGGGATGTTAATCTGGGGACATGAGGCGCACTCTTTCAAAGCCGAAGGGGATTCTCTTGAATATTGGGTGGACGATAATACCGGAGTTTTGGAGAAGGATTATCAGGCAACGGTAGGAGACGGAGCACAACCGTATACGCCCGTGTATGTGGAGCTGAAGGTGCGGGATATGGGAAAGGCAACCGACGGATTTGCCCTCGATTATGACGGGGTCTATCGGGTAGAAGAGGTTGTCTCTATAAAACCGGTGGATTGATATAGGCAAAAGACAATTTAAAGATTTCTATCAGACAAGTGGGCCGTATCCGATTTCGGATGCGGCTTATCTGTTTATTTTCTCGAAAAAAAGAAGAGAAAACTATGTATCCTAATAAATTATTTCTACCTTTATAGAACAAATACGGATACCTATCCCATGACAAAACTCCTGTGTCCGTTTCTTTTCCCCGACTTACGTGTAGCTTAATCATTTGAATCAGTAGTTGAAAATAAGGTATAAAAAAGCGATTGCAATCTTACCCATCGTATGAATTAGGAGTCCGCAAGTAGAGCGACACTTACCAGCTCTTTGAATATCTGTTTTTTCGTTCAGCCAGCT
>DWXH01000025.1 GCA_019119305.1 Candidatus Alistipes merdigallinarum | reverse complement strand
AAGCTGGAGATAATGAAGCGGATTTCGGCCATTAGCTATAAGATGCAGGTCAATCTTAATCAGCTTGCAAAGCTGGCCAACACATCCGGTCTGCCATTTGTCATTGATGCTATCCGGGAATATATCATCCGTACAAATGAATATTTCAGGACGGGGGTATGGCGGGAAATGGATTTGACAAACTATGAGGCAGAGCAGAAGCAGCGGGACAATCTGGCCGATAAGGTAAGGGACTTACAGGAACGCAATGATAATCTGACGAGTATCTTTTCCACTTATTATTTCTATACTTCCGAGGGAGAACACATATTCTGCGAACGCTATAAATACCGTATGTATCCTGATAAGATGGGCATGTACTGGTATTTCAAGGTCGGGGATAATCCGTCACACTGCCTACCTCAGGAGATAAGCCAGGCATATCATAGAAGAGAAATCTCAATTCGGGATGTGTATCTTCATTGGAAGGAAAAGACAAAATGAGATTTTGAAAGGAATGTAACACATATTCACTTAATTAATATACTATAAAGTTTGATCTGCAACCCATAACAGATAGCATAGACAAACAGTGGTAAGGAGGAATCCATAACCTGGACTCCTTACTGTATTCACTCCAAGCTCTAATTGCATCGAGACAAATTTGCCTACCATTAATAGTGGATATAGATAAATATTCTGAATATAAGCGGTTTGCCTTAAGATTAAGCAGGGAGCGATACCGTAAATCGAGATCCTTTTCCGATTTCGCTTTCGATAGAAATCGTGCCGCCATGTGCCTCCACGAATTCTTTTGATATGGCTAGTCCTAATCCGCTTCCCTGAACTTTGGTACCGGGAACCCGGAAATATCGGTCAAAAATACTCTTATGATAACGGGGATCTATACCGCGGCCGAAATCTTGCACATAAATATCCACTTGCTTTTGATGCTGTGTCGCTCCGATAATAATCCGGGAATTTTCCGGAGAGTGATGGATCGCGTTCGACAGCAGGTTGGTAATGACCCAGGCAATCTTCTCGTTGTCCACAAACAGCTTTGCGATCTTTTCGGGATACTCTACTTCGACAAAACAATGGAACCGCTCCGCCAGCACTTGCGTAGCTTTTATGGCATATTCGATCAGCTCAACGGGTTTGACAATTTTAGGTTTCAAGGTAAGTTTTCCCGATTCTACTTGGGTCAGATTCAATAATTCGCTGGTAATATTCAACAATCGGTTACTGCTTTCCTTGATATTGCCCAATAATTGAGTTTGTTCTTCATTGAGAGATCCCAGCCGGGAGTCCCCGAGTAACTGCAGGCTCATCAGTATCGACGAAATGGGGGTTTTCATCTCATGGGAAACGGTGGCAATGAAATTCGTTTTGGCTGAATCCAGCTCTTTATATTTGGTGACATTATTCAAAATAATAAGATTCCCGACAAACTGCTGCCGTGTTTCACCTACGGGATTTATGTATAGTGGAATATTATCCATTTGGAAATAGCTTTCCTTGTTGTCCGCATAAATTTTCAGGGGTTCATGTTCATGGTCGTCATGCTCTGCATATACTTCGCGGATGAGCCGCCTCAGCAGATCGTTGTTCAGGGCTATTTCCGCCGCATTACGCCCTATAATATTACCTTGTTTCAGGTTCAGGATCGAAAATGCCTCGTCGTTCATAAAAAGGATATTGCGTCCTGAATCCAGGCCGATGATCGGTTCATGCAGGCTGTTTACGACAGCTTCAATCCTTTTCTTCTCGGTCATAAGCCGGTCGAGAGAGCTACGCCGGTACTCCGACAGTTTGCAGGCCATATCGTTGAATGATGCGGCCACGGCGCGGAACTCCTTGTTGTTGCCGAAATCGAGACGTTCGTCGTAGTTGTGGTTGGCGATCTGGGTAATACCCTGTTTCAATTTGTCGATTGGCCGCAAAATAATAGCCGGAAAGCGAATCAGGAAAACAGCAGCCAACAAGATACATAATATAGACAATATGGTAAGCCATTGAACCGCCCCCTCAGCACGGGATTCCATACCTGAGCTTTTGGACCGTATCGAATTCATATTTAACTCCATAACCCGATATAGATCATCGCGAATCCCCTGGATTTGGGTGATGGAAACCGAATCTGTCAGCGCATCGATTTTTTGGGTCAAGGCAGATGTAACCTCCTTTTCATTTACCTCGGTAATATTTTGTTGCTGAAGTTCCAAACTGCTTATTAAAATGCCTCGCGATGCGGAATCCTGCGAGAAACGGTCCAGAGAGCGTAACATCTCCTCCACATAATGAACCGAATTGTAGTTATCCGCAAGGATGTCTTTCGATGCCACGGAAAGTTGTCGTACTGATCGGACCGACTGTAGCCCCAGCAAAAGAATCAGTATGAACAATACTCCAATACCTAATGTCAATCTGTTACGAAGATTCATTACGACAAAATGATTAAATCCACATTGAGTTTGGCCAGTCGATTCAGCAGGTGTCGGAATCTGAGCGCCGTTACAAACAACGAATATAGCGAAAATCGGGGACCGCTGATGCAGACTGTACTGATTTTGCGCTCTTGACAGACATCCACGATCGTTTCAATATAACGGTTTGAATGGACCCGTACGACCTCTCCGCTCAATTCCGACGCCAGATTGAAATTGTGGATCAGATAGCGTTGGTTTGCCAACGGAATACGATCCATGTTCTCTTTGTCGGACTGGACATACAGGACGATGAATGCTGCATTCATGTGGGTGGCCAAACGGGCCGTTTTCCGGATTACCCGGCGTGCCCGTTTTTCGGAGGAGTCGATCACAGCCATCAGATACTCGTGGTAGAGTTTCCCTTCGGCCACGACCTGCGTCTCGACCTTCTTTTCGACCCGCATGGCGACCTCTTTCAACGCCAGCTCCCTGAGTTGAAGCAAGTTGTCATGCGTAAAAAAATTTCCCAAAGCCGCCGCAATCTTGTCCGGCCGATAAATCTTGCCGGCTTTTAGACGTTCGATCAGGTCATCGGCCGTCAAATCGATGTTGACCACCTCGTCGGCCATGGCCAGCACGCTGTCCGGAATACGTTCCTGGATTTCGACACCGGTAATCGTCTGGACCTGCTCGTTAATCCCTTCCAGATGCTGGATGTTGACGGCCGAAATCACGCTGATCCCCGCATCGAGGATCTGCATGACATCCTGCCAGCGTTTGGGATTCGCGCTCCCTTCGATATTGGTATGCGCCAGTTCGTCCACGATGACGATCTCCGGATGCTGATTGATGATCGTCTGCGTATCCATCTCTTCGAGCTCTTTTCCTTTATAGAAAAGCTTCCTTCGGGGAATCAGGGTAAGCCCCTCGACCAACGCCTCGGTCTCGGCCCGGCCATGCGTCTCCACATATCCGATCCGGACGTCGACCCCGGCTTCGGACAGCTGATGTGCCTCCTGCAGCATACGGTAAGTTTTGCCTACACCGGCACTCATGCCGATGTAGACCTTGAACTTGCCCCGATGCGACTGTTTGATCAGATCGAGAAAATGCTGTGCACTTTGTCGCGTGTCGCTATTCATCTTTTCCCGTCACATTCTGAAAGAAATGCCACCTACAAAATTAACATCTTCCAAGGCAGGATTCCAAATCAGATTGGTAAATAATCCGATATTCATATCGTCATTTCTCCCGATATTCCAAGTTTTCCCCGCATTGAGGAAAACATTTTGGACATAGAAATCCCTGTCGACCCCGTACGTCCCATACGCATTCCACGGCACCATGCCGACACCGGCCTTCATGTCGATCCCTTTCACCAGGAACGGATAGGCGATTTCGAAATAGGAGCCGTACGCCCGTTCGCCCCGGCTGTTGACATCGGCGGCCCCGAAAAGGATCGTGTACCAAGATAGCGTGAATGGAATTTTTTCCGAGACGACCCAACTGGCCCCGACTTCAATACGATGAGGGGAATGATTATCGAAAGTAAAATAATTCCGGCTGATCAGGTCTCTGTTGCCGGCCCCTCCTTCCCAATACAAATCGGCCAATGACAAGGTAACGGGCCCCAGGGTGTAGGCAAGCGTAATATCCATCTCTTTGTAAGACGTCGATGCAAAGTCTACCGATCCCCATGCCGTTGCCGAAAAATTACCGGCACTCATGGTCAATGTCGGCTGAAGGCTGACGCCGGCTTCGTACACACCACGCCAAATATAACTGCTAACCAGGTCGCATCCGCCACTAAAAGAGATGCCTTTGTCTTGTGCGGAAACAGGACCGACGGTCAATACGGCCATTACAACCAATGCACAGGCTATTATACGTTTCATAACTTCAAATTTGCTATTCCATTGTTATCGTTTTTGAGCTTCATCAAGAGCGACGTTAAGCTTCAGAACATTTACTTTATACGTTCCGAAAAGTCCCAGCCAAGGTTTTTGGACGGTTTTCTCCACAATTTCCCGAACCTGGTCTTCCGACATGCCGCGGGCTTCGGCGACACGACGGATCTGCACCTCGGCTCCACGGGGAGAGATGTCCGGATCCAGTCCCGATCCACTGGCCGTCACCATTTCGGCCGGTACATCTTTTCTTTCGAGATAGGGGTGGGCTTCCAAAAAGGCCTCGATACGAGCCTCTACATCGGCCAAATATTCCGGATTGTTGGTTCCCTTGTTGCTTCCGCCCGAGCCGCCGCCATTGTAATCGACGGCAGAGGGGCGGCCCCAGAAATAGCGGTTGTCCGTAAATGCCTGTCCGACATTGGCTGCCCCGACAACTTTCCCGTTCAGTTCGACCACCGGGGCCTCTCCGTCATTCGGAGAAGCGACCGCGGCTGTCAGACGCAGGACCAGCACATACCCGATGGTGAGCACTGCATACATCGCCAGGGTGAACTTAAGCGATATCCATAAATTTTTCATGATTGTCTTTCAATTAAAAAAACACACTAATTAAAACATCTATCAGTTTGATTCCCACGAACGGGGCGACGATGCCTCCCAACCCGTAGATGAACAAGTTGCGGCGCAGCAGGGCGGAGGCTCCGATCGGTTTGTAGGTTACACCTCGCAGCGCCAGCGGAATCAACAACGGAATGATAATCGCGTTGAAGATCACCGCCGACAGAATGGCGCTTTCGGGTGAGTGAAGATGCATAATGTTAAGGGCCTGCAATGACGGAATCGAAGAGATAAACAGTGCCGGTACAATGGCAAAGTATTTGGCCACGTCATTGGCAATAGAGAAAGTGGTCAATGTTCCGCGAGTCATAAGTAACTGTTTTCCGATCTCTACGATCTCAATTAATTTAGTCGGGTCATTGTCCAGATCAACCATGTTGCCGGCTTCTTTGGCTGCCTGAGTTCCGCTGTTCATAGCTACACCGACATCGGCCTGGGCCAGAGCCGGAGCATCGTTCGTACCGTCACCCATCATGGCAACCAGTTTACCGGTTTGTTGTTCACGCTTGATGTACTCCATCTTGTCCTCCGGTTTGGCTTCGGCAATAAAGTCGTCCACCCCAGCTTTTTCAGCAATATATTTAGCTGTCAAAGGATTATCTCCGGTTACCATTACAGTTTTTACGCCCATCTTGCGCAGACGTTCAAAACGTTCCTGAATACCAGTCTTGATAATGTCCTGCAATTCGATTACCCCCTGTACCTGTTCGTCGGAGCAAACCACCAGAGGTGTCCCCCCGTTAGCAGAGATCTTTTGAACAATTTCATCAACCTCCTGCGGGAAAGTATGCCCTGCTTCGGTAACGATTTTTCGGATTGCTTCAGTGGCCCCTTTACGGATCCGGATTCCGTTCGGCATATTCACGCCAGAGCAACGGGTTTCGGCCGTGAACTGAACCATCCGCACGCCTACCATTTCCCGAGGATCAACTTTGATTCCTTGTTCTGCACCGAGTTCTACGATGGATTTGCCTTCCGGAGTCTGGTCGGCAACGGATGAAAGGACGCACATCCGTACAAATGATTTGGAGTCTTTGCCTTGTATAGGATAAAATCGGGTTGCTTTTCTGTTCCCAATAGTAATGGTTCCTGTTTTATCCAGCAACAAAGTATCGATGTCTCCTGCAGTTTCTACGGCTTTCCCCGATTTCGTGATTACGTTAGCCCGCAGAGCCCGATCCATTCCGGCGATACCGATAGCCGACAACAATCCTCCGATGGTCGTCGGAATCAGACAGACGAACAACGAGATGAAAGCCGCAATCGTAATATTGGCGCCGATGTAGTCCGCAAAGGGTTTCAGGGTAGCGCAGACAATCACAAAAACAAGGGTAAAGCCTGCCAGGAGAATGGTCAGCGCAATTTCGTTGGGGGTCTTCTGGCGGGAAGAACCTTCCACCAGCGCGATCATCTTGTCGAGGAAACTCTCTCCAGGCTGGGCGGTTACCTTGACCAGGACGCGGTCGGAAAGGACCTTTGTTCCGCCCGTCACCGAGCTCTTGTCGCCGCCCGCTTCTCGTATTACCGGGGCCGATTCACCTGTAATGGCGCTTTCATCAATGGAGGCAAGCCCTTCGATAATCTCGCCGTCGGCCGGGATCGTGTCGCCCGCCACGCACTCGAAAACATCTCCACGTTTTAATTCCGAACTGTTTACGGTTTTGGTTTTCCCATTGCCGGCAACCAGTTTTGCAGGGGTCTCCTCCCGGGTTTTCCGGAGCGAATCCGCCTGCGCCTTGCCGCGAGCCTCTGCAATCGCTTCCGCGAAATTGGCGAATAAAACAGTTAGCAATAAAACCACAAAGACGATCAGATTATACCAGAACGACCCCTGTGAATCGTCTCCTGATACCGCAATATAGATCAGCATCAGTAGCATGACGGCCGTTACTACTTCCACCGTGAACATGATCGGATTCTTGATCATCTTCCGTGGATCGAGTTTCCGGAAAGACTCCACGAAACTCGTTTTCAGAAGCTGTTTGTCAAACAGCGCAGTATTGATTTGTTTTTTCATCTTATTATTCCGCAATTAGAAACTTAAATAGTCGGCGATCGGGCCCAGTGCCAGGGCCGGGAAGAACGAGAGTGCCGCAACGATCATGATTACCACGAAGGTCATCAGCGAGAAGGTGAACGTGTCCGTTTTCAACGTACCGGCACTTTCCGGGACAAACTTCTTCGAGGCAAGCAGACCGGCAATGGCCACCTGTCCCACGATCGGGAAATAACGCCCCATAATCAGCGCGATGCCGGTCGAAATATTCCAGAAAGGCGTGTTGTCGGCCAGTCCTTCAAATCCGGACCCGTTGTTTGCCGCCGCGGAGGTGTATTCGTAGAGCATTTCGCTCAACCCGTGGAACGAGGGGTTGTTGAGCCATCCGATTTCCGGATGGATTGCGGCGACAGCCGCGGCGATGCCGGTTCCGACCAGAATGAGAAGCGGGTGCATGAGTACCACCAGCGTCGCGATTTTCATCTCCCGGGCCTCCACCTTCTTGCCGAGGAATTCGGGGGTTCGCCCAACCATCAGGCCGCTGATGAAGACGGCGATGATCAGGAAGGCAAAGTAGTTCATCCAGCCGACGCCCACGCCGCCGAACCAGCAGTTGATCTGCATGTTGAGCATTTGGAGCATTCCGCTGAGCGGGGTTTGGCTGTCATGCATCGAGTTCACGGAGCCGTTGGAAGTAACGGTGGTCACCATACCCCACATGGCCGAAGCCCCCGAGCCGATCCGAATCTCCTTGCCCTCCATCGAACCGAGGTCCTGGGCAATGCCCATTTCGTCAATCCGGGGATTGCCGCCCATCTCCTGGGGAACCGACACGCACACGCCGACCGTAAAGGCAAAAAGCATTACGCCGAAGATCCATGCGGCCAGTTTCCGGCGGCGAATATAGAATCCGACGGCCCACACCATGGCCATCGGCAGGATCAGGATGGACCAGCATTCCAATATGTTCGTGAAGGCATTGGGGTTTTCAAGCGGATGCGAAGAGTTTGTACCAAAATATCCTCCACCGTTCGTACCGAGCTGTTTGATGGGAACGATCGCTGCCGTCGGACCTTGGCTGATCACCTGTTCATTGCCTTCAAGCGTTTCAATGGTCTGCTTGCCGTCAAACGACATAGGAGTCCCATTGATTACCAGTAAAATACCCACCAACAAAGAAAGCGGCATCAGGATTCGGGTGACACTTTTTGTCATGAACACCCAAAAGTTCCCAATGGTCTTCGTGGTTTTGGCCGCGAGCGCCTTCATGATCCCGGCGAGAGCCGCCATGCCACAAGCCGCGGTGACAAACTGGAAAAGCATGATGACGAACAACTGTGTAAAATAGGTAAGACCTGATTCTCCACTGTAATGCTGGAGATTACAGTTCACCATAAAGCTGATCGTCGTATTGAACGCCAGATCGGGGGACTGGCCTCCGTTGCCGTCCGGATTCAGCGGGAGCCAGCCCTGGCAGACCAGCAGGACCATCCCCCAGACAAACCAGAATACATTGACGGTCAGCAATGCTTTCAGAAACTGTTTCCAGTTCATCTCTTCATCGGGATGGATTCCACACAATTTGTATATCCATCGTTCTACGGGTGCCATAAAGTCGAGCCAGGTACGTTCTCCCTTATATACTCTGGCAATGTAGCGTCCCAGGGGATAGCTGAGCGCCACCAAAGCGACCCATTGCAGAATAACGCCTAAAATTTCGGTATTCATTTATTTACGTTTTTGTAAAATGTTTTCACACTTAGAATTTTTCGGGTTTGATGAGCACATACATCAGGTAGATGAATACAAGTAAGCTCAATATTAAAAGTCCTATAAACATGATCTGACGTTTTAGATTTTTTCAAACCAATCCACACATTTGAAGTAAAACCAGTAGCACAATGCATCTAAGGCTAACATGGTTACAAACATTAAAATTCCATTCATCTTTTTTATTTTATAGTTACCATTTGATTCGGTTTCTTTTGCTATCGTTTAGTCTTTTTACAAAGCAATCTACCATATGTACAAACAGATACAATGTAGATCCGGCTAGAATCATAATAAATGCCGCTTCCCATCCATTCATTGCTTTTGTATTTTAAGTTTGTACCATAGTATTGCGAACCGTATGCCAAAACCCATGCCGCGTATTTATTCTATTGATTGATAGCTCGTTGCAGGATGGACGGAAAAAAATAAAAAAGACAGGAGGCTTATCAATATGATAAGCCTCCTGTCTCAAAATGATAGGGTGAAGACTATTTTATGCCATAATTCTCCAACTTGCGATATAACGTAGCGATGCCTATCCCCAGCAAACGGGCCGCCTCGGCCTTGTTGCCGCGCGTGTATTCCATAACTTTTAGGATATGCTTGCGTTCGATATCTTCCAAAGCGAGCGAGTCGGACACATCTGCCTGCTGAGCCATTTTGAAGTCGGGCGTCAAGGCGTCGATAGTAATCGTGTTTCCGTCGGTCATGATCAGGCTGCGTTCGACGACATTCCTGAGTTCGCGTACATTACCGTGCCACACGTGCTGCTTCATGGCCGTAATATATTCATTGTCAATCCGATCGATCCGTTTACCCATCTTACGGGTAAATTGATTGACGAAGAAACGGATATACTCTTCGATATCTTCCGAACGTTCATTTAATGCGGGAAGGTGGATACGGAAGACGGACAGACGGAAATAAAGGTCTTCACGGAAATTCCCTTGTGCGATTTCCTTTTCAAGGTCTCGGTTCGTGGCGGCAATTACACGCAAGTTGACACGTTTGGGGCGTGTCTCGCCGATCTTCAGGAATTCGCCGTTTTCGAGTACACGCAGCAGTTTGGCCTGCAGATCTATCGGCATTTCACCTATTTCGTCAAGGAACAATGTGCCGCTGTCGGCCTCCTCCAGTAATCCTTTTTTATCTTTGTTGGCGCCGGTAAAACTTCCCGCCTTGTGCCCGAAGAGTTCGCCTTCGAGCAGTTCTTTGGCAAAAGCCGAACAGTTTACGGCGACAAAAGCCTCTTTGGCACGTGCGCTGGCATGGTGGATGGCATTGGCAAAGACCTCCTTGCCGGTTCCCGTTTCGCCGGTGAGAAGTACAAATGTATCGCTTCCGGCCACTTTCCGTGCCAGCTCTACGGCCTGGCGCATGGCAGTAGAAGAGCCTATGATGCGGTCAAAGGAGTACTCGGCCGAGTTTTTTGTTTCGTATCTGGCCAATCGTTTCTGCAGTTCGGATTTTTCGACTGCACGGCTCAAAAGCGGCAGAATCTTATTGTTATCGTCGCCTTTTGTGATGTAGTCGAAAGCACCGTTCTTAATGGCCTGTACGCCATCGGGAATATTGCCATAGGCCGTGAGTAGGATTACCTCGGTTAAAGGCGCTGCTTGCTTTATTTTGCTTACCTGCTCGACCCCATTGCCATCGGGCAGCTTGACATCGCACAATACGACTTCGAAATCATATTGCGAAAGCATTTTCATGCCGTGGGCGCAATCGTCGGCCTCGAGAACTTCATAACCTTCAAGACTTATGATGCGAGCCAATAATTTGCGTAGTTGCCTCTCGTCATCTATAATCAGAATCCTTGACATATCCATTATAATCTTCTGTCAAAGGTAATTAATTTTACTGTATCCATTTCATTTTTTGGGGAATCATTAGAACTAAATTTTAGCCTTACATTTTATCTATAGGTCTGTCAATCAAAGATTAACAAAGCAATGTTATTCTCCTCTTTTGAATGAGTTGTTATTCGAAAATAGCCCAGCAGTACAAGACTTATTGAAAAATATCACAAACGCCTAAAGGCAATTTGATACAGAATCATTGGGAACAATTTGGGAACAATCTTAAAAATAAAAAGAGTTAAGTAATTGATTATTCATTACTTAACTCTTTTCCTTGTACCCAGAGCCGGGATCGAACCGGCACGGATCGCTCCACTGGTGTTTGAGACCAGCGCGTCTACCAATTCCGCCATCTGGGCTTGGATCACTTTCCGGACGACAAAGGTAGCGTTTTATTCTGTATTTGCAAATTTGTTTTCGAAAATCACAACAAATATTCAATCTTTTTGGTAACTTGTCGTTTGGTCTCTGCTCACATCTTTGCGAGCAAGAGAATCTACGTAAACGAAAATACAGCATCGCCTCCTGCACTATAATGTCGCACACATTACCCATACATACATAACAAAACCCGAAATGGAAAAGAATCAAACGAAATAAACTATTGCCGCCATAACAAACCGCAAGATTTTTGCACCTCGTCTGGCTCGGCCCATTTGATCCGGACTTCCGAAACATTTTAAGGAATCCGGCAGGACAAAACTATTTCATCGTCAAACCATTCAACTTTTCAATATTATGAATCGATTTTTCCTCCCACTATTGACACTCATTACCGTTCTGGGTATCTCTTTACAAAAAACCTCGGCCTGCACGGGGATTACTTTAACCTCCCGAGACAGTTCACACGTCGTTGCCCGAACCATTGAATGGGGAGGCAGCAATCTGAACAGCCTTTATGTCGTGGTGCCGCGTGGCTATGAACAACAATCCTACACCCCGCAGGGAATCGACGGGATGAAATTCACCGCCCGTTACGGATATGTCGGGCTGGCGGTCGAACGTGAAGCATTCGTCGCAGAGGGCATCAACGAAGCAGGACTTGCCGCCGGATTGTTTTATTTTCCTGGGTATGGAAAATATGAATCCTTCGATCCTGCACAAAAGGAACACAGCATTGCAGACCTTCAGTTGGTCTCTTGGATTTTAGGCCAATGCAAAACCGTCGATGAGGTCAAAGAGGAGATTCAAAAAGTAAGGGTCATCGCGACCTACCCCCAAGCGTCAACCGTTCACTGGCGATTTACTGACGTTACAGGAAGACAGATCGTACTGGAGATCATCGATGAGACACCCGTTTTTTATGAAAACAAATTGGGTGTTCTAACCAATTCGCCGGGATTAGACTGGCAACTGACCAACCTGAACAACTACGTGAATCTTGTTTCGGGTGCTGCTCCACAACACTCCTTCGGAGGCATCGAACTCGCACCGTTTGGAGCAGGAAGCGGTTTTCTTGGGCTCCCGGGCGACATAACTCCGCCCTCTCGCTTTGTCCGGGCAGCTTTCTACCAAAATACGGCTCCGCAACAGGATTCAGGTCCCAACACGGTACTCCAATGTTTCCAGATTCTGAACAACTTCGATATCCCCATCGGTATCGAATTCAGCAAAGGGACCACTCCAACCGACATTCCGAGCGCAACACAATGGACTTCTGCTACGGATATTACCCATCGGACCATCTACTTCCGGACGATGTACAACAGCACCATCCGCAAAATAGACCTCAACAGTATCGATTTCGGGACAATCAAATATCGGGCACTCCCTCTTGACGAAATCAAACAACAGCCACTCGTCCCGATCGAAATCGGATAACGCTGCTATCGAATCTCAACCGCTCGTTTTCGTTATGCATGGGAAACGGGCGGTTTAGAATTTCCACCCGACCGAAAACGAGAAGGAGCGATTTTTCACTTTGTGATAAGTCACGCCATCCAGCTCCAAATTCTGTTTGGTCGACTGGTTCATGATATCACACAAAGACAAATTATACCTGCCATCGATAAACAGGCCGTAATCGAACGTATAGGACAAACCGATCGGGATAGATATATCATAAGGGAGTAAATTATCTTTTATGTCCTGATTTTCGACACCGTCCTGCTCTCCATACTCCCACTCGACACGATATTTCGCACCCAAAAGCACACCAGGTTGTATACCGGCTTTAACAGCCAGTCCTCGTGCCAGATAGAAATTAACAAGTACGGGAATATTCAAATATTGCAACGAATATTTATGTTTGTAATAATAGCCCTTTTGAGAAGGGTAATCAAACCGGTTACTTTCCGTTCCTTCACGAGAGTAAAGCAAATCAATCGATACGCCAATAGCCGGTGTAAAATCATACTCAGCAAAAGCACCGATCAGCAATCCCGGCTTTATCCCTACAATATCCGCTTCTTCAACGCCTTCGGCATCGATATAAAGGTTCGACAAATTGACCCCGACTTTCGGTCCGAATGAAAAACGAGGCTGAGCAGAAGAGACTCCGACAGCCAACAGCATAACGCCAATAAATAATATCGTTTTTTTCATGATTTTACTTCTCGAAAAATTTACTGATTCATCGTAACCAACAGCTCCTCGTTCGAACGGGTCCCCTCCATGTGTTTCTTTATTACCTCCATCGCCTCCGTAGAGTTCATATCGGAGAGATAGCGGCGCAATACCCACACCTTTTGCAACACCTCCTTGCTGACCAACAGATCCTCCCGACGTGTTCCCGAAGCCATAATATCGACCGCCGGATAGATACGTTTGTTGGAGAGTTTCCGGTCGAGCTGCAACTCCATGTTTCCGGTACCTTTGAACTCCTCGAAAATCACCTCATCCATCTTCGATCCGGTATCGATCAATGCCGTAGCGATAATCGTCAACGACCCCCGCTCTTCGGTATTACGGGCAGCTCCGAAGAAACGTTTCGGTTTATGCAACGCATTGGCGTCGACACCTCCCGACAGAACTTTTCCCGACGCAGGCTGAACCGTATTGTATGCCCGGGCCAAGCGGGTAATCGAATCGAGTAGAATAACGACATCGTGTCCACACTCGACCATCCGTTTCGCCTTTTCGAGGACCATTTCAGCCACCTTTACGTGACGGGTAGCCTGCTCATCGAAAGTCGAAGCCACCACTTCGGCCTTTACGTTCCGGGCCATCTCCGTCACCTCTTCCGGACGCTCATCGATCAGCAGAACGATCAAGTAGACTTCCGGATGGTTATCGGCAATCGCATTGGCGATCGACTGCAGCAACATGGTCTTTCCGGTTTTCGGCTGGGCTACGATCAAGCCACGCTGTCCTTTACCGATCGGGGAAAAGAGATCGATCACCCGAATCGAAAGATTGTTATGCCCGTTCCCTGTCAAATTGAACTTTTCTGAAGGGAACAATGGGGTCATGAACTCGAACTGAACCCGATCGCGCACTTCATCCGGAGCCAATCCATTGATCCGGTTCACTTTGACCAACGGGAAATATTTTTCTCCCTCTTTCGGCGGACGAATAATCCCCTGAACCGTATCACCAGCCTTCAATCCGAAAAGCTTGATCTGGGAGGGCGACACATAAACATCGTCCGGAGAGTTCAAATAATTATAGTCAGGAGAGCGCAAGAAGCCATAACCGTCCGGCATGACTTCCAATACGCCCTCCCCTTGGATCGTTCCAAGAAAATCTTCGTGTTGTTCTTTGCGTACTGCATTTTTAGCCTCCTCACGCATCTCACCTGATGTTGGAGCTGATGGATTCACCGCAGAAGCCGACTCCCCGTTACCTGCCGGTTTCCCCGAAACGGAAGAGTTGGTTCCCGAGGGATTCGCATTTGCATTTTGTCCGGGGCGATTGAAACCGATGCGAGTCCGCTTGCGTTCATACCCCTGCTTATTTTTCTCGGAAGGCCCGGCATGCCCGGCCACTGGATTTTCGGATGTCCCCTCCTCTGACTTTACCTCTACGGCCGTATCACCACTTTGGGACACGGGCTCCTCCGTAGTGCGGGACACCCCTTTCGGACGACGGCCGCGACGCTTCTGCTCTTGCCGCACTGCTGTCGATTGCCGCGGGGCCTCCACCATCCGATCCGGTTCCTGCTCCTTTACAGGAGCCTCGTTTTTCTCGCTCGGTTCTTCTGAAAGGGCAACCGGCACTGCCTCTGCCTTCGGAAGACGGCCACGTCGTTTCCGTTCCGTCCGGGGAGCTTCACCTCCTCGGTCTTCTTCAACCGACCGACCTTCACTCTTACCCTCTGAAGACAGGGCGATGATCCGCTCAATCAAATCCTGCTTACGCAACTGGGCCTTAATGCCCAAACCTCTACCGATCTCGCGCAATTCTACGAGATTTTTCTCACCTAACGCTTTGGCGTCGTACATACTTATCTTTTTTACGGAATATATAACTCATGATACACTGTTTCCCGAACGGGAAACAGCCGACGAACGATTTCGACGGCATCACAAATGTAAGCGTTTTTTCAAAAACCGCAAAATATCCCTGTCTATTTCCCTTTTTTGCGCATAAATGCAACCGCAGCGACCAAATCCTCCGGCGTATCGATCGCCAGGCTTTCGCTGTCGGTCTCCGCAACCCGGATTCGGAATCCGTTTTCGAGCCACCGCAACTGTTCGAGCGACTCCTTTTTTTCGAGTTCGCCTTGAGGCAGTTCCGTGATTTGCCGCAACACATCGCTCCGGTAGGCATAGAGGCCGATATGTTTTAGGAAACGGTACGACTCCTGCCAACGATCCCGCTCGACGCCCCGCAAAAACGGGATCGGTGAGCGGCTGAAATAGAGGGCATGGCCGTCGGCCGAGCAGACGACTTTCGGCGAATTGGGATTAAAAACATCCTCTCCAGCCCCGAACGGTTTGACCAACGTCGCGATCTGGGCAGAGGCCTCATCGAAACACCCTATGATACGCTGAAGCTGTCCGACCGAAAGAAACGGTTCATCCCCCTGTATGTTGACCACGACATCAAAATGGCGACCGGTTATCTCTTCCACCCGATCGAGGGCCTCGCGACAACGATCCGTCCCGCTGCGATGCGTCGATGCGGTCATCACCGCCTTGCCACCAAAACCTTTTACGGTATCGAAAATACGGTCATCGTCCGTCGCCACATAACATGCCGAAAAAAACGATGCAGCCGTTTCATAGACATAACGGATCATCGGACGTCCGTCCAAATCGGCCAACGGCTTGCCCGGGAAACGGGTAGAGGCATAACGGGCCGGAATCAATGCTAAAAATTCCATCTCTTTTATCTTTATCTATTTTTCTATTTTATCCATCAGCCATGATGTAACCGATCCATCACAGGGGTCATCGATCACCGAATTCTAAAAAACTCTTTTCTGCAAATGTAACTTTTTTATAGCTTTGTCCAGACCATTATGACAACAAATTACCGCATATCCACTTTCTCTGCACTCGGAGAGCTGTTCGCCCGTGCTCTGCGGGAAGGGACCCTGCAACCGATTATCAAGCGGGCTGTCGAGGAGAACGTATGGTTTACACCTGTTTCTATCCGAACGGCCATTCAAGCCATCTATGAAAAGATGTTGCAACCGGACGCACTGATTCGCTGGCTCGCAAACTACCCTGTCCCGGACCGTTTTACCCCGAAAAGCGTCGGAGTCGTCATGGCCGGGAACATTCCGCTGGTCGGTTTTTTCGACCTGCTCTGCGTCTGTATTTGCGGGCACCGCTGTCGGGTCAAATATTCGTCGAAAGACCGGGTACTGATGGAGTGGGTTGTCCGCACCCTCCGGCAGATCGATCCGGACACCGACATCGAACCGCTCGATCCGGATACCCCGATCGACGCCCTGATCGTCAGCGGCAGCGACTCCACCCTGCTCCACTTCCAAAAGCAGAGCAACGAATTACCCTGCCTGCTGCGCGGGACCCGACATAGCCTTGCCGTTCTCTCCGGGAAAGAGTCTCCCGAACAACTGGACGGGCTCGCCGAGGATATTTTTTTATACTTCGGCTTGGGCTGCCGTAACGTCAGTCGGCTTTTCATACCATCCGGATATGATCTGGGATCGCTGTGCGACCGACTGGCACTGCATCCCGTATCGCACCAGCCTTACCTGAACAACTACCGGCAAAGCAAGGCGATCCGCACGATGAACGGTTCTCCGATGATCGACGGCGGTTTTTTCCTGCTTTGCAAAGAGGATGGGGACGACAACCGGATCAGCGAAATCGCCTGCTCGACCTACAATGCCCTCAATGAAGTTGAACACTGGATCGCCGACCACAACAACCGGATCCAATGCATCGTTTCGGAGGTCATCCGACACCCCCGTTGTACGGGATTCGGACAGGCGCAACACCCCTCGCTGAACGACTATCCTGACGGAGTCGACGTAATCGATTTTTTACTGCGAATCTGAAAAAATCCCGTATCTTTGAAAAAACAAACATCGAAAAACAAAAATCACACGATATGTCGATGATTTTCCATTTCAGAATGCTTTACGACGAAGACGATTACTTCCTGCGCGAATATGAAGTCCCTTACGATATGACCCTCTCCGATTTTCGGGAGTTCATCGACCGAGACGTACACTATCGGTCCGATTCGGTCACCTCCTTTTTCACGGCAGACAGTCAATGGAACAAACTGGAAGAGTTTACCTCAGTCGACATGGACATGGGTGAAACAGAAGCTGAAGGTCCCCGTGTCATGTCTGACACGCTCCTATCGCAAATTCTCCACAACAATCGTGACCGGCTGATTTACTGTTTCGACCTGTTCGGCGACCGGGCCTTTTATCTGGAGCTGACCGGGGCAAAAAAGACCGAAGCAGGTGTCGAATACCCCAGAACCGTCGCAACACAAAACGACGCCCCCGACCAGGATCATCCGGAAAATGCCGAAGGCCATTCGATGTTCGACGAAGCCATGGATGAATTCAGCGATTTCAACGGGACCGACACTTACAATGACTATGACGACTGATTCACCGAAAAGGAAAACACTGGTCGTCATCCTCGGGGCCACCGCCACGGGGAAAACCGACATCGGAATCCATCTTGCACAAGCGTTTCAAAGTGAAATCATCTCTTCCGACTCCCGGCAAATCTACCGCGAGATGAGTATCGGTACGGCCAAGCCCACCGCCGAAGAGCTGGCCGCCGTACCGCACCACTTCATCGGGACAAGAAGCGTCACGGAAGACTATTCGGCAGGCCGTTATGAAGAGGATGCCTTAAGATGCATCGGAGAGCTGTTTCACCGGCACGACATACTGTTTCTGGTCGGCGGATCGGGACTCTATATCGATGCTCTCTGCTACGGGATGGACGCACTTCCCCCGACCGACCCCATGCTACGACAACAGCTTATTCAAGAGCTCGAACAACAAGGCCTCGAGGCATTGACACTGCGGCTCCGTAATCTTGATCCCATCTATTACGAACAGGTCGACCGGGCCAATCCGCAACGTATTATCCGGGCCCTCGAAGTTTGTCTGCAAACCGGGAAGCCATACAGCTCTCTGCGCAAACAGACCGTCAAGCAACGGCCGTTCCGTATCCTCAAAATCGGTATACAGATGCCCCGAGTGCAACTTTACGAACGGATCGACCGTCGGGTTATCCACATGATGGAGCAAGGTTTAGAACAGGAGGTCCGTTCGTTGATCCCGTTACGTCATTACAACGCCTTGCAGACCGTCGGTTATAAAGAACTGTTCGAATTTTTCGACGGCAAGATCAGTCGCGAGGAGGCCGTATCCCTGATCCAACGCAACAGCCGCCGTTACGCCAAAAGACAGGAGACGTGGTTCCGGCGTGATCCCGATACGGTATGGATGGACGGTAATGCTTTTTGTGCCGAAAAGATCGAAAAGTACATACGGGAATTTGTTTAATGTTCAAATATCCGTATATTTGCCTCTCGATTCTTTGAATACAAAAGAACTCCTACACTGGGGCTCGGATGGTGGAATAGGTAGACACGCGGGACTTAAAATCCCGTGGGCAGAAATGTCCGTACGGGTTCGATTCCCGTTCCGAGTACGAAAAGCCGCAACCTTTATAAAATAATATGGTTGCGGCTTTTTTATATAGAATCAGGACTTTCTCTCTTTGTTCATCGGACCGGTCGATTTGAGACAGACTCGTCGGGCTTCTTTTTCACAAATCCCTTGTCTTAAAAAATTTCATCGAAATTTTGCATCGGAAAGGATCATATCGCTTCTTCAACATAATAATCGAAACATATTCCATACAGAATCCGAATGTATGGGAAAAATTTCTCTGTTCTATTATTATAACCCCTGATGACTTCTTACCGACGGTCTCTCAAGCCCAACAAAAAAGCTCCCACAAATTCTGTAGGAGCTTTCTAATGACCCTGTTCTGTCTCTTGTTTTTCGTGATCCAGCTGGGGCTCGAACCCAGGACCCCAACATTAAAAGTGTTGTGCTCTACCTGCTGAGCTACTGAATCTCCGTTTTTGGTGGTGCAAAGATAGACAGTTTTTTCGTTATACCAAAAAGAAAACGAATTTTATTTGTTTTACCTCCCAGTTTCCTTATTTCACGCCACCGGGATTCGTCTCCGAAATATAACCGACATCCTGCAACAACTGTCCCGAAGCAGCCGCCATAACCGCCAAACGATCACACCGTTCGTTCTCCGGTATCGAAGCGTGCCCTTTCACCCATACAAACCGGACCGAATGTCGACGATACACCCCCAAAAAACGCCGCCACAAATCAGCATTCTTTTTATCCTTAAAATTCTTTTTCTCCCAAACGAAAACCCAACCCTTCTCAACCGCATGTACTACATATTGGGAATCGCTGTATACCGTAACTTCACATCCATCGTATTTCAGCGCCTCCAACCCTACGATCACGGCCATCAGCTCCATCCGGTTGTTCGTCGTCAACGCATAACCCGCACTCAACTCCTTACGATAAGGACCGCTCAACAATACGACTCCGTAACCTCCCCGTCCCGGATTTCCCTGTGAGGCTCCATCGGTATAAATGGTAATCTGAGTTCCCATAACAACAAAATAAGGAGGGCATAGCTATCCCTCCTTGTTAATTTTCAACAACAATCATCTCTAAAGACTACTTATGTTCATCCTTCGCTTCGATACACAAAGTAGCATGAGGCACGATGCGCAAACGCTCTTTGGGAATCAACTTTCCGGTTTCACGGCAAACGCCATAAGTCTTGTTTTCGATACGAACCAATGCCGCTTCCAAATGTTGAATAAATTTCAACTGACGTTGAGCCAAACGACCCGACTCCTCTTTCGACAGAATCGCCGCTCCCTCATCGAGAGTTTTGAACGTCGGTGAGGTATCTTCGATGTCGTTGCTCGCCGTATGCGTGATGGTCGACCGAAGCAAATCGTAATCAGCCTTTGCCTTTTCCAACTTTTGCAGTATGATCTGCTTGAATTCCTGCAATTCCTCATCAGAATACCGCGTTTTTTCAACTCCAGACATGGCTCTAATATTTTTTTATGTTACGGTATAAAAATAACATTTTTTTACGACGTTGCAAACTATTTTCGCATCGAACGATCATTTTTTCACACCCGCTTTACCAAAATCTTAACCGTCAAATCGTCCAAATCAAGGTCCTGAACCGCTGGATCCGTCAAATTTTCTGTTTCGAGAATCTCTACAGCCAATACCTGTGTCGTAATATAATCCCGGAATGAAGCTATCGCCGCACCCACCATTTCATTCTTTTCAAACGTCACACGAATCTTATCCGTCACCTCAAATCCGCTATCTTTCCGGATATTCTGGATACGGTTCACCAACTCTCGTGCCAGACCCTCCTTGCGAAGCTCATCCGTCAACGTTATATCCATAGCTACGGTCAGTTTACCCTCTGTCGTAACCAACCACCCCGGCATATCTTCCGACGTAATCTCGAAATCGGCAGCCGTAGCCTCGATCTTCACCCCGTCGATCTCCGTCGTCCACGAATCGGTCCGCTCCAACTGTGCGATATCGGCTTGGGAGAAGGCTGCGACCAGAGCCGAAATCTGCTTCATCTGTTTCCCGTATCGAGGTCCCAATGTCTTGAAATTCGGTTTGATCCGCTTGGTAATCACCCCGGTCGTATCTTCAATAAATTCAAGTTCCTTGATATTCACTTCGCTCAGGATCAATCCGCGCACGGCCTCGATATGCTCTTTAACCACCGGATCGAGTACCGGAATCAAAATCTTCGACAACGGCTGACGTACTTTGATGTTCACCTTACGCCGCAAAGCCAAAACCATCGACGACACTTTTTGGGCCATCGCCATTTTCTCTTCCAAATCGCGGTCAACAAGCGAAACCTCCGCAACGGGGAACAAACTGAGGTGTACCGACACATCGGCGTGACGGCCGCTCACGGCATTCAGGTCGGTAAAAATCCGGTCTGAGATAAACGGAGCGAACGGAGCCGACAACTGGGCAACGGTTTCCAAACAGGTGTAAAGGGTTTGATATGCCGCCAACTTATCGTCCGACAGGCCTCCGCCCCAGAAACGTTTCCGATTCAACCGCACGTACCAGTTCGAGAGGTTCTCGCCCACGAACTCCTGTATCGCACGTGCTGCCGGTGTCGGATCATAATTTTCCAGATAACGGGTCACATCAGCCACCAGCGTATTCAACAACGAGATGATCCACCGGTCGATTTCGGGACGTTCCGACACGGGGATCTCTTTCTCCTTACCCGTAAATCCATCGACATTGGCATACAACGCAAAGAAACTGTATGTATTATAAAGCGTTCCGAAAAATTTGCGCCGTACTTCGTCTACGCCGTCCACATCGAACTTCAGATTGTCCCAAGGCTGCGAGTTAGAGATCATATACCACCGCACGGCATCTGCGCCATACTTTTCGAGGACCTCGAACGGATCGACCGCATTGCCGAGCCGTTTGCTCATCTTATTGCCGTTTTTGTCGAGCACAAGACCGTTCGAAATGATATTCTTGAATGCCACGCTATCGAACAGCATCACGGCCAAAGCGTGCAACGTGAAGAACCATCCGCGCGTCTGGTCTACACCCTCGGCCACGAAATCGGCCGGATAGACCTTCCGGAACGCATCTCCGGAGATTTCGAACGGATAGTGCACCTGCGCGTAGGGCATAGCTCCGGAGTCGAACCACACGTCGATCAGGTCACTCTCCCGAACCATCTTTCGACCCGTGTCCGACACCAACACAATCTGGTCCACATACGGACGATGCAGATCGAATTTTTTATAATTTTCCTTACTGTAATCCCCTTCGACGTAATCGGCAAAGGGATTTTCACTCATAAAGCCCGCAGCGATCGACTTGTCGATTTCGGCTTTCAGTTCAGCAACCGATCCGATACATTTCATCTCGCTGTGGTCTTCGGTGGCCCAGATCGGCAGCGGTGTACCCCAATAACGCGACCGCGACAGGTTCCAGTCGACCAGATTCTCAAGCCACTTACCGAACCGTCCCGCACCCGTGCTGACCGGTTTCCAGTTGATCGTCTCGTTCAAGGCAATCAACCGATCCTTAAGGGCGGTCGTCTTGATGAACCACGAATCCAACGGATAGTACAGCACCGGTTTGTCGGTTCTCCAACAGTGCGGATAGTTGTGCACATGCTTCTCGATCTTAAACGCCTTATTCTCGAACTTGAACTTCATGCACAGATCGATATCGAGCGTCGGATCGTTATCGGTCAGGTTCGGATCGTATGCGTTCTTCACGAACCGACCCGCATACTCCTTGTAAGCCGCTGCATCGACATGCGTCTTGACAAATTCGGGATCCATATCCTCCAGCAGGAAGAATTTCCCGGTCCGGTCGACCATCGGCTGCCGTTTCCCGGCCCGATCCACAACGACCAATGGCGGAATGCCGCTCTGTTTGGCCACCCGGTCGTCGTCGGCACCGAACGTCGGAGCGATGTGCACGATTCCCGTACCGTCCTCCGTCGTCACATAATCGCCTCCGATCACCCGGAACGCATCGCCATCAGGTTTGATCCACGGAACCAATTGTTCATACTGAATCCCTATCAAATCCGCCCCTGCATATTCGGCCACGACACGATACGGAATACTCTTTCCATTTCCGTCGTACCCTTCCATCGGAAGCTCCTCATTTTTTTTCGGGAAATAGTTATGCAACAGATCCTTGGCAAGGATTACGGTCAGCGGTTCGGCCGTATACGGATTATACGACTGCACCTTCACGTACCGGATCGCAGGTCCTACGGCCAATGCCGTATTCGACGGCAGGGTCCAAGGGGTGGTCGTCCATGCCAGGAAGTAAAGCGTTCCGAACACATCGTCATAGAGGAACTCGCTGCGTTCGTTGCGGATCACGGTAAACTGTGCCGTACAGGTCGTGTCCTTCACGTCGCGATAACATCCGGGCTGGTTCAACTCGTGGTTGCTGAGTCCGGTTCCCGCAGCCGGCGAATAGGGCTGTATGGTATACCCTTTATAGAGCAAACCTTTCTTATACAACTCGCTCAACAGATACCAAAGGGTTTCGATATATTTGTTATCGTAAGTAATATAAGGATCGTCCATGTTGACCCAATACCCCATATTACGGGTCAACTGCTCCCAAATATCGGTATAGGTCATCACCTCCTGACGACAGATCTTGTTGTACTCCTCGATCGAAATTTTGGAACCGATGTCCTCCTTTGTAATACCCAGCTTCTTCTCGACACCCAGTTCGACCGGAAGTCCGTGCGTATCCCAGCCCGCTTTCCGGTGTACCAGATAGCCTTGCTGTGTCTTGAACCGACAGATAATATCTTTTATGGTTCGCGCCATGACGTGGTGAATACCCGGTTTGCCGTTAGCCGAAGGGGGACCTTCATAGAAAACAAATGTCGGATGTCCCTCACGCGTCTCGATGCTCTGATGAAACGTATCGTCAGCATCCCACTGTTTCAAAATATCTTCATTGATCCGGGAAAGATCAAGACCTTTATACTCCTTGAATTTTAAATTGCTCATGATTCACTCTCTTGTTTTGCGACAAAACGGAGTACAAAAGTAGCTATTTTTTTCGGCACATTCGCAAACCCGCTCCATTTTATACAAAATTCTCTTTTCCAATACCTATTCAGGGTGAAGCCCCCCTGCAATTCTACTCAGTAGTGGGGATTGTCGCGGCCTCCCGCCCGACCTAACTTTGCAACGTCAAAATCATTGAAAATGAAAACTATCTACTCTATTTTATTTACATGTACGTGCTGTACGATTGCCGGACCGGCAACGGCACGGAACACGGAGACAGATTCACTCAAAACAGAAAAAACACCTTATGAATGGAATTTTAAAAAATACCGGTTCGGAGGTTACGGAGAGATCCTGTTCCAACATATGAACTACGGGACGGACCGATACACCAATCCCTCCGGAGCTACGAGAGACAGTCGGGCCGAGATTTCGTTACCCCGCGCCGTATTCGCGTTCGATTACCATCTCGGACGTAACTACTATTTAGGTTCGGAGATCGAATTCGAATACGGAGGGACGGGAGCCGCCATGGACATCGAATACAACAAAGAGGGCGGCGAGATCGAATCCGAAATCGAAAAGGGCGGTGAGGTCGCATTGGAACAGCTGCACATCACCAAGCGCATCGTCAATGCCTTCAACGTCCGTATCGGGCACATGATCGTACCGGTAGGACTGACCAATTCACACCACGAACCCAACCTCTATTTCGGCACCGTCCGGCCCGAAAGCGAAACGACAATCCTGCCCTCCACATGGCACGAAACGGGTATCGCCTTTTTAGGCTACTTCAACAACTTCCGGTACGAAGCGATGCTGGTCAGCGGGCTCGATCCCAACGGTTTTTCGTCCGAAAACTGGATCGGAAGCGGACGGCAAAAGATTTTCGAAAAATCGACATTCACCAATCCGGCCGTTGCTGCACGACTCGAATACAGCGGAGTCCGCAACCTGCGTCTCGCCGCTTCGGGATACTACGGGAATACCGCCAAGAACTCCTCCAAGCCCTATGCAATGGCCGGAGTCAAAGGTACCGTAACGATCGGATCGTTCGACGCCCAATACATGAGCCGTAACCTGATTGCCCGGGCAAACTTCATCTACGGAACGATAACCGACTCCAAAGAGATCTACGACATCAACCGGAAATATTTCAACAGCACCGGATATCCGATCACCCCATTCGGCAAAGCAGCCATGGCCTACGGCGCCGAAGTCGGATACAATATCCTCTCGTTTTTCAACACCAAAGAGCGGCTGTTCCCCTTCATCCGGTACGAATACTACAACACCGGACAACAGATCGCATCGGGCGCACAGAAACTTCCCCGATACAAACGCGACCTGATCACCGTGGGTCTCAACTACTATCTGCTTTCCTCCCTGGTGCTCAAATTCGACTATTCGCACCGCCGGATCGGAGGCAACACCTATAACAGCGAAGACACTTTCGGCGTGACTTTGGCCTACACCGGATGGTTTTTCTCGAAATAACGAACATAAAACAATATAAATAACAAATCTTTAATAGTACATTATGAAAAAAAGAGTTTTTTCCACAGCCCTTATGGTCTGCACAGTCATGCTGTCGGCCTGCAGCAAAAACGACGGTAACGACACCCCGAAAAGCCAGGCCGACAAACTCGAAGATTACTCCATGACGACCGAATGGATCAACTACACGGTTGCCGCTTCATCCGAACTGCTCGACGACTGTATTGCCCTGTGGGCCTCATGGAATGGTCCGACCGGTATTCCGGACGAAGACTGGGAGCGCATCGGACGCGACTTTTTCACCAAAAACACAATGGTCGGCTCGAACGGTTATGCCGAATACATGAGAACCGCCGAAGCCGGCAATCGGGCCTTCACCAGCGGTGTCGACGCAATCCGGACGATTCTGGTCGACGGCATGGCCAATATCGCCAACGAGGTAGGCACATCGAAAATCGGCACACCGAACGCACTGGCCAAACAGGGTAATACGGCAGCTGCCGTACTTCAGGTGGAGTCGTGGTACAGCTGGAATTCGATCAAGGACTACTCGGACAACATCATCAGCATCAAGAACGGCTACGCCGGACGTCTGGGCAGTATATCGGACGCAGCATCAGGGAACAGTATCTCGGCTTATATAAAGAGTGTCGATCCGGAGCTGGACACCAAAATCACCCAAGCCATCGACGACACGTATTACGCCATCACGAGCATGCAATCTCCTTTCCGGAACAACCTTACGGGGAGCAAGGTTGATGCCGCCATCGAGGCCTGTGCGACACTCACGCAACTCTTCGAGAACGAGGCGTTGGGCAAGTTTAAAGAGACTGGGGATTACGACTTCACTGCCATCCTGACCCAGTATGCCGATCAGGTCGTTGTTCCCACCTATAAGGACATGAAAACGAAAGCGTGGGCGCTCTACAAGGCCATAACAGCCTTCCAAGCCGATCCGATGAACCAAGGCAAGCTCGATGCCGCTTGTGCCGCCTGGCGGGAGGTACGCGTACCCTGGGAAGAGAGCGAAGCCGTACTGTTCGGTCCTGCCGGAGAGGAGGAGGGACTCGGGCTCGACCCATCGCTCGATAGTTGGCCGCTGGATCAGGAGGACATCGCAACGATGATTACCGACTCCAAACTCTCTACCGTCGAAGACTACATCGGGGCGATCGGCAGCGAATCGGTCCGCGGTTTCCACACCATCGAGCTGTTGCTGTTCAAAGACGGGAACAACCGAACCGTACGCAGTAAATAAACCCGACGCAAAAGATACAGTCATTGAGTTTCAAACCGGATTCGTATGAACGTTTTTTCATATCTATTAACAAAGCGGATCCTTCATGTGACGGTACTCTTGAGTACCGTCACATGTATCGCTTGTGACAAGCAGGAAGAGAGCCCCATCCTCAACCAATACGGAGATGCAGCCGATCCGGCCGAACTCTCAGCCGGCTCATCGACCATCTTCGCGACAGGAGTCACGGCATACGACACCCCGGCCGACTGGGTGCAAGGAAACCTGAGCACACGGTTCTACCAAGGAGACGCCTTGTACGACAACCCGCGGGTCAGCGGCGACGACCCGAATCAGGGAGGGAAAGGTCCGCTCTATGCCGGTTCTTCGTGCGGGAGCTGCCACTCGAATGCAGGGCGCAGTTTCCCGACACTCTATTCGCAAGGCGGAACCGGAACGGGAGGATTTTCTTCCCACCTGATCTACATCACCAAAAAGAACGGCAGCTTTTTCCGCAACTACGGACGTGTCCTCCACGACCAAGCCATTACAGGCGTAGAGCCCGAAGGGAAATTGAGCGTCACCTACTCCGAAGAGTTCCTGACTTTTCCCGACGGGGAGGAGTATTCACTGCTCACACCGACCTACACGATCTCCGAGTGGTATGCAGACGACATCGCTCCGGAAGATCTGATCATCGACGTCCGCATCCCGTTGCGGCATGTCGGCATGGGGCAGATGATGGCACTCGATCCGACGGAACTCGAAGAGCTGGCTCGCCGAAGCAACTACCCCGAATACGGTATTTCGGGACGGCTCAACTACATTCAGGAACGGGGAAAGACCTATATCGGCATCTCAGGAAATAAAGCACAGCATGCCGACCTGACCATCGAACTGGGATTTTCATCCGACATGGGGGTCACCAACGACCGCTATCCGCTGGAGGTGGCCGAAGGACAGTCGCAGATGATCGGATACAGCCACTACGGCATCCAGATTTCGACCCAGGACATGGAGCATGTCGATTTTTACCTGCACGCTTTGGGAGTTCCCGCCCGCAGGGATGTCAACGACCCTGTTGTAAAACAGGGGGAACAGGCCTTTTATAAAGCCCGATGCGACCTCTGTCATGTCCCCACGCTGCACACGCGCCAAGACGCACCCTCGCTGATCAACGGGACGCGTCTGCCATGGCTCGCCAGCCAGACAATCCACCCGTACAGCGACTTCCTGCTGCACGACATGGGGCCGGAACTGGACAGCCACTACACCTCCGGACTCGCCATGGGCTGCGAATGGCGCACTACACCGCTCTGGGGGATCGGGTTGCAATACAAAGTCAACCAACACACCTATTTCCTGCACGACGGGCGGGCCCGAAACCTGAAAGAAGCGATTCTCTGGCACGGTGGCGAAGGAGCCGTCTCGCGTGAAATTTTCAAAAACATGCCCCGGGAAGAACGCGATGCCCTGATCCGTTTTCTCGAATCATTGTAACCGAACACCGATCGAAATCTTATGAAAAACAAATTTTTACTGACTTTGATTCTTATGCTTGGCAGCGTTTTTTTCGCCGCTGCCGAATCTCCGATAGTTCCGGAGCCCTATGACGCAGACAAATACATCGAAAGCGATGTCGTTCCGCTGGCCGGACGGAAAGGGTTTTCGTTCGAGACCAAAAACGGCGAATTCATGCTCAAGCCTTATGTGCTGTTGCAGACTGCCGGAAAATTCAACTATTATGACGACGAACAGTTGGGGCTTGACGACCAGGACAATGTCGCCAACAGCGGATTCGAAATCCCATACGCCATCTTAGGGTTCTCGGGGCGGGCTTTCAACAAGCTGACCTTCAACCTGACGATCAATGCCGCCAAAACGGGAGCCTCGCTGCTGCAACAGGCTTGGGTAGACGTCAACCTGAAAGACCAGCTCCGCTTCCGGGTCGGAAAATTCAAAACGCCGTTCAATCAGGCCTATCTGGTCACTTTGGGAGAAACACTCTTCCCGACCCTTCCCACTTCGCTCACCACGTCGCTCTACATGGACCGGAGTATCAACTCGACGCCGCCCACTTTTGCTACGGGATTTGACCTGGGCGTCATGATGCACGGTTTGCTCGGCGGCAAATGGGAATACAACGTCGGCATTTTCAACGGGACCGGCATCGACGTCAATCTGGCGCAAAAGACCCTCAGCGACGATCTGGGCATCCCCTCTCTGCTCTACGCCGGACGCATCGCCTACATGCCGAACGGACCGATTCCGGGACATCAGGGACGTATCGACGACCTGCACAGCGAGAAACTGATGTTCGCCCTTTCGGCCTCCTACAATGTAGAGGCCAACTGGCAAACGACCAACGATTTTCGACTTGGATTCGAGTTCACCTACCTCAAAAACAGACTCTACCTCTCGGCCGAAGCCTACTTCCTCAACTCCGATTTTGTCGAACGCCAACGCTCCGGGGCCTATTACAACTACATCGGCGGATACGTTCAGGCCGGTTATTTCGTATCGAAAAAGCTCCAGCCCGCCGTACGCTGGGACTTCCTCGACCGGAACTCACTGGGCATGGACGGATTCCTGAACATGCCGGCCGTCGGCCTCAACTACTACATCATGGGATACAACCTCAAATTACAGGCCATGTACCAATTTCTCGGCCGCTGGGGGCACGCGACACAAGATGCTCGAGAACTCGACGATTTGGGATTGGCCCAACACGGAGCCGTTGTCATGATGCAATTTTCATTTTAAAACGACAGAACCATGCTCAGTGTCATCGGAAAACTTCCATCGATCTCCATCTTGCTGTCAACCGGTCTGTTCTGTTTTTTTGCCTCTTGCGACAGCGGCGACATCCATGAATCGGAGTACATCCACGACGAGGGTGTCACCCTCTCGGCCACATTCCGGCTAAACGATCCGGAACTATACCCCGACGACTACAATTTTACGTTCGGGGCATTTACCGATGCAGGAAGCTCACCGCTGGTATCCGTAAACCTGCCTCGTCCGGACGATGAGGGGAACATCGATATCAAGCTCGAAAACATTCCGGAAGAGGCGACCCACATCCGGCTCTGTTTTACCGACATGGGCCGACAGGTCAAATACACATTTTTCGACCAGCCGATCGATCGCTCCTCTTCGGGCGACATCGTCCTTCCCGGACAGGAGATCGACCTGCTCGAGTACAACCGCATCCAGCAGTTGGTATTCCAACAATACAACTGCGTTTCGTGCCATCAAGGGGCAAACGGATCCGCGAATCTTTTGCTGACCGAAGGGGAAAGCTACCGACAACTGGTCAACCACCCCTCCACCCGATCCGAAAAACCGCGTGTCGTACCCTACGAACCCGATAACAGTTTTCTGCTCGACGTTGTGACCCAAGGCGACGTCATCTCCTACCCACATACGGGATTGATCACACGAAACGACGATCTTGAGCTGCTACGTTTCTGGATCGGGAAAGGGTGTCCCGAAAATTAATCACATAAAACCGTTAAACCATGAACTGTTCCTACCATCTGATATACGACAGCGGCACCCGGATCGAAGCCCGCAGATTCGCAACCGATCAAGGATGCTGTGAATACCACGTCATACTGCACGCTGTCCGAAGAGAGTCGCTTTTCGAAAATCAGCTGTCGGACCTGACAACAGCCTTTGACCGTCTGCCTGACCTTTTGGGCGAAAAGGTCACTCCGCTGTTCCGACGCTTCTTTCTGAGCGACGCAGCCAACCAAGCTCCATTGCTCGAATCGTTACTTTCGAAGCATTGCGCCACCTCCGTCGTACAACAGGCTCCGATGGACGGCAGCAAGATCGCACTATGGGTATACCTACGTTCCGATGCAAATATGTCGGGAGATTACGACACGACGACCGCCTCCGCCAACGGCTACCGTCACATTTGGACTGCAGGCCGGTGCGTCCCCTTAAAAAACTCATACGACGAAACCCTATCCATTCTGGGAAAATATGTGACCGATCTATATGCCTCCGGTTGTACACTATACAACGATTGCATCCGGACATGGTTTTTTGTCCAGAATGTGGATGTCAACTACGGAGGCGTGGTAAAAGCGCGCCGCGAACTCTTCGAACGCCACGGACTGACTCCCCAAACACATTTCATCGCCAGTACGGGAATAGAAGGCCGACATGCCGACCCACAAGTCAGCGTATTGTTCGACGCCTATTCGGTTCGTGGTCTGAAACCCGGACAACAACAATTCCTTTATGCATCTACCCACCTGAACCCGACGTATGAATACGGCGTAACTTTCGAACGAGGCACCAAAGTGATTTATGGAGACCGAAGCCACATCTTCATCTCCGGAACTGCAAGTATCGACAATAGGGGAGAAATCGTCGCTCCGGGCAATATCGCAGGGCAAACCGAACGCATGCTCGAAAATATCGAGACCCTGCTCGCCGAAGCCGGAGCAACATGCTCCGACCTGATGCAGATGATCGTCTACTTGAGGGACCCAGCCGACTACAATTATGCAGCCCGGCTTTTCGAAGAACGGTTCAACGAAATTCCGCACGTGATCGTGCTCGCACCGGTATGCCGTCCCGGATGGCTGATCGAGACAGAGTGCATCGCCATTACCGGCAACGGAGATACGGCATTTGCGCCTTATTGAGATTTCCGACAAAACAGCTACAAACATCTACCCGACAAGCGAAAAGAGAAAGGAGATCGATCTTCGACGAACAATCTCCTTTCTCTTTGCTCAAAACCTTTTCCTGACCTATCGTTTTTTCGTTTATTCCCTCTCTGCAAGGTTCCTACTCACTGCGACGAATCGTATCTTTCACTTCGTTCAATTCGACCAGTTTGTTCACAATGGCATAAATCGTCAAACCGGCCGGGCTGTGTATCTGAAGTTTCGCCGCAATATTTCTCCGGTGGGTAATGACCGTATGCGTAGAGAGGCACAAATGGTCGGCAATCTCCTTGTTGGTCAATCCCTTGACCACTCCGATCACGATCTCTTTCTCCCGATCGCTGAGGCTCTCCGCCCTCGGCTCCTCCCGTACCGCATCGTGCGTCAACCGAAAAAGTTTTTCCCGAATCTGCTCGGCCGAATCGTATATAGAGATCGTCTCGTCATACGGCCGTAGTACAGAGCTGTCGATCGATCCGTTCTGCAACGCAATACAGCGCATCTGCCTGCATTTCGAATCGTTCTTGACCTGCTGCAACGAAAAAACTCCCAAGAAAGCCGGGTTGACAATCAAAACATCGGGCTTTCTCCAGTTCAACGTCGAGATCAACTGGGTGAGGTCCGCAATCTCCACGATCTCAGCCTCAAAAGCCGGCAACCGTTTCAACACAGCCAACAACCCGCTGCGAATGATCACGGAGGGTTCCACTACAGCTATTTTTACGACAACGCTCATCGATCGCCTCTCTTTTGACGCTCCAGCTCGACGATACTCGGCACGAACAGATAATCCTCGATATAGTTGTGCGACGCCAAATCCTGCGCACAAGTGAAAATATCGAACAACACGCTATTCAATTCATTGCCGCTATCGGCCGGATAATACTTGATGATAATATTCTTCAGTTCATTCAGTCGGGCCTCGACCTGGTCATGACGGCTGCGGAAAATCTCGATACTATATCCACCGTCATCCTCTCCTTCGAGCAATGCACGGACATACGGGAACACAACCCGCTCCTCATACTTCATGTGTTTCTCTACCTCCTCCACATACTGATCATAATAACGGAGAATCGCCTGAGCGACATCGCTCCGAGAGTCGATCGCCTCAACCAGTTTACTGCGGATCGCCGGCAGTCTGAATCCCAGAAAATAGTCATGGGAGTTGTGCAGATAGGTAACCAAAGCATCGACCGAAAAAACGTAGTCTCCGACACCGACCGGATGATCCTCTTCGAGTAACAGGTTGACCACCGTCAAAAAGGTATCCGTATCGACCCGACTCTCTTCACAAACCTGCCCAATCGTTTTATCTCCGAATCCCAATGCGATACCGAAACGACTCATTACGAGCAAAATCGGATAGTTTGCACACACCAAATCGCTCATCCGGTCGCCGGCATTGTATTTTCCCAATCTATACATAAATCTCCTCTTGATATTAAACTCTTACTGCAAAGATATACGATTTCACGGGTCTTCGGAGTTATGCCTCAAAGGTAATGCCCCGAACACCTTATATAAAATACCTATTTTTAGGGTTTAAACAGGGATCAGATACCTACCCGATTCACACCCGGATCGTGTTGATCAGTATCGCTGAACAGCTCTTTCGAAAAATATTTTCCGTAGGTATTATCGATCAGCCTTATCCCCTTTTGTGTTGATATCCCCCGGAAAAAGAGAATCGTAATATATTTGAATGCATCGAGCATCGACACCTTTACCTCCTCATACACCGAAGGCTTCGCAAACACCGTACTGATCGAGGCCATTAAAGCCACCACCGTAAAATCCAAATTGAGGCCCGGTTTAAAAAGACCTTCATCCACCGCCTGCTGCAATGAAGATTTTAGACGTTCCCGTCCCCGACGATGATTCTCCTCATGAATCTTTTTATGAATAGCCGGATAAAAACGGGACAGATCTTTCATGAAATTCATATCGGTTTTCATCATCTCGTCCCAATCCTCCAACAACAGAATAAATGCTTCGATAATATCATGTGCCTCTGCTACCCGTTGTTCATGATGTGCGTTTTTCATCTCAAAAAAATGACGGGCGCACGCTTCGATCAAACTTTCTCGATCACTGAACTGCTCATAAATCGTTCGCTTGGATATCCCCAGCTCAGAAGCGATATCATCCATCCGCATCGATTTCACGCCGTTATGAACAAACAGTTCGGTCGTTTTTTCGATAATTTGATCCCTTAACATCATAATAATTTTCTATTATTCCGCCCCAAAGATATATACAAAAACCCGAAAACTAAAAAAGTTTTCGGGTTTTCTGCAATATTCCAACTATTTGTGATATCATCTGCCTCCCGGAATATTACACAAAATGCTTATCATCCAAGTACGAATCTTTGTATCCCAGAAAATATAAAATGCCATCTAAACCTATGGTAGATAGGGATTGTCCGGCTGTTGCCTTTACCTTCGGTTTGGCATGGAAAGCGATACCGAGCCCGGCAACACTGAGCATGGGCAGATCATTGGCTCCATCCCCGACAGCAATTGTCTGCTCAATATCCACATTTTCAACCTGCGAGATCAACCGCAACAACTCGGCCTTACGCTTACCATCCACGATGTCCCCGACATAACGTCCGGTCAATTTTCCATCGACGATCTCCAATTCATTGGCATATACATAATCGAAACCGAACTTACGCCGCATGTAGTTTCCGAAATAGGTAAATCCTCCGGATAAAATCGCCGTTTTAAACCCGATTCTCTTAAGGATGCGCATCAAACGATCCAACCCTTCGGTATAAGGCAAATGGGCTGCAATATCCTCGAGTACCGACTCATCCAAACCCTTCAACATGGCCACTCGCCGCGTAAAGCTCTCTTGAAAATCGATTTCACCCCGCATGGCGCTTTCAGTAATGGCCCTGACCTGATCTCCGACCCCGGCACGTTCAGCCAACTCATCGATCACCTCCGTTTCGATCAGCGTCGAATCCATATCAAAACAGATCAAACGACGCGAGCGGCGGAACATATTGTCCTCTTGAAATGAGATATCCATTCCCATTTCGGTTGAGAGCTGCATAAAACGGGATTGCATTCCCCGACGATCGTGAGGCGTTCCCCGAACGGAGAGCTCGATACAAGATTTTGGGGCACGCGCATCAACATCCAATGGAATACGTCCCGTCAACCGTAAAATCGAATCGATGTTCAACCCCTGTTCAGCGACGACCCCGGTCACTGCAGCGATCTGTTGTGCCGTCAGTTTTCTTCCCAATACCGTAATGATATACCGGTTTTTCCCCTGCAAGCCGACCCAATGTTCATACATATCGGCGGAAATAGGTTTGAACCGTACCTGTATGCCAAGCTCATACGCTCTGAACAAGAGATCTTTCATGATATCGCCCGCCCGGTCGGAGTCAGTTTTGAACAAGATACCCATCGACAAAGTCTGATGGATGTTGGCCTGCCCGATATCCAATATCGTAGCATCGTAACGGGCCAATATTTCGGTCAGCGACGAGGTCAAACCGGGTTTGTCCTCCCCCGAAATATTGATCTGAATTATTTCAATTTTTTGATTATCCTGTGCCATATGTTCCTGATTAATCGTAAAATTTCATTTCCATACACCTTGTCTCACTCCCCGGACTGTTCCTCCGCCGTCTCGCGGACGACTGTCCCGGAACCTCCATGTAACCGACTCTGGTTCCGATACTCGAGCGGGGTCTTGGATGTTCTGCGCTTAAAAAACATCGAAAAATACTCGGGATTCTCATATTTCAAACTATACGAGATATCCTTCACCGGCCGAGTCGTCGTTGTCAGCAACAGCTTGGCCTCGTTGAGTTTCAGCTCTTGCATGTATTGGGCGGGCGAAGTTCCCGTAAACTCCTTGAACGCCTTACGGAACCCGGAATAACCCGTATGCAGGCGATCGGCCACGTCCTTGGCCGAAAGGTTTTCATACACCCCCTCGCGCATAATGATCTTCGCCTTATTGATCTTTTGGATCGTATTCTCATCGATAAAGTCGCGGGTCCTGTGCCGGTAATACATCAGTCCCAACATATGCATCACGATGCCGGCCAATGCCTGCTGAAACCCCGACCGCTCCTCTCCGGCAATATCCAACGCCTTTATATAAAGGTCGACAATACGCTCATTCAAGCCGATATTGAAAACGGGTGCCTGATTCAGGAAGAACCCCTCCTCGACAATCCGGTCGATCATCGATCCCTTGAACCCGATCCAATACTCCTTCCATCCGCTGTTGGCAAACGGACGATAGGTGTGCCACACGCCCGGAAAAAGAAAAAACATCTTTCCTTCGGTAATCAACTGCGACTCTCGCGAATCGCCATAGGTAAAGATTCCTTCTCCGTCGGTGATATACAACAGTTGATACTCGCTCAGAATCCGCCCCTCGTCGACATTGAACGCATACCCCTGCGGATGTCCGGCCGGCGGATACTCCTCTTTGGCCGAAATCTGCTGGCTCCCCACACTGGTAACCACCAATCCCCACAACTCATCTTCCTCTGTCGATATCAGGTATTTGGATTCCCTATTGTAACCGGACTCTCCCATATATGCTACACATTCGTCGGATTTGTCAATCTCTCTTTATAGTTACAAAAGTAGGATTTTTTCGCGATCATGCAGTCTTTATCCAAAAAATCGTATCTTTGAGGCGGTTTTGAATGCCGATCCGAAGTTAACACTACCCGAAATGGCGAATATACCCTGTTTCCTTCCGACTGCCGGAAATGCTTATGTCATTACCTACCAGGAAGATATCGATACTGCGTACGATTTCGCAGCCATATTGGATCAATCCCGCAACTGCGAACGGCACGGTGAGATCGAGCGTGCCTGCAATTTGCGCTATGACGCTGTAAAAAAGTTGGTAGACCTCATTCCGGATGAGGATGAGGTACAGTTGGATTGGGACGAATCCGACAACCAGCCCGTTTTGGAATTACTGAAACGATCGGCAATCGACCACTTTTTGGTGGGTGATTTCGAAATGGCAGCCGGATTGATGGAGATGCTGCTCGATTTGGATCCCGAAGACCACCTCGAAGCGACTACACCGCTGGCCTTCAGCTACGTGGCCTTGGAAGAGTACGAACTTTTCGGCGAGGTAATCAACGACATCAGCGATAAATATCCTGAAAAGGAGATACTGAAATTGTGGAGCGAGTTCCGCCAGACCGGGGCCCTTCCGCAAGGGGAACTGATCCATTTCAAAAAGAGTTTTCCGGTATTTTATGCCGAATTTATCGCCAACCACCACGAAATCACAGCAGAATACCTTACGGATATTGAAAGCGAAAAACCGACCCGTCAGACGTTAGCCCGTGAACTGTGGTTGCAGACCGAGCATCTGTGGCACCTGTTTCCCGGATTTATCGAGGCCTTGTCTGCTCATTAAGAAATAAGGGATCGGGCCATGCCCGCCCGAACAAGGCCGGCCGGTACGGTTCACACCATCGATGCCAACCCGCACGACAAGATCACGACTGTATGGTAATCGCAAACAAACCGACCTTTATCGACAACTTAACCATCGATCATGCCCGAAACAAATCCGACATATCCGTGGGGAGACGGAAGAAGATACAACAGCTATTCCGGATATTTCCGCAGGCTATTCGGCACACGCATGCAAAAATTATCGGTCAATGCCGGCTTCACTTGCCCGAACCGTGACGGCTCGCTCTCATCCGGAGGGTGTACTTTCTGTAACAACGACGCCTTCTCTCCCTCCTATTGCACACCGCAAAAAAGTATTCGCCAGCAACTCGAAGAGGGGATAGAATTTCACCGCAAGCGTTACCGCAGTGCCGAAAAATACCTCGCATACTTCCAATCCTTTTCAAACACCTATGCTCCGTTGGAAAGGTTGCAAGAGATTTTTTCGCAAGCATTCGAACTGCCCGAAATCGCAGGGATTATCGTCGGTACACGTCCCGATTGCATCGACGAGCGCAAACTCGACTACTTCGCCGCGCTTGCCGAGCACCACTATGTCGTTATCGAATACGGCATCGAATCCTGTTTCGACCAAACGCTTGTCACCGTCAACAGAGGACACGACTTCGCCTGTGCACGACGCGCACTGGAGATGACCGCAGCGCGAGGCATCCACACCGGCGCCCATTTTATCCTCGGACTACCCGGCGAAACCCGACAGATGATGCTCGAACAGACAGAGACGATCAATGCCCTCCCTTTGAACACCGTCAAATTCCACCAGCTTCAGCTTTTCAAAAATACCCCGATGGCCGAGGAGTACGCGCACCATCCGGAACATTTCCATTTCTTCGACAAAGAAGAGTACATCGACTTTTTCATCGACATTCTCGAACGGTTGCGTCCCGACCTGGTCGTCGAACGCTTTGCCGGAGAGGCTCCACCCCGATTCCACGCGGGCCCCTGTTGGGGATTGATCCGCAACGAACAGCTTTGGAATCAGTTCGAGAAACGGCTCGAAGAACGTGACACGTGGCAAGGCCGCCTCTTTTCCGACAAACCCGACAAAACAAAATAGCCAAATCCGGCGACCCATTTTTATTCCCTTCCCTAATTCTCATTGGGAACGGCACATCCGTGCACGACATTTCTCTCGAGAAAACTCGGAAATATAAATTTTATTTATAATATTTGTATAAAAATCCGATTTATCCTTATGACGATCATTCAACTCGAATACCTGTTGGCTGTTGCCAATTACGGCAGTTTTTCGGCAGCCGCTGAAAAATGTTTCGTTACCCAACCCTCTTTGAGCATGCAGGTAAAGAATCTGGAAGAGGAACTCGGCCTCGTACTGCTCGACCGTACCAGGAAACCGGTCGTACCGACCAATGCAGGGGAAGTCGTACTGAGACAGGCACGCGAAACGGTCAAATCTTTCGATGCGATTCGGGAGATCGTCGCTAATCTGAAGAACGATATTTCGGGTTCACTACGTTTGGGAATCATCCCGACCATCGCCCCTTATCTGCTGCATCGACTGATTCCCGACTTCACGAAAAAATATCCGAAGGTCGATCTGCAAATCCGCGAGATGATGAACCGGGACATCATCCGCGCCCTCCGGCACGACATGCTCGACGCCGCCATCATGACAGGAGGGACTATTCCGGACGACATTCAGGAAGAGGAGCTTTTCAACGATCGATTTTACGTCTACGTATCTCCCGATCATCCGCTGCGGCAACGACACAACATCCGCATCGAAGAGATCGATTCCCGAAGGCTCTTGCTACTCTCCGAGGGAAATTGTCTGAGGGATCAGGTCCTCGAGTTATGTATGCTCCGCAAAGACACGATCCGCCAATACACTTTCGACTGCAACTCGATCGAAACGCTGATGCGGATCGTAGATAACACGCCGAACTCGCTGACCATCGTTCCGGAGATGGTTTCGGGCTTCATCGACGATACGCACCGGTCCCAATTCAAGATATTGGCTAAAGGAGCCGTTTCGCGGAAAATATCGATCGCCGTACGCAGAACCTATGCGAAACAGTCTCTGACTACTGCATTAAAAGAGTCTATTCTCTCTATAACGAATAAATGATCGGAATTTTTGCAAGATATTTGCTATCGGAAAAGCAATCCGATCACGGCAGAACAACATCGGGGAAAAATCGCAAAAAGCGAGCATTTTCAAACGAAAATTTTGGTTTAGTAACTTTTTACTATCTTTACCCCTTCGAATAGAGACAAAAAAGATGAACAAATTAATTGACACCATTGTAGAGGCCATACAGGACAAGAAAGGGAAAAACATCATATCTCTGGATATGAGCGGATTCGACGGAACGATCTGCTCTGCTTTCGTAATTTGCAATGCCGACTCGACCACACAAGTCGAAGCGATCGCTCACGGCATCGAACAAAAAACGGAAGAGGTACTCGATGAAAAGGCAAGAAGAATCGAAGGCCTCACCAACAGCGTGTGGGTAGCTATGGATTACGGAGATGTAATCGTACACATTTTCCAAACCGAACTGCGCGACTTTTACAAATTGGAGCAACTCAGAGCCGATGCTCCGATGACCCGTTACGAATCCGAATCGTAAAAATCGCCTGCCGCTCCGCGGCAAAACATCAAAAAATCACGAAAAACAACACATGAAACTCAATCAGAACAACAACATATCGCCTTCAGGAAACAAAATGCCCAAATTCAATATCTATTGGATATGGATGGCGTTGGCCGTAGCCATTCTTGCATGGGGGATTTTAGGCAATGAAAACGTCACGCACGAAGCCAACTGGAACTCCGTCAAGACCATGATAAAACAGGGCGACGTACAAAAAATCGTCATCTACAACAAGGAGATCGCCGAAGTCTTCCTGAAAAAGGAGAAAGTCGCAGATTATGCATCAAAAAAGGAGTTGCAGGGATTGACCGAACAAGGTCCCCAGTTCGTTTTCAACGTCGGTTCGTTAGACCACTTCTTGGACGAAGTGGATCAGACACAAAAAGATAGCGATCAGGTGATAAATATCGAATATCGGAACCGAAATAATTTCTGGCGCGACGCATTCTCCCTGCTCTTCCCGATTCTGATCTTTTTTGCCATTTGGTGGTTCCTGTGGCGAGGCATGTCACGCGGCAACAGCGGCGGTGGAGGCGGAGGCATTTTCAATGTCGGGAAAGCAAAGGCACAGATGTTCGACAAGGACTCGAAAGTCAAAATCACCTTTAAAGATGTTGCCGGACTGGAAGAGGCCAAAGTCGAAATCATGGAGATCGTCGACTTTCTGAAAAATCCGAACAAATACAGCGATCTGGGCGGTAAAATTCCGAAAGGCGCACTGCTGGTCGGCCCTCCGGGCACAGGAAAGACCCTGCTGGCCAAAGCAGTAGCCGGTGAAGCCAACGTACCGTTCTTTTCGATCAGCGGATCGGATTTCGTCGAGATGTTCGTCGGTGTCGGGGCTTCGCGCGTACGCGACCTGTTCCGTCAGGCCAAAGAGAAGGCTCCGTGTATCGTATTCATCGACGAGATCGACGCCATAGGACGCGCCCGAAGTAAAAATATCGGCTACTCGTCAAACGACGAACGGGAAAACACGTTGAACCAGCTGCTCACCGAGATGGACGGTTTCGGCACAAACGCCGGCGTCATTATATTGGCCGCGACCAACCGGGCCGACATTCTGGACAAAGCCTTGCTGCGTGCCGGACGTTTCGACCGCCAGATCAATGTCGAGCTGCCCGATCTGAAAGAGCGCCGCGAGATATTCGATGTCCACCTGAAAAACCTGAAACTCGATCCGAACATCGACCGAGAATTCCTGGCCCGCCAAACCCCTGGATTTTCGGGAGCCGACATCGCCAATGTCTGCAACGAAGCTGCTCTGATCGCCGCCCGAAACAACAAGACCCAAGTCGAAAAAGAGGATTTTCTGAGTGCTATCGACCGGATTATCGGAGGTCTGGAGCGGAAAAACAAGATCATCACCCCGACGGAGAAACGGACCATAGCTTACCACGAAGCCGGACACGCCACGGTAAGCTGGATGCTCGAACACGCCAACCCGTTGATCAAAGTGACGATCATTCCACGAGGCAAGGCACTCGGTGCCGCATGGTACCTTCCCGAAGAACGGCAGATCACCACGAAAGAGCAGATTCTCGATGAGATGGCCGCCATACTCGGAGGCCGTGCTTCGGAGCTGATCCATTTCGGTAAAGTTTCGACCGGAGCGCTGAACGATTTGGAACGGGTAACAAAACAGGCTTATGCCATGGTGGCTTACTACGGCATGAGCGACGAGGTCGGCAACTTGAGTTTTTATGATTCGACCGGACAAAGCGATATGGCTCTCTCGAAACCGTACAGCGAGAAAACGGCCCAAGAGATCGACATCGAAGTGAAAAAGATCGTCGACAGCGCATTCCAGCGAGCGATCGACACGTTGAAAGAGCACCAGGCAGGCATGATTCAGTTGGCCGAACTGCTCCTCGAACGGGAAGTCATCTTCTCTGAAGACCTTGAAAAAATCTTCGGGAAACGCAAAGGCGAAGTGCGCAGAGACGATATAATTGCCCAGGAAACCAAAACAGAAAACCGTGAATCGGCTACTGAATAAGACGCTGTACATCAGAACCCTCAGCGGAGCAGGCCTGCTGATCGTTGTTTTGGGAGCCGTACTTTGGTCCCCTTATAGCATGCTGGCTTTGCTGCTGCTGCTGACTGTCGGATCGATGAACGAATTTTACCGGATCGCCCGACTGAGGCAGGCGTCTCCGTTACGGGTCTATCCGATACTGATCGGAGCGGGGATCGTCATCACCTCATTCTTCGTTGCGACAGGCGCCGCATCTCCCCGCGTATTCACGTGGATCCTTCCCGCTGTCTTCGCGCTGTTCATCGTCGGACTTTACGACAAAAGCAGCACCCACGTAGAAAATATCGTATGGGGAATCGGAGGAATCGTATATATCGCTATCCCTATGGCACTGTTGACCGCAATGCCCGTAAACGGGGTATACGGAACCATTATTTACACGCCCTCGATACTGCTCAGCATCCTATTCATCGTCTGGGCCAACGATGTCGGGGCCTACCTGACCGGAGTAGCCTTCGGCCGCCGGAAACTGTTCGAACGCATTTCTCCCAACAAATCATGGGAAGGATTTTTCGGAGGTGTTGCATGCGCCATCCTTGTCGGCGGAATCTGCGGCTACCTATCCGCCCCCAGCCCGAACTCGATACTCGTCTGGGCTGGTGCAGGGGCCGTCATCGCCATCAGCGGCGTCTTCGGCGACCTGGTCGAATCGATGCTCAAACGGTCGGTCGGGATCAAAGATTCCGGCAACATCATGCCGGGACACGGAGGGTTCCTCGATCGTTTCGATGCCCTGATTTTGGCCGCACCTTTTGTTTACACCTATTTTACCCTTATATTTACACTTTGAAAAACGAAAACCAATCCGAACTGTAATGAGAATCCATAAAGAGGGTACAACGATCATCTTATGTTCCGCGATCGCCTCAGCCGGCATCACAGCAGCAGGATTCGCCCTGCTTCCCGAAGTGACTGCATGGATCGTAACCGTTATCGTCTGGGGTATTACGCTGTTCATCACTTCGTTTTTCCGCAGTCCGAACCGTGTGATGAAAACAGAAGCCGGCGCCGTATTCTCGCCCGCCGACGGAAAGATCGTGGCCTTGGAAGAGGTGGACGAAAACGAATATTTTCAAGAGAAACGTATCGTGGTCTCGGTCTTCATGTCGATATGGAATGTCCACGTCAACTGGTTCCCCGTAGCCGGCAGGATCGACTATTTCCGCCATCACCACGGTCTGTTTCTGGTAGCCTGGCATCCGAAATCCTCCGAAGACAACGAACGGACCACAACCGTTGTCGATATGGGCGGAGAGAAGATCATGTTCCGCCAGATCGCAGGACTCGTTGCTCGAAGAATCGTATCCTATGCCCGCGTAGGACACCAGGTCGAACAGAACACCCAATGCGGGTTCATCAAATTCGGATCGAGAGTCGACATTTTTCTGCCGTTGGATGCAGATGTCCGGGTCAAGCTCGGTGACAAGGTCGTCGGGACCCAAACGATGATTGCACGATTGAATCAAGCCGATAAAACCATCCAACACCAGTAGCCCCTGGTACGGTCAATGCCAACACATACAGGTCATGTCAAAAATATACCGCTATATCGTCGCTGGAGCCGTGACTGCTATCGTACTGTTTTTAGTATGGTATTTCAGCGCCGTTGTCGCCTATATCCTGACCTCTGCGGTATTGGCCATGATCGGGAAACCGATGACCGACATGCTGTGCCGGATACACATCGGACGAACCAAAATCCCTTTTCCCAAATGGCTCGCCGCATTGTGTACGCTATTGACCATATGGATCGTAATCATCGGAGTCTTCGCTCTTTTCGTCCCGATCGTCTTCCAGAAAATCAATGAATTTTCGTCGCTCGACATCCCACACATCATCAATTCGTTTTATGAACCGCTCATGTCGTTCGAGCACTTCATAAAACATACGTTCGCACTCGACGACGACTCCTTCTCGATCATCAACGCCATCAGCGACCAGATCAAACCGCTGCTCGACGTCAATGTCATCAACAAGCTGCTCTCGTCAATCGTCAATACGGTGAGCGACGCGGTGATCGCCGCATTTTCGATCTCGTTCATCACCTTTTTCTTTCTGAAAGAGAGCAGTCTGTTCTACGACATGGTGATCATCATGTTCCCAAAAAAATATGAAGAAAACATATCCCGGGCCCTCAACTCGACAACCAACCTGCTCACCCGCTATTTTACGGGCATCGTTATCGAATCTGCGCTGATGACCCTTATCGTTTCGCTGGGGCTGTTGCTGTGGGGGCTTCCGGGGCAGGACGTACTTGTCATCGGACTTTTGGTCGGTATTCTGAACGTTATCCCTTATGTGGGACCGACAATCGGCATCGCTATCGGCATATTTATCGGAGTCACGAGCGGTTATCCCGGCATGACAGGATCGATAACCGCGCTAAAGATTGCCGGGACGATCCTTTTTGCACAAGGTATCGACAACTTCGTGCTGCAGCCCGTACTCTATTCAAACCGGGCCAAAGCTCACCCGCTCGAAATCTTTCTGGTGATTCTGATCGCCGGATCGCTGGCCGGAGTATTGGGTATGCTGCTTGCCATACCTGCCTACAACGTAATCCGGGTATTCGCAAAAGAGTTTTTCAACAATTTCCGCGTTGTACAAAAACTCACCGAAAAGATTTAACAAAAATTCCCTAAAAAAGAGTAAATTTGCTTAGCTGTCGGAATCACTCCCCCGACAGAGCAATTCGACTATGGGAAACCCGCTACCGAAACTACTCCTGTTGTGTTGTATCATGATCTCGGCATTCTCCGGAATCCGCGCAGAACCGACTGAGAAAAACGGCTCCGAAACTCTTTTGTTGGGAGGAGACTACCCCGATCCTTCGATATTCCGTGACGGGGATACCTATTACATGGTACACTCCTCTTTCGAGTATCTGCCCGGATTGTTGATTTTCGAATCGAAAAACCTGACAGACTGGACTCCTGTCACCAATGCCCTCCATAAATATGTAGGTTCAGTTTATGCTCCCGATATCGTCAAATACGGAGATCGCTGGTATATCTACTTCCCGGCCGTCTCTCCGGAGCACATCACCAACATGGTGGTTTGGGCCGATACGCCGCATGGCCCGTGGAGTGATCCAGTCGATCTCAAGATCGGAGGAATCGATCCGAGGCACGCTGTCGATCAGGACGGGAACCGTTTCCTGATGATGGATAACGGCATGCTCGTCCCGTTGGCGGCCGACGGATTATCCATAGCCGGTCCCGCAAAAAAAGTTTACGAAGGATGGACCTATCCCGATGAGTGGGACGTAGAAGGTTTCTGCTTGGAAGGGCCCAAAATCCGAAAAATCGGCAAATACTACTATATGCTCTCGGCCGAAGGGGGAACCGCGGGTCCACCGACCAGCCACATGGTAGTCGTCGCCCGTTCCGAAGATTTATCCGGACCTTGGGAAAACAGCCCCTATAATCCGCTGATCCACACATACGATAACGACGAACGCTGGTGTTCCAAAGGACACGGCACGCTGATCGACACGCCTGAAGGAGATTGGTATGTCGTTTACCATGCCTATGAACGAGGGTACTATACATTAGGACGCCAAACTTTAATTGAACCTGTCGAGATGAATGCCGAAGGGTGGTTTGTTCCCGCAACCAAAGGCAAAATCGACAAAAGACCGAATGGAGTACGACGCGACTTCTCTGACGATTTTTCCACCGACCGGATAGGAACACAATGGCGGTTCCAAGGAGAATACACACTCTCCGATTTTCGTTACGAGCCGCAAACATTGGTGCTCCGTGCACGCGGAAATTCTCCGGCGAACGCGACATCGTTGCTTTTTCAGACAGGAGACCACGCCTATGAAATGGTGGTGGAAGCAATGTGTGACGACAGTAGCTCGGCAGGCCTAATTCTTTTTTATAATCCCGATTTATATGCAGGAGTCGGAGTGCAACAAAACGAAATCGTATTCCACCTGTTGGGCCGCAGCCAAACGTTCGGGATCCCGGTGACCTCGCGTCACCTGTGGTTCCGACTCCGGAACGACCAACATATCGTTTCGGCGTGGTACAGTTTTGACGGGAAACAGTGGACGAAAATACCGAAAGCCTGCGACACATCGGGATACCACCACAATATGGCAGAAGGATTCCTGAGCCTGCAACCCGGCATTTATGCCGCCGGCGAGGGTGAAGTCTTTTTCCGAAACTTCAAATACAAACGACTGGAATAGCGATCAAGAAGTAACAGACATATATAATTAAAACCTATAACTCAATGGCCATGAAAAAACTGTCTTTATTTACCATTTGTCTTTTTGCCGTAGCCACGCTCTCGGCAAAAGTACAGCTTCCCACCCTATTGCAGGACAATATGGTGCTGCAACAACAAACCGAAGCCAACCTGTGGGGGAAAGCCGATCCGCAGAAAAAAATCACAGTCACCACCTCGTGGAACAAAGAAAAATATACGACTCAGGCCGACGAAAACGGAGCCTGGAAGGTAGCCGTATCGACCCCTGTGGCAGGAGGTCCCTACTCGATCACCATCAGCGACGGAGATAAAGTTGAACTGAACAACGTCATGATCGGTGAGGTTTGGATCTGTTCCGGACAGTCGAACATGCAGATGCCGGTAGCCGGATTCGGCGGACAACCGGTAACCGGCTCGAACGACGCGATCCTCGAAGGAGCCAAAGACAAAGAGATCCGAATGTTCATCGTAAAACGTGAAATCAGCCCGACGCCGCTCGATGACTGCCACACCGATACCGGATGGAGAGAGGCTTCCACACAAAGCATCGCAGAATTCAGTGCGACAGGCTATTTCTTCGGGAAAAATCTGTATGATGTGCTGAATGTGCCGATCGGTCTGATCGAAACCGACTGGGGCGGAACCTGTATCGAAGCATGGATGACGGAAGAGGCGGCCAAAAAGGTCCAACCCGACCAGACCCGAAGCATGGATTGGGGAGAGAATAACCAAACGGCTCGTCTGTTCAACGCCATGATCCACCCGCTGATCAACTACACCGCCAAAGGATTCATCTGGTACCAAGGAGAGACGAACCTTCTCTTACGGAATACACCTTACTATTCACAGCTCATGCAGGAGATGGTTTCGTTGTGGCGCAACCTGTGGGGCAATGATACCATGCCGTTCTATTTCGTCCAGATTGCCCCCCACCAATATTGGGGTACGGATCAGTTCGACGTACCATTAATCGTCGAACAACAACTCGACGCTATGGACAAAATTCCTTATACAGGAATGGCCTCAACGACCGATATAGGAGATAAAATCTGCATCCATCCCCCATACAAACCCACTGTCGGAAAACGCCTCGCACTCCTCGCACTAAAAGAGACTTATAAACAAGGAGGCATCGTTGCCCATAGTCCCCGTCTCAAAGAAGCCCGCTTCGAAAACGGGAAAGCTTACATCACCTTCACCAGCGACGCGACATTGGGCCCCGACTACACAGGACGTATTCTCGGTTTTGAAATCGCCGGTGCGGACAAGGTTTTCATTCCGGCACATGCCGAGTTTGTTCCCGGTACGCAGGAGATCGTCATCAGCTCGGAAATCGTCGCCGAACCCGTAGCCGTACGCTACGCTTTCCGCAACGTACCCAAAGCCGCCGGACTCTACAACTGCGGAGGCCTGCCCGCATTCCCGTTCAGAACGGATTCGTGGGACGACGCTCGCTAATCTGTCAGGCATTTTGGACATTTGTCTTTGGCGGACAACCGTTTTTACAGTTCTACCTGGCTAATATTTAGTAAAATTACTCGTACATTCCTCATGTTATAATTGTGAATACTTTATAATCTTCAAGTGGGGTGATTGATATAATATAATCGTCAGAAGGCACACCTTTAGAATGTATGTATTCCAATTCAAACCGACACACAAATGAAAATATAAAGAATATAAAGTAAAAAAAATGAGAGACTTTAGTAAGATAAATGTAGATGATATATTATATACCTCACATTTAGGTAGGTATAATTTAATAGAGGAATGGTTAAAGAATTTAACTGAACCAATAACTAATTATAGAATTAATCCTGATTATACTATTGATGTAGATCAAAGTTGTTATTTTTATCAAAAAGATTTTACAGACGATAAATTCCCTGATTTTATCCAATTTAATAAAATTAATGGAGATTTTTATATAAGTTATTGTAATTTAACATCTTTAAAAGGATGTCCAAAAGAAGTGAACGGTCTTTTCAATTGCACTGCTAATCTATTAACTACATTAATAGATGGTCCTCAATGTGTTCACGGTGGATATTATTGTGGATTAAACAAATTAACCTCATTAAAAGGAAGCCCCGAAAACATTGGGGGCGATTTCTGTTGTATCGAAAATCAGCTAACGACTTTAGAAGGAGGTCCTTCTCGTGTTGATGGCTATTATCTTTGTCACCACAATTTTTTAACCTCATTAGAAGGAGGCCCCACATACGTAAAAGGCAACTTCTATTGTTCATATAACTCATTGCTTTCTTTAAAAGGTGCTCCTTCCCAATGCAACTATTTCAGGTCTGACACATATTCAGGCAAAGACTACAAAGAATACATAAACAACCTAAACAAACGGTCCTTTACCGAAACATTCGATTAAACTACATGGAACTGTCGGATACTTTTCGACATCTTACCTAATCTAAATCTCGAACCATGAAAAAATTTTTAAGTCTAACCCTATCGCTTTTGCTTTCTGCCGGAATTTCCGCAAAAGTACAGCTCCCCGCTTTATTGCAGGACAATATGGTACTGCAACAACAGACTGAAGCCAACCTGTGGGGGAAAACCGATCCGCAGAAAAAAGTTACCGTCACCACCTCGTGGAACAAAGAAAAATATACGACTCAAGCCGACGAAAACGGAGCCTGGAAGGTAGCCGTATCGACTCCTGTAGCCGGAGGCCCCTACTCGATCACCATCAGCGACGGGGACAAAATCGAGCTGAACAACGTCATGATCGGTGAGGTTTGGATCTGCTCCGGACAATCGAACATGCAGATGCCCGTAGCCGGATTCGGAGGCCAACCGGTCGAAGGTTCGAACGAAGCGATCCTTAACGGAGCTAAAGACAAGAACATCCGGATGTTTACCGTAAAACGTGAAGTAAGTAAAACTCCGCTTGACGATTGCCACACCGATACCGGATGGAGGGAAGCCTCGACACAAAGTATTGCAGAGTTCAGTGCGACTGGCTACTTCTTCGGTAAAAACCTCTATGATGTGCTGAATGTACCGATCGGTCTGATCGAAACCGACTGGGGCGGGACCTGTATCGAATCATGGATGTCGGAAGAGGCAGCCAAAAAGGTCCAACCCGATCAAGCTCGAAGTATGGATTGGGGTGAGGCGAACCAGACTGCACACTTGTTCAATGCCATGATCTACCCATTAAGAAATTATACGGCTCAAGGATTCATTTGGTATCAAGGCGAATCGAATATACACATGAGAAATATTCCCTATTATTCTCAATTCATGCAGGAGATGGTTTCGCTGTGGCGCGACCTGTGGGGCAATGATACCATGCCGTTCTACTTCGTCCAGATCGCACCCCACCAATATTGGGGTACGGATCAGTTCGACGTACCATTAATCGTTGAACAGCAACTCGACGCGATGGACAAAATTCCCTATTCAGGGATGGCCTCAACGACCGATATTGGTGATAAAGTCTGTATCCATCCTCCATACAAACCCACAGTCGGGAAACGCCTCGCGCTCCTCGCATTGAAAGAGACCTACAAACAAGGAGGAGTCATTGCACACAGTCCACGCTTTAAAGAGGCCCGATTCGAAAACGGGAAAGCCTACGTCACCTTCACCAGCGACGCAACGTTGGGTCCCGACTACACAGGACGTATTCTCGGTTTTGAAATCGCCGGTGCGGACAAGGTCTTCATTCCTGCCCATGCCGAGTTTGTTCCCGGTACGCAGGAAATCGTCGTCAGCTCGGAGATCGTCGCCGACCCCGTAGCCGTACGGTACGCTTTCCGCAACGTCCCCAAAACCGCCGAACTATACAACTGCGGTGGATTGCCGGCATTCCCGTTCAGAACGGATTCATGGGACGATGCCCGCTAATTCTGTCCATCGGTAAAACACAATACAAATTTTATTACTCCAAATAGATACTACAAACAACCTTCTATTTAATCTAAATACACAATCATGAAAAAACTTTTAAGTATAATTCTATTGTTATTGCTTTCTGCAGGAATTTCGGCGAAAGTACAACTCCCTGCCCTGTTACAGGACAATATGGTACTGCAACGACAAACCGAAGCCAACCTGTGGGGGAAAGCCGAACCACAGAAAAAAGTCACCGTCACCACCTCGTGGAACAAAAAAAAGTATACGACTCGAGCCGACGAAAACGGAGCCTGGAAGGTAGCCGTATCGACTCCTGCTGCCGGAGGGCCCTATTCGATCACCATCAGCGACGGAGATAAAGTCGAGCTGAACAACGTCATGATCGGTGAGGTTTGGATCTGTGCAGGACAATCAAACATGCAAATGCCCGTAGCAGGATTCGGAGGCCAACCGGTCGATGGTTCAAATGAAGCGATCCTCGAAGGAGCTAAAGACAAAGACATCCGGATGTTCATCGTCAAACGAGAAATCAGCCAGACACCGCTCGACGACTGCCACACCGATACCGGATGGAGAGAAGCCTCGACAAAAAGCATCGCGGAATTCAGCGCGACAGGTTATTTCTTCGGGAAAAACCTGTATGATGTACTCGACATCCCGATCGGGCTGATCGAAGCCGACTGGGGAGGAACCTGCATCGAATCATGGATGTCGGAAGAAGCGGCCAAAAGGGTCCAGCCCGACCAGACCCGAGACATGACATTCGGAGAGGTCAACCAGACCGCACGTCTGTTTAACGCCATGATCCACCCGTTAAGCAATTACACAGCTCAGGGATTCATCTGGTATCAGGGGGAATCGAACATACATATGTACGGCGTTCTGCAAGATATCTCGGCCTACTCACGACTCATGCAAGAGATGGTCGCACTCTGGAGGGACCTCTGGGGTAAAGACGACATGCCGTTCTACTTCGTCCAAATCGCTCCATACGAATATTGGGGCACAGACCGCATCGAAGTCCCGTTAATCGTCGAACAACAACTCGATGCAATGGACAAAATCCCCTACTCGGGAATGGCATCGACAACCGACATCGGAGACAAAGTTTATATCCATCCCTCTGACAAACCATCCGTCGGCAAGCGTCTCGCCCTGCTCGCCCTGAAAGAGACTTATAAAGAGGAGGGGGTCGTTGCCCACAGTCCACGTTTCAAAGAAGCCCGCTTCGAAAACGGCAAAGCTTACGTTACCTTCACCAGCGATGCAACTTTAGGCCCCTGCCTCGCGAATCGCATTCTCGGCTTCGAAATCGCCGGTGCGGACAAGGTCTTCATTCCGGCCCATGCCGAGTTTGTTCCTAACAAACAGGAAATTGTCGTCAGCTCGGAAATCGTCGCCGAACCCGTAGCCGTTCGTTATGCGTTCCGCAACGTCCCCAAAGCCGCCGAACTATACAACTGCGGCGGACTGCCGGCATTCCCGTTCAGAACAGATTCGTGGAACGACGCCCGATAACGACCGATCATTATACCTTATACCCACAAAGAAGAGGGACGGCCGAATTTTAAGCCGTCCCTCTTTGTGCCTTTACACAAAAATCATTTAAAGATCTATTTCCGTTTGGATATATCGCGGTATTCCACCTCGAGCCCTTTCTCATAGAGTTTCATCGCCCGGCGGCTCATACCCATACTCGAGAATCCTCCGTCGTGGAACAGATTCTGCATCGTTACCTTGCGGGTCAAATCGGAGAAGAGCGTCAGTACATAACCGGCACAATCATCCGCCGTAGCATTTCCCAGCGGAGAGGTACGATCCGCAAAATCCATCAAATCGCCCATGCCCAACACCCCTTTTCCTGCGGTCGTCGGAGTCGGCGACTGCGACACGGTATTGATCCGGACATGTTTTTCACGACCATAGATATAGCCGAAACTGCGGGCAATAGATTCCAACAGTGCTTTGGCATCAGCCATATCGTTATAACCATACAAGGTCCGCTGCGCAGCAATATAGGAGAGCGCTACAATAGAAGCCCAATCGTTCAGCGCATCCTTTTTACGGGCCACCTGAATCACCTTATGAAACGAAATCGCGGATATATCGAGCGTTTTAGCCAAATAATCGTAATCCAAATCGTCGTACGTGCGCCCTTTGCGGACATTCAATGACATACCGATCGAATGCAGAATGAAATCGAACTTCCCGCCGAAATGCTCCATCGTCTTATCGATCAGATTTTCGAGATCGGGAACACTCGTGGCATCAGCCGGAACGACGATCGCATTGCAGGTCTCGGCCAAACGGTCGATGGTTCCCATACGGATGGATACCGGAGTGTTGGTCAATACGATCTCAGCGCCCTCTTCGACTGCCCGCTGAGCCACTTTCCACGCGATCGAATCTTCATTCAGGGCTCCGAAAATCAGCCCTTTTTTCCCTTTTAATAAATTATACGCCATTTTTTCACTTGATTAATGCGGGGCAAAGGTAGTGCAAATCCGGTTATCTCCAAATCGTGACCTTCGTTCGTGCTGTTCGGCATTTCTCTCAAAAAGGATCTTTTCTCCGACAAGAATCACCCGTTTGAATCGAAAATTTTCCGATGCATAAAATGTCACCCGAAAATTAATACCGCATAAAAAAACACAGAAGCGACGCTTCCGTGTTTTATATAGCAACCAACTGTACAAATGGATCTTACTTTCCCGAAAGTCTATTGCGGCACGAAGCGGTAGGTAATCGTACCGGACTGTTTATCCCGCGAAGGATCGACATTGAAAGTGGAGTTACGCGCCGCACGGACCGCAGAGTCATTGATACAACTACTCCCCGAACTCTCCTTTACCGATACTGCCGTCACTTTCCCGTTGCGGTTCACCGTAATGCTGACCACTACCCGACCGCTTCCTTCGCACAGGTAAGCCGGAATAAACAACGACACGTCACGCCGACCCGGCAAATCGTACTCTACCAAAACGTTCCCTTGTTGCTTTACCCCGCTCTCCTGTTCTCCCTCTTTGGCTTCCCGCTGAGCTTTGTGGCGGTCAATCATCTCCTGTTCCTCGCGCCGCCCTTTCTCAAACGCCTCCCGTGAAGCCCGGAGACGACTCGCTACGGCAGCGGCCTCCTCGTCGAGACTCTCCTGAAAATCGGATTCGGACTCGGAAGGCTCCTGTGACGACTCATCCCACCGTCCCACCGACTCCGCACCGCCATGCACATCGGAGACCCGATTGCGCAACGGGGTACTCTCCTCCTCTTCCTCCTGCTGCAACTGTTGATTCAACCGCTCCTCCTCCATCAGTTGCTGCTGGAGCTCAGTCAAATCGACATACAGCGTATTGTCGTATTTCTGCGTATTCAATACGATTTTGGTCGAGACGAAAATGATACCGAACGCAAGATAAGCAATAACCATACAGCACAGCCCAACCCGATGCTCATAAATCCACATCCCGATATCAAACGGACGCTGTTCGAAGGGGAGGCGCATGCGTTGCGGACGCGGCCGACGTCCCTGTGGCTGAGGCATCCGGCGCGGCGGCACCCCGGCATTTGACGATCTTTTGGACTCTGACGGTTTCGGTTGATTTGATTCTCGCATCCTTTCTCGATAAAAACCGAACAAAAGTACGATTTCTTTCAAAAAATTCATACCTTTGCACGTAAAATAATGTTTTTAACACGTATGTCTTTAAAACAGAAAACTTTAAATACACCCATATCCTTTCAGGGGAAAGGTTTGCACACCGGACTTAATGTAACGATGACCATCAATCCCGCTGAACCGGGACACGGAATCAAATTCAGACGAACCGATATAGAGGGAGCACCCGTCGTAGAAGCGCTGGCAGACTACGTTACCGACACCTCACGCGGAACAACCATCGAGAAGAAAGGCGTCCGAATCAGCACGATCGAACACGTTATGGCCGCCTTGTGGGGATGCGGTGTAGATAATGCGCTGATCGACATCGATGCACCGGAGACACCGATCATGGACGGTTCCGCCCGGCAATATGTCGAAGCCATCACCTCAACAGGCCTCACCGAACAGGATGCCGAGCGTGAATACTATGATGTACGTGAAAAAACGATGGTGGCTGTCCCCGAACGGGGTGTCGAAATCGTTGTCTATCCGGATGACGATTTCTCTGTCAACGTCAACGTAGATTTCAACTCGAAAATCATAGGAAACCAATATGCCCGGCTCGATTCGATCGACCAATTCGCCGAAGAGATCGCCCCGTGCCGTACCTTTGTTTTCCTGCACGAACTGGAACCGCTGATTTCTCATAATCTGATCAAAGGCGGTGATCTGGACAACGCCATCGTAATCGTCGAAAACAAGATCTCAGACGAAGAGCTCGACCGGCTTTCCAAACTATTCAATAAAAAAGACGTCCAAGTCAACGAAGGATACCTCAACAACATCCAGTTGCGGTTCCCCAACGAGCCTTCACGCCACAAACTGTTGGATATGATCGGCGATCTGGCTTTGATCGGCATGCGCATCAAAGGACGTATCGTGGCTTATCGTCCGGGACATGCAGCCAACACACAGTTGGCCCGCACGATCCGTAAAAATATCAAACGGGATGCCTCACGTCCGAAATTTCATTTCGACCCAAATGTTGAGCCACTCTACGATATCAACCAGATCCGGAGGCTTCTTCCACACCGTCCGCCATTCTTGCTGGTAGACAAAATCATCCACCTGGACAGCCAAAATGTTGTAGGTATCAAAAACGTCACGATGAACGAACCTTTCTTCGTCGGACATTTCCCGAATGAACCCGTCATGCCGGGAGTACTGATTATCGAGGCGATGGCACAATGCGGAGGCATTCTGGCCTTGAGCAGTGTACCCGATCCCGAAAATTATTCGACCTACTTCCTGAAGATAGACGGCGTCAAGTTCCGCGATAAAGTCGTCCCCGGAGATACGTTGCAATTCGAATTGCGTCTGGCCGAGCCCATTCGTAGAGGGATCGTGGTCATGGAAGCCAAAGCTTTTGTAGGTAACAAGTTTACCACCGAAGCGATGCTGATGGCACAAATCGTCCACAACAAATAACCGAACCACACACAAACACAATATATTGATATAGTAAAAACTACAATTCCGCTGCTATGATAAGCAAATTAGCCCAGGTTTCCGAAATGGCACAAATAGGTGAAGATGTCATTGTCGAGCCATTCTCTTATATTGCAGGCGACGTCGTCATCGGAAGCGGTTGCCACATCGGTCCGGGTGCCGTCATTCTGGATGGAGCCCGTATCGGGAAAAACTGCAAAATCCATACTTCGGCTGTTGTCGCAGGGGTTCCTCAAGATCTGAAATTCAAAGGTGAGTACACCACTGTTGAAATCGGTGACGGTACGACGATCCGCGAATGTGCCACCGTCAATCGGGGTACTGCAGCAAAAGGGGTAACCCGTGTCGGAAGCAACACCCTGATTATGGCTTATGCACATGTGGGACACGACTGTACCGTAGGAAACAACTGCGTAATTGTCAACGGAGTATCGCTTGCCGGTGAAGTTGAGGTTCAGGATTGGGCCATTCTCGGCGGCCACTCGGCAGTCCACCAATTCTGCCGGATCGGAGCCCACGCCATGCTCGGCGGAGGATCTCTGGTCAGCAAAGATGTCCCTCCTTTCGTCAAAGCGGCGCACAATCCGCTTTCATTCGTAGGAGCCAATTTCATCGGACTGCGCCGCAGAGGATTCAGCGCCGAAAAGATCCAGGAGATCCAGGAGTTGTTCCGGATCCTGTTCCAATCGGGTTACAACTACACGAAAGCCTGCGAAATAGCCGAAAACCAAACCGCTCCCTCTCCGGAACGCGACATGGTAATCGAATTTATCCGCAGTTCGAAACGAGGTATCCTGAAACCCTACAATCCGAAAAAGAGCAGCGACGAAGTCGAATAATTGAGGACTAAAAGATGAAAATAACGGATTTTCGGAATTTTATTTTGTTTTTTGAAAAATCCGGTATATATTTGCGAACGAATGAAAAGGGGGACGGTGAGTCCCCCCTTTTATTAGCTATAAAACACCTGACGAGACCATGATCGATACGGAACAGATACGGACAATCGCCGAAGAACAGTTTCAAGGAACCGACCTGTTTTTGGTAGGCATCAAACAAAATACGGCGAACGAGATCGAAGTTATCGTCGACAGCGATACGACCGTTGACATCGATGCCTGTGCCGCACTGACACGTAAGATCAATGACTCTTTCGATCGGGAAGTGGAGGACTTTTCGCTGACAGTCATGTCTGCCGGCATCGGACAACCGCTTGTTTTGCCCCGCCAATATCGGAAGATGCTCGGTAAAGAGGTGGAAGTTGTGCTCAAAGAGGGAACGAAACTCATCGCGACACTGAAAAATTTCGCCGACGACACCCTGACTCTCGCCTACACCGAAAAGGTCGCCGTGGAGGGGAAAAAACGCAAAGTCGCTACGGAAATCGAACGTAATATCGCGCTTTGCGACATCAAAACGACGAAAGAGCATTTGAACTTCAAATAAAAACAAGAAAATAGATCACTGAATATAAAACAACAAGGCCGTTGCTGTAAAAAAGACGGCAAGGCCCGTAAAAATTTTCATTTGTACAGACTATGGACAATCTCAACCTCGTGAACACGTTTGCGGAATTCAAGGAGTTGAAAAACATCGACAAAAGTACCATGATCGGTGTGCTTGAAGACGTGTTCCGCCACTTGTTGATCAAGACGTACGAAACCGACGAAAATTTCGACGTAATCATCAATCCGGAGAAAGGGGATCTCGAAATATGGAGAAACCGCACTGTCGTCGAAGACGGTATGGTCGAAAATCCGAACCAACAGATCTCGTTGAGCGATGCTCGCAAGATTGACTCAACGTATGAAGTGGGCGAAGAGGTTGCCGAAGAGATCAAACTCGCCAGCTTCGGTCGCCGTGCTGTCTTGTCTCTGCGTCAAAACCTTGCATCTCGGATTTTGGATCTCGAAAAAGCCAGTCTGTTCAACAAATACACCGAAAAAGTCGGCGAAATCATCACCGGCGAGGTATACCAAACCTGGAAAAAGGAGATTCTCGTACTCGACGACGAAGACAATGAATTGATCCTGCCCAAACAGGAACAAATTCCGAACGACTTTTTCCACAAAGGTGACAGCATCAAGGCAATCGTATCTCGGGTCGAAATGAGAAACAACAATCCCTACATCGTGCTTTCCCGGACTGCACCCGAATTTCTCGAACGTCTGTTCGAAATGGAGGTCCCGGAGATATACGACGGTCTGATTACGATCAAGAAAATCGTCCGCATACCGGGCGAACGGGCGAAAGTCGCCGTCGAATCCTACGACGACCGTATCGATCCGGTAGGTGCATGCGTAGGGATGAAGGGCTCGCGAATCTACTCGATCGTCAAAGAGCTCCGCAACGAAAACATCGACGTGGTGAATTACACGACCAATACACAGCTGTTTATCCAGCGCGCCCTGAACCCGGCCAAAATCTCATCGATCAAAATCGACGAGGCATCAAAAACCGCCGCAATCTACCTCAAACCCAACGAAGTGTCGTTGGCGATCGGTAAAGGTGGTCTGAACATCAGGCTGGCCAGCATGCTGACAGGGTACGATATTGATGTCTATCGTGAACTGGAAGATGAAGACGTCTCCTTAGACGAATTCAAAGACCGCATCGATGGCTGGATCATCGACAAACTCAAAAGCATCGGTTGCGACACCATGAAAAGCACACTGGCCCTTTCGGTCGACGAACTGGCCAAACGTTCCGATTTGGAGGTTGAAACCGCTCAAGAGATTATCAACATCCTTCAATCCGAAAACGAAGATGTGGAGCTGGATGAATTCCGCGACGAAATAGACGAACAAATCATCGAAAAACTCAAACAAGCCGGGCTCTCCACGGCCAAAAGTGTGATCGATTTACCGATCGGCGAGTTGGTAAAACGGACCGGTATCGAAGAGTCGACCTTGAACGAAGTTATCGATATATTGAAGTCTGAATTTGAATAAACCCATACAGCAAACGTACCACGAAACCGATTCTTGCCGAAAAAATCCGAACCCGTAAAAAAAAGATACAATATGCCGAACGAAAAAAGACTTAGACTCCATCAAGTTGCCAGAGAATTAAAAGTAGGACAAACGACGATCATCGAATTCCTTGACAAAAAAGGAATTAAGGTGGACAAAAGCCCCAGCTCGATAATCGAGCCGGCGGTCTATGCCATTTTGGACAAAGAGTTCGGCAGCAACAAGCAGATCGAGAAGGTCAATATACGGGAAAAGATCAACCTCAAACATGAGACCGTATCGTTGGAGGATAAAAAGGAGAATCCTGCTCCTCCGTCGGACGATGGTTCGGACTTTAAAAACGAGGTGATCATTAAAAGCGGAGTCATCAGCATCAAAGATGAAGTGACGCCGATTGCAACCCCTAAGATTTTAGGAAAAATCGATCTCTCAAACAGTGGACGGAAGAAACATTCGGCAGTTACTCCTACGGCAGAGAAAAAAGCAGAACCAGCTCCGCAAATACGGGTGGAAAAGGTCGAACCTATAAAAAAAGAGGAGAAAAAACCGGTTGAAACGGAAACGAAAGAGAAAGCACAATCGGCAACCCCCGCGGAGCCTGTACCCCATACGCCGGCACCGACGGCTGAAGTAAAACCTGAAATCGTTATTCAGAGCCAAACCTACGACGAACGCATGGCTGCCGATGAGAGCAACTTGTTCCGCCCGGGCGACACGACCAAACTTTCGGGTCCCAAAGTGCTCGGAAAAATCGACGTCAAATCGTTCGAAAAGAAAAAAGGCGACGAGGGACACCGCAAACGGGAAAAACGCAAACGTATCGCCAAAGACAAAATCGACATTACCCAGAAGCAGAATCAACCCGCCTCAAAAGAGGGAGGACGCCCCAAAGCGGAAGGAAACCAAAACGTTGCTCAAAACGGGAAAAATGCGGCCAAAGAGAAACGGAAGGCAAAAGCTCCGAAACCGGCGGTAAAGGTCGAAATCAGCGAAGAAGAGGTTCAAAAGCAGATTAAAGATACATTGGCCCGATTGACGGCTAAAGGACCAAAATTCAAAACGGCAAAGCACCGCCGCGACAAACGGGAAGCCGTATCGGCCCGACTCAACGAAGAGATCGAACGTCAGGAACAGGAAAAGAGCGTACTGAAGGTAACCGAATTCGTCACCGTCAGCGAGTTGGCTACCATGATGGAGGTTAGTGTCAACGACGTGATCACCGTATGTATGAACCTCGGACTGATGGTATCGATCAATCAGAGGCTTGATGCCGAAGCGTTGGTCATTGTTGCCGAAGAGTTCGGTTTCAAAGTCGAATTCGTCTCTGTCGAGATTCAAGAGGCTATCGACACCGAGGTTGACAAAGAAGAGGATTTGGTTCCCCGCCCACCGATCGTAACGGTGATGGGACACGTCGACCACGGTAAAACCTCACTACTCGACAACATACGGAAAACGAACGTCATCGCCGGTGAAGCGGGCGGTATCACACAGCACATCGGAGCATACAGTGTAACGTTGGACGACGGACGGAAAATCACTTTCCTCGATACGCCGGGACACGAAGCCTTTACGGCCATGCGTGCACGTGGAGCCAAGATCACCGATGTGGCGATCATCATCGTGGCTGCTGACGACAACGTCATGCCGCAGACGGTAGAAGCCATCAACCACGCCGCTGCAGCACAGGTGCCTATCGTTTTCGCTATCAACAAAATCGATAAGCCAGGGGCCAATCCCGAACGGATCAAAGAGGAGTTGGCTGCCATGAACTATCTGGTCGAAGACTGGGGCGGAAAATATCAATGCCAGGAGATCTCCGCGAAACAAGGCATCAACCTCGACAAACTGCTCGAAAAAGTGTTGCTCGAAGCCGAATTCCTCGACCTGAAAGCCAACCCGAACCGCAAAGCGCAAGGAGCGGTCATCGAATCGACTCTGGACAAAGGACGCGGTTATGTAGCTACTGTTCTGGTCGAGAACGGGACCTTACATGTCGGCGACGTCATGCTCTCCGGTATCCATTCAGGACGTGTCAAAGCCATGTTCAACGAACGCGGCACACGTATCACAGAAGCACCGCCGTCCACACCGGTCCTCGTATTGGGTCTCAACGGAGCGCCTCAGGCAGGGGATACATTCAATGTGATGGACGACGAACGGTCGGCACGTGACATTGCGAACAAACGGGAACAGTTGCAACGGATGCAGGGACTCCGCACCCAGAAACACATCACACTGGACGAAATCGGCCGCCGTATCGCTATCGGCAACTTCAAAGAGCTGAATGTCATCATCAAAGGTGACGTAGACGGTTCGATCGAGGCCATGGCCGACTCGCTGATCAAACTTTCAAAAGAAGAAGTCGAAGTCAACGTCATCCACAAAGCGGTCGGACCGATCTCCGAATCGGACGTACTGCTCGCAGCCGCATCGAATGCCGTAATCGTCGGATTCCAGGTACGCCCCTCCGCATCGGCCCGCAAATTGGCAGAGAAAGAGGAGATCGAAATCAGACTCTACTCAATTATTTACGACGCCATCAACGACATCAAAGACGCCATCGAAGGTATGCTCGCTCCGGTCATGAAAGAGGAGATCGTATGTTCGGTCGAGGTCATGGAGGTCTTCAAGATTTCGAAAGTCGGAACCGTTGCGGGATGTCTGGTCCGTGAGGGTAAGGTCACTCGGAACACCAACGTCCGCGTCATTCGTGACGGCATCGTTGTTTACACCGGCAAACTCGGATCGCTCAAACGGTTCAAAGACGACGTCAAAGAGGTCGCAACCGGTTTGGAATGCGGTCTGAACATCGAAAATTACAACGACATCCATGTCGGCGACATCGTCGAAGGATACGAACAGGTCGAGGTAAAAAAATAGATTGATTCTCAACAAAAAGAGGTCGGGAAAATTGCGGTAAATCGACAATTTCCCCGGCCTCTTTTCATCAATACCCAATACGCATCTGACCAACTTACGACTTTCCGCGAACCGTCATCAGGCTTTTGCCGACAACAGATTAACCTATTTTTTTCAAAAAAACTTTTTTTTTCGATATTTTTCCTCTAATTTTGGAAAGGAATGAAACGTGGCCTCTATCAATCTGAACCGGACACAATAAAACAGTTTTGAGAAAAACTTTTTTTTGAACATGTTCCGTGTACGGTCCCGGAATATGTTTCAGTCGCATAAACAGAGAAAAACTTTTACTACAAATTACTAATCTATTCGGTTAATATGAATTCGAACGAACTTTCGAGGCGAGAATTTCTCAAACGGGTTCTCGCGTTGTCCGCAGCCGCAGCGATGCCGACCATCCTCACCAAAAACACGCTGACAGCCGCTCGTCCGAAGCCCCGAATCGTCGGTCCGAACGAACGGGTCAATCTGGCCTGTTGCGGAATCGGGAATCAAGGTCTCTATGACATCCGCGAACTCTACAAAACGGGAGAAGCGAATATCGTAGCCTTCTGCGACGTCGACATGGGGGCTCCGCAGACCCTCCCCATTCTACAACAATTCCCGAACGTACCGCGTTTCCAGGATTTTCGAACCATGTTCGATAAAATGGGAAGCCAAATCGATGCCGTTTTGGTCAGCGTTCCCGATTTCTCGCACTTCCCGATCTCCATGCTCGCCATGTCGGAAGGGAAACATGTCTTCGTCGAAAAACCGATGGGACGCACCTTCTACGAGGTGGAACTGATGATGAAAGCCGCAAAGAAGTATAAAGTCGTTACCCAAATGGGTAATCAGGGCCACTCCGAAGCAAACTACTTCCAGTTCAAAGCGTGGACCGAAGCGGGAATCATCAAGGACGTGACGGCAATCACCGCCCACATGAACGGTGCAAGAAGGTGGCACGGCTGGGATACCAACATCCGCAGTTTCCCTCCGGGACAACCCATTCCCGAAACGCTCGATTGGAACGTTTGGCTGACAACCGCCAAATTCCACGAATACAATAAGGATTATGTCAACGGACAATGGCGTTGCTGGTACGATTTCGGTATGGGCGCACTGGGTGACTGGGGTGCACACATCCTCGACACGGCCCACCAATTCCTCGAACTGGGACTTCCATATGAGATCGATCCGGTACGTATCGACGGACACAACAACTTCTTCTTCCCGCAGGCCTCTACGCTGAAATTCAAGTTTGCGGAACGAGGCAACATGCCGCCGGTCGAGGTAACCTGGTATGAAGGCCAGAAGAATATTCCGCCTGTACCCGAAGGATACGGCGTCTCCGAGTTGGATCCCAACATTCCGCCTCCAAGCAACGGACAGATCCAACCGGCACAACTGAATCCGGGTAAAATCATTTACAGCAAAGAGCTGACGTTCAAAGGTGGTTCGCACGGCAGTACGCTGTCGATCATCCCGGAAGAGAAAGCCAAAGAGATGGCCTCGCAACTGCCGGAGGTTCCCCCCAGCCCGTCGAATCACTACAAAAACTTCCTGCTGGCCTGCAAAGGACAGGAGGAGAGCCGCTCGCCATTCAGCATCGCTGGACCGCTGTGTCAGGTATTCAACTTGGGGGTATTGGCCCAACGGCTCAATACGAAATTGTTGTTCGACACGAAGAAACAACAGATCACGAACAACGAGACCGCAAACAAACTGCTCAAGGAGATGACTCCGAGAGACGGTTGGGAAGAGTTCTACAAACTATAAATCATCTGTCAAAACAAAAAAGGAGGGGTCGCAAAAGACACCCTCCTTTTATTATTTTCTGAAAACCAGAACAGATTACAAATTGCTGTATCGTGCAACGGGGACCACATCGAGCGACGCAAATTCGCTGTGTTGATACTTGATGTACCCGGCCATCGCAATCATCGCCGCATTGTCGGTCGTAAATTTAAACTCGGGAAGATAGGTTTTCCACCCCCTTTTTTCTCCCTCCTCGACGATCGCCCGCCGCAAACCGGAATTGGCAGAGACCCCTCCGGCAATGGCAATCTCCCGAATATCGTAATACTTGGCCGCCCGGACCAGCTTGACGAGCAGGATATCGATGATCGCGGCCTGCAACGATGCACACAAATCGGCCTTGTTGTTCTCTATAAAGTCAGGCGACTCGTGAACCGCATCACGCAAAAAATAGAGAAACGAGGTTTTCAAACCACTAAAACTATAATCGAAACCGTCGACGGAAGGCCGTGCAAACCGGAATCGTTTCGGATCCCCTTCGGCAGCCAGACGATCGATAACCGGTCCCGACGGATAAGGCAGCCCCATCACCTTGCCGCATTTGTCAAAAGCCTCGCCAGCTGCATCGTCGATCGTCGTTCCGACGATCTCCATCCGGTCGTAATCCTCTACACGGACGATCTGCGAGTGTCCGCCCGAAACCAACAGACACAAAAACGGGAAAGCCGGATGCGGCAACTTGCGATCGGGCAAATCAATAAAATGTGCCGAAATATGCCCGTGCAAATGGTTGACCTCCATCATCGGCACATCGAGCGCCAGAGAGAGCCCTTTCGTGAAAGAGACCCCAACCATCAACGATCCGAGCAGACCGGGCCCCCGCGTAAAGGCTATTCCGTCTATATCGCGGAACTCTATTCCGGCCTCCTTGATCGCAGCATCCACTACGGGAATAATGTTCTGCTGGTGTGCCCGCGAGGCCAACTCGGGAATCACCCCTCCATACTTACGATGTACCTCCTGACTGGCTATGACATTCGACAAAAGCGTTCCGCCGCGAAGCACGGCAGCCGAAGTGTCATCGCACGAGGATTCGATTCCCAAAATCGTTATATCCATTTTTCGACTTTATAATTTAAATAAATTTAGTAAACTTGTAGTTTATTTATGGGGCAACCGTACCGAACCGGACTTCCCACATCGAAACAAAACACTGCGTGTATCGTACGATGGGCAAAGTTATAAAAATAATGCGATCTTTTATACTCGCCGCACTGCTCGTGCTGCTGCTTTTGCCTGTGGCGATCACGCTGTTGCTCCACGTCCGGTCGATACAAAACTATGTAGTCGATACGGGACTAACCTATTTGAGCGAACGGGCTGAAACGCAATTTTCGGTCGAAGAGGTTCGTTTCAGTCTCTTCAACCGATTCGTTTTCAAAGGGCTCTACGTCGAAGATTATGCGGGAGACACGCTCTTTTATGCCCAAGAGGTAGTCGTTCCGATTAAAACACTCAACCTCTTTACCGGTGCCGTACATTTGGGTAATATCCAGCTGAACGACATCCAGTTCAACCTGATCCAGGACAGTACCTACCGCAGCAATCTGAAACAGATCCTGCTGAAGCTCAAAAAGAAGGAGAAAAAAAAGGAGAAAAAACCGTTCCGACTCAAAGCCAGCTCCGTCCAGATTCAAAACATGGCATTTCACCATCGGAAATACGACATCCGGCCTAAAAGCTATGGCGTCAATTTTACCGATCTGGACGTACGCGACTTCAACCTTGCCGTACATAACATCTCGGTCGTCAACGACAGCGTGACCCTTTCGATCGACTCGCTGCGACTGAAAGAGCGCTGCGGCCTCGACATCCGCAACCTATCGACCGACCGGTTCCGCATCTCGGGTACCGGACTGCATTTCGACAAGTTGCGACTCACGACGGCCGAATCGGACGCCACCCTGCCCTACCTCTATTTCGATTACGATACATGGAAGGGATATAAAGAGTTCCTGCAACAGGTAACGATCCGTTCCGAATTTACCCATTCCACCGTTAGTTTCCGGACCATCGCCTATTTCGCGCAGGGGCTGAAACACTGGACAAGTGTCCTGCACAACGCATCGGGTCGGGTGGAAGGACCGGTTGCTGCCCTAAGCGGCGAGGTGACCGATGCGACAATGCGCGATACCCGCATCAAGCTCCAGTTCGACATCACCGGGTTGCCTGATGTGAAGCGGACCGACTTCTCATTTTACGTACAGAACCTAGAAACCCGTGCCGACGACATCTCCTACATCATAGAGGACATCACGGGTAAAACGATGGACCTCCGCAAAAAAGAGATGCTCGACAAAGCCGGAGACATAGTATTCTCGGGCCATTTCGACGGGCTGTTCAATAATTTCACCGCCGACGGAGAGCTACACACATCGATCGGAAGCGGCGATGTGAAACTGCACATAAACCCCCTTTCGGGAACTGCCCGGACAACGGCCTTCAACGGTTCGTTAAATGTCCGCGAGTTCGGAGTCGGTTCGCTGCTCGAACAGCCCAAATTAGGCAAATTGACCCTTACATCGGCCGTTCAAGGCGTGTTCGGTGAAGACCTTAAAATGCAGGCTCATGCCGACATCCGCTCCCTCGGCTACAACGACTATACATATCAGGGAATCGCCCTGGACGGAAACATCGAGAACAAGAAATTCACCGGTTCCATCGACTCGAAAGACCCGAATTTGACCTTTGCGTTCGATGGAGGACTCGATTTCAACGACTCGTTACCGGCATACAATTTCAACATGAATCTACAGAATGCCGACCTCGCCAAGCTGAATTTTAACCGACGCGACTCCATCTCTCAGATTCATTGTACGCTGAAGGCCGAAGGTTCGGGCATCCGACTCGACGATGCGAACGGGACGATTGAGATCAACGACATGACCTACATCAACCACATCGACACGGTCAAGACCGGACAGATCCGTATGGTTGCCAATAACAAGGGAGCCAGCAAACTGCTTGGATTCTATTCTTCGTTCGCCGACATCGAGCTGAAAGGAAAACTGAGCTACGACAAAATGTTCGCCTATTTCCGCAATACGCTGGTCTCGTACCTACCTTCCATCTCCGAGCGTACCCCGCAAGAGAAAATATCCGAACCTGTACCCAACACCGCCTCATCGATCGATAACTACTACCTGCTCAACGTCAATGTAAAAGAATCTAATAACGTAGCGGGCATCTTCTATCCCGGATTGGAACTGGCCCAAGGAACGAACTTGGCTTTTCTGTTCAATCCCGAACAAAATATTTTTTCCCTGACACTGAACTCGTCACTCATCGAAACCGAAGACTCATTCGTGTCGAACATAAATGCCTCCGCACGTAACCAGGCCGACTCGATCTCACTCTTCGTCACGGCCGAAGAGGTGCTGCTCAAAAACATATACATGCCCGATTTCTCCGTCATCGGAGGTGCCAAAGAGAACAAAATCAATCTGGCCATGCGGTTCAACAACACGGAGAACCAAACATACGCCATGATCAGCACGACCTCTTTCCTATCGGCCGATTCGACAAGCGGGCTCCCGCAGACACGAATTCATTTCAATCCCTCCACCTTTACCTCCGGTGATCAAACATGGATGATCGGGGCCCGCAAAATTCTCATCGACTCCACCCGAACCGAGATCGACCGGTTTGCCATAGCCAGCGGTTCGCAACGCCTCTCGATCGACGGGGCAATCTCCTCCCGGACAACCGATACCCTCCGGCTTCGTCTCCAAAATTTCGATCTGCGTCCGCTCACCCGAATCACCGGACAAAAGGGATACAACATCGAAGGATACACAAACGGAACTGCAGATCTGATCGCTGCACAGGGAGATAAAATCATGAATGCCGACATCGATTTCGATTCGCTCCGTGTCAACGACATACCGTGGAAAGCAACATGTTTCACCTGTAACTGGGATTTTATTGCCCAGTACGCCCGGTTTGCACTGGTCGAACGAGAATCGGGGAATGCTATCGCCATCGGATACTATGTCCCCAACGATCACCGGTACGCAGCAGACCTGAATATCCGACACATCGACATGGCCCTATTATCCCCCGTATTGGAAGGAGCTTTGGATAACATAAATGGCTCGGCCCGCGCCCACCTGACCCTAACCAGCCGAAATCGGAAACCCATACTGAATGGCACCATCAATGTCGAACGGTTCAAAAGCAAGGTAAGTTACACAAATGTCGGCTACTCGCTTACCGAAAGTGTCGCCGATGTAAAAGACAATGTCATTACGCTCCGTCCTACGGAATTGGTCGATCCGGAGGGCAACCGCGTCGGCTTCGATATGGACTTTAATTTCAAGAACTTGAAAAATCTCAGTTATACCATCCGTGTACGCCCGACCAATACGTTAGTCTTGAACACCACCGAACGGCAAAACGACCTGTTTTACGGAACGATCTATGCATCGGGCAATGCAACGATTCGCGGCATTCGGAACAGGGTGAGCATGGACATCACAGCTTCAACTGCCGGCAACTCCCGATTTTTCATGCCTTTAGGGAACGGCACCGATATCGCGGCTGCAGATTTTATCGTATTCGAGACTCCCGAACAACGGGCTGCAATCGACAGCCTGAACCAAGCCAACCGCAGCCGCCACGAACGTTTCCGGCACCGGATGGAGAATCTGCGTGCAGAAATGGACATCAACATGACGTTGGACGTCCGGCCCAATGTCGAGATGCAGCTCATGCTCGACCCGACAGGCGACAACTTGCTGAAAGGACGAGGCTCCGGTTCGATTAACCTCCATGTCAATCCGAACAACCGGGATTTCACCATCTACGGAGATTACAACATCACCGAAGGAAGTTATCGTTTCTCGCTGCAAAATTTCGCTACCCGGACCTTCACCATCGAAGACGGCAGCCACATCCAATGGACCGGAGATCCGGTCAATGCATTGGTAGATATTGAGGCTGTATATAAATTAAAAGCCTCTTTAGCTCAGATTCTGCAAGGGAGCGGACAAAACACCAGACGTAATGTCCCTGTAGACTGTATCATCCGGCTTTCGGACCGGCTGAGCCAACCGACCATCACGTTCGACGTAAACGTCCCGAACACCGACCCCGAAATTCAGAGTGCCATCTTCAACACGATGAATACACAGGAGATGATGTCTACCCAATTCTTATGGCTACTCGCCACGCACAGTTTTTATACGGAAAACATCAACTCGACACAAAACCTCAACATCGGTGCACAAAGTGCGACAACGACCGGCATCGAATTCCTCTCCACACAATTGAGCAACATCCTCTCCTCCGAACGGTTCCGGCTGGCTCCTACCTACCGGCCGAAAAGCGAAGAGACCTCCGACGAATTCGGCACCGAGTTTTACGGGGAACTGATCAAAAATAAATTGATCGTCGAAGGCGATGTAAGCTACGACTCGGGGAACAACATCCAGATGAATAACCGTACGGCGAGAAGTCTGACGGGAGACGTCACGCTTAGCCTTTTGTTGGACGATGTCGGGAATTTCAAGGTTAAAGCCTTTACCCGGACCATCGACCGTTTCGACGAGAACCAGGGTCTGCAGGAGAGTGGAGTCGGACTCTCATACCGTCAAAACTTCAACTCTTTTTCGGACCTGGTCCAAAATTTCAGGGAGCGTATCGAACGTATCCGTCAAAGAAAAGAGACCAAACGGCAGCAAAAAGCCGCCCGAAAAGCAAACGAGACAACCATACCAACAATCGATCCCGCAATCGAAGGCTTAACCGATCCGACAGGCTCCGGACAGGAGTAAACATTTATAGACAAAACATTTGATGCCATCCGATCTACACGTTCTCATTAAAAATTCAAAAAAAATCTTTGATATAAACGCAATACTCCGTTCCTTTGCAGTCACAAATCAGTTGAGGAGGAGAAGTTCATGAATTTTATACCGGAAGCCGTCAACCATTACATTCTACAACAATTCAAAAATTGGATGCTTCCGATCGCCATGATCGTAGGCGGCGTTTTTTACCCGTTTTTCTCCTCGCTGAAGTTCCTGACACCCTATCTGATCTTCATGATGCTGCTGGTCCCCTATTGCAAACTCTCGTTCGATCGGCTGCGTATCACCCGTCTTCATGTACTGCTGATTCTGATCCAAATATTCGGAAGTTTAGGGATTTATGCCGCTCTGGCAACGGTGGATCCTGTTCTGGCACAGGGAACATTCATCTGTATTCTTGCTCCCACCGCCACTTCAGCCGCCGTAATCACCGGAATGCTCGGTGGCAGTATCTCTACTCTGGCTACCTACACGTTGGTCAGCAATTTGACCGTCGCCGTACTTGCCCCCTTCATCTTTTCGCTGATCGGGGAGCACACCTCCATGCCTTTTCTCGAATCTTTCGGGATTATCTGCCGACAGATGATTCCCCTGCTGATTTTGCCTCTCGTACTGGCCATGCTATTAAAAAGATTCACACCCAAAGTGCACCGCGAGCTCAAAAACCGGCAACAGATTTCATTCTATCTGTGGGCCGTTTCGCTGACTATCGTCATGGGTAACACGGTGGCGTTTATCGTCAACCAGCAAAACCCGAACTATCGGAATGAAGTTCTCATCGCACTCTGCGCCTTAATCGTATGCTGTTTGCAATTTCTCATCGGGAGACGTCTCGGAGGCCGTTTCCACAACAAAATAGCGGGAGCGCAGGGACTCGGACAAAAGAACACGGTCCTCGCCATCTGGATGGCCCTGACCTATCTCGATCCGGTTGCCTCGATCGGCCCGGCATCATACGTCATCTGGCAAAATACGATCAACAGTTGCCAGTTGTGGTTCAAACGGCAAAAAGATGCCCACGCAACCGGAATCCTGCCGATGTCGAACAACTCAACGCACGCATCGATAGTAAACTCCAAGGGGTAACGATTTACCGTAAGAGTCGGTAAAATAGAGTTCTCCAAACTGTTCATCACGACACGCCCCGACCAGTTGCCGGACCGCACTGCGTGCCAAAAGCGCCGAAAGCCCCATCGAATAGAGATTCAACACCAGAAAACCCTTCCGGTCGAGCAACCGTCCGCAAGTCCGCAACATCTCGTTGAGATGCTCTTCGAGCACCCACTTTTCGCCGTCTGGGCCACGCCCATAGGCAGGAGGATCGAGTATGATTCCCTGATAAAGGTGGCCGCGACGGAGTTCACGCCGCACGAATTTCAACGCATCGTCGACAATCCAGCGGATGCCATCCATTCCGGAAGCCTCCATATTTTCTCGGGCCCAACCGACAACCGGTTTTACGGAATCGACATGCGTCACCTCGGCTCCGGCCGCCCGGGCCGCCAACGAAGCGCCTCCCGTGTAGGCAAACAGATTCAACACCTTCGCCCCCGGGAAGTTATCCCGCACCTGCCGATAGATAAAGTCCCAATTCTCGGACTGTTCCGGAAAAATTCCGACATGTTTAAACGAAGTAAGACCGAGACGAATCCGCAACCGGAGCCCCTCCTTTTCGTACCCGACGAACCACTGTTCGGGCATCCCGTCGCGGAGAATCCACTCGCCCCGATCGTCGCTGCGGCGATCCTTCCGGAATCGGGCATCGGCCAAACGGTCCCACTCATCGGCACTCATCGACCGATCCCAGATCGCCTGAGGCTCCGGACGGGCTATGATATACCGGCCGAAACGCTCCAGTTTTTCAAAATTTCCGCTGTCGAGCAACTCGTAATCGCTCCAACCGACCGGACACAACAATTCGGATTTCACCATTTTTATGATCTTTTTTTCTCGTTTCTCTCTCTTTTGGGAAGGCAGATAACACTCATTTCACACCTTCGGCAATCGAACTTCAACTCGTACCGGTTCGGTCCTGTCTCAATAAAAAGCCGTCCCGTATATTTCGGATGCTCCCGCAAACACCACCCCAATTCCCGCCTCAGACAATAACGCATCCGCATCACCCGCAACCCTTCGAACGACTCCGACAGATCTTCGCCCCGTTCGATCCGAACGACACCGTGATCTCGATAAAAACGCTCAGCCAATGAATTGGTCACGTTCTCTTCGGCTGCAAGCGCCGACAACGGGAAAGGCACTTCGTAGCGTTCCTTCTTTCGTCTGCGAATCCGGTGCTGTGCTACTCGTGCCGCATCCAGTCGTTCAACAGCCTCGCGTCGCAGGGCGTTTATCCGTGCCGCCGGCACAAAACGGGGCCGATCCCACCGTACCATCACCCGCTCCGCCTCATAAATCGTATTACCCATCTTCGCAACCTGTGTCCGGATGCTCTTTTCGGCCTGATCGGCATCGCGGGCTTCGTCAAAAAGCCCTGCCTCGGCACAAGAAACCGACACCTCCCGATCATTCAGACAAATCGTCAACCGATCCCGCCCGATCTCAACCGTCACCTCGACCGGAATTTTCCGTTCGGTCCGCGCCCGATCCAACTCCAAAACAAAGCGCCGGTCATAATTGCGATAGAGCTCCGTTCCCCGTTCGATTCCCTCCATTCGATTGGGATAGACCCGAGGCGGATCCACCCGATTGACAGAGGTTCCACACAAAACCCCACTCCGGTTCTTGAAACATATCCCATCTCCGGAAGACAGCTGTGAAGCATTCGGACAAACCAAATAGTCCCGTCCGACCTGTTCGACCGTTCCGATCCAATCGCCCATCGACTTCGGCGTATCGAAAGAAGCTACCGACTCTTGAGGATTCATCAGATAGTAAGCAACCGTCCCTCTCGAAAAACTCTTTCGGGGATCGGGTGTAAAACCGAGCACCGTCTTCCCCTGAGAGGATCGTTGCAAATCACCCCGCCTTTCGATCAGCGCATCCAACCGGTTCCGATAGTAGCCCACGACATTACGCACGTAATTGATATCTTTCAACCGGCCCTCGATCTTGAACGACGTCACACCGGCGTCGATCAACGCTTCGAGGTATTCGCCCCGATTCATGTCGCGAACCGAAAGCAGATGTTTTCCCGTCATCAACCGTTTTCCCGACTCATCGAGCAGATCGAACGGCAGACGGCAGGCCTGAAGACAAGCGCCCCGGTTTCCGCTGCGCGGCGACATCGACCGGCTCATATAACACCGTCCGCTATACGACACACAGATCGCCCCATGCACAAAAACCTCGATCTCGGTGTCGGGAACCGCCTGCGCCACAGCCCGGATCTCCTCCAAGGTGGCCGCCCGCTCCAGATTGATCCGGGTAAAACCGACATCGCTCCAAAAACGGGCCCGCTCGGGGGTCATCGTAAAGATCTGGGTCGATGCATGCAACTCGACCGGCGGCAAATCCATCCGAAGAAAGGCCATATCCTGTATGATCAGTCCATCCACGTCGGCGCGACAAACCTCGTTCGCCAACCGTTCCGCCTCCTTCAACTCCGATTCATACAACAGCGTATTCATCGTGGCAAAGACCCGGACTCCGAAACGATGGGCATAGGCACACAGCCGTTCGATGTCCGACAACGACACCCCTGCATCGACCCGAGCCCCGAAACGAGGCGGCCCGACATAGAGCGCATCCGCACCACAATCAACTGCGGCACAACCACATATATAATCTTTGACCGGAGCCAGTAATTCGATCGATCTCATCCGCTACAAAAAGTACTATTCTTACAGACAAAGGTAATAACTTTTATCAGCGTAACCCGACATAAAAACGACAAATGTTTTTAGAGTAGTACTTTAAGGTTATTCCCAAAAAAATCATAATTTTGTAACTATATTTTCTCACAACAACGTATCGAAATGGAAAAAAGGGGATCTTTCGGGAGCAGGTTTGGTGCGGTCGCCGCCGTCGGCGGGTCCGTAATCGGATTGGGCAACATCTGGCGATTCCCCTATATTGCCGGCGAAAACGGCGGAGCCGTATTTATTCTGATCTATCTGTCGATCAGTTTTCTGATTTCCATTCCAATCATGTTGTCGGAGTTCAGTATAGGCCGTGCTGCCCGGCGCAATTCGATGGGAGCCTTCACCCGACTCGCCCCCGGAACCCAGTGGAAATGGGTCGGTTATGCCGGAATCCTTACCGCATTCATCATCCTTTCGTTCTACTGCGTCATCGGAGGGTGGGCTTTCGAATTTCTCAAAGAATCTATTCTCAACCAGTTTCAAGGGAAAACTCCGGATCAGATCGAAGCCTCGTTCAAGGGTTTCGTCGCCTGCGGATGGCGTCCCATCATCTGGACCGTTCTCTTCATTATCGCCTCTACGGCCATTATTTTAGCCGGAGTCCAACAAGGAATCGAACGGTATACGAAGATTCTGATGCCTATACTTTTCATTTTACTACTCGGGATGGCGATCAATTCACTCACCCTCGAGGGGGCACAAAAAGGGGTCGCCTTCCTGCTGAAACCCGATTTTTCGAAAGTCAGCGGATCCACCGTATTGCAGGCTCTCGGTCAATCGTTTTTTTCGATGAGTCTGGGTATGGGCGCAATGATTACCTACGGGTCGTATCTGAGAAAAGAGGAAAAAATGATGAAAGTCGGGGCTTTGGTCGCACTCTCCGACATCACGGTAGCCATCCTCTCGGGGCTGGCTATTTTCCCCGCCGTCTTTTCATTCGGCATTAACCCCAGTTCCGGGCCCGATCTGGTATTTTTAACCCTGCCTAACATCTTCTCGCAAATGTCCGGCGGACATCTGCTCTCGATCGTATTCTTTTTCCTGCTGTTCATCGCAGCCATCACCTCTTCCATCTCCCTGTTGGAGGTAATCGTCGCCTACATGACCGAGGAGCTGCACATCACCCGTAAACGGGCCATTGCCTACACTGCAACGGCCATTTGCATTACGGGTAGTCTCTGCGCTCTTTCTATGATCCCCGATTCTATCCTTACAATCGACGGAAAAAGTCTGTTCGACCTGTGCGACAGCCTCTCCTCGAACATCATGATGCCGTTGGGCGCCCTGTTTATCGTCCTCTTTGCCGGTTGGGTCCTATCCCCCATCCGGTTGCGAAATGAAATGACCAACCATTTGCAGTACGGGATAACCATTTTCCCGGTGATCCGATTCATGATCCGGTTCGTAATCCCTGTCGTTATCCTGCTGCTGTTTCTCAATCAGGTCGGGCTTTTCGGACGATTACCGTAACCGGCGACGAATTTCCGCCGTGGCGACTGCCGTAGCTACCGCCACATTCAACGATTCGGAGGTCTCCGCATCCGTCGGATAGGAGGGAATGTAGAGTTTATGTGTCGTCTGCTGTCCGACCGCAGCCGAAATACCCTGTCCTTCGTTGCCCATCACCAAAACACCTGTTGCAGGCAGTTCCGCATCGTAGATATTCTCTCCCTCCAAAAAGGTCCCGTAAACCGGGATCCCTTCGGATGACATACGCTGTAAAAATTTCGGCAACGGAACATAATGAACCCGAACCCGCGCAATGGCTCCCATCGTAGCCTGAACGACTTTAGGATTGAAACAGTCGACCGTAGCTTCCGAGCAGAAGATATCCCGGATCCCGAACCAGTCGGCCAGGCGGATGATGGTTCCCATGTTCCCGGGGTCCTGCACATCGTCCAACGCCAAGACCCAATCTTTCGGGAGAAAAGTTTCCGTATTGCCATAAACCGGCATTTCGATTACGGCCAATAGATCTGAAGGGGTTTTCAACAGACTGATGCGTTCCATTTCGCGCGGTGAGATCCGTTCTGTCGGCACCGGCACCTGTTGAGGTAACTGAATTCTGTCGCCGCACAAAAAGACCCGACGGACGGAGAACGAAGAGGCAAGCAGCTCCTTGACCAACTTCTCCCCCTCTGCCACAAAAACTCCTGCAACATACCGTTCTTTACGCGACGCAAGCGAACGGATAAATGATATTTCGGCCTTTGTCATTATATTCCGGATTTTAACAGAAACAAAGATACGACGCGCACCGTAAATCGAAAACTTTTTTTGCAACGATTTGCACAATCGAAAATCTATCCGTACTTTTGCGGCTCAGAAACTCTTTCTGAAGTGAAGACAGTTTCAGCAAGTACTTTGAATACATAACTTACTGATATACAATGTCTGACAAAAAATCCGCCCGTCTCATTCTCGAAGACGGAACCCAATTTCAGGGTTATTCATTCGGGGCAGAAAATCCCGTTTCCGGCGAAGTTGTTTTCAATACGGCAATGACCGGATATCCCGAGAGCCTCACCGATCCCTCTTACAGCGGTCAAATCTTAGTCGTCACCTACCCTCTGATCGGCAACTACGGCGTTCCGAAGTTCACCGAAGAGAATGGCGTCTACCGCTTTTTCGAAGCCGACCGCATCCACGTACGCGGACTGATTATCTCCGACTACTCCTTCAAATACAGCCATTGGAACGCTGTGGAGAGTCTGGGGAAATGGCTGTCCGACAATCAGGTGCCCGCCATATGGGGTATCGATACACGACAAGTGACCAAAACCATCCGCGAGCGGGGTGTCATGCTCGGCAAGATCGCGATCGACGGACTCCCCGAGCCACCGCAATTCATCGACCCGAACAAGGAAAATCTGGTCGCGCAGGTAAGCACCCGTGAAGTCACCACCTACGGCGACGGCAAATACACCGTCGTACTGGTCGACTGCGGTTGTAAGTACAACATCATCCGATGCCTTTGCGAACGCGGTGCAAAGGTCATCCGCGTTCCATGGGACTACGACTTCACCCAGATCGATTACGACGGCCTGATGCTGTCGAACGGACCGGGCGATCCGCAACAATGCCAGGCAACCATCGCCCACATCAAAAAGGCTATCGCCATAGGGAAGCCGATTTTCGGTATCTGTCTTGGGAACCAGCTGCTTTCGATCGCAGCCGGAGCCTCTACTTTCAAACTGAAGTACGGACACCGGAGCCACAACCAGCCGGCCTTGATGGTCGGGACCGATCGTGCAGTGATCACCTCGCAGAATCACGGATTCGCCGTAGATACCGCAACGCTCGATCCGGAGTGGAAGCCCTACTTCGTCAACCTGAATGACGGGACCAGCGAAGGCATCCGCCACAAAAACAAACCTTTCTTCTCCGTACAGTTTCACCCCGAAGCGTCGGGAGGTCCGGTAGACACCGAATTCCTGTTTGACGACTTCATCCAAAACATCGAAAAATGCACACGATAGACAAAATAGAGAAAGTGGTCCTGCTGGGTTCGGGAGCACTTAAGATCGGAGAGGCCGGAGAGTTCGACTATTCGGGTTCGCAAGCACTCAAGGCCCTGAAAGAGGAGGGAATCTACACCGTTCTGATCAATCCGAACATCGCCACGATACAGACCTCGGAAAACATTGCGGACAAGGTCTACTTCCTGCCCGTAACGCCGGAGTATGTAACGAAAGTGATCGAAAAGGAGCGTCCGCAAGGGATCCTGTTGGCCTTCGGCGGACAGACCGCACTGAACTGCGGCGTCCAACTGTATCGCAGCGGTGTCCTTGAAAAATATAACGTACAGGTTCTCGGAACTCCGGTTCAGGCCATCATCGATACCGAAGACCGTGAAAAGTTTGTCGAGAAGCTGGACGAGATCGACGTAAAAACAATTAAAAGCGAAGCCGTAACGAGTGTGGCCGAAGCCAAACGTGTGGCTCACGAGCTGGGCTATCCGATCATCATCCGGGCCGCCTATACGCTCGGAGGGCTCGGTTCGGGATTCTGCGACAACGACGAAGAGCTGGACGCACTGGCCAACAAGGCCTTCTCCTACTCGCCGCAAATTCTGGTCGAAAAGTCGTTGAAAGGGTGGAAAGAGGTAGAATATGAGGTGGTCCGCGACCGGTACGACAACTGCATCACGGTCTGCAACATGGAGAACTTCGACCCGCTGGGCATCCACACCGGAGAGAGTATCGTGGTTGCCCCCTCGCAGACGCTGTCGAACTCGGAGTACCACAAACTGCGCCGGCTGGCGATCAAGATCATCCGCCACATCGGAGTGATCGGCGAATGTAACGTGCAGTATGCCCTCGATCCCGAATCGGAAGATTACCGGGTGATCGAAGTCAACGCGCGACTGAGCCGTTCTTCGGCCTTGGCCTCCAAAGCGACGGGGTACCCGTTGGCCTTCATCGCCGCAAAATTAGGATTGGGATACGGACTCCACGAACTGAAAAACAACGTCACGAAGAGCACGACGGCCTGCTTCGAACCGGCTCTCGACTATATCGTCTGCAAAATTCCCCGATGGGACCTCGGCAAATTCAAAGGCGTTTCGCGGGAATTGGGTTCGAGCATGAAATCGGTCGGCGAAGTGATGGCGATCGGCCGTAACTTTGAGGAGGTGATCCAGAAGGGATTGCGCATGATCGGACAAGGCATGCACGGCTTCGTCGCCAACAAGGAGTTCGAGGTCGAGGACATCGATGCCGCACTGAGCCACCCGACCGACAAGCGGATCTTCGTCATCGCACATGCACTCAAGAACGGTTACTCCGTATCGCGCATTCATGAGCTGACCCGCATCGACTGCTGGTTCATCGAGAAACTCGAAAACATTATCCGGATCGAAAACGAACTGGAGCAATATAACAACATCACGCAGGTTCCCGACACGCTGCTTTTGGAGGCCAAACAACGGGGCTTCTCCGACTTCCAGCTGGCCCGGACCGTATCGAAAAGTTCGGCAAAGAACATCGAGCGCGACATGCTGGACATCCGCAAGTACCGGAAACTGCGCGGAATCACCCCGTACGTCAAACAGATCGACACGCTGGCCGCCGAATATCCGGCCATGACCAACTACCTCTACGTTACGTACAACGGGTGTGCCCACGACATCGACTTCCCGCGCGACAACCGCTCGGTAATCGTTCTCGGATCGGGAGCCTACCGGATTGGTAGCTCGGTGGAGTTCGACTGGTGCAGCGTCAGTGCGCTGAACACGATCCGTCAACAGGGGTTGCGTTCGGTCATGATCAACTACAATCCCGAAACCGTATCAACGGATTACGACACCTGCGACCGGCTCTATTTCGATGAGCTGACGCTCGAGCGGGTGCTCGACATCACCGATCTGGAACAACCCAAAGGGGTCATCGTATCGACCGGAGGCCAGATTCCGAACAACCTGGCCCTGCGGCTCCAGAACGAACACGTACCCATCCTCGGGACATCGGCCACCGACATCGACCATGCGGAAGACCGACACAAGTTTTCGGCCATGCTCGACGAAATCGGTGTAGACCAGCCCCGTTGGCGGGAGCTGACTACCATGGATGACATCTACCGGTTCGTCGACGAGGTGGGTTTCCCGGTATTGATCCGGCCTTCGTACGTACTTTCAGGCGCAGCGATGAATGTCGTTTCGAACCGCGAAGAGCTCGAACACTTCCTCACCCTCGCCACCAACGTATCGAAACAGTATCCGGTCGTGGTTACGGAGTTCATCGAACACGCCAAAGAGATCGAGATCGATGCCGTGGCCCGCAACGGCGAAGTGCTGATCTATGCGATCTCGGAACACGTCGAGTTTGCCGGTGTACACTCGGGTGATGCGACGATGGTATTCCCGCCGCAAAAGATGTACGTCGAAACCATGCGCCGCATCAAGATCATTGCTCGCGAAGTAGCCCGCATGCTGAAGATCTCTGGTCCTTTCAACATGCAGCTGATGGCCAAGAACAACGACATCAAGGTGATCGAATGTAACCTGCGAGCCTCGAGAAGTTTCCCGTTCGTATCGAAAGTATTGAAAGTAAATTTTATAGACATAGCCACCAAAGTCATGTTGGGCGTAGAACCCGACGTCCCAAACAAATCGGCCTTCGAGCTCGATTATGTCGGCATCAAGGCTCCGCAATTCTCCTTCTCGCGGCTCCAGAAAGCCGATCCGGTACTGGGTGTTGAGATGGCTTCGACCGGAGAGGTCGGATGTATCGGCGAGGATTTCCACGAAGCCATTCTGAAAGCGATGATGTCGGTCGGTTATGCCATTCCCAAGAAAAACATTCTGCTTTCGACCGGAGATTCGCGTTCGAAAATGGATATGCTCTCGGCTGCCAAAGCGTTGCAGCAAAAAGGTTACAACATCTTTGCGACCCGGGGTACGGCAGCATTTCTCGAGACCAACGGGGTGCATGCGACGGTACTCCACTGGCCCGACCAGCCCGAGCAGCCCAATACGCTGACCTACATCAAGGAAAAGAAGATCGACCTGATCGTCAACATCCCGAAAAACCTGTCAAAAGACGAGTTGAACAACGACTATACGATTCGACGCAGTGCGATCGACTTCAACATTCCGTTGATCACCAATGCACGGCTGGCCAGCGCATTCATCACGGCCTTCTGCCGCATGAATCCGGAAGACATCAAGATCAAGAGCTGGAACGAGTATTAGTCTTTTCTCCTTACGAAACGTTCAGTTACGCCATAAAATGCTTAATTTTATGGCGTAACTTTTTACTATGCCTCTGATCATCCGAAGCAATCTCTCCTGCGGCGAACTGGCCGTATGGCGGATCGTCGAATCCGAACCGCAACTGGCTGCACGATGCAGCCGTGCGGAACAGGAATATGCCCGAAGCCTCACCCATGCCCGTCGGCGATGCGAATGGCTCGCTTGGCATGTGTTGTTGCACGAACTCCTCCCGGATATAACAGCTACTTATAACTCTATCGGCGCCCCGATTCTGGTTGGAGAGAAAAAACAGATTGCCGTAAGCCACACCCCAGGATATGCAGCGCTGTTTCTTTCCGATCAACCGTGCGGCATCGACATCGAGCTCCCGACCCGTGATTTCTCATGCGCCGCTTCGAAATTCCTCTCCGATTCCGAACGCAAACTGATCGAGGCCCACGATTCCCACCTACATCAAAAAATAGCAGGGACGATCTGGTGCGCCAAAGAGTGCCTCTACAAATGGGCCAAGATTCCCGGCTTGAATTTCGTCGATGACATAACGGTCGAACGGATCGATTCCGATCGGGGTCTCATCTCCGGATCACTTCTCGGACATCCTGTATCGCCTTCGATTTTTACAGACGATCGGCTAAACATCGTTTTTTACGCTGCAACCTATCCGACCTTCGGGTTTCATATATAATTTTTTGTATCTTTGAAATTATTCCTCCAATCTGTTTTGCACCCTTAAAACTACTAAAAATGAAAAAAATTTACCTTATCGTCGCGGTGCTGCTCGCCATGACCTGCACCACATCTATCCTGCAAGCCCAAACGACACAGAAAATTGCAGTTCCGAGCGATCTGGAGAAATGGATCACTACGACCTTTGCCAAAGGGAAGATTCCCCCGTTTTCGTTCATCTATAACGATCGTCCGTCATCCGAGTTCATCCGCAAATGGAAACACTCCACGACAAAACTGACAAGCGACGACCCCAATGTCATAAAATACCAGTTCTCATATACGGACCCCGCTTCGGGCCTTACTGCCGTATGTCTGGTCGATGGATTTCCTGAATTCAACACCGTCGAATGGGTTTTGAATTTCCGCAACGGATCGGATAAAAATTCGGCCCAACTGAAAGCGGTCAACGTTGTCGACCTGACGTGGAAAAGTGAAACGGAAGGCGATTTCAATCTGTTGCGGCTCAGAGGGTCTTGCGGTTCCCGGGCCGATTTCCAACCGATCCTCAGCACGCTGTCGGTTCAGGATTCGGTTTATATGTTTCCGGACGGAGGACGCTCTTCGGACAACAGTGCCTTCCCGTTCTTCAACATCGAAACTCCCGACCAAAAGGGCGTTGTCGTAGGCATCGGATGGACCGGGACATGGTTCGCCGATGTGCGACGGACGGCAGACCAAGAGGTATCGCTGACCAGCGGCATGAAATACATGGACCTTTTCCTCTACCCCGAAGAGCAGATCCGGACCCCGTGCATCTGCCTGCTGTTTTGGGAAGGAGAGAACCTGCTGACCGGCAACAACCATTTCCGCCGCTTCATGCTGGCCCACAATTCGCGTAAAATCGACGGCAAATTTGCCGAGTATCCGCTCTCGGCCGGTTTCGAATGGGGAGATCCGGCACCCTGCAACGAATATAGCTGTCTGACCGAAGAGCTGGCCATCGCCATGATCCAACGCTACAAACAGTTCGGTATCACACCCGAAGTCTTTTGGCTCGATGCCGGATGGTACACGGGATGCGGAGGTCCGGACTTCACCGGAGGCAACTGGTCGACCAACGTCGGTAACTGGACCGTCGACACCACCCGTTTCCCGGACGGTTTGAAACCGATCTCGGACGCTGCACATCGTGTCGGGGCCAAATTTATGGTCTGGTTCGAACCCGAACGCATCGACCGAAGCACCCTCTTCGCCAAACTGCATCCCGAATGGATGCTCAAAAGGCCCAACGACAACTGCTACCTGTTCAATTTAGGAGATAAGGAGGCTTGTGCATGGCTCTCCAAATACATCGGCGACATGATTGAAGAGAACGGTATCGACTACTACCGTCAAGATTTCAATATGCCGACCGCCCCCTATTGGGCCGTAAACGAAGAGCCCGGAAGAACCGGGATCAACGAAATCCGCCACGTCGAAGGGCTGTATGCCTATTGGGACTACCTGTTGGAACGTTTCCCGAACCTGCTGATCGACAACTGCGCTTCGGGCGGCCGCCGGCTCGACCTCGAAACGATGAAACGCAGCGCTCCGCTTTGGAGAACAGACTACCAGTATGGCGAGGTCAACGGCTACCAATGCCACACCTACGGGCTGAACCTCTTCCTGCCCCTGCACGGAACGGGAATATACAATACGGACGATTACAGCTTCCGGTCGTGCCTGGGCAGTACGATGGTCATCAACTGGGAGATTTTCAGCATCCGCGGCTCGATTCCCGACATGCAACGGGTTATTAGCGAATACAAAGAGTTGAAGCCCTATTTTTATGAAGATTTCTATCCGCTGACCGGATACGGTGACCTGACCGGAGACGACGCCTTTTTGGCCTATCAGCTAAACCGCCCGTCGGACCAAAGCGGAATCGTGGTCGCTTTCCGGCGCAAAGACAACACGACGGACAACATCCAAGTCAAATTGCAAGGACTCGATCCCGAAACGACTTACGCGATACAAAACGACAACGACGGCTCGATTGCGAACAAGACCGGACGTGAACTCGCCGAAGGAGTGACCCTTGCGATCGATCAGGCCCCCGGATCGCTGCTTCTGCGCTACACTCCTGCCGAAAAATAGAGGTAAAACCTGAATTATATAGAAAAAAGTTTTGTTTCTTATTTTTTTAAATTACCTTTGTACGGTACAAAATCGAGATAGATTATGACACAGTTCAGTCGTATTCACGAACACCATCATCACCTGCTTCCTTCACGGTAGGCTCGTCGCGTGTTTGTCCGAACTGATCGAGATATTTATCGCATAAAAGAGGCTTACCGAAATCGGGGCCTCTTTTTTAGTTATAAACCGTACTGAAAACTATTAAAACTCGAAAAATATGTTGCGAATCGCTATTCAGGCCAAAGGCCGACTCAATGAAGAGAGTATCGAACTGCTCGCCGAAGCGGGCGTATCGGCAGAAGAGAGTAAACGGAAACTGTTGACCCGCTGCAACGACTTCCCGATGGAGGTGCTTTATCTGCGCGACGACGATATTCCCCAAGCCGTATCAATGGGGGTAGCCGACATCGGAATCGTCGGACTCAACGAGGTCGAAGAGAAAGAGTTCGACGTTGAGATTGCCCATAAGCTCGGTTTCGGCAAGTGCCGTTTGTCGTTGGCCGTACCCAAAACCGAAGAGTATGTCGATGTAAACTACTTCAACGGGAAACGGATCGCCACCTCCTATCCGGTCATTCTCTCCCGTTTCTTTAAAGAGAAAGGAATCACGGCCGAAATTCACGAAATCGCCGGCTCGGTCGAAATCGCACCTTCGGTCGGCATGGCCGACGCGATCTTCGACATCGTCAGCTCGGGCAGCACATTAGTGACCAACGGACTGAAAGAGGTCGAAAAGGTACTCTTCTCGGAGGCCGTCATGATCGCCAACAAAACCCTGTCTGACGAGAAGAAAAAGATCCTCGACCAACTGTTATTCCGCATCGAAGCCGTAGAACGGAGCCGGGGTATGAAATACGTACTGCTGAATCTGCCCCACGCAAAAATCGACGAAGCGATCCGCATTCTGCCCGGCATGAAGAGTCCGACCATCCTGCCTTTGGCTCAGGAGGGCTGGAGTTCGATCCACGTGGTAATCAACGAACGCGAGCTGTGGGACAAGATCGAACAGCTCAAGGCGATCGGCGCAGAAGACATATTGGTTCTTTCACTCGAAAAAATGATTCTATAATGGATATATCGGTAAATCCCGAACGGAGCGAATGGGGTAAATTGCTCCGTCGGCCACAAATTGCTCGGTCGGTAATCGGGGAACGGGTAGCCTCGATCCTCGAGTCGGTCCGTACGGAGGGGGATCGTGCCCTGCTGCGGCTCACTCGGGAGATTGACAAGACCGAACTCACGTCGGTCATCGTAACCCGCGACGAAATCGAAGAGGCTGCGTCTCTGATTCCCGACGCCCTGAAAGAGGCGATCGCGACAGCAGCCAAAAATATCGAGCGGTTCCACGCGGCACAGAAACCCCAGCCGGTCGATATGGAGACTATGCCGGGCGTACGGTGTGTACAACGGGCCGTCCCCATCCAACGGGTGGGACTTTATGTACCGGGCGGGTCGGCTCCGCTGTTCTCTACGGTGTTGATGTTGGCGGTTCCGGCTCAGGTGGCAGGCTGCCGGGAGATTATTCTCTGCACGCCTCCCGACAAGCAGGGGAAAATCGCTCCTGCCATCCTGTACGCTGCCTCACAGGCCGGAGTCAACCGTATTTTCAAGGTTGGAGGGGCCCAAGCGATTGCAGCCATGGCCTACGGAACGGAGAGCGTACCTAAAGTCGACAAGATTTTCGGCCCGGGCAACCAGTATGTCACCACGGCCAAACAGCAGGTCGGCCTCTCAACCACAGCGATCGACATGCCGGCAGGTCCTTCCGAAGTGTTGGTGATGGCCGACTCTTCAGCCGTTCCGGAGTTCGTTGCCTCCGACCTGCTGTCGCAGGCCGAACACGGGCCCGATTCACAGGTAGTACTGCTGACCCCGTCACGCGGATTCGCCGAACAGGTCATTACGGAAACCGAACGGCAGCTCCAACAACTTTCCCGCCGCGATATTGCCCGCAAAGCCTTGGAGAACAGCCGAATCATCGTTATGGATACGGTGGATGACCTGATCGACTTCTGCAACGCATACGGTCCCGAGCACCTGATCCTGTCGATGGAAAACCCGTGGAAAATCGCAGACCGGATCACAGCTGCAGGAAGCCTTTTCATCGGGAACTATACGCCGGAGAGTGCCGGAGACTACGCATCGGGGACGAACCATACCCTGCCGACCTACGGATGGGCACACGCCTACAGCGGAGTCAACCTCGACAGCTTCATGCGCAAAATGACCTATCAGGAGATCACGCCCGACGGATTGCGGAAAATCGGCCGGACAATCGAAACGATGGCCGAAGCCGAAGGTCTCGGGGCTCACAAAAACGCCGTAACGCTCCGGTTAAACCGCTTCTCATAGAGTATCAAAATATATAAAACCCCGAATCGAGACGAAATCATGGAAGTCCGAGAACTATTACGAGAAAATATACGTACGCTGGCCCCCTACTCTACCGCACGGGACGAATATCAGGGGAGTCTGGGAATCTACCTCGATGCCAACGAGAATCCATACGACAACGGCTACAACCGTTACCCCGATCCGCACCAAAAAGTGCTCAAACAAAAACTTTCGGAGGTAAAAAACGTCCCTGTCGAAAAGATCTTCATCGGCAACGGATCGGATGAGCCGATCGACCTGGTGTTCCGACTCTTCTGTGAGCCCAAACGCGACAATGCCGTTTCGATCGCCCCTTCGTACGGCATGTATAAGGTCGCCGCTGCGATCAACGACGTAGCGATGCGGGAGGTTCAGCTGGAGCCCGATTTTTCGTTGAATGCCGACAAGCTGCTGGCCGCAACCGACGAGCAGACGAAATTGCTGTTCCTGTGCTCTCCGAACAACCCTTCGGGGAACTGTTTCCCGAAAGAGACGATCGAACGGATTCTCAAAACCTTTCAGGGGATCGTCGTGCTGGATGAGGCCTACATCGATTTCGCCGATCAACCGGGATTTTTAAGCCGATTGGATGAATTTCCCAACCTGATTGTGTTGCAAACCCTGTCGAAAGCATGGGGTATGGCCGGTCTGCGGTTAGGACTCGCCTTTGCACAACCGTTCATTATCGAAACGTTGAGCCGGGTCAAATACCCGTACAACATCAACGTCGTTACGCAAAAAATCGTTTACGACCGGCTCCAGACATGTCCCGATTCCCAAATCAAGACGATCATTGCCGAGCGGGAACGGGTAAGCGAAGCACTGAAGACATTCCCGCTCATCCGGAAAATCCATCCGTCAGATGCCAACTTCATTCTGGTCCAAGTCGATCAGCCGCGCCAGGTGTACGAAACGCTCATCGCGGCCGGAATCATCGTCCGCGACCGTTCACGTATCGCCGGTTGCGAAGGATGCCTGCGCATCACGATCGGCACACCGGAAGAGAATGCCGTACTGCTGGAGACGCTAAAAAACATGTAATCTGCAAATCATGAAAAAAGTACTATTCATAGATCGGGACGGAACACTGATTGAAGAGCCACCTGTTGACTATCAGGTCGACTCGTTCGAAAAACTGGCTTTCGTTCCGAAAGCCATCACCTCGATGAACCGTATCGCCTCGCTCGATTACGAGTTGGTGATGGCCACCAATCAGGACGGGCTCGGAACGAACTCGTTTCCCGAAAAGACATTTTGGCCGGCACACAACCTCATGCTGAAGACGCTGGAAGGCGAAGGAATCCGGTTCGACGACATGCTGATCGACCGTTCGATGCCGGAAGACAACGCTCCGACACGCAAACCCCGTACCGGCATGTTCGGCAAATACCTCAACGGGGAGTACGATATGGCAAATTCTTTCGTGATCGGCGACCGACCGACCGACATCGAGTTGGCCCGCAACCTCGGGGCAAAGGGTATCCTGCTGCAACCGACCGAAAGCGGCCGCGCCTTATTGGCCGAACAGGGACTGCTCGACAGCTGTGTGCTGATTACGGACGACTGGGACCGGATCTGGCAATTTCTGAGAGCCGGAGCGCGTACCGCCGAAATCCACCGAAAAACCCGCGAAACGGACATTCGGGTCGCCATCGATCTGGATGGCAGCGGAGAATCGCACGTCGACACGGGGCTGAAGTTTTTCGACCACATGCTCGAACAGATCGTTCACCATGCAGGCGTTTCGTTAGTTGTCGAGGCCAAAGGCGATCTGGAGGTCGACGAACACCACACGATCGAAGATACGGCCATCGTGCTGGGAGAAGCGGTTTTCCGTGCTCTCGGTTCGAAGTTGGGGATCGAACGGTACGGCTACTGCCTGCCGATGGATGAATGCAAGGCCATCGTGCTGCTCGACTTCGGGGGAAGAATCGATTTTCAGTGGAATGTCGAGTTCCACAGAGAGCGCGTCGGCGACGTGCCGACCGAGATGTTTCGCCACTTCTTCAAAAGCTTTGCCGAGGCCGCTCACTGCAACCTCCACATCGCTGCTAACGGAGAGAACGAACACCACAAAATCGAAGGCGTCTTCAAAGCCTTTTCTCGAGCCCTGCGCATGGCGATTGCCAGAAATAGTTTTAAATTTGAACTGCCAAGCAGTAAAGGAGTATTATGATAGCTGTTATCGATTACGACACGGGGAATCTCCGCTCGGTAGCCAATGCTTTGGGACGTTTGGGTGCCGAATACACAATTACGGCCGATGCCGAAAAGATCCGCTCTGCCGACCGGGTCCTGCTTCCGGGCGTCGGTGAGGCCTCAACCGCCATGCAAAAACTCAGAGAACGCGGACTCGTCGAGGTTATACGTTCCCTGACCCAACCGGTTCTGGGCATCTGCATCGGCGTTCAACTGCTGTGCCGCCGCAGCGAAGAGGGACATGCGGAGTGTATCGGCATCTTCGACAACGAGGTCAAAAAGTTCCGGACTCACGAGCTGAAGATTCCCCACATGGGATGGGACAGCATCGAACAGCTGAAATCCCCACTGTTCGACGGAATCGACGAAGGTTCCTATGTCTATTACGTGCACTCGTTCGCCCCGACTGTCAATGCCGATACGATTGCCGTCACTACATACGGAGAGACCTTCAGCGCTGCCATCCGACGCGGCAACTTCTTCGGGACCCAATTCCATCCCGAAAAGAGCGCATCGGTCGGCGAACACATCTTACAAAACTTTTTAAGACTATGATTACCATTATTCCAGCCATAGACCTGATCGACGGCAGTTGTGTCCGCCTCACACAGGGCGATTATGACCGAAAAACGACATACTACAAGGATCCGCTCGATGTGGCCCGGCGCTACGAGGATTGTGGCATCAAACGGTTGCATCTGGTCGATCTGGATGGAGCCAAGGCTTCGCACCCGGTCAACCTGAAGGTACTGGAACGCCTCGCGACCTCGACTTCACTGCAGATCCAATACGGAGGAGGCATCAAAAGCAGCGATGCGCTGAAAGAGGTGTTTGCGGCGGGTGCCAAACGGGCCATCTGCGGCAGTATTGCCGTAAAACAGCCCGAATCGTTCCGCGAATGGCTCGACGAGTTCGGTCCCGAACGGATGGTTCTGGGGGCCGACACGCGTGACGGCCGCATCGCCATCAACGGATGGCTCGAGGCCGCACAGATGGGCGTCGAGGAGTTGATCGAATCGTTTCGAGACGTAGGCCTGAGCCAAGTGATCTGTACCGATATCGCCAAGGACGGCATGCTCTCCGGCCCTTCGGTACCGTTATACGTCAAACTTCAAAAACTCTTTCCCGGGATCGAAATTACCGTCAGCGGCGGGATCAGCACTTGGAACGACATCGAAAATCTCGATCGCAACGGGTTAAAGAGTGTCATCGTGGGCAAAGCCATCTACGAAGGACGCATCACCTTCGAGCAACTCGCCCAATACTCCCGAACCGCATCAACCGATAAAAAACTCTAAACGTGTTAGCAAAACGAATCATACCCTGTCTGGACATCAAGGAGGGCCAGACGGTCAAAGGGATCAATTTTCTCGAACTGCGCGACGTGGGTGATCCGGTCGCACTGGGGAAGCGTTACGCTGAGGACGGTGCCGACGAACTAGTCTACCTCGACATCAGCGCCTCGATGGAGGGCCGAAAAACTTTTGCTGAATTAGTTACACGCATAGCCGCCAACATCAACATTCCGTTTACGGTCGGCGGCGGCATTGCCTCCATAGAGGATGCCGGTCGCCTGCTCACCGCCGGAGCCGACAAGGTAACGGTCAACAGTGCAGCAGTCAACAACCCCGAACTGATCAGCGAAATCGCCTCGAAATATGGCAGCCAGTTTGTCGTCGTAGCTATCGACGCCAAACAGATCGACGGCGTATGGCGGGTGACGACACATGGTGGACACCGGCTCACGGAGAAAGAGCTGTTTTCGTGGGCCCGGGAGGCACAGGAACGTGGTGCCGGCGAGATCCTCTTTACCTCGATGGATCACGACGGAACGAAAAACGGCTACCCGTGCGAAACATACGCCCGCCTGTCACAAATGCTTTCGATCCCGGTCATCGCCTCCGGTGGAGCCGGAACCGTACAGCATATCGCCGATGTGCTGACCGAAGGGTGTGCCGATGCCGCTCTCGCAGCCAGTATCTTCCATTACGGGGAGATTCCAATTCCCTATCTGAAACAAGAACTAAAAAAAATGCATATACCTGTCAGATTATGATACAATTCAAAGAACTGAACACAACCAAGAGTTGCGAAGGCCTCGTTCCGGCCATTATACAAGACGACAACACGCGCCAAGTCCTGATGCTGGGCTACATGAACGAAGAGGCCTACAACAAAACGGTCAGCGAAGGCCGCGTAACTTTCTTCAGCCGCACCAAAAACCGGCTTTGGACAAAAGGTGAAACCAGCGGCAATTTTCTCAATGTCAAAAGCATTGCAAAAGACTGTGATGATGATACGTTGTTGATCCGCGTCGAACCGGTAGGTCCGGTCTGCCACAAAGGGACCAAAACCTGCTTTGCCGAACGAGAAAGCGAAGGCTTCATCGGACAACTCCAAAGCGTGATCCAACAGCGCCACCGCGACATGCCCGAAGGCTCTTATACGACCAAACTATTCAAGAAAGGCGTTAAAAAGATTGCTCAAAAAGTTGGAGAAGAGGCAGTAGAAACCATCATCGAGGCAGTGGATAACAACAACGAAGATTTGGTTTACGAAATCTCCGACCTGATCTACCACCTGCTTGTTCTGATGGAGAATCAAGGGCTCACAATCGCCGATATCGAAGAGGAGTTGGCACAACGCCATCAATAAAACCGAAACAACATGTATTAACCACTAAAACGAAAACCATATATGGAAAACAAGAAGATCGGAATAGCCAGCGACCATGCCGGCTTCCAACTCAAAGAGTTCGTGATCGGATATCTTGATTCGAAAGGATACGACGTATACGATTTCGGATGCAAATCCGAAGAGAGCTGCGACTATCCGGATTATGCCCATCCGCTTGCCGAAGCGATCGAAAAGGGAGAATTACCCCGCGGTATCGCCATGTGCGGCAGTGCAAACGGAATCACGATGACGCTGAACAAACATCAAGGTATCCGGGCCGCCATCTGCTGGGAACCCGAAATCGCCTCGTTGGCCCGTCGCCACAACAACGCAAATGTCTGCACCATGCCTGCTCGTTTCATCGATACGGAGACCGCACGCAAAATCGTGGATACCTTTCTGGATACTGAATTTGAGGGGGGACGCCACCAAGCCCGCATCGACAAAATTCCGGTAAAGGAGCTTTGCAAATAGACGGAATAACCTAACGGAGAAATATTTCCACATAAGAAGGCGGCAAAAGAAATTCTCGATCTTTTGTTGCCTTCTTTAATTACAGCCTCATAACTTTATCAAGAAGTATCGGAGGATGTGCGACAAACGGCAATGTTCAATAAATTTTCTTTCGAAAAAATTTGCAGAATAAAATTTTAATCGTACTTTTGCATCACCCAAAAGGAACGCAAGAGCGTTGCAAAAGTGGGAGGAGGAAAAACTTTATGCGGAAATAGCTCAGTTGGTAGAGCACAACCTTGCCAAGGTTGGGGTCGCGAGTTCGAGTCTCGTTTTCCGCTCTCGAAGGCAGTCTAAAAAGACTGCCTTTTTCGTTTGTATATCAACCTGTTGCTAGATTTCCGCAACTCTCTTTCGACAAAACGGGTGACTCAACCACCCCGTTGAAATTCCGAAAAATTCCCCGAAAAAGGCTGTTTCGACCCAAAATGTTTTACAGAATGTTTTACACAAAAATGTAAGGCTGGTGTTTGCGCAACACGTCACGCATCATGAACATCAAAGTCGTGTGCCGCAAAGATGCACGCAACAGTCAGGGTGAAGTCCCGCTGGTCATCCGGTTCACCCACCGAAGACAAACCAAAACCCTCTCCACCGGAATCATCGTCAATCCTGCGGTTTGGAACGAAAAATCACAACGGTTAACAGACTACAGTCCGCAGTACCGTGAAATGCAACTGCGGTTAGATTCTCTTCTGAACGAATATCACAAAAAGATCCGTCGGCTCGAAGCATTGGATATCGATGTCAACTTCGAAACACTATTTGAACCTGCAGAAGAGCGGATCGACTGTACGGTGGACAGCTACTTTCGTCGGGTGATCGAACAACTAGAATCCATCGACAAATATGGGACTGCCTCAAAATATCGAGTTACATGTTCCTTATGGCATCAGTTCCATCCTCAGAAAATGTGATTTGAAGAGATCTCCCTATCCTATCTGCGTGATTTCGAACTTTTCTTACGACGTCGAGGCAATAAAGACAACAGTATCGCTACAAAATTCAGCGTACTGAGAGCCGTTTACAATCGTGCTGCAGAAGAACATGTTTTCAAAACGGAAGAGAATCCGTTTCTACGATTCAAACTCGGAAGATTATGGAGTTCTACACGCAAACGAGCCATCTCGAAAAACGAGATACACCGTTTAATGGCCATCGATCTGAACAACGATAAGCTTTCATATCGTAGATTCGCACGGGATATCTTTCTGTTCAGCTACTTTATGGCGGGTATTAACTTTCGGGATATCGCCTGTTTGAAATATTCAGACATCCAAAACGGACGATTGATGTATGCCCGGCACAAGACACGTAAAGCGATGAACTGCAGAATCTGCGAGGGAGCCCAAACAATCATGAGTCGATACTCAAAATCAAGTAATACAGACGATTACATCTTCCCTATCTTAAACAAACAGGTCCATAAAACCGAACGACTACGTAACGACCGCATCCGAAAAGTGCTGAAAATCGTCAATCGAGAGTTAAAAAAGTTAGGTCAAGAACTCAATCTGAATATTCCACTAACGACATACGTAGCCAGACACTCGTATGCTTCAGTTTTGAAACATGCAGGTGTCGACATCTCTTTGATATCCCAATCGCTCGGACATTCCGACATTACAACGACACAAATATATCTGGACTCGTTCGGAAACAGCCGTATTGACGAAGCAATGACAAACTTGATTTAGAAAAAAGTGAGTGCATAGATATGCACTCACTTTTTCTTCATTTCTTCATTTTACCTAACTCCGTATCGCTCGGCTATCGACACAAGTTTATCGATAGACATACGGTATCCTCTTTTCTGAATGTTACAGAAAAGTTTCTCACACTCATCCGGATCATATCTCGGATAAAATTGCGAGATACGATGAAAGAATACGGAACCTTCAGATCCAAACAAAGTCGAGACTACACAGCCTATCGAAAACCAATCTTGATACAAGACGGTAATATCGATCCGGTTTGCCTCTATTTTCTTCAGCAAATCGAGAAAATGACGTATTGCAGATTTAGAAATCTCAAAAACAGACAAAACACGAGACAAATCGGTAGGCTGCAATAGACGCTGTATAGGAGTCAGCGCCTCAACGTTCCGAACTTCATCCGTTTTTCCATCCGAGCCACGTACAACAGGCCGAACAGACGTAATACAAAGCGGTTTTTCCGCTTCTTGAACCACTTTTTCATACGGTTTTGCTCCGAAATTTACGTATGCTGCGGGGTCATGAGAGAAACCTCGCAAACGCGGTATGTCTTTACATGCCGGATCAAGTACAATACCTGCGTCCTTAAAATCTCGTTCCAAGGCAAGAAAGTGTTGAAGATGTCGTTTCCCGTCAGCAATCGGCACCAGACAAAACAGACCTCGTCCACTTGCTGACAATCCGGCATACAGAATATGTTCGGAAACAGGTAAATTTTGTTTTAAGACATTCCAATCCTCTATTACTGGATTCTCTTTGGCATCAATATCCAGGCAAATCAGACCGGAATGAGCAATCAGTCCCTCTTTTTTTCGAACTGAAAACAGACCGCTTGGTGTAATGGCAGGCAAACGAGCTTTTATAAAGTTACGGACCTCTTTATCATCTGTTTTGCGAATGAAATCGAGTGCATTTAGCATTTCACTCGAGGGTTCTAACAACCAATGTAAGACATCTACCTCTCCGATCGGATGTGAATCGGTGAAGTTTTTGAAAAGAGAGACCCATATCGAGGGTCTCTCTTGTTCACACCTAATTGTCTTCATCGTTCGGATGATTTCAATTTAAATACATCTCCGACAAAATCCAGATCTGGATTTTGAGTAGTTTCACAACAGACATAAGTCCTGTTGCCCGTACCCGATACAACATCGAATCCGGCGGATCTCAAACGTTGACTGAAGATTTTGTGTCCAACTTGACGACAATTGTTCAACTTACAGAACTCATTATACTCCTCCCGAAGCGTTTTCAACAGAGTTCGTTTATTCGGTGACGGTTTATAACCAGTGTCAGCCATAAACGTCGCCACGCTATCCAGATCACGTCTGATTTGTTCTTTGACAGTTTCCATTTTCGGAGAAACGGTAAACTTTCGGTTAACCAACAATTGTTTCAAACCGACAAGCACCCATTGAAGCACTCCATCTAGTTCTGTATCGATAATTTTCTTCGCCAATTCCGGATCTTGTTCAGACTTCGGTATCGTCACATCGAACTGCATGAAATTCATTCGCCGAAAATAAGCGTCTGAAATTTCAACAGATGTCGGAAGCGAATTCGTATTGAACATGAATTTTCCGTAACGATGTACTGTGAACGGTTCTCCGTAAGGTAATCTGGCATCAATCGGCTCATTGCTAATTAATTTTTTGACCATGTCTACATCAGCTAAGCCCGTTCCAAGTTCAGAAGAGTAATTCAACAACTTTCCTGAAAGAGTCGCTCGACGATATTCGTTGTCACCACACAACTGTGCCAATGTGTAATGAGTAATGTTATCTTTTCCCAATAGAGC
>DWXH01000001.1 GCA_019119305.1 Candidatus Alistipes merdigallinarum | reverse complement strand
GACCATTTCTTAAGTTAATTTATTATATAAAAAATATTGTAAATTAATTTGTTTTATAAATAATATTGGTTATATTTGTAAATATAACTCTATAAAAAATGGTCGACTATGAAAAAGATTTTGATTTTATTGTGTGTTTTTTCGTTTGTCATGGACTTTGGTTCGGCCCAGACAACACAAAACGACAGAGAGGTTTCGAGAAGTGAGTACAAACAGTTGTTGAAACGTTTCGAGAGCGGGGATACGACATTGACGGCGGAAGAGGGGGCGAAGTTGTATTATGGTTATGCAGAGACTTTTGCATATAAAGGGAATGAGGGGTATGGCGAGCAGGAGGCTAAAGCTCTGTTTCAGGCAAATAATTATAAAGGGGCATTCCGTGCAGCCAAGCAGATATTGAAGGAGTGTCCGGTCTCTTTCTCGGCTTATGAAATTATCATGTTCGTGGATTTTGCTTGTCGGGATTCGCAAGAGGTTCCTAAAAGTGAAACCGAACCCTATATGCGACGTTTTTTCAAATTGATGGAAGGGGTTTTCAGTTCGGGGAACGGACGGACGAAGGAGACGGCCATGCCGGTAATTTGTGTGCATGACGAATATGTTATTATGAAGACTTTGGGGCTGACCAAAGTGAACAAACAGGAGTTGGTCGATCAGAAATACGATCGCATGGATATTGAATTACAAGGCAAACAGTGTGTCATGTGGTTCGATGTTACTCGTTCGATGGATTATGCCCGGGAAAACATGATGAGTGAAGTTCGATAGAAGACCGAAATGGTTGTAGATCGCGTATGTAGAGTACTAAAAAGAACATAGCCCTGAAGACAATCGCTTCGGGGCCGTTCTTTATATATTCTGTGCCACAAAAGTCCTGTCCGGTGGACAGAAAGCGAATATTATTTGCCGAACAGACTGTCGACAAACTCCCTGCGGTCGAATACCTGGAGTTGATCGATTTTTTCGCCCACTCCGATGTAACGGACCGGAATCTTGAACTGATCGCTGATGCCGATGACCACACCGCCTTTGGCCGTGCCGTCCAGCTTGGTAATGGTCAGGGAGGTGACTCGAGTGGCTTGTGTGAACTGCTTGGCTTGTTCGAAAGCATTCTGCCCCGTCGAACCGTCCAGCACCAACATGACATCGTGCGGTGCATCCGGAATGACTTTGGCCATCACGTTGCGGATCTTTGTCAGCTCGTTCATCAGTCCGATTTTGTTGTGGAGCCGTCCTGCGGTATCGATCAGGACCACGTCGGCACCGTTGGCCACGGCGCTTTTCAGCGTGTCGAAAGCGACCGACGCCGGGTCCGAACCCATCTCTTGCCGGATCATCGTCACACCGGCCCGTTCGGCCCATACGGCCAGTTGGTCGATCGCTGCGGCGCGGAAGGTGTCGGCAGCCCCGATATACACCTTTTTGCCCGCCTGTTTCAGTTTGGCAGCCAACTTCCCGATTGTCGTAGTTTTACCGGCTCCGTTGACCCCGACCACCATGATGACGTACGGCATACCGTTCTGTTTTTCATAAGAGAAACCATCGGCTCCGGCGTCTTTGTTCTCTTCGAGTAGGTTCGTGATCTCTTCTCTCAGGATGTCGTTCAGTTCGGAGGTGTTCATATATTTGTCGGCAGCGACCCGTTTCTCGATCCGTTCGATGATCCGGAGGGTGGTGTCGACCCCTACGTCTGAGGTGATTAGGACCTCTTCGAGATTGTCCAGTACTTCGTCGTCCACTTTCGACTTGCCGGCGATTGCACGAGCCAATTTGGAGAAAACGCCGGCTTTGGTCTTTTCGAGTCCTTTGTTCAAGTCCTCTTTATTCTCTTTTTTCGAAAAAATATTGAATAGTCCCATGTCGCAGTATATTACTCATCTGCAAAGATAATACTCTTTGGGGTCAGAAACGAACGATTCCGCGAGGGATTTAGTCTAAATTAACTATATTTGGATGATATTTGAAGTGAGGCAGGGGGGGGACGTGGCAGGGTTTATAAAGATTTGTGGTTCGTGAGAAGAGAAAATTATGGAGGAGACATTTAGTGTGTTGATAGGTGTAGGGGCGATCCTGTTTTGGTGGATTGTCTTGGCTTTCGCTTCCCGACGCAAGTTGGGTTCGGGTATGTCAACATTGGTATTACGTCGTTTTGTTTTGCCTGACGACTCGGAATCGGATGTACTTGTGTGCATTGTCGGCTGTAAATCAGGAGTTATGGGGTGGCTAATGACAGTGGCAGGCATCAGTACCGAAACAACACTTCGTGTGTCGAAAAAGGATATTTTGTTTCGTGATGCTTCTTTGTCGGGAAGCAGTGATTCTTTGTTGACGCTTAAAGGTGGCGTTGCCAGTGTGCATTGTGCGATTCATAAACCAATCGGTTTTATTATTTTGGCCATATTATTTGTTGTTGCGGGAGTGTGTTGGTATGTTTTTGCTTCGGATGGTACTTTAGGTGCGATTCTGGCTGGAGTACTGCTTGGCGGATTGATGCTTGTGTTTTATCGTTACAATAAACGGTTCTGTATTAAGGTTCAGAGTACGGGCGGGGCGATATTTGGTATGAACTTTAGGGCGAGTCAGATAGAGGGCGTTTCGGTCGGTATCGATCGGGTCTGTCAGGCGGTGGATCGAATCAATGCACAAATTGTCCTTTTGCAATCCGAATAGGACCGAATAGGACCAAGAGTAAAGGTGCTCGATCAAAGGGGCTTCCCAATTTGCAAGGGGCTATAAATCACAAAAGGCCCGTCCGCAGGACAGGCCTTTTGTAATAAGATGGCGTAAAACGCTTATTTCTTATTAGCGAAAAAATCTTTAACCTGATCGTTGAGCACGACTTCTGTTTTGAAAGTGTAGGCTCCCGTTTTTTCAGATTTAACCATCTTAATACATTTTGTGTGCGCTTTACCGGTTCCGGTTTTCAGCGTCGCAACTACCTTCTTTGCCATGATTCAAATCTATTTAATTTCGCGGTGAATGGTAACTCGTTTCAGGATCGGATTATATTTTTTACGCTCCATCCTGTCCGGCGTATTTTTTTTGTTTTTGGTCGTGATGTATCTCGACATGCCCGGCAGACCGCTCTCTTTTTGTTCCGTGCACTCGAGGATAACTTGAACCCTGTTGCCTTTTTTTGCCATTTCTCAGATACGTTTAATGATTAGTACAAGGATTTGGGTGCGGCGGCATTTTTGAGTGCTGCGGCCAAACCTTTTTTGTTGATGGTTTTCATTCCGGCGGCGGTCACTTTCAGCGTGATCCAGCGGCCTTCCTCTTCGCTCCAGAAACGTTTCGTCTTCAAATTCGGATTGAAACGTCTTTTGGATTTTTTGTTCGAGTGCGACACGTTGTTGCCTACCTGTGCCGTCTTCCCCGTGATTTCACAAATTTTCATAAAGTTTAATCTTTTTTAGGATTACTCCAAAGGACCGACAAAAATACACAATATTCTCCGATATAAAAAATTCCTCTAAAGAAAAACTTTCTGTTCCGCCTCTTTTTTCGACTTCGTTTGCTGTTTGCGGTTGGCAAAGGGGGAAAATCTCGGCGATTTTGCTTAATTTCGTAAATCGGATTTACAATAATTTTATCTGTCGAGAATATGAAAAGAGTTTTTTTGTCGTTGTTTTTTGTCTTATTTGCCGGATGCGGTGTGCTTTTTGCTCAGGGGCGGGGTGCGCTCGGCGGTGATCGGTTGCCCTTGGTTCCCTATCCGAAAGAGATAAAACTCGGAACGCAGGACTATATGCCCGGTTCGCGTATCGTCGTGAAGGTGAGCTCGGACGACGAGGCCGATCTTTTTGCAGCATCGACGTTAACCGAAGAGCTGATACAGGCGGAGGTGTCGGTGAAGAAGAGCCGTTCCGGAATCCGTGATGTGATTACGTTGACGCGTCCCGGATGCAACAAGGCGGCTGACCGTCGTCTGGAAGAGGCCGGATTGTCGCTCGGATCTACACCCGACCCCGAAGGGTATTTATTGCTGGTCGACGATGAGGGGGTGATCGTGTCGGCAGCTACGTCCGCCGGTGTGTTTTATGGGGTACAGACGTTACGGCAGCTCGTTTATCCGACCGAAGAGGGGTATGCCGTCCGTGCTGTGGCGATCAACGATGCTCCTGCCATGCGCTATCGCTGGCAGCAGGATGACTGGAGCCGCGGTCCGATTCCGACATTGGAGTATGCTAAAAAACAAATCCGTATTTTATCAGAATATAAAATTAACGGGTACAGCATTTATGCTGAAAATCTGTATGAATCGAAGCTCCATCCGGTGATCAATCCCTATGGAGGAACCCTTACGGCGGAAGAGATGCACGAATTGGTCGATTATGCAGCCCGTTATCATGTGGAGATCATTCCGCAGCAGCAGACCTTCGGACATCTGCATTACGTCCTGCGTCAGGAACGATACGCTTCGTTGGGTGAGTTGCACGGCAGTCAGGTGCTCAGTCCGACCGAGTCGGAGTGTTATGATTTTGTCAACGACTATCTCGGGGAGATTGTTCCGATGTTTACCTCTGAGTTTATCCACATCGGTTGCGACGAGACTTTCGAGTTGGGACGTGGAAAAAGCAAGCAGGAGGTGGCCGATCGGTCGCATGCGGATGTCTATATGGATCACCTGAACCGGGTGGCCGAACTTCCTGCACTTGCCGGGAAAAAATTGCTTTTCTGGGGTGAAATAGCCGTTAAGAGTCCCGATAAACTCGACCGTTTGCCCGAACAGGCGATAGCTGTGGCATGGGACTATCTGCCCCGTGACAGTTACGAAATCTTCTTGAAACCTTACGCCGAACGGAATATTCCGACCTTTGTGGCTCCGTCGGCGTTCTATGGAGGACGGGTTTTCCCCGATTACCTTTCCCACATGAAAAATATCCGGAATTTTGTTCGCGACGGGCAGAAATTCGGTTCGATGGGCATGCTCAATACTTCGTGGGACGATTTGGGCGAGGACCTGTTCGATATGGGATGGTATGGCGTTGTCTATGCTGCGGCATGTGCCTGGCAGCAGGGTGAGTCGGATATGGATCAGTATCGGAATGCATTTGACTGGGCTTTTTATCGGAACGCTGAGAATCATGCCTATGCCGATGGAATCAACCTTTTGGCCGATGTGCACGGAAAGGTCGGAGCGGTCAACTTCGAGATGGCCTACTCTGTGCCGTTTACTCGGATCGGAGCTTCGCTGCAGAATCACCTGCAAAGAATGGGCGTTAGTCGAGAGATGCGACTCTGGTGTGAGGATGCCTATACGCGGTTTTCGCAGAATCGACCCCATGTCGCCCTGCACGATTCTACGGTTGATGCCCTGTTGTTTGCGGCCCGGAGACTCGATTTCGTCTTCCATAAATCGATATTGGCCACCGAGATGTCGGATCTGTACGACTCGTTTGTCCGCAACGACGATGCTGGATACGAGGTCAATACGGCACTCTATGGGTTGATCATGCCCTATGCGAGCCGATTGGGTTCGTTGCGGGATATGACAAAGGAGTTGAAGCTCTTTCATCAGAACTTGTGGCGGCAGGAGAACCGACCAATTCATTGGGATGTGGTTTCGATCCGTTACGACCGCATGCTGTTAGAGTGGGAGCGTGAGTACGATCGGATTCAGCTCGATGTGCAACAGGCAGGATCGGGAACGCACCTCCCACGAGAGAAGGTCGGATTCCTCTTCGATAGCCTGAACAACTAATAAGGAGTAGGATATCGTTCTGATTTCACACTTTATCCCGAGTCTTCATAAAGTTATTGCAGCTTTTTTCGTGAGGACTCGGGATTTTTTATGTGCGATTTATAACTCTTCCCCCGAAGCGAAAGGTTTTATTCGAAGGGGAGCAGGTTTTGCACAATCTTTGCCCACGGATCCGTGTATATGAATTTTAAAAACGGATAGTGATATGAAACAGGAAAGTGCAGAAGTGCTGAACTTGGATGTTCAGAAGTTGGTCGAAATGTTGAATGCTGCTCTGTGTGAAGAGTGGTTGGCCTATTATCAGTATTGGGTCGGGGCACATGTGGCTGAAGGACCGATGCGCAGTGAGGTCGAGTCGGAGATGTTGGTCCATGCCGACGAAGAGCTGGCACATGCGAATAAACTGATTGCACGGATCGTACAGTTGGGAGGAACACCCGTACTGAGTCCCGATCAGTGGATGAAGCTCGCCCGATGCAAATATGAGGCGCCGACGGATGTGTATGTCGAGACGATTCTCGAACAGAACCTGCGGGGAGAGCGGTGCGCAATCAAGCGGTATCGTGATCTGGCCGACTATACCGATGGGGTCGATTATACTACTGCGAAAATGGCCGTGGAGATTCTCGAGGATGAGTTGGAACACGAAGAGGATATTCTCGCCTTTCAGCGCGATATTGTCTCCTTGAAGAGAACGTTTGATAAAATGATCAAATAGTGCGAGGAAAACTAGGGCTAAGACAACATGAAATGTAGCAGAACGAATCGGGCGGAGTTTTTCGGACTTTCGCCCGATTTTTTGTGCGAAAATGTGCAGATTGTTCTAAATTTGTCGAGACGAAAACCAAAAACGGAGATGCTATGAAATACCAATTTCTTTACTATCCCCGATGCGGGACGAGCAACAAGGCAGCCAAATGGCTTCGTGAACAGAGCATCGAGGTAGAGCAACGCGACATTGTGTTGGACAGACCTTCGGCCGATGAACTGGCAGCATGGATCAAGAAAAGCGGACTACCGTTGCGCAAGTTTTTCAATACGAGCGGACAGAAGTACCGTGAACTACAGATCAAGGATAAGATCGGTTCGGAGTCAGAAGAGACGTTACTTTCGCTATTGGCTTCGGACGGTATGTTGGTGAAACGTCCGCTGTTGGTTGCCGATGATTTTGTACTGGTGGGTTTCAAGGAGGAGGAGTGGCGAGCCAAACTGCTGTAATCCTGTAATCAGAGGAACGCTTGGCGAGTCTCTCGACGTGGAGTCATACTCATGCAAAAATCCGGAAAGTTCATCTGAGCCTTCCGGATTTTTTTATGCTAAATTCTAAAGAGGAAAATCTATCTTCCTTAGAACCGAAACTCCTGTACTTGTTTCCTGTTGATCTGTCAGATCGTTTTTCTTGACGATCTTTCTCGATCTTGATGCAGGCGTGGCTGAGCGGGGCCGTTAGTTGATCTTGCGGCGGTCGGCAGCACTATCCTCCGGTTCCATCTCCTGTTGCAGGGCGACCATCTTGATTGCTGCTGCTGCAGCTTCATCGCCTTTGTTCCCGTACTTTCCTCCGGCACGGTCGAACGCCTGCTGAAGGTTCTCGGTGGTCAATACGCCGAATGCGACCGGCATGCTCCACGACAACATGAGTTGGGTGATTCCCTGTGTAACCCCCATGCAGACGTAATCGAAGTGTCGGGTTTCGCCCTGAATGACGCAGCCCAAGGCGATCACGCCGTCGACATCGGTGTATTCCGCAAAGAATTGGGCGCCCAAGGGGAGCTCGAAGGTGCCCGGAACATGTTTGATGATGATATTCTGCTCGTCGCATCCCGCCTCCTTGAGGGTTTTTACCGCACCTTGCAGCAGGGCTTCGGTAATCTGTTCGTTCCATTCCGAAACGACGATGCCGAACTTCATGCCGGCAGCAGAGGGCAGGTTTCCACCTAAATCCGATAGGTTTTTGTGAACGGTTGCCATTGTATAAAAGGTTTGTGGGTTTTTGAACAAAAAAGGTTGCTGCATCTTCTGCGACAACCTTTTCGAAGTTATGGTGTGCGGGCGTTGCCGCTTGCTTTTCGATTCGGTGTGATCCGGCAGCCTCTACCGGATTACATTTTTTGTTGGATGTTTCCGATATATTTCTGGATATCACGGGCCTCCATGCTGCCGGCATAGTCGGTAGCGATCGATTCGTATGCCTGCAAGGCTTTGTCCAGATTGCCTAACTTTTCGTATGTTTCACCCACCTTTTTCAGATAGTAAGGGGCAGTCAACGGATCGGCGCTTGTGGCTACGGCTTTTTCGAAAAGTTTGACAGCTTCCTCGTAATTCCCGTTCTGGATGTTTGCATCACCCTGCAACCCGTAGTTTTGGGCTGCGATGATTTTGGAAGTGACGTTGTCGGTCGAAACTTTATACTTTTTCAGGTATTCGAGCGCCCTCACGGGATCACCCATTTTGAGGTAGCAGATACCCGTATAGTGATTGGCCAGGTTACCGGCCGGAGTGGAGCCGTATTTGTCGATGACTTCGAGAAATCCGGCGAAGTTGCCGTCACCCTCCAAAGCCAGCCGGAATGAATCCTTGGCGAATTGTTGTTCAGCCGAGAACATGGCAGCTGCAGCCTTCTCCCCTTTGGGAGCCATGATCAAGTATTTGTATCCGAAAAATCCGCCCACGACGACGATGATAACGATCAGGGCGATCAGCAACGAACGTCCGTTTTTCATGATGAAAGCCTCCACGCTGCCGATGGCCGACGCGATGGCTACTTCGGGATCCTGTTCATTTTGCTGTTTGTGTTGTGCCATAGTTTATCAGAAGTTTAAAATTTACCTGTTTACGAAGTGCAAAAGTAACCTTTTTTGCGGAATTTGAAACATTTTCACTATCTTTTTCTGAAAAAACCGGGGATACCGCGATATTCGGGAAAAGTGAGTATCTTTGATCGGTTTTCCTATACGGATTCACAGCTTATGTATCTGCAAAAACTTTCGTTGATCGATTTTAAGAATATCGTTGAGGCGCGGATCGAACTTTCGCCCCGCATGAACTGTCTGGTGGGGGACAACGGTGCGGGAAAGACGAACCTGCTCGATGCGGTGCACTATCTGTCGATGGGCAAGAGTGCGTTTAACCTGACCGATTCGCAGTGCATGCGCCATGGGGGCGATTCGTTTCTGATCGAAGGGAATTATCTCGATGCAGCCGGCCACACGGAACGGATCGTCTGTTCCTGTAAAAAGGGCACGGGGAAAAAGTTGTGCCGCAACGGAAAGGATTACGAGAAACTTTCCGACCATGTCGGGTTGATCCCTTTGGTTATGGTCACGCCTTCGGATACGGCGCTGATCAACGAGTCAGGGGAGGAGCGCCGGCGGTACATGAACAGTTTCATATCGCAGCTCGATCGTGGCTATCTGTCGTCGCTGGTACGTTATAACCGGTTGTTGGCTGAACGGAACCGGTTGCTGAAATCGCCGCAGATTTCGGATTTCCCGGATGTGTTGCAGGCGATTGATATGCAGATGGTCGCTTTCGGAGGAGAGATATATGAGCGGCGTAAAAAAATGATCTCGGATTTGGCACCCCGTGTGGCATATTACTACAAGCTGTTATCCGGAGACCGGGAGCAGGTTGAACTGTCATACCGTTCGGAACTTAACGAGCGCCCGTTCGGGGAGATTCTCCAATCCTCTTTCCTGCGCGACCGAGTGAATCAGTATACGACGAGCGGAATCCATCGGGATGACATCCGCATGTCCATCGGGGGCTACCCCTTGCGGAAATATGGGTCTCAGGGGCAACAGAAATCGTTTTTGGTGGCGATGAAGTTGGCGCAATACGATTCGGTTTGTGCGGCCGGGTCGACGATGCCGATTTTGTTGCTGGACGATATTTTTGATAAGTTGGATATGCAGCGGGTCGAGCAGTTGATCGGGATCGTGACTGAAGAGCGTTTCGGCCAGATTTTTATTACGGACTGCAACAAAGTCCGGCTGGAGGGAATTTTGCGTCGCGGTTCGTGCGACTACACCCTCTTCGGAGTCGAAGGAGGCGACATCCGGCGGATATGAGACGACGGGAACCGGTTCGGGTCGGTGAGGCGCTTGATCAGTTTTTCCGTGAGCGTCCCGAAATGTTGAAAAAATTCGCCGAAGCACGTTTACCCGAAGTATGGGCTCAGGTGGTGGGACCTGAAATTGCAAAATATACATTGCGTGTGAACGTCGAACGCGGGGGGCGGATGTTCGTCTACCTGAATTCATCGGTGGTCCGGAACGAGATTTTTATGCGGCGGGCAGCTTTGAAAGAGGAGCTCAATCGGGTGTTGGGACAAGAAGTGGTTGCACACCTTATCGTCAAATAGCCCAATATTCAGAAAGGACAGAGTCTTGTCGGTTACGGGCGTAACTCTTTTTTTTACAGGCATTATACCGAAGAGAGATAGTCTTTAAAAGGAAAGATTGTCGGGAGAGAAAGGGTCATCCGATGAAAGAGCGAAACGCTGATTTGGACGATTCGTTTCCTATGTTTAATTTTACTTTCGTTCGAATGGATATTCGTGCCGGGTCTTGGCGTGTCGATTCCCGGACTCGGTTTTCTGTGGTTTAGCAAATCTCCGAATGAAAGGAATGATGGGAAAATGGTTTGTTGTTGCCTTGTTAGGCGCCTGCGGTTTTGTCGCGACAGCGGCGGAACCTTATGAACGTGTAACGGAAGAACCGGCGGGGAATCCGATTGTTGCCAACATCGGATTGGATGACGGACATTTCCGGGCATACGGCGATCGGCTGTACAACTATGCCTGCCACGATTACTCTCCGGATAGCCGAGGATTTGTGCTTAAAAAGTGGTGGGTCTGGTCCACGCAGGATTTGGTGACGTGGACCTTTGAAAGTGCACTCGAACCGACCGTGTTGGGATTTCCCCAAGGGTATAAGGATTGTTGGGCGACCGATGCCCAAACCCGAAACGGAAAGTATTACTGGTATGTGTGCAATCCGGAAAATACATACGTCGTGCGTTCGGATACCCCGGTGGGGCCGTGGGAAGCTCCGCTGGGAGATAAGCCGTTGATGCCGGGACGCGATCCGAGCGTCTTCATCGACGACGACGGAACGGCCTATTTGGTGACGGGTGTGTGGCAATACCGGATTGCGGCGCTGGGCGACGATATGATTTCGCTCCGGGAGTCGCCCAGGACGGTGGAGATTATCAATCCGCGGGGACCCTATAACCATAACGGAGAGGACCCGCAACATCCGACCGATGACAAGCCCTATCTGCACAAACACAACGGGAAGTACTATCTTTCATGGGGATGTTATTACGGTGTAGCCGATCAGGTTTACGGTCCGTACACCTACAAAGGGTGCTTTATCGTGCCCGAGCGTACGGAGGCGGAGTTCGCGCAGCCCGTTGCCGGATTGACGCACGACCGTCACGGCTCGTTTTTCGAATGGAACAACCAGACCTATTTTAATTGCAACGATCTGAGTAGCAACGGCGCGCACAGCTATTGGCGGAATACGGTAATTATGTATGTTCACTACCGGGACAACGGTGAGATCGAACCGGTTTACCTGAACCGTTTGGGCGTGGGGCAGTATGATGCTTCGTCCGGGCCGATCGAGGCGGAGAATTTCTATGCGTCGGAAGGCGGGGTAAAAAAAGAGAACGGAGAGGGAGGATTCGAAATGCGGATGACGGCCGGTAAAGGGGCGCTCCGGTTCCAACATGTACACAATCTTCCCCCGAATGCACGGGCTGTCTTTCGGATAGCGACACCGTCAGATATGAAAGGAGGCGCGATTGAGGTATGGCGGGATGGTGCGGAGCCTGTACGGTTGGGCCGATGTGAACTTCCCGCTTCGTCGGATGCGTATGTTACGGTCGGATGCCGACTGGAAAACAGTACGGAGCGTCAGGATTTGCGGCTGGTCTTTTTGGGAGATGACCAAAAGACGATACGGCTCGATTATTTTCGTTTCGAATAGCCGGAATGTCACACCTTGTTTGCCGAAGCTGCGGGGTAATTATGGAAAACGGAATTTGAATGAGCGAGACTCCTTACAGAGAGGGAGTTGGTTGTGTTTTTCCCTGAAAAGGGAGCAGAAGGTGCCGAATAATATCGGCCGGTCGTTCAGACAGTAGAGGCTGCCGTGTGATTTTATCGAACTGAGCGAAGAAAAGGGGAGTGTGAGAGTTACCGGAATAGAAATAAAAATACTATTTTTGTCCGCATAACCATAACGACCCTGTACATGCATACTTATTGGAGACTTCTCAGTTTTGCCAGACCGATCAGAAGATACGCGATCCCGTATTTTTTCTATACGCTGTTCTATACGATATTCTATACCTTTACGTTCACCCTGATCCAGCCGATTTTGCAGACTCTTTTTGCAGGGGATTCGGCCTCAACGCTTGTGACGACTTTTCCGAAGTTCGCATTCAATACGGATTTTCTGCAAGGGGCTATCAGTTTTCTGATTTATAAAGTCTTCGGGGCGGATTACGACACGATGGACGTCCTGATTTTCTTGAGTATATTCGTGATTCTGACCTCATTACTGAGTAACCTGTTCCGGTATCTGGGGCAGCGGACTATGGAGGCCATGCGGGTCAGGGCTTTGCAGCGTCTTCGCAATGACGTGTTTACTAATGTGATGAGCCTGCATGCCGGATATTTCAGCAACGAACGTAAAGGGGACATCATTTCGAAAATTTCTTCCGATGTGCAGGTCGTGCAGTTTTGCATTACCAACACGTTGTTAGTGGCTTTCCGGGACCCTTTCCAGATCATCGGATTCATGATCGCGCTTGTGGTCGCTTCGTGGCAGTTGACCATCTTTTCGATTCTGTTCCTGCCGATCGTCGCATTGGTTATCGGTTCGATTGTCAAACGGTTGCGTAAATCGGCGACTCAAGTGCAGGAACGTTTTGCCGATATGGTCAGTCTGATGGATGAGTCGCTTTCCGGAATTAAAATTTTGAAAGGATACAATGCAGTCGACTATACAGTGGGTAAATTCCGTAAGATCAATGCACTTTTCTCTCGTATATCGCTCAGTATGGCGTGGCGTCAGCAGTTGGCCTCTCCGGTCAGTGAGTTTTTGGGAATCGCAGCGGCCGCCGTACTGATGGTTTATGGTGGAAGTCTGGTGCTTTCAGGTGATTTGCAAGCCAGTACATTTATCATGTATCTTGCGATTTTCACCCAGATCACCCGTCCGTTGCGTTCCTTCACCGATGCTTTTGCCAACATCAATCAGGGAATTGCGGCTGGGGAACGGGTTTTGGCGCTGCTCGACGAAAAGAGTGAGATCACCGATGCCCCCGATGCGGTGGAGATGACCGGGCTGAAACACGAAATAGAATTTCGGGATGTCCGTTTCTCCTACGATAACAAGGAGGTGATTCGCGGTGTGAGTTTCAAGATTAAAAAAGGGGAGACCGTTGCGTTGGTAGGACCCTCGGGCGGGGGAAAATCGACGCTTTCCGACCTGATCCCGCGTTTCTACGATGTGCAGGGTGGCCAAATTTTGATCGATGGAGTCGATATCCGTAAATATACGCTCGAAAGCTTGCGGCGGTATATGGGATTGGTATCGCAGGAGACGATTCTTTTCAACGATACGATCGAGAACAACCTCCGTTTAGGGAAACAGGAAGCGACGGAGGAAGAGGTGCGTCAGGCGGCGATCGTGGCCAATGCAGATGGTTTTATCCGGGAAACGGAGCACGGATATCAGACCAATATCGGAGACCGGGGAATGAAGCTTTCAGGCGGGCAACGGCAGCGGTTGAGTATTGCACGGGCCGTATTGAAGAATCCCGAGATTCTGATTCTCGACGAGGCGACTTCTGCGCTCGATACGGAATCCGAAAAACTGGTGCAGAATGCGCTGGATGCTCTGCTTCAGGGACGTACATCGTTGGTGATCGCCCATCGGTTAAGTACGATATATAATGCCGACCGGATCATTGTGATCGACCACGGGCAGATCGTGGAGCAGGGAACGCACCACGAGTTGATGGCGCTTCATGGGGTATATGCCCGACTGATCGAGATGCAGCAGAGCAGTGATTCGAATAATGACCGGATGAATTAAAAAGCGGAGAATCTATTCTTAAATTTCAGGTTTTGTAACCACGATAGTCGTCCGTATACGGCTGCGGTTCTCTGTCGGCAAGGTGAATTACGTTGCTGCGGTTGGTTAGGGTCTATTTGCTGTTGTTGTACCGGGACAAATCTTTATGAGATATTTTTTGAAGAGTTGTATCCGATTCGAAATGGAACGGCGGGAGGATCGGTCGGCATTCGTCTTCGATAGCGCCTCTTTTTCGGAACCGGTACACCTCTTGTTGCTGGATGAGTTCGAGCTGATGATTCGGAGAGGGCGTCTACAGGCATATAGCGGTCGAAAAAATATGGCAAACCAAACAGTAGACGGTGGAGCGTGGGTCGTTCAGTGAGTAAAATCGGATTATTTACAGCTTTTTTCTCTGTCGGTTCGGCGTGGAGGGAGCCATGTTTTCCCTTTTATGTCTTTGACGGCAAAAGGACTGTGGTGAAATGGAGATTGGAGATGTAGTTCCCCCTAATACATTACGACGGAATCTTCGTTTCGTGAGGAATGGACGAAAGAATAGAGTCGGTTATCGGCGGACAAGACCGCCTGCCTTGCGAACGATGAAACTTTTTCGATAATTTGGGATAGAGCGACTTATCTGTTACGATCCGGATGGAAACCCTGAAAGACAGGACCGAATTTATGGCAGACCGCCAGCCCGACCGCAAGTCGGGTGTGCCGGGAGGGTGTCCTTGAAAAAGACGAGTGGGTATACTTTAAAGAGATCGAGATTCTGTTGTCTGACTCCGGGGCAAATCCAAAGCGATGAATCAAATCCGTTGGGAACATCTATGTCTCGATACGGTATTTGTCGTATGTCGTTTCGAAAGGGGAATTTTGATTGCATAATAAAATAAAAGAGGTCTGCCAATCATTAGCAGACCTCTTTTATTTTCCGAACAAAAATTCGGGAATATTCTCTTCGTCAGATTATTTTGCAGGTTCTTCGGCCGGAACTACATCGATCAGATCGACCTCATAGTAGAGAGCTGAGTTGGCCGGGATAGGACCCTGTTGACGGGAACCGTAACCCAGTTCAGACGGAATCCACAGTTTGATCTTACCGCCTTTGCCTACCAACGACATACCTTCAGCAAAACCTTTGATTACGTTTTTGATCGGAATGTCGAGCGTATCGTTGCTGTCGTAAGTATTCTGAATGTCGTTGCCGTTGCGGTCGGCCATACGGTAGAGTACGCGGACTTTAGAGGTCGTATCGGCTTTTACATTGCTGTCACCGGCTTCAATGATCTCGTAAAGCAGACCCGATTCGGTCTTCTGAACGTTTTTGTTCTCTTTTTCGACTTTAGCGATAAATTCAGCGCTGGCGATGCTGTCTTTTCTCGGTTTGATTACAGAGTAGTATCTGCGCATGAAAGCATAAGCGTCTTCACTCGACATTACCGATGTGTCTTTCTTGATGGCGTTTTTGATTCCCGTGATCAATAAATCGACGTTCAGGTCTTCACCGAGTGCACTATCCACATTGTAGATGTAGGTTCCCATGTCTGTTCCCAGGCAATAAGCCAACGTGTCTTCTTCGGTTTTCATGCTTCCGCCACCGGTAGAGGTGCAGGCGCTGAAGAAAAGAGCGAGTACTCCGCTCAATACGATTAATTTTTTCATCTTGTTTTATAAATTAATTGTTCAAATTGTTTCGTGTTGAAAATATCGTGCCGTATTCTCGTTCATGAGCTTCAGGCGAGCGACAAAGTTAAGCAAATTAAGCGAATAATGTGCGGGTCTACACATTTTTTTCATGAGAAGATAGCGATTTTTTTCGGGGGGAGACAATTCTCGTAACCAACCATCCGATAACTCCTGCGGTGAGCGAGGCGATCAATATGGATATTTTTCCACCGGTGACGACGGCGGGATCGGTAAAAGCCAAATTGTTGATAAATATGGACATCGTGAAGCCGATTCCACCCAGACAGGATACGCCGAAGATCATGGGCCATGTAATGCCATCGGGTAGTTCGCCCCATTTCAAACGGACGGCTATGTGGCTGAACAGAAAGATGCCGATCGGTTTTCCCACGACCAGTCCTAAAAAGATCCCGGCACCCAACGGTTTGAACAGTACGCCCAAATCACCGAAACCCTCGATGCTGATTCCGGCATTGGCCAGCGCGAATATGGGCATGATGAAAAAGGCTACCGTATGGTGCAGGGCATATTCGAGGCGTTGTGCCGGACTGATGGCGTTGACGGCGACTTGACGGATGGTTTCGATGTCTTCCAACTGTTTTTTGTTGGATAGGATTTCGACCCCGTCTCGATTGTGTTGCCGGAAAGAATCCAGATAAAAACGTGTTTTATATAGGAAATAACGTTTCGTGTACCGCGGGGTCGAGGGAATGGTCAGGGCGATCAAAACACCGGCGATGGTGGCATGAATTCCGGAGTTGAGGAATAAAATCCATATTATAATACTGAGAATCAGGTAATATCTCATTTTGTAGACGTTGAATTTGCGGAGCAGGATCATGAGCAGGAAAACGCCGGCGATGATTCCCAAGATTTCGAAGTGAATGTCTGTCGAGTAGAACAGGGCGATGACCAGAATACCTCCCAGATCGTCGGCTACGGCCAGTGCGGTTAAAAAAATCTTCAACGATACGGGGACCCGGTTTCCCAGCAGCGACAAAACGCCGATGGCGAATGCGATGTCCGTAGCCATCGGGACGCCCCACCCCGAAGGTTCGCCTCCGGACAGATTGATTCCCGTGTATATGAGTGCAGGGACGATCATACCTCCGATGGCGGCTGCAATCGGAAGCGCAGCCTGTCGGATTGTCGACAGATGTCCGGCCATGATTTCGCGTTTGATCTCCAGCCCTACGTGAAAGAAGAAGATCACCATCAAGCCGTCGTTGATCCATGCTTCGAGCGGTTTGCTCAGTTTGAAGTGGTCGAATCCGACAGTCAAGTGACTCTCCAACAGGTGGTGATAGGCTTCGGCAGTAGCTGGAATATTGGCCAGGATCATAGCCAATGCGGCAAATATGACCAGTACCAGACCTCCGGCCCACGGACTATGCAGAAGGCGATGGTGACGTTCGCGACGGAGAAAAAAATTCCGTTTGTACTTGAAAGACAAATATTGTGTCATCGGTTCGTATTTCTGCAACGCATAACAGCAAAGCTGATACCAAATCGATAGGGGTCTGACTTAGAGCAGAGAGAGATTACACAATTTGTACAACAGTCGGGCGCCGACATTGGCATCCCATTCGTCTGTACTGTTGGGGTCGGGAGCCACTTCACAGAGGTCGAATCCAACGATTTCACGTCCGCTTTGAGTCAGAAGGACCAACAAATAGACCGCTTCATTGAACGTCAGTCCGCCGGGAACGGGGGTTCCTGTATGGGGACAGAGGTCGGGGCGCAGTCCGTCGATGTCGAAACTGATGTAGACTTTTTCGGGAAGGGCCGATATGATCTGTTGGCAAAGCGTGTACCATGAGGTACCACCGAATTTTTCTGCGGAGAGCTCGTAATCGGTAAATTGTACGATTCGGGATGAAAAGGAAGCCAGAGCAAGCTCGTCATCACAATAGTCGCGGATTCCGACCTGGACGAGTTTCGATACGTCGGGAAGTTCGTGCAATACGTTGTACATGATCGAAGCATGCGAGTAGGTGAATCCTTCATAGGCCTCTCTCAGATCGGCGTGGGCGTCGATGTGGAGTATCCCCATGCCCGGATTATGTTCGGCAGCGGCGCGGATAGCCCCGAGTGGCGAGCTGTGGTCTCCGCCGACGATTCCGACCTTTTTCCCTGCGTCGATCCAATGGCGCGATGTTTCATAAACGATGCGATTGAGTTCGACCGATCCTTGATTGATCCGGTCGATGTCTGCCTGCAGTGTCTCGCTGTCCGGAGCACCGCCGCTTTCCCACTGTCCAATTACCCGTTGTGCCGTTTCGCGTAATTTCCTGCTGTTCCTCCGGATCGATTCGTCAGCGGCAAATGTGCCGATTCCTTGTTCCCACCCAAGAGGGTTATGCGGGTCGTACAGATCGACCTGAAGCGATGCTTTTTGGATCGCTTCGGGACCGTTCGCCGTACCGTCTCGGTATGAGGTTGTAACGTCCCACGCAACGGGAAAAAGTACCAAACGGGACTCTTCCGGTGTGAACGGGAGCCCGAAATAACGGCCGTTGTCGATGCCGGGACCGTTCGGGTCGAAATTTGTGTCTGCCATAATCGATCTTCAATAAATGAGTTTGGTTGCAAAAATAACGAAAAAATAGAAAGACGGGGAGAGAAACCGTTTCGGGTAGGCATGTGTTTTTATTCGGTTTTTATATTGTTGTTTATCAATTTGATTTGTGCTTTTGTCCAAAAAAATACCAATAAAAGACAATATTCCCCATTAAAGGTGCGTTATCCATACAGATTTCCGGTAGTCATTTTGATGCGGGAATCGAGTAGTTTTTTTCATAATCATACATTTAAGTTGGGTGAGCCTCCGCCGCAGTGATTGCGCCGGAGGTTTTTTTGTTCTGAACGAATAATTCCGTGCGGTTTTCAATTTATTGTTACATTTGTGCCGTCAATAGAATGAATCGACGGATAGATGGATAGAAAACCGTATGTAGTAGCGGATTGCGATATTCCGTTTTTGCGGGGCGTACTCGAACCTTATGCTCGTGTGGATTATAAGAAGGGAAACCGGATTACGCGAACCGATCTGAAAGAGGCCGATGTGTTGATTGTTCGGACGCGGACGCGTTGTGATGAGACGTTATTGGCCGGTACGCCGGTGCGTTTGATTGCTACGGCGACCATCGGGCACGACCACATCGACTCGGAGTATTGTGCGCAAAGCGGTATCCGGGTGACGACGGCTCAAGGGTGTAACGCCCGGGGGGTGTTGCAATATGTCATGGGAGCGTTGGCACGACTGGCCGCACGCGACGGCTGGCATCCGTGTGACCGTACGCTCGGAGTCATTGGGGTAGGAAATGTCGGTTCGCTGATTGCCGAATACGGCGAACTGTTCGGTTTCCGTGTATTGCGGTGCGACCCCCCGCGAGCTGAGGCAGAGGGAAGCGGGATTTTCTGTCCGCTTGATATGCTTCTCGCACAATCCGATATTGTAACCTGCCATGTCCCGTTGACCCGTACCGGATCGTGTCCTACGGATCGTATGGCTGATCGCGCTTTTTTCGCCTCGATGAAAGAGGGGACGGTGTTTATCAATACGTCGCGAGGCCGGATCATTGAGGATGCTCCGTTGGTCGAAAGTTTACGACAGGGCAGATTGGCCCATGCGGTGATCGATACATGGAATAACGAGCCCGAAATCGATTTGGAACTATTGAAGTTGGCAACATTTACCACCTCGCACATAGCAGGGTATTCGATACAGGGCAAGGCGGCGGGGACGGCGGCTGTGGTCCGTTCGGTGAGCCGGATGTATGGATGGCCGCTCGATGAGTGGTATCCCGCCCAGGTAACACCGAGTCACCCCGATCCCTCGATTACATGGGAACGGATGAGCCGCGAAATGCCCCGTTATTTCGACATCGAGGCAGAAACCGTACGGTTGAAAAACGACCCCGGATCTTTCGAACAGATCCGTAATTCGTACGACTATCGGATCGAATTTTTCTAATGTTTCGTTTGCAGGAACGACTCGTCCCGAAACTCATAGAGTTGGTTGCGCAGCCGGGGTGTGAATCCGGCCTCGCGGATGGCTTGTCGGATTCCGTCGGCATCGAATCGGTTGTCGGCCCCGGCGGAGGAGACCACATGTTCTTCGATCATGATTGACCCCATGTCGTTGGCTCCACAATGAAGGGCGATCTGTGCAGTCTCTTTCCCTACGGTGAGCCACGAGGCTTGGATGTTGGGAATGTTGTTCAAGACGATCCGGCTTATGGCGATGATGCGCAGGTATTCGGTCGGCGAAAAGGTAGGGGAGACCCCCTCTTTCTCTAATTGGGTCCCCGAGCTGCGGAATATCCAGGGAATAAAGGCAAGAAAACCGTACTTGTCGGGCGATTTCTCTGCCTGCAGGTTGCGGATGCGGATCAGATGCTCGATCCGTTGGCGGGGCGTTTCTATGTGGCCGTACATCATCGTGGCGGAGGTAGCCAGCCCCAAACGGTGGGCGATGCGCATCACTTCGATCCACTGATCGGCATTCGGTTTTCCGGGGGAGAGTCTGCGGCGCACGTCGTTGTCGAGGATTTCGGCTCCGGCTCCGGGCAGCGAGTCGAGTCCTGCGTCGATCAGACGCCGGAGCGTGGTCTCGATGTCCAGTCCGCTGATGCGGGCGATGTGGTACACTTCGGGGGCACCCAGCGCATGCAGCCGGATTTGGGGATAGCGGTCTTTCAGTTGCCGGAAAAGATCCTCATAGAATGTAATGCCTAATTTCGGATGGAGTCCGCCCTGTAACAGCAGCTGGTCGCCACCCAGAGCCAGCGTTTCGTCGATTTTTTGAATGTATTGGTCGAGGGTCGTGATGTAGGCCCGGTCGGTCTGGTGGGGCTTGCAGTGAAAGTTGCAGAATTTACACCCCGAGATGCAGACATTCGTGATGTTGACGTTACGGTCGATCTGCCAGGTGACGATATCGTCGGGGTGAAACTTTTTTCTAAGTGTCCATGCTACGGCTGATAGTTCACCGAGGGGGGCTTCCGTGTACAGAGCCAATGCCTCGTCGCAGGTCAGTGGTTCGAGTCCAAGAGCTTTGCGGTAGAGCGGATCGGGATTCATCGTCGGGAAAGATTAAACATTACAAAATACAAAAAAACCGTTTCTTGCTACAAGAAACGGCGTTATTTTACAGGACCGGAAAGACCCTACTCGAGAGAGATCGATTCCGTCGGGCACACGTCGGCACACGTACCGCATTCGGTGCAAGATTCGGGATCGATAACGTATACATCCCCTGCAGAGATCGCTCCTACCGGACATTCATCGATACAAGTACCGCATGCAGTACAAGTGTCAGCACTAATTTTGTAAGCCATTTTCGTAAAGTTTAATTAAATTCTACACTACAAATGTATAACTATTCTCGTTACGAGACAAGCAAAAAACGGAATAATTTTTACTTCGTATCTTTCAAAAATTCCAAAGCGAAGGTGGCCATGGTGACGATACCGTAATTTATAGCCTCTTCGTCGGGGTTGAAGGTCGGGGTGTGAAGTCCTCCGCCCCGATCGCCCGTGTGGCGTGCGGTCCCGAGCCGGAAGAAGAGTCCGGGATAGTGTTTCGTGTAGGTGCCGAAATCTTCAGCGGTCATTCTCAGGGCCAGCTCTTCGATGTGTTCTTCTCCCCAAAGGCGTGTGGCGATCGCCCGTCCGCGAGCCGCCAGTTTCGGGTCGTTGACGACACACGGGTATCCCGGCGGAATATGGAGCTCGGTACGGACACCGTAGGCAGCACTGATGCCGTCGGCGATTTGGCGGATCCTCTTTTTCGCCTGTTCTCTCCATGTTTCGTCCATTGTCCGGAGCGTTCCGGCTATCTCTACAACGGGTGGGATGATGTTGGTCGCTCCTTCGGCGATGACTCGCCCGATCGACAGAACTGTCGGGATCGTTGCATTGCCGTTGCGGCTGGTAATTTGTTGCAGGGCGGTAATCAGAGCCGCTGAAGCCACCACCGGATCGGTCAGCGTGTGGGGCAGGGCACCGTGTCCGCCCGTCCCGTGAACCTCGATGTGCAGTTCGTCGCTCGAGGCCATGTATTGGCCGGAACGGAAACCCAGATGTCCCGAGTGCATTTCAGGTGCGACGTGTTCGCCGACAAAAGCTACAACGGTGTAGTCGTGGAACGGATCCTCTTCCAATACCGAAGCGGCACCACCGGGGGCGATCTCCTCACCGGGTTGGAAAAGGCCGAATACGGTTCCTTCGATCAGCTCGCGATGCTGTTGCAGCACGAGCAGGGCTCCGAGCAGGCAGGAGGTGTGGATGTCGTGTCCACAGGCATGCATTACGCCCGTGTGGACCGAGGCGAATGGGAGGCCCGACTCCTCCTGGATAGGAAGGGCATCCGTGTCGGCCCGCAGTACGACACACCGTCTTGGGTCGCCCGTTCCGGTGATCCGTGCCAGAATACCAGTCCCCGCAATCCGTTGGAACGGAATACCCGCTTCGGTCAACCGATCGGCAAGGTAGTCGGCCGTCTCGTGCTCCTGAAACGAAAGTTCGGGGTGGGCGTGCAGGTGTCGCCTGACCCCGATGATCTGTCCGACAAGAGCACGGGCGCAGGCTTTTATAGTTTCGTCAGTCATGATATGCAAAATATTTTTTGCTTTTTTTATGTCTATCGGATCTGCTAAAAAAGTTCGCGAAGGATCCGCACGATGTTGTCGGCTTTCCCCATCGTATAGAAATGTATGACGGGGATGCCTTTGGCAATCAGTTCGCGGCCTTGAGTAATAGCCCACTCGACGCCGACTTGGCGGACGGCGGCGTTGTCCTTGCAACGTTCCACTTCACGGACCAGTTCGTCGGGAATATCCACGTGGAAGATCTGCGGCAGCATCGTGAGCTGGGTCTTCGATGAGAATGGCTTGATGCCCGGAACGATCGGAACATTGATTCCCAGAGTCCTACAGGCATCGATAAAGGCAAAAATCTTGGCGTTGTCGAAACTCATCTGGGTGATGATGAACGAGGCTCCGGCATCGACCTTCTCTTTCAGCCGGTTCAGGTCCTCGGTCGGATTGGGTGCCTCCGCATGCTTTTCCGGGTAACCGGCCACTCCGATACAGAAACTCGTGTTCCGGCACTGTTCGACCTCCCCGTCAATGAACTCCCCGCGATTCATCCGGCTGATCTGGGCCACCAGTTCGGAGGCGTGCCGGTGTCCGTCGGGCAGGTTCTTGAAGGCATGTTCCCCCCGTATGTTGTCTCCCCGGAGGGCCAATACGTTGTCGATGTCGAGAAAATCGAAATCGATCAGGGCATCTTCGATGTCGTAGCGCGACTGGCCTCCGCAAATCAGGTGGGGGATAACGGTGAGTCCGTAGCGTTTCATGATGGCGGCGGAGATGCCGACCGTCCCCGGACGGCGACGTACCGTGTGCCGTTCGAGTAGACCGTTCTCCTTTTCGACATATTTGACATCTTCACGGTGTGAGGTGATGCTGCAGAAGGCCGGTGAGAACTCCATCAGTGAGTCGATCGTGTCGAAGATCTGTTGGGTTCCTTCCCCTTTGAGCGGGGGTAACAGCTCGAATGAAAAACGGGATTTTCCGGAGGCTGCCGCTTGGGCTATGATTTCGGTAATGTGCATATAGCGTGTAATTTGTTTTCGGTTGAGGTTATTTGTCGAGCAGATGTTGAGGCATGATCGTCCGCAGTTTTTCGGGATCGATGCCTCTGCGTCGGGCGTAGTCGTTCAACTGCTCATCGTCGATTGTCCCGACCGAGAAGTTGCGGGCTTGCGGATGGGCGAACATAAGTCCGCAGGTCGACTCTCCGGGCGACATCATGTAGGATTCGGTCAGTGTGGCGCCGATTGCCTTCGTTACGTCGAGCAGTTCGAATAGCTCGGTTTTCAGCGAGTGGTCCGGACAGGACGGATAACCAAATGCGGGCCGGATACCCCGGTACCGTCCGGCAAAAAGGTCGGCGAGGGTGTGTTCATTCTCCTGTTCGTATCCCCAGAGCGAAACCCGTGCAAAACGGTGGAGCGTTTCGGCAAAGGCTTCGGCCAGTCGGTCGGCCAGCAGTTTGGACATGATCGCCCGGTAGTCGTCGTTGTCCCGGCGGAACCGTTCGGTCAGCTCCGACAGTCCGATTCCTGCCGTTACGGCAAAGGCTCCGACGTAGTCGTCCGTTCCGACCGGGGCAATAAAGTCAGCCAGCGAGAGGTTGACCTCCGTATCGGCCTGTTGGTTGCGCAACTGCGGCATCCGGAGCAGCTCTTTGGTGCGGGTGTTGTCCGTATAGATGATGAGGTCGTCGTCGATGCGGTTGGCCGGGAAGAGTCCGATCACACCGTTGGCTTGCAACAAGTGTTTCGTTGCGATCTCTTCCAGCAGATTTCGGGCATCGTCGTAAAGTTTTTTTGCTTCGGGTCCTTTGTCCGGATCGTCTAATAGGGCGGGGAAGCGTCCGGCAAGGCCCCATCCGCTGAAAAAGTAGCTCCAGTTGATCGTTTCGGCAAGCTTGTCGACCGGGTAATCCGAAAATACGATGCGGCCCGTACGGAGCGGAGTCGTTACCTCTTCAAGATTGATTTTCAGGGCGTGGGTACGGGCATCTTCCAACGAACGGAGCCGATGTTGGCCGTTGCGTCTCGAAAATTCCTCACGCAAACGCTGCTGTTCGTCCCGGATGTTTTGCAGGTAGATGTCACGACGGGGCGAGTTCAGTTCGTTCAGGATTCTGACATCGTCCGAGGCATCCTTGACGTGAATTACGGGGCCGCTGTACAGCGGAGCCAATTTAACGGCCGTATGCATGTCGGAGGTTGTGGCCCCTCCGATCAGAATCGGAATCTTCAACCCCATCTGTTCGACCGAAACGATCACTTTGGCCATCTCTTCGAGCGACGGGGTGATCAATCCGCTGAGTCCGATGATATCGGCTTTCCACTGGGCGGCGGTTTCGGCGATCCGTTCCCGTTCGACCATCACGCCCAAATCCTCTATTTTGTAACCGTTGCAGGCCAGAACTACCGATACGATGTTTTTCCCGATGTCGTGCACGTCGCCTTTGACCGTAGCCAGCAGCATTCGCCCGGCCGAGGAGGCGCGTCCTTCGCTGCGCTCCTGTTCGATGTAAGGGGTCAGTACCGCAACGGCACGTTTCATCACCCGTGCGCTCTTGACCACTTGGGGCAGGAACATTTTCCCGCTGCCGAACAGTTCACCGACCCGGTTCATGCCCATCATCAACGGACCTTCGATCACTCCCAGTGCATTGCCGATTTTTCGGTAGGCCTCTTCGGTATCTTCGTCGATGAAGTCTGTGATCCCTTTCAGTATGGCGTGGGCCAGTCGCTCCTCGACGCTCTCGCTGCGCCATTGCGGACGTTGCGTCTCGGTTGTCTTGTCGCTCTCCTGTTGCTGCTTGATCCGTTCTGCATAGGCGATCAGGTTCTCGGTGGCTTCGTCGTTGCGGTTGAGGATGACCTCTTCGCACAGGTGCAGCAGTTCGGGTTCGATTTCGCTGTATACTTGCAGCATGGAGGGATTTACGATACCCATATCCATACCGGCCTCGATTGCATGGTACAGGAAGACCGAGTGCATGGCTTCGCGGACCCGGTTGTTTCCCCGGAACGAGAACGACAGGTTGCTGACGCCTCCGCTCACTTTGGCGTAGGGACAGTGCTCCTTGATCCAGCGGCAGGCCCGGATAAAATCGATTCCGTATATATTGTGCGTTTCGATTCCCGTAGCGACCGACAGCACGTTCGGATCGAATATGATGTCTTCGGGCGGAAATCCCGCTTCGGTCAGGATTCGGTAGGCCCGTTCGGCTACGGCGATTTTCCGTTCGTAGGTGTCGGCCTGCCCCTCTTCATCGAATAGCATGACGACGGCCGCGGCTCCGTATCGGCGGATGGCGATCGCTTTCTCCAACAAACGTTCTTCACCCTCCTTCAGAGAGATCGAGTTGACGACCGATTTTCCCTGTACGCACTTCAGCCCGGCTTCGAGAACCTCCCATTTCGACGAATCGATCATGATCGGGATACGTGCTATTTCCGGTTCGGCCATGACCAGATTCAGAAAATCGCGCATGGCCTCCACTCCGTCGATCAGTCCGTCGTCCATGCAGACATCGATGATTTGGGCCCCGCCCTCGACCTGTTGCCGGGCAACCGACAGTGCCTCTTCGTACTGCTTCTCCCGGATCAGGCGTGCAAAACGGGCCGATCCGGCCACGTTGGTCCGCTCCCCGACGTTGACAAAGTTCATGTCCGGAGTGATCCGCAGCTCTTCCAATCCGCTGAGTACGGTCGTGTGTGCGAGGGCGGGAATCGCTCTCGGCGAGTACTCCTTAGCTACCCGGGCGATGGCGGCTATGTGTACGGGGGTTGTTCCGCAGCATCCGCCCACGATGTTCAGCAGCCCTTCTTCCAAATAACCGCGGATGGCTTCGGCCATCTTTTCCGGAGTCTCGTCGTATCCGCCGAATCCGTTGGGCAGTCCGGCATTCGGATGGGCCGATACCGCACATTCGGCTCGGGCGGCCAGTCGGGCGATATAGGGTTGCATCAGTTCGGCCCCGAGTCCGCAGTTCAATCCGACCGAAAAAGGTTTGGCGTGTGCTACCGAAGCATAAAAGGCCTCGATGGTCTGCCCCGAAAGCATGCGTCCGCTGGCATCGGTGACTGTCCCGGAGATCATGATCGGGACCTGCACGTGCCGTTCATTAAAAACCTCCTCGATGGCGAAGATGGCCGCTTTGGCATTCAGCGTATCGAAGATGGTCTCGATAAGCAGCAGATCAACTCCTCCGTCGAGCAAACCGCGCACCTGTTCGGCATACGAGATCCGTAGGTCGTCGAACGTGACGGCCCGATAGCCGGGATTGTTTACATCGGGCGAGATCGAGGCGGTGCGGTTAGTCGGACCGATCGATCCGGCCACGAAACGCGGTTTGCCCGGATTCAGCATCGTATATCGGTCGGCGACGCCGCGAGCCAGCGATGCGGCCGCACGGTTCATTTCGTATACGTAATCTTCTAACTTGTAGTCAACCGATGAAATCCGGTTGGCGTTGAATGTATCGGTGGTTATGATGTCGGCTCCTGCTTTTAGGTAGGCCTCATGGATTTCAGCGATCACTTGCGGCCGGGTCAGCACCAGCAGGTCGTTGTACCCTTTCAACGGGATCTCCCATTTTGCAAAACGATCGCTCCGATAATCCTCTTCGCTCAGATCGTAACCTTGGACCATGGTTCCCAATCCGCCGTCGAGTACCAGAATCCGGCGGGAGATTTCGTCCTGTATCGAAAATTTCAGCATGTGTTAATCTTGTGATTCGGTGGTTGGTTGGGGGTGAACCTTGATTTCGAACAGCTTGTTCCAGTTTTTCCCCGTAACGAAGATTCGCTTTGTTTTTTCATCGTAGGCGATCCCATTGAACACATCGGTTGTGGGGGTGATGTCTGAATCTTGGAGCAAACCGCTCATGTCGATCACACCGGTGACCGCCCCTGTTTGTGGATCGATCCGGATGATGGTGCTTGTCGTATAGATATTGGCCCATATTTCACCTTCGATCCACTCCATTTCGTTGATGTAGTTGACCAGACTGTTATCGGTGCAGACTTGAATGGTCCGCAGGCGTTTGAGGGTCTCGGGGTCGAGAACGTAGATATTTGCACTTCCGTCGCTCATGTATAGATGGCGGCCGTCGGAGGTCAGTCCCCAGCCTTCGCCGTTGTAGTCGAACTCACCCAGCTTTTCGAATGTCTCCAGATCGTATATGAATCCTTTGTTGTTTTGCCAGGTAAGTTGGTAGAGTTTGTTGTTCAGCAAAGCGAGTCCCTCTCCGAAAAGGTGTCCGTCGAGATCGATTTTCTGAATCGAGGTACCGCGTTGTAGGTCGACTTTGCGCAACGATGACTGCCCTTCGAGTCCGGTGCTTTCGTACAGATAGCCGTCGTGCCACAGCAATCCCTGCGTATAGGCATTGGCGTCGTGGGGGTATATCTTGACAACGGTGTGTCCGTAGAGGACGGGAGGGGGAGCCAAAACCGTAAATTCTCCGCTGCGGTTGTCGCTCAAGGAATCTTTGTATACAGTGATTTTATAGACCAGACGTCCGGTAGGATGTTTCTTGCCTATTTTGTATTTGTATCCGGATGTGTCGATCCGGGCGATCCGTCGCGAATCGATAGTAAGTACCGCACTGTCAATGTCAACCTTTTCATTGAGGGTAAAACGAATGGTTTGTGTGGTTCCTTGAGCCGCGGTTTTGCCATAGACCGGGGAGACGCTCGCTATCATGTCGTTTGGATCTGCAACGGCTGAGTGATTCCGGTTATTAGAGAATCCAGAACAGAAACTCAACAAACACGGGAGTGTAAGTGCGACGACTGAGAACAGAATATTTTTCCGAATGTTCATGAATAGCGTGGTGTTTTCAACCTACAAAGGTATAAAATTTACGTTAAAACAGGGTGTTCGGTTGGGTTTTTTGTGCCGAAAGTCGGATTGGGACCGAAATCGGAGTAAATCGCTGCAACATGATGGTTGTTTTGTCGTTTTAGGGTGATTTTGGGCGTGTTTTTTTATTACCTTTGTCGCTTGTAGCTGTATCATGTAAACGAGAGTATTTTATAAAAATAATAATCATGCTGACAATTAAACAAATACGGGAGAATAAGGCGTTTACTCTGGAGCGTTTGGCCGTAAAAGGAGTCGATGCCAAGGAGACCGTCGATCGGATCGAAGCGTTGGATGATGAACGGAAATCGCTTCAGGGAGAGTTGGATGCCTGTCTCGCTCAGCAGAATGCTATTGCCAAAGAGGTGGGGCTGTTATTCAAACAGGGTAAAAAGGAGGAGGCCGAAGCTGCCAAACAGAAGACGGCTGAGCTGAAAGAACAATCCAAAGGTCTCGAGGAGCAGTTCCGTAAGGTGGAGGCTGATTTGAATGCGCTGATCGTGACCTTGCCGAATTTCCCGAACAAGGACGTCCCTCACGGATTGACTGCGGCCGACAACGTGGTAGTGCGGACCGGAGGCGAGACACCCGATCTGCCGGAAGGGGCACTTCCACACTGGGAATTAGCTAAAAAATATGACCTGATCGATTTCGAATTGGGGGTAAAGTTAACCGGTGCAGGTTTTCCTGTATACAAGGGAAAGGGCGCCGCTTTGCAACGTGCGTTGATTACCTTCTTCCTCGACTGCAACACGGCGGCCGGCTATACCGAGATGATGCCGCCGTTGATGGTGAACGAGGCATCGGGTTTCGGAACCGGACAGCTCCCCGATAAAGAGGGACAGATGTACCACGTAAATCTGGATAATTTCTATCTGATTCCGACGGCAGAGGTTCCGGTGACGAACATCTACCGGGATGTGATCCTGAACGAGTCCGATTTCCCGATCAAGATGACGGCCTATACGCCCTGTTTCCGTCGCGAGGCGGGATCCTACGGTAAGGATGTGCGCGGATTGAACCGCCTGCATCAGTTCGATAAGGTCGAAATCGTGCAGATTGCCCATCCCGATCATTCGTATGAGGCGTTGGACGGGATGATCGCCCATGTGGAGAGTATCGTTAAGAAGTTGGAATTGCCCTATCGTATCTTGCGGCTTTGCGGGGGCGATATGAGCTTTACTTCGGCCATTACATACGATTTCGAGGTTTACTCCGCAGCACAGGGCCGTTGGTTGGAGGTGTCGTCCGTATCGAATTTCGAGTCGTTCCAAGCCAACCGGTTGAAATTGCGTTATCGCGATGCACATAAAAAAACTCAGTTGGCCCATACGCTGAACGGTAGCTCTTTGGCATTGCCGCGTATTGTGGCAGCTTTGTTGGAGAATAACCAGATGCCGGAGGGAATACGGATTCCGGCAGCGTTGGTTCCTTACACCCGTTTCGACAAGATATAATCTTGCCGGAGGGGAAACGGTTGGATGGAGATTTTCTTTACGTATTGAATGATTATTTGGGAAAGCGAGAGGGGTGATTCGGTGAGAATCGCCCCTCTCGCTTTGTTTTGTATGAAAGATTGTTTTTCTTGATAAGGCACCTGCGGCGGAAGAATTCATAGTGGCTCCAATGCGGAAACCTTATGGGCATATATGTTACCAATTATTTTAGAGGAAGAAACATGAATTTAGTTTCGACGGATCTGCCGATTTGTTTTTCCCGGTCGAAGGTTGAAGATAGGAATACAGTTTGGATATCTTCTCCCTGTAAAGTATCCTCCCGATTAGTATTTGATGGTCCAGAGCCCGTTATCCGAGGCTCCGCACAACCGTAACCGCAACAGATTGATTGCATGCGATGAGGCGCGTTCGATGTTTTGGCTGCGCAGGGATTCGAACTGCATTTTGTGGGAAACGGTTCCCTGTGGGCCCGATACGGCCATCCATACGGTGCCGACCGGTTTTTCCGGTGTGCCGCCGCCGGGGCCGGCAATTCCGGTGGTCGAGATGCCGTATGTGGCTCCGGTCGCTTTGCGTACACCTTCGGCCATCTGTTCGGCGACAATCTGGCTGACGGCTCCTTCACGGGCAAGGGCTTGCGGATCGACACCCAACAGCGCGCATTTGACCTCATTCGAATAGGCGACTACTCCGCCAAGAAAATACTCCGAGGCTCCCGCCTGAAGCGTGAAACGATGGGCGATATTGCCTCCGGTGCACGATTCGGCAACAGCGACGCTCTCGCCGTTTCGACGCAGCAGGTCGCCTACGGCACTTTCAAGAGTGGCGTCTCCATAGCCGATGATCCGGTAGGGAATGATCTGATTCAACAGGGTAAATTGACGGTCGATCTCGGCAGCGGCTTTTTCGCGGTCGACGTCGTAAGCCGACAGCCGCAGACGGATGTTGTTGGCATTCGGCAGATAGGCCAGATGCAGGTAGTCGGGCAGGGCGTTTTCCCAATCGGCAATCGTCGCGGCCAGAATCGACTCGGCCAGTCCGAACGTGATGGCCGTTTTGTGGACGATCGCACGGAATTTAAAGTGCTCATAAAGTCTGGGAAGGACCTGCTCTTCGACCAGCGTTTTCATCTCGAACGGGACACCGGGCATTGAAACGAGGATTTTACCCTCTCGATCAAACCACATGCCCGGAGCCGTGCCGCAGCGGTTGGGCAGTACGGTGCAACCTTCCGGGACGTCGGCCTGCCCTTGATTCAGCTCATTGAAATCGATGTGCCGCAGGGCAGTCATCCGTCTTACCTGTTCGAAAACCTCTTCGTTGCGGACCAGACGCATGCCGAACATCCGCGCGAGCGTGTGTTTTGTGATGTCGTCCTTTGTCGGGCCGAGTCCGCCGGTACAGAGCACGATGTCGGCGCGGCTCAAAGCCTCGTTTACGGCTTGGGTGATGTGTTCGGCCGAGTCCGATATCGAGGTGATCTGGTGGATGCGGATTCCGGCGGCGTTCAGTTTTTCGCCGAGCCATGCCGAATTGGTGTCGACGATTTGTCCGATCAGTATCTCATCGCCGATCGTGATGATTTCTGCTAACATGTTGGATCGTTTTTTCTTGGTGTGATTCGAATAAAAAAAGTAGGGGTATCCTCGCCGAATCGTGCGAAAACACCCCCAAAGATAGTGGCTTCTGGCCGATTTTATTCTCTCTATTCGGGTAATGGTTTCATTTCTGTCGATTTTTCTGTTGGGTTACCCTCTTTGTCGTACAGCGTGTGCAGGAAGGTCACTTCGTAGTTGCCCGCTCCTCCGCGTTCGATGGTGCTTGGACGGTTCAATACGCTGGAGAAGGTCCAGACGGAGGATTCGCTGATCAGACAGGGGTAGCCGTACTTGCCGTCGATGACCAGTTCAAGTCGATCGCTCTCCTGTACGTCTAAATTGCCTTCTTGTAGGTCTAAATAGATGTAGGTTTTGTTCCGATTGTAAAAAACGCTGTCGGCCGGTCCGAAATATGTGCCGTTGAACGAGGCCCATTTTCCTTGCGGATACTCGATATGTTGTATTTCTGGAAGAGGGTTATCGGTGGCGGGGCGCCATCGGGTGGAGGTTAACGTACATACATTTTGTGAGTCGGCATCGATCCGGTATTGTAGTGTGATGATTTTCGATGAGGGTATTTTGAGTTCGGCTTCGATACGGGTAGTTTGGTCGTTGAATGTCTGCGTTGTATCATCGCATTGGGCGCGTGTGCCGAGCGGATCAGACGTTTCGAAAAGATACGTGTTGAGAGCGAAATTTTTAGGGACATTAAAGAGATCCTCGACAGCTACCAATTTCCCCTTTTCGAAAGTCAATTTGTGGATGGGTAGTACGTACCAGTACCCATCATCGATTTTTTCCGTATCGTCTGAAGTCAGGCAGGGCTGCTGTCTTGCGTAGAATGTTCCGTTGACCCAAGTTGCGGCTGTAAGCACTTTGTCGGGTGTGGCGAACGATGTGCCGGGACCGTGTGTCCGTGTGTATTGGGGAGCTCGTGGATGATCGAACTTTTCCCCAATCATGGTTTCCATTTGCGACCAGTCGTTTACGGTGTCTGTCGGAACGACACCATATCGGTCGATTGTACAAAGGTAGAGCGTCCCGTCTATTATTTCCCAATAAGCGCGATATTTTTTGTCAAACTTTTGATATAGAAGCATGACATCAAAAGTTTGATCCGGATTATCGAGGACAGTTGTGTAGCCAGGAAATGAGCACAGAAAAGAGCGATCGAGATAATAAGGTACGGAGTCTCCCCAATAGAGTATATCGCTCGTGCCGGCGAGTCCGAACTCCATGGTCGGTAAATTGTCTTGTATTTCCGAGGGAGAGCTGCAGCTCGATACGGAAAGCCATCCTGTCATCAAAAGCAGACTGGCAAAAAATTTTTGAAACTTTTGGTTCATAATAAAGGTGTATTTATAGTTTTACGGTAGTTTTGGAAACTAAATTGATACTTGTTTCTAACTATTACTTATAGTTGTGTACTCCAAATGTAGCAAATTAAATTGGAAATAAAAACGGTTTTTACATTATGTGTAAAAACCGTTTAGAATAAGGTCTGTAATTTTTTAGTATGAAGGTTTAGTCCCTTTTATTTCTTGAATTAACCATTTCAACATACCCAGATATGAATCGGGATCCGATTCGGGACCGACAGGACGTTTGGATCCATGTGCATGGGGAAAGGCGTTCAGATAGAAGTGCATGTTGGGATGGTGCTTGGGAAGCCCTGCCTCCCAAAAGCGATACAGCCATTCGCGTTCGATAAAATCGGTATACTCCTCAAACTCTTTGTATACGAAAGGTCCGTAATAAAAAATGTATTCCAGACCCTGATCCAAAGTCCATTTGGCACCTTTCGCCAATTCGTCGGGCCGGGTCCATCCGGTTTCGAAAGGCCAATGGCGGTTGAATTGATGCGATTCATAAGCCACTCCGTCCATCGATTTGATGATTTCGGCAGCTTCCGGATTCTCCATAAAAAAACATGCATGGGTAACCAGCTGGATCAATTTGTAATTGTCGTGCTTGACCAGACCCTGCTGGTGAGCAGTACGGAATAGTTTTCGGTAATCGTCCACGTCCCGTTGGTATAGGATCCGACTATCCTCTTTGAACGGGCCCCATTTTCCTGTTCCGATCAATTCGGCCTCACGGCAGATCAGTATATGTTCGACCTCCATGTCCTCTTTTTCTTTGTTGCGGATCAATTCGATCAACGGGTTCGTTTGGGGATTCGTATCGATCCAATCTCGGTCAAACGGCAGATAATGTTCGAAAAAACATTTGTTGGTAGCGAAAGCTCCCTTATAATCCATCACGACATCCGTGTATTTGGCGGTGAAGTCATTCGGATGAAGCAGGGAATCGTAGTAACCGATTCCGGATAACCAATCCTCCTTCGATTCTTGGGCGGAACGCGGTAAGGGACGAATACCGACATATCCTGAAGTCCGTGCCGATGAGGTCCCCTTTTGTCCATCATCGGTCGTGTTGCCCTTGTCCCGTTGTCCCGTATTGCATCCGAAAATGGTGGATAGGGAAAACAACAGAAAGGGCAGAATTGGAATAAAACGGATAGGCAGGCGCATGGTTTTATCTCTTAACGATTAGTTAGTAGTGGTGGGTGTGTCCGTTTCCGTTTCCGCTTCTTTGCGCAGCCGCTTGCAGATCCGTTTGACGAAGGACGGACCGTTGTAAATGAATCCTGTATAGACTTGAATCAGACTGGCTCCGGCCTGTAACATGGCGACGGCATCCTCTTCAGTCATAATACCGCCGACTCCGATAATCGGGAAGCGGCCTTGGGTCTTTTTATGGATATACCGGACTACCTCGATCGATCGTTTTGTGAGGGGAGCCCCACTGAGGCCTCCTTTCCCTATTGAAGCAATGATTTCGGGATCGGTTTGCAGCCCGTCTCTGTGCGTTGTCGTGTTGGTCGCGACGATGCCATCCAATCCGCTCTCGATCAACACCGAAATCATGTCGTCGATCTGGGGGGTGCTCAGGTCCGGAGATATTTTCAGTAAAATCGGGCGATATTGGTTCTGTCCCCGACGAAATTCGATCAGCCCCCGAAGGATCTCTTTCAGGTTATCTTTATCCTGCAGACAGGTCAGATTGGCGACGTTCGGACAGCTGACGTTGATGACGAAGTAATCGACATATTCATACAGGGCACGGAACAATCGCAGGTAATCGGCCGGTGCAGCTTCGTTCGGCGTGAGGGTATTTTTACCCAGATTACCGCCGATGATCTGATGCGGTTTGCGGTAACGCAGGTTACGGACAGCATTCTCCATGCCGTGGTTGTTGAATCCCATGCGGTTAATCAGGGCAAGGTCTTTCGGCAGGCGGAACAATCGGGGCCGGGGATTTCCCGGTTGAGGTTTCGGAGTGACGGTCCCGACCTCCGTAAATCCGAATCCTAAAGAGAGCAGCTCTTTGTAAACCTCGGCATCCTTGTCGAATCCGGCGGCGATCCCGATCGGATTGCGGAACCGGATGCCGAATACTTCGCGTTCCAACGAGGGATGGCGTACGGAAAACAATGATTTCAGTAAAATGCGGGCTCCGGGAATGTAATGAATCGTTCGTAAAGCGACAATAACGATCCGATGGATCGTTTCGGGCGATAGCTGAAAGAGAATAGGACGAATAATCTGTTTATACATTTTTATCGGGTAAAAAGAGCCGTTTCAAAAATAGCAATATTTTCGATTATTTTATTGATTCTGTTTGTTTTTATTCCCTCCAAGATAGGTTTTTGATTCGGTGTGATCGATCAGGCGCCGGATGTTTTTGCGGTGCGTGTAAAGTAGCAGTATGGCGATAAGACAACTGAATATGATCAATGATAGGGAGCGTTCTCCGAAAAGTCCGATAACGAAGATCGGGAATGCGATGCCTGCACTCATTGAACCGGCCGAAACGTAATGCGTCGAAGCGAATACGATGATGAATACGACCAGACAGAGCAGGACGGCTGCCGGATAGACCCCCAGCACGGCTCCGGTCAGTGTCGCGACGCCTTTACCCCCTTTGAATTTGGCGAAAACAGGGAGAATGTGTCCGATGACGGCGGCGGCGACCAATGCGATTTTCAGGTTGAACAGGGCGTCGCTGCCGTATTGGGCTATATATACCGGGTCGTCGTATCGGGTCAGGTGGGAAAGGGTAACGGCGACGAAACCTTTCAGGATGTCGATGCCGAATACTGGTAAGGCGGCGCGGGGGCCTAAAACTCGCAGTGTATTGGTGGCTCCCGCATTATGGCTTCCGTGTTCGCGGACATCGATGCCGTAAAATTTCCGTCCGATCCATACGGCGCTCGGAATGGAGCCTAAAAGATAGGCGATGAGGATAAGTAACAGGTTCAATAACATGCGTATTCAATTATAATGAGCAAATCGGTCGGGAATATGTTCCGTTGTATACCGCTTATGTGTTCGGAGCTCCCTGCGATTGTTCCGCAAAGGTACGTTTTAATTCTCTATTTTTCAATTTTATGATAAGATAATAGGTTTTCGGATGTATGGGGCCGATGAGGCATTGTAGTTTGTCCTTTCTGCTTTAGTTGCTATCTTTGTGGGCGGAAAGTTTGCCGTTTTGGATAGATACCGGAGAACGGGAAAACCGATGACAGTCCCGATTCGGGTGTGCAACAAACGGTTATTTGTGGCATCGGATCGGGCGAAAAGGGTAAAAACAGGATGGAATTCAATACGAAAAATCTGAAATCGATGCGCCCGCTAACGGGAGAGGGCCGGAAACTTTATATCGAAACTTACGGCTGCCAGATGAATGTCAACGATAGTGAGGTGGTGCTTTCGATCATGCAGGATGAGGGGTACCGTTATACCGAGCGGCTGGAGGAGGCCGATGTGATTCTGGTCAACACCTGTTCCGTCCGGGATAATGCCGAGCAACGGATCTTCGGCCGGCTGCGGGAGTTTAAACCCTATAAACAGAAAAAGGATTTGTTGATCGGAGTGATCGGGTGTATGGCCGAGCGGCTTCGTGAACGGTTGATCGAGCAGGAGCATCTGGTTGACATTGTGGCGGGCCCCGATGCCTATCGCGATCTGCCCCGTCTGGTGCGCCAAGCCGGAACGGGAGCCAAAGCCGTAAACGTTTTGCTTTCGCAGGAGGAGACCTATGCCGATATCTCGCCCGTACGGCTCGATAAGAATGGGGTGAGTGCATTTATCTCGATCATGCGCGGTTGCAACAACATGTGTTCCTATTGTGTAGTGCCTTACACGCGCGGTGCAGAGCGCAGCCGGAATCCGCAAACCATTCTGCAGGAGGCACGGGAGCTGTTCGAAGCCGGATACCGCGAAGTTACGCTGCTTGGCCAGAATGTCAACTCGTACCGATGGAACGAAGCCGGGGAAACGACCGATTTTGCAACTTTATTGGCAGCTGTGGCAGAAATCGATCCCTTGCTGCGGGTCCGTTTTTCGACGTCGCATCCGAAAGACCTCAGTGATGAGGTGCTTCGTACGATGGCGGCTCACCCGAATCTGTGTCGGGCGATCCACCTCCCGGCCCAGTCGGGAAGTACACGGATGTTGGAGATCATGAACCGGAAATATACCCGCGAGTGGTATCTCGACCGGATTGCGGCCATCCGGAGAATCCTGCCCGACTGTGCGATCTCGACCGACCTGATTGCCGGATTCTGTACCGAGACCGAGGAGGATCACCGCGAGACCTTGTCGTTGATGGAGGAGGTCGGTTATGAGTTTGCTTTCATGTTCAAATATTCCGAACGCCCGGGGACGAGGGCTGCCCGTCACATGAAGGATGACGTTCCCGAAGAGGTGAAGACGGCACGGTTGACACAAATCATCGATTTACAGAACCGGCTCTCGTTGCGGAGCAACAACCGGGATGTAGGGCGGGTTTTCGAGGTGTTGATCGAGGGGACTTCCAAAAGAAGTGTAGATCAGCTTTTCGGACGTACGTCGCAGAACAAGGTGGTGGTATTCGACCGTAAGGAGCATTGCATCGGAGAGTATGCAACGGTTCGGATTACGGGGTGTACCTCTGCAACCTTGTTCGGTGAAGCGATTTAGATAGGGCGGTAACCCTTCTGTCTGAGGTAAAGGCTCGATTCCGGGAGGAGAAAAGTCGGGGTTTGTTGTGCGCAATCGCCAAGATCGGTTCCCTGTTATTTTAAAATCAGCTTGATCGGATAGTGGTCCGAATAGTATTCCGTGAAGGGATCGCGGATCGGATCGACCGTAACGATTTTTTCTTGCAGGTCGGCACTCAGATAGATATAATCGTACCGAATCCAGACCGGTTCTTCTTTTGGGGTGTAGAATCTTCGGGTCGGGTAGGTATGGATAAAATCCGGATATTTTGTTTTCAGCGCGTCGATGTATCCTTTGTCCAGCAGTCTGCGGTGGATCGAATAGTCGATCGCTCCGGCGTTCAGGTTGTTTCTGTGCGGATTTTCCAGCGGCTGTTCCAATATCCGGTTGCGGTATCGGTTGTCGGTATAAGCCGTCCGGTCCATCGGGGAGAAAGAGTTGAAATCTCCCATTAGAATCCAGTTCTTTTTTCCCGAAAGATGTCTCACTTTTTCAATAGTCTTTAAGACAAGAGAAAGCTCTTCTTGCCGTTTCCGGTAAGAAAACGGATCAAGGTGGAGTACGGCGATGCGGTACCCTGTAACTTCAGCGAGCAGGCAACCGTGGGTCATTGGTTTCAGTACAATCTGAGGCCGTTCGATCGGATAGCGGGAGGTGATGGCGACGGGATAGCCCGTTTCTTTGGCTAAGAGAGCATAAGGATGCCCGTAGGCTCGTGCCAATCGGTCGAGGCTCTCCTGTGTGAACCGATTGGCCTCCTGCAAAGCCATAATGTCGGCATTTTGGATACGAACCCACTCAATGAAATTGCGCTTGTCGGGCGTAGGATCGGCTGCCATACCTTCCAGTATGTTGTAGCTGATGATTTTCATGGGCCGTATCGATAGAGAGAGTCGTATGTGAAAGTTGGTGTTAAGCCTTGTCAGAGGGCAAAGGTTTACAGAATGGTTTTTTGCCTTTAATAGATTACGACCGGGCGGAACGGTTCGTTCGGTCCGGTCGTAATGTGTCGGTCTTGTGGCGAACGATCAGAAGGGCAGGTCATCGACATCGGAGGCAGGAGAAGCGGGTTCTTCTGCACCGAAAGCATCCAAAGGCGGCAGATTTTCTGCAGCAGATGGTTGGGACTCTGCGGCCGGCTTCCGGTTGATCCGCCAAGCCCGTACTTCGGTATACCAACGTCCGTTGTATTCGCGTGACTCGACATTGGCCGATACGGCGATCGTTTCACCGGGTTTCAGCGAAGCTGCGTCGAGAGCCTTGTCGCCCCAGAATCCGACGCATATTTTTCGGTTGAACTCGCCGGGAAGTTCGAATACGACCTCCTGTTTTACCCATTCACCCCGTGCGCTCGTTCCTTTGATCTGAGGAAGGACGCGCCATACGACTCCTTCGAATTCCATAACCTATTTCTCCTCTCTGATGATTTCGATACTCAGAATCTTGTCTCCCTGACGGATCTGGTCGATGACGTCCAGTCCTTCAACCACGCGGCCGAAACAGGTGTGTACACCATCCAGATGGGCTGTGTTGGTCCGGTTCATGCAGATGAAGAACTGAGAACCTCCCGTGTCCTTGCCGCGGTGGGCCATCGACAGGACGCCTCGGTCGTGATACTGTTTCGGGGCTGAAGTTTCACATTTGATGGTATATCCGGGGCCGCCGGCTCCGGTTCCGAGCGGACAACCGCCCTGGATGACAAAATCGGGAATGACCCGATGGAACGTCAGTCCGTCATAAAAACCCGATTCGGCCAGTTTGCAGAAATTGGCTACGGTAATAGGGGTTTCGTTGTCGTAAAACTCGACATGCATGTCGCCTTTTTCGGTGTGTATGATACCTCTTGTCATGGTCTGATGATTATTTTGTTGTGTTTTGGTAAGATCGAAAATCAGGACGCACAATAAAACGGCTCCGGCCAAAATTCCGGAGAGAATCCCGTATTTGCGGAGTTGTGCGGCATGTGTTTTAATAAAGCGGTTCCAATCCATCGATCGAATGTCGGTTTTCCGAACCCAAAGGTACGTCTCCTCCCTTAAAAATCCAAGGGGTCGTAATCTCTTTTCTTCGGCTCTTTTCGATTCGGGACCTGGCCGGAGATCGTGTAGCCTTGTCGACCGTTTAGACAGAAGTCTCTGCGGTCGTCTCTTTTTTACGTCGGGTTATACGTGGAGCCCGTTTGAATTCTCGGGTCGGGTCGAACTGATAGCGATAGGTCGTGTGCATTTTATGTCTTTGGGCACAGACATAGTTCTCTACCATACGCATCATGACCGGATTGAAATCGCCGATCCATGCCAACTCGAGGCTCGTATACCGGCCGTGCATCCGTTTGCCGACATATTGTTCGAACGTGTACATCATGCCCGATTCGATACCTTTCCCTTGGAATTCGGGGATGACGCCGAAGATGATGGCAAAGATTCGCCTGGCTTTTTTCGAGACCTTCAGCCTCCACAGGAAACGTAATTTTTGCCACAATCCGAATTTCCCTTTCAGCGGGCCGATGATTCCGTTCAGGTCAGGGATCATCAGGTAGAAACCGATGGGCTTGTCATCATAATAAGCAAAATACATCAACCGTTCGTCGATGATTGGACGCAGCGTATTTATCAAAGCGAAAGCGTGTTCGCGGTCGATCGGTTTAACGCCGGAGAAGTCGGCCCAGGCTTTGTTGTAGATTGTGAGAAACTCGTCGGCATACTTTTCGATGTGGCGTTTATCCATGTGTTCGAAGCGGTACCGTGGCTCTTCTTGCAATCGTTTGACCCGTTCGTACACGTTCTCGGGGAAGAGTCCTTCGGCCAGTTCGCGCACGTAGGTATGTTGGTTGAAGTAGTTTTTGAAACCGTAGTTTTCGAACAGACGAATGTAATATTCGAAATTGTAGGGATTGGTGTATAGCGGTGTGAATTCGAATCCTTTGACCAAAAGTCCCCACCACTGGTCGCGGTCGCCGAAGTTGATGGGGCCGTCCATAGCCTCCATGCCCCGGGCGGCAAGCCAGTCGCGGGCGGCATCGAAAAGCAGGTTCGCCACCTCCTGATCATCGATCGATTCGAAAAATCCGCAACCTCCGGTGGGCATATATTCCGAAGCCTTTACCAGTTCGCGGTTGTAAAAGGCGGCGATACGGCCTACTGTTTCGTTTCGTTCGTTGCGGACGATCCAGCGGATGACCTCTCCGTCCCGGAGCAGTTCGTTGGTTTTGACGTGGAACCGGTTCTCGATGTCCTGATCGAGCGGACAGATCCAGTGGGGTTCGTTTTTGTACAGGCGTTTGGGTAGATCCAAAAATTCACGGACCCTCTTCCGTGAGTCTACCTCTTCGAGGGTGTATTTAGCCATAAATTTCCGATAATTTCCGCCAAAGATACGAAATTTCCTAAAATTGTGGTAAGTTTGTCCGTATACAACGAAAGCAGGGTTATGAATCGCAGCGAGAAGCATGTTTTGTCGTCGGAGGTTTCGGTGACCTATGCCGATTTGATGAGTCGGCGGATCCGGAAGGTTTTGTTGATCGGGAGCAGTTACGATGCGTTTACGTTGGAGGAGGATGGACGTATTGATGTCCAGATCAGCAACGAATACATCGAGTTGAATCTGAGTAATCCTCCTACGTTTACGCGGGTCAGCTCTTCGATCGAAGCTCTGGAACTGCTGCGTCAAAATACGGGGTTTGATTTGGTAATCAGTATGTTCAATGTCGGGGAGGTGGATGTGTTTCACCTCGCACAACGGATCAAGGAGATTCAATCCGACATTCCGTTCGTATTGCTGACCAATTTTTCGCGGGATATCGGGTTGAAGATCGAGCGTGAGGACACATCGGCCATCGACTATATCTTTTATTGGCACGGGACTCCCGATCTGATACTGACAATCATCAAGTTGATCGAGGACCGGATGAATGCCGATGCGGATATTTTGGGCTTCGGGGTACAGGCTATTCTGCTGGTTGAGGACTCGATCAAGTACTATTCGACCTATTTGCCGACCATATACAAGCTGGTATTGCAGCAGAGCCGTGAGTTTTCGACGGAGGCGCTCAACGAACAGCAACAAAAGCTACGTAAAAGAGCCCGTCCGAAAATTTTGCTTGCGACCAACTATGAGGAGGCTGTCGGATTGTACGAGAAGTACAAGAATAATCTGTTGGGTGTGATTTCGGATGTCGGTTTCGTGCTGCACAAAGGAGATCCGTCGTCCAGCGAGAAGCTCGATGCGGGAATCGACCTGTGCCGGATGATCAAGCATGACAATCCATTGATGCCGTTTCTGCTCCAATCTTCGCAGGAAAGCATGCGTCAGACGGCTCAGGAGTTGGGTGTCGGATTTATCGCCAAATATTCCAAAACGTTGTTGATTGAATTGAGCGACTACATCGAGGAGGAGTTTTCGTTCGGAGATTTTGTATTCAAAGATCTGAAAACGGGGGCGGTGATCGGACGGGCACGCGATCTGCGTGATCTGCAGCAACTCATTATGGAGGTTCCTGAAGAGGTGCTCTTCTACCACGGTGACCGGAACCGGCTTTCGAAGTGGATGTATTCGCGGGGGTTGTTTTCGTTGGCAGCGAAAATTCGCCAGGTGCGTCAGGGAAGTTTCGAATCGGTTGAGGAGATGCGTCGTTTCATTGCACACGAGATAGAGGAGTATCGTTTCCTGCAGGGTTTCGGGGTCGTCGCCCGTTTCGACCGGAAGACCTATGACGACCACATTTGGTTTGCCCGCATCGGAAACGGTTCGCTCGGAGGAAAAGCCCGTGGACTGGCCTTCATGAACAGCATGTTGCACAAACACCGCTTCTACGATCGTTATGAGGGAATCCATGTCCGTTTGCCCCGAACGGTGGTGATTGCGACCGATTGTTTTGATGACTTTATCCGTGAAAACGGATTGCAGTATGTCATCAATGCCGATATTACCGATGAGGAGATCCTTTCCGAATTCGTAAGCTCCCGTTTGCCCGAGTCGTTGGTGGAGGATTTGCGGGTCTTTATCCGGCACGCATCGGCTCCGATTGCCGTTCGGTCGAGTTCGAAACTCGAGGATTCGCACTACCAACCCTTTGCCGGCATCTATTCGACCTACATGATTCCGTTGACCAACAATGAGGACCAGACCTTGCGGCTGTTGGGCAAGGCGATCAAGAGCGTTTATGCCTCGGTCTATTTCGCTTCCAGCCGGGCCTATATTCAGGCAACCTCCAATTTGTTGAGTGAGGAGAAGATGGGGGTGTTGATTCAGGAGGTGTGCGGTTCGGCCGACAGCGGGTATTTTTTCCCTACGATCTCGGGCGTGGCACGTTCGCTCAATTTCTATCCCATCGGTGACGAAAAACCGCAGGACGGGATCGTCAATCTGGCTTTCGGACTGGGGAAGCAGGTGGTTGATGGCGGGCAGACCCTGCGTTTTTCGCCCCGTTATCCCAAGAATATTTTACAGCTTTCGACGCCCGAACTCGCATTACGTGATACGCAACGCGAGATGTATGCCCTGAATCTGAAACCCGAAGAGTTCAAAACCTCGATCGACGATGCGGTAAACCTCGAGCGCTTCGAGATCAACCGGGTAACCCATTTCCGCAATCTGCGTTATGTCGCTTCGACGTGGGATGCCGAGAATCAGCGGATTACCGACAGTTCGTTTGTCGAGGGGCGTAAGATTATCACCTTTTCCCAGATTCTGAAGTATGACACGATTCCGTTGGCCCAGATTATATGCGATTTGCTCGAGATGGGCGAAAAGGAGATGCGTTGTCCGGTCGAGATGGAGTTTGCGGTCGATATGGACGTTCCTTACGGGAGTGAAAAAACATTTAATTTCCTGCAAATAAGGCCTATTGTCGATTCGCAGGCCAACGCATCACTCGACTGGTCGAAAGTCGATACGCACGATGCGCTGGTTTATGCCGAACATGCGTTGGGGCTGGGTGCGATAGATGAGGTGTTCGATGTGATATATGTCCGTAATGAAGCTTTCGACAGTGCACATACGCAACAGATTGCCGAAGAGATCGAACGGTTGAATATATCGATGCGTAACGAGAAACGTTCGTATGTGTTGGTCGGACCCGGACGTTGGGGTTCGAGCGATCCCTGGCTGGGAATTCCGGTCCGCTGGACCTCGATCTCCGAAGCGAAGGTGATTGTCGAATGCGGTTTGGAGGATTTCCGTATCGAGCCGAGTCAGGGGACCCATTTCTTCCAGAATCTGACCTCTTTTGGCGTGGGATATATGACGATTGCTCCCTATATGGGGGATGGGTTATTCGATTCTGCACGGCTTGACGCGATGGAAGCGGTATATGAGAGCCAATGGATACGGCAGGTTCGCTTTCCCCACGTGTTGCATATTTATGTCGATGGCCGCAAAAACCGGGGAATCATTTCGGACAAACCATTCATGACCGATCAGAAGTAGGATTCCGATCGGTCGATCCCGATTTACTCGGCTGGTTATGCGTGTGCGTTTATGTGTACGGCTGGTGGAAGCGGGATCGGCCGGTGTGATTAGTGTCGTTCCAGCCGTTTTTCCCGGTCGATGCAGCGGGGCAGTTCGTGCTCGTAGTGTGTAACGTAGATCAGGGTCTTGGCCGGACGTTCGCAGAAGGCTTCGATGACGGCACGTGCACGCTCCTTGTTGTAACAGTCGAGCCCGTGCAGCGGTTCATCGAGGATCAGCAGGTCGGGGTCCTTGACGAAGGCGCGGGCCAACAACAGCAGCCGCTGTTCGCCGGAAGAGAGTTTGACGAACGACCGGTCGCGGAGCTCTTCGATTCCGAAAGCCTTCAGCCATTCGTCGCAGAGGGTCCGTTGCTCCTCGCTGGGTGTCAGGTAGAGTCCGATCGAGTCGAAAAATCCCGAAGCGACGATGTCTATGGCCGGAATATGTTTCATGTACGAGCGGTGCATCTCGGGCGATACGTAACCGATGTGCTTTTTGATATCCCAGATGCTCTCACCCGATCCCCGTTGCCTGCCGAACAGCGAGATGTCCTGTGCATAGGACTGAGGGTTGTCCGCACTGATCAGACTGAGCAGGGTTGATTTTCCCGATCCGTTCGGACCGGTCAGGGTCCATTTTTCACCGTTGCGGATCGTCCACTCCAAAGAGTCGAGTATGGTCCGTTCCCCGTACCGGATGGTGACGTTTTGCATCCGTACGATTTCGTCGCACTCGATCGGTGTCCGGGTAGGGGCAGGGAGCGAAATCGGATGGGCACGATAGACGGTGTCCAGCTCTTTTTTGTGGCGGGTATAGGGTTCTTGGGCGAAAAATTCTGCCCGGGTCTGTTTTTTGCCGCATTGCATCCCTTCGACAGTATAGACATGGGTGATGAATTCGGGAATATCCGTCGGGGCGGAGACCGACAGGATAATCTGTACGTTGGATTCGCGGACAACCCGGACGAGCAGCTCTTCGAGTGTTTGACGGGCCTCTTTGTCGAGTCCGATGAAGGGGCTTTCGACGATCAGAATACGTGGGGCCGATATCAGCATCTTGGCGATCTGGAATTTCCGCAGCTCACCGCTCGAGAGCAGGATGATCTGCTTGTCGAGCATCGCTTCGATACCTAACAGGTGGAACAGATGTTGACGCTCCTCCTCGCTGCATGTCTTTTTTTCGAACATATCACGGACCAGCGGGGCACTTTCCCGATCAGAGGCATTCCAGCGTTGTTGGTAGTAGTATTCGCCGTCGGCACTGCCGTAGGCGTCGCGGAACGTAATGTGGCGGATGTGCTCCGAAACATGGTCGTCCGGTGTCCCGAAATCGAAATCGATATGCCCCTGTTCCAGATAGATGTTGCCTTGTACGGTTTCGATCAGGATTGTTTTCCCGCTGCCGTTAAGTCCCATGACGGCGATTTGTTCGTTCGGGTTTATCGAAAAGTCTATCGGTGTCCGGAAACGGCGGCTTTCGTCTCGTACGACACCCCCTTTCAATGAAATGATCGGTCGTTCCATGTTGTAAATCGAGTTTTGAATGGTGCAAAAATATGTAAAAACCGAACTCGATGTTCTTTTCGGACTATTTCTGGTTGGGACCTGCCGTTTTTTTATGGTTTACAGCCTTTGTACAGTATATCCCGATGAGGAAAAATCCATGACGGTGGCTTGGAGGTGTGGAAAATTGTTCCGGATCGCCTCCTGTTGTTCGGCATCGGCAGCAAACAGGGCGGTGGAGAGGACCTCGCATTCGCTCGGGGAGGGGGAGACGACCGAAACGATTCGGTTGGTATCGATCGGTTTGCCGGTTCGGGTCGAACGGATGTGTCCCCGATTGTGGGGCAGGTTCCCGGAAGAGGATAGGCTTTCGTTTTGCAGGTCGAACAAGTTCATGGTCGTACCCCGATGCATCGGATTTTCGACGCCGATCTGCCACTTCTTGCCCGAAGGGTGGAGCCCGATGCCGCAGACGGAACTGTTCCCGAAACTGAGCAGGGAGGATTGAACACCAGCCTCGACAAGAATTCGCTGGGCCGTTTCGAGTGCGTAGCCTTTACCGAATCCTCCGAAGTCGGCTATGGCGTCTGGTTTCAGTTTGAGGATCGACTCGCAAGGGGCATCGATGGCGAAATAGGGTACTTCGATATTGTATTCGGGAGTTTGTACGGCAATGTCGAATGCACCGGCCGTCATTTCCCGATAGCGTAATGCCTCTGCAAAGATGACGAGCAATTCCGGATCGGCTGCATAACGGTCGTAGTTGTCGAGGTGGTTGATCTGCCAGATGTCGCTCTCCTCGTCGAAACGGTTCAGTCTTTTTTCGAGCCTTTGTGTCTCTTCGGCGATTTTATGGCAAAGCGTTTCGCCGAGCTCTTTTTCGATTCCGATGGCCAGCAGATCGAAGCGGCTGTGCATCGCTTCGAACCATCCGTAATAGATGCCGGCTCCCGATGGGGTCCGCTTGAATGTGTGGCTGATCTGTACGGCCATCTTCTTTTATTTCTGTGTTTTTGGTGCCTGTCGGGGCCTCGATTTGATTTTCCGGATCACCAGACAACCGATCCATCGGAACGGAATCAGAATGATATAGAGTAGGATCGAGAGTGGAATGACGACATACCACAGCGAAATCAGCTCGATCCATTGGGTGTCAAACTTGATGATGCCGATGATGTTCCAGATCGTTATGAGAATCAGACAGATGATCCAAACGACGACCTCTCGGCGAATATGGCGTTTCGTGATGACGATATCTTTCATGGCTTTTGTCTTGGGTTAAAGGTAATCGATACGGTACTCTTCAGGGAAGAAGATTTCGCGTTTCTCCTCAATGGATTGTTGTCCCAATAAGGAGAGTACGGTAGCGTAATAACTCTCTTCAGCGATCATCGGGGGTTGTTTTCCGGCGATAGCAGCGTCGACGAAGGCATCGACCGTAAATCCGGTGCCGTCCAAGAAGTCGCGTTTCTTGCCTATGATGTATTCGCCGTGGTTTTGTTTGGCGATTTCGGGGTCCCAGCTCGGACCGGCGAACGATACGGTACTGTATATCTCTTTCTCGATGTTGTTGATCATTTGCAGCAGTCCGGGCATCGGCGGCGTCTTCTCGAAATAATATTTGCCGACTTCCGGTTCGACTGTTCCGAGATTACCCATGATCTGTTCTTCCAATCCGTAGAATGCGTTGGAGATGATGGAGCTGAACGTGAGACGTTTCCCGTCTTTGTAGGTGTAGATGACGCCGACGTTGTCCTCAACCTCCCGGCCATCTTTCCAGAAGGTAATGCCGCCCTGTCCGTATATTCGTTCGGGTAGTTCTCTCCAGATCCATGTTCCGACCTGTATCTGGTGGCAGGCCAATTCGGTCATCAGTCCGCACGAATACTCTCGGTAGAGCCGCCAGTTGATTTTACGTTCCAGTTCGGGTGAGGGAACCGGTCGCCGCCAGTCTCCGTTGCGGTTCCAGAAGGTATTGATACCCTGTATTTCGCCGAACATTCCAGAACGGATCATCTCGATCGCTTTCAGGTAGACCGGATCGTAAAGCCGTTGCTGGTCGACAAAAAAGACGTGGTTCGTCCGTTTGTGGGTCTGGTACATATCCAGCGTGTCGTCCAGAGTCTTGGCCATCGATTTTTCGCAGAACAGGTGTTTCCCGGCCTCCATTGCAGCGATTGCGATCTCGTGGTGGGTGTAGAGCGGCGTGGCGATCACGATCGCTTCAACGGTCGGATCGTCGATCACTTGGCGGTAATCCGCACACGTTTTTGCGTTGGGGGCGATTTGCTGGCCGAGCTCAAGCCACGGCTGGTAATTATCACACAGCCAAACGACATCGGCTTTCGGATTCCGAACCAGGAAGTTGAGCAGGAATCGGCCCCGATCGCCGGTACCGATCACTCCGATGCGGAGTTTCTCTTTGGCAATCGCTTTTTGGTTCTCTTCGGCGAATCCGCTGAGCCAAGGAAACGAGGCGAACAGTGCGGTCGCTCCGGCGGTGAAGCCGAGCTCTTTCAGAAAGTCCCTGCGGTTTATCTTTTCGTTATTCATTGTGGATTGAGTTGTCAGGTTCGTTTTTGTGTTTGTTTGAGGTTATTTCACAAGGATAATTAAAAAAGCTGTATCTGATTGATACACAGAATAGAATTGAAGAGTGTGAGATTTTAGGTAACGATTTAGCGACATTCAGAACGCTCTGACTTGCTGCGGTTTACCTCATAGATTCAAACAACTCTTTCATATTTGCAAAGATACATTTTTTATCCCATAGCACCAAATCATTACCTATTTTTTAGGGATATTGCCGTTACCCCGTTCTGAAAACGGCTTCCGGCTTGATGTGCGTAAGCCCATTTCAGAAACGGCACAAGCAAAGAAAAGCCCACGACGACCACAATGTCACAAGTGACACCGCCATCGTCGTGGGCACTTCTTTTATATGCTTGTGCAGAACGGACAAGTCCGTTTTATCCATTTTCTTTTTCTCGTCTTCTTTTAGCAGCCGAAATGCCGCCGGATGCAGGGCACGGCAAGCGTGAATCTGCACCTGCGACTATTTCCGGCTGTCATGTCTTCCCTGTCCTCAAACCGTCTTGCCATGCTTTTGCCAAACCGGGCATGGCAGACAAGACCGTTTGAAGACATGTGCCGCCGGCAGAAAACTTGCAACCGCAAGCCATGCACGCATGACAATGACGGTTGCAGGACTTCTGTCACGGCGGCAGGAAAGCGGGGCTTTCCCCTTGTCCGTTGCGCCGCCCTTTGAACTTCCCCGTGGCGCGTTGCGCCATCCTCTATGCTTCCCCCTTTTCCTTCCCGCCTCTCCAGCAAGTATGCCGATATTCCCATGCCGCCATTCCAGACGGCATCAGTGGGTCATTTTCGTTGCAGGGGCAAAGGTAAAGACGGGATTAGGAACACAAATTTTTTAGCCACAATCTCCACACTTCGCAGGCTCAGGTAGTATTCTGTCGAAAAAATTTGCTGAACCTACTCCCTAACCTTTGCATGGCCCCCGAAACGAAAACGACCGATGCGCGGTCGGAAGACGTCACAAGGAAACATCGGACATACGGAGAGGCGAAAAGAAAAAGGACTCGACCCGACCTCCCCATCCGAGCAAGACAAGTAACAACAACTTAAAAATTGGAAGATATGAGAATGACATTGAACGACATCGGAAAGGCTTTGCGGAAAGTATTGTCCGCAGTAGTGAGAGCGGCATGGGGCATTACCCTTTGCGCAGGAGGTTTGGCGGTAGGCATCGCAGGGGAAATCCTATTGGGCGTGTTGAACTTCATGTTCGGCATCCTCACCGCACTACTTTCAATAGTGACAATTATTTGGACATTCATTTGGTTATTAACCATTTAATTCATAAGGATATGGCGAAAAGAAACAGCAAGACGGCAGCGCAGCAATGCAGGTTTTACGAGGTGGACAACATCTTTGAGTATATGGTGGAAACGTACATCAACGGTAACTTTTCCTCATTCAGAAGATTGTACCATGAACTGAACAAGGAAGCGAGAAAGGACTTCATTGACTTTCTTTTAAGCGAGGCAGAGCCAGTCTATTGGAGAGAGATTTTGAAAGAAACCATTTGACAACCCTTTAAGACAGAAGATTATGAGAACGGAAACAAGGACATACGATGTTTATAAGGTGGACGAGCTTTCATTCACGGCAAAGGAAAATGCTTACAACCGATGGTTGGCAGGGTATGAATATCCGTGGCAGAGCGAGAACATGGCAACGCTGAAAGCCTTTGAAGGCATATTCAACATACGTGTATATGATTGGAGATATGACGGCTGCACGTGTTACTACCGTTTCACCTTCAATTACAGCGAGGAAGAGGAAGGACTTTGCGGTGTGCGGTTATTGAAATTCATCGTGAACAACTATTGGCACAGCCTTTTCAAGCCCAAGACCTATTGGCACGGAAAGGACTTCAACAAACAACGCAGAAGCCGCATATCCGTAACCGAGGATTGCGTGCTGACAGGCTATTGTGCTGACATGGACATCCTGAAGCCCATATACGACTTTCTGAAAGCACCCGACAAGCATACGAACCTGCATGACCTTATGGACGAGTGCATCGGCAGTTTCTTCCGCTTTTGCAGCAGGGACGTTGAGGATTGCACCGATGAGGAAGCTTTTGAACATGATTGCGAAGCCAACGAATACGAGTTTTTATCCAACGGAGAATTTTTCAACTGACTAAAACACATACTGATATGAACGGAACAGACCATTTCAAGCGTACAATCCAAGCCTATCTGGACAACCGTGCAGCGGAGGACAAACTGTTTGCTGTAAGTTACAACAAGCCAAACAAGAGCATAGACGAGTGCGTGACCTATATCCTCAATTGGGTACAGAAAAGCGGTTGCAACGGCTTTACGGACGGTGAAATCTATTCCCAAGCCGTCCACTACTATGACGAGGACGACATTGAAGTGGGCAAGCCCCTGCAATGCCATGTAGTCGTGAACCATACGGTAGAACTGACTGACGAGGAAAAGGCGGAGGCACGGCAGCAAGCCATCCGCCAATACCAAGCCGAGGAACTGCGCAAGTTGCAGAACCGAAACAAGGCTAAGGCAAGCCAAAAGACAAACGCACAACAAGTTGAACTTACATTATTCTGAACCTATGAAACCGAGAAACAAATTCGAGAAAACGGTACTTGCACAGAGCAAGAAACTCCGCCCCATAACCAAAGCACAGATGAATTGGGCTTTCCGTGAGTGCATTGACCATTACGCCCACCGTTTGCCCAAAGGACGCACCACCTGCATGGACTGTGGTCATAGTTGGATGATGGACAAACAGACAGAATACTGCACCTGCCCCGAATGTGGGGCAAGGCTGAAAGTGGAGACAAGCTATGTTCGCAAGGTGCGGCAAAAGCAATACTTCACCGTTCTCACCACGTGCGGTGAATACCAAGTGCTGCGTATGTGCCTCCTTTTCGTGGAAATGGAGAAAGGCTGCAAGGCTTACCCT
>DWXH01000024.1 GCA_019119305.1 Candidatus Alistipes merdigallinarum | reverse complement strand
GATGTTCCCGTTGTCCTGCATGTTGTCGTTCCATTTGAATTCGATATCTACGTTATCTCCTTCGATACCGAGGACCTCTCTCGGGATGGCGAACTCGAGTTTGTCGACGTTGACGGCGAATTTACATTCGGTGACGGTTTCCCATTCCCACCGGTTTCCGACATTCTTTTCGACAACAACCTTCTTGCCTTTGGGCGAGACGCGGTTGACGATGATGTCGTAACCGTTCCAGCCGGTCGATTTGTCCCGGTCGGTATCGATGAAGAGCATCATCCAGTTCCGGTCGGTTGAGGGGGTCAGCTCTTCGGCGGTTTCTACGTAGAAGTAGAGGTTTTCGTCGTCTCGGGCTACTTTGGCGCCGATGATGTCGTTACGACCGGTCTGATTGATGTAAATGTTTCCTCCATAACCTTTATGGTTGCGGTGCATCGTGTTTCCTTTGTAGTGGTGGTAGTGAGGGGCTACATCGTCCCAGCCGTCGGCCTTGCCGATTTTGACGGTTTTCGGGGCGGATGCTTTTTCGGGGGCGTCCATGCCCTTGAATTTCCGGACGTTGTCGACAAGTTGGAGGTAGTATACATCTCCTTTATCTCCCCACCCGGCATTGGGCTCTATGTCTCGGCTGCAATTCCAGTTGTATTGGTCCGGGAAGGCCATATAATAGGGCCTGTGGGGAGGCCAGTCTGCTGCTCGTCCTGCAATGTATTCGTTCCAGCCGGTTACGAATACCAATTCGGGATCGAGTTCAAAGGCACGGCTCCACTGCTCTTGGAAATTCCAACCATAGAGATACCCGTCGATACGAGGGTCGAATCCTTTTAACATGCTGAAATTCCGACCGAAGGTTTCCGGTTCGTTGAAGGCACAAAAATGGCCTCCGCTGGCGAAATTGGCATTTTGTGCAATACTGACGACCGTTTGTTCAAAGCCTCCGCCGGGAAGCGGCACATAACCGTTTTGCGGATAAATCTCCATCCAACCCCATTGGTCATTCCGTTTGGGCCCGTCGACATAGTCCGATTGTCCGGGGCGGAAGGTGAAAAACTCGGCAATTTCTCGATCTTCTTCGGAGTCTCCCAAATACTCTGGTTGGGCCATGATGCAGGGTTTTCCCTTCCATATAAACCACAGATTCGGGTATCTGCCGGGTTTGTAAATGTCCTCATAAAGCATGTGGAGTTGGGGTGTTCCGTATTCCGGAGAAGCAAAGGGCAGCATAAACGCGATTTTGGGTACACGCACCCCATCTTTCTGGGCCTGGTCCCATACCTCCATCAGTACGTCGTATGACTCTTTCCATGTCAGGGTCAGGTTTGTACAGTCGAAAAACACAGCATCAACACCGGCATCGGCCAGCATTTCGGCATGTTTGCGCAGTACCCACGGATCGGTCGTTTTGTAGTAACCCAACAGCGGTTGTTCCCAATAGTACCTGCCCGGATTGTTCCATGCCGGGTGGTTGTAATCGAAGATAGCTTCCGGGTTTTTACGAAGAATTTCGGTGTTGTTGTTTACCTGACTGCCGGCAGGGAGATCGTATATATGCCATGTCCAGTAGAACATGGCGACAAATTTATCTTGTTTCTTCTCCCCTGCTTCATCATACATGCGTACTTTCCTTCCGAGCGCATCGGTTGCAGCCCATGTGTCGCTGTTTACGAGTTGTCCTGAAGCAGTAGTGGTTATCCAGCAACAGATCAGGATGACTCTTATTTTGTTAAAAAAATTCATTGGACGAGATGGGTTCGTTTGGTTTATAAATCGGATTATCAAAGGTCGTTGCTTTTGCCTGCTTGATAGAAAATAGTAATTCTATTTTGTTTTAAATTAGTGTCATGGGTGATGTTTTGAACAGGAAAAAACAAATTCTACCAAGTAAGACAAAGTAAATGATTTTTTCCGAAATTTGATAAAAAAAACGCAGTTTTGTTATAATTTTATTTCGTTCGGTTCATTTGTTGTTCGGTTTTCCACTTTTCCTTGTAGTCTTTCGGACTTACTCCGAAATATTTTTTGAATGCGGTTGAGAAATGAGACTGGGTTCCAAAACCGGTTTGATCTGAGATCTCTGCGATGCTTAAGTTTCCCTCTAAGATTAATTTTGCAGCTTTTTTCATTTTGAAATTGCGAACATAATCGTTTGGGGCCAACCCTGTTAACCCTTTCATTTTGCGATAGAAGCTGGTTCTGCTAAAGCCGAGTTCTACCGCGATGACGTTGATATTGATATCTGGATTCTCAATGCTTTTATCGATAAATTGGTGTAGTTTTTCTAAGAATCGGCGATCAATTTCGGATAACGAATCGGGGATGCGGTTGTCGTTATCATCGTTGTTTTGTCCCGAAGCCGGATTCTGGCTGTGGAAAAAAGCTTTCATCCGATCGCGGTTTGCCTGTTGGTTATGTATGATCGAGATCAAATGATCCGCACGGAACGGCTTGTTGATGTAGGCATCTGCTCCGCAGTTGTAGCCTTCGATTCGCTCTTCGATTCTATTTTTTGCTGTCAATAGTATCAGGATCACGTGACATAATTGCGGGTCGTTTTTGACGGTTTTACATAAGGCGATCCCGTCCATTTCAGGCATACGGATGTCGCTGATCACGATTTCCGGCATCTGTGAACGGATCATTTGCAGGCCTTCGGCCCCGTCATATGCGTGCAGTACGTTGTATTCATGATGTAGAATTTCATGGAGCAGCGTGTGGATTTGCGGATCGTCTTCCACGATTAGCAGAGTGCGTTGCTTGATGGGTTGCAATGTAGCGGAAAGATCTCTTTCCTCGGCTGATGTAATAGGTTCCTTTTCTGCAATTAGATCTATCGGTTCACTCTCGTCCGATGGGGCTATTTCGACAATTTCGTCCGAAGAAAAGTCCTCTTTCCCGACCGGAATCGTAAATGTCATCGTAAGACCTTCCGTGTCGTTCCATGCGGCGTGAATTTCTCCATGTAACCGCGAAATTAGGGTTTTGGTATAGTGTAGCCCGATGCCGCTGCCGGGAATCTCTTCGTGGCCCGTTAATCGGGTAAAACGATCGAACAATCGTTTCAGTTCATCCGGTTCGATCTTTTCACAGGTGTTCGTGATGCTGACAGTCATCGTTTCTGTTTCCGGTCCAGATGCTGCTGTCCGACTTACGGTGTGTCTGACATCTACATGTATTCGACCTCTGCGCGGTGTATATTTTACAGCGTTCGACAGTAGATTGGTTATGATTTTTTCTAACAGATCGTCATCCGTGTAAATCATCGGGAAGTTCTGATCGAAATTTATTTCATATTCGATCTCTTTGGCTTGTACGCTAAATCGGAATGAATTGATGACGTTTTGGAGAATTGGATTGAAGTCGAGTTTCGATACGCGTAATGGTGTCGATCCGCTCTCCATGCGGCTGAAATCAAGCAGTTGGTTGACCAGTTTTAACAACCGTCCTGAATTATAAGACAAAATCGAAATCAATTTCATGTCGTGAATTCCGGTACGGGCATTTTGCGCCAACAGCTCGATATTTCCGTTTATCAATGTCAGCGGTGTTCTCAGTTCATGAGAGATATTTCCATAAAAATCTATTTTCTGTTGGTTGATTTCTTGTTCGTGTTTGCGTTGTTGCTCGGCCAGCTCTTGGGTTTTTTTATTGTATTTTTTTCTGAAATAGATTTTTGTTGCGAGGATGATTCCGCTTACGATTGCAGCGAAATAGAGCAGATAAGCCCATCCAGTCAACCAGGGGGAGGCTTTTACTGTAATATCGATTCCGACTTCGGGACTCCACTCTCCATCTCCGTTTTGGGCTTTAACTCTGAAACGGAAATCTCCGGCTGGAAGATTGGTAAAATGGGCCCTTTTGTTTCCATCCGTTTCGATCCACTCTTTGTCAAATCCCTCCAGTTTATAAGCATAACGCAATTTATCGGTGTATGTGTAATCGATTCCCGTGTAATCGATGCTGAAAGAGTTTTCCTTGTGTTTAAGAATGATTTTATGAGCATAAGCGATATTCCGATCGAGAGGTGAGTCCTTTTCTTTCGGCGTGGTGCTCCTGTTCTGTATTTTCAAATCTTCTAATACGACAGAGGGTTGGTATCCATTTTGTTTTATATCGGAAGGGTCGAAGCAGTCGATTCCCGAATTGCCGCCCAAATAGATACATCCGTCAGAAGCAGTCAATATGGCTTGCTCGAAAAACTGAGTGTTGGACAATCCATCAGCTTCGCTGAAGTTGCGTAACCGTCCCGATTTCGGATCCAAACGTGAGAGCCCGTTAGATGTTGCCATCCACACATGTCCGTTTTTGTCCTCTGTGACGGAAAGAATGTCGTTGCTTGGGAGTCCGTTTTTTTGGGTGTATGTTGAGATCGTATTGTTCTTTGGGTTATACCGCATGACTCCTCGGTTGTAATTACTGATCCATAAAATGGAGTCTTGTGCCAAAAAAAGATCGGAACAGGCATTCAATACATATTTATTATTAAGAGAATCCGTGGGGCTCAATACTTTTTGTTCAAAACGCTCGGTGTCGGTTGTAAAAATATCGGTTCCGTAAATCGCATAGGCAATTTTATTTTGATCTAACGGAGCGATGGCGGTTACTGATGCGTTTTCAATAACTGTTCGGGGCGATAAAACCGAACTGTTTCCGAAAAAGTAGAGTCCGGAATAGCTGCCGACCCAGATATTGCCTTGTCTGTCTTCGGCGATTTTGGCAATGATGGATAACTCTTCAAAAACAGATATCTCCGTAAAGCCGGTTGGGGTAAGTTGTCCTACGATTAAATTGCGTCCGGCTCCGATCCATATCCTCCCTTTGCTGTCACAATAAAGAGCTCTGATTATCGGGAGTTGGTTTTTGTTTGTCGACAAGTGGGGTGACGAATAAGTTGTCGTTCTTCCACTTTTTTTAGAATATAAAAATAGACCGTCGTATTTTGTTCCGATCCATATTCTGTCGAATTGGGCATCTTCGGAGCTGGAGATTACAGGTTTTCCGTTCAGCTCATTTAAACTGTTGAAAATATTTTCGGATGTTTTGATTTTATAAAAACTTTGTTCAACTGTCCCCAACCATAAATTGCCTTGGTTGTCTTTCAATGCACAAGTGATGTCGTTGTTTTTGTCTGTTTCTTTGGTTCCGATCGGGAGACGGGTAACTTCCCCTGTTGTGATGCAATATCTATATGCACAACGTGTTGAGGTGATGATGTAATTATCGTTGTCAATCAGTGTAATACTATTTATTCTTGATGAATTTAACTCTTTCTGTTTTTTTAAGGATGTCGGAATGGGGGTGATTTTACGCTCTTTTATGTTATACGCTATGATACCTTGGTCGGTTCCGACCCATAGTTGTGACTCTCCGAATTTAGTTATACAGTTAATTACGGTATGGTTAGGTAGTGGGATTAATTCGGAAGTTTGATCGTCTATATTGTATCTTCCAAGTGCGGTGCCCGCTGAATAACCGATCCAAAGATTGTTTAAATTATCAACGAATAGCGTTCGGACATAAAGAGGTGTGTCTTCTCCTCGGAATGTGATGGGGAAGCGGACCAGGCAATCTTTTTTGCGATCGAATTTAAATATCCCGTTGTTGTATGTGGCGATCCATAGGTTTCCGTTTTTATCTTCATCCAAGTCGGCTGCATAATACTCGTCGTCTTCTTCTATATAATATGGTATAATTTGGTTTTTGGCCATGTCGAAACGGCTTACCCCCCTGGATGTGGCGATCCACAGATTGCTCTGTCTGTCTAAACAAAGTTTGTTGATTCTGTTGGATTGGATGCTGGCATGAGGTTCGGAGGCGTTACGGAAGAGTTGAGCGTACTCGTATCCGTTGTATCTGTTGACGCCTCTTGCGGTGGCGATCCATATATACCCCAATGAATCTTGACATATATCGCGTATTTGCAAGTTGGAAATTTGAGGTGAAATATGGAATCTTTCTTGCGCTTTTACGTCGAATTGAAGCGGGGCAATCAAGCAAAATGTGCAAATAAGTAATACATACTTGTTGTTCATAGTTGCGAGTTTCGTCGGTTTTGTATATCTTTGTCAACAAAGCTAATCATTCTTTGCTTATTTCTTTCGTTTTTGTTTCACAAAAAAGTTTCGTTTTTTGTTATTATCCTGAATATCAGTTATTTTTCAGAGGGTATTTTGGTCGAAATTTTGACAAAGGCGACGGGCTGAAACGGAAGAATGAACAGAATTTGAAAAAAAATGAAACAAATGAGCTCTATATATAGCTAATATTTGTAGAATTTCGTGGTATCGGAATTTTCTAAAAAAAATACGCGGGGAAAATCAGATGAAACAAGAAAATTAAACCTAAATTTTTATCTATGAACAAAACATTACTTTACTTCAAGACATGGACGACGACAATGTGTCGCAATCTGGCCGGTGCGAAAGTACTGGGGTTGCTGCTCATGTTGTCTGCGGTTCCATACGCGGCTTTCTCGAGTAATGGGAGCCTATCTGAAGTTTCAGCGTCTACACAAGACGGAACTCAGACTATTACCGGTGTGGTTCAGGATCAAAACGGAGCGCCGTTGATCGGTGTTTCCGTGTCTGTTTCGGGAACGACAACGGGTACGGCTACGGATTTCGAAGGTAAATTTACTTTGAAAGTTCCTGCTGGAGCTGAGCTGGAGGTCAGCTATTTTGGTTTTAAATCGTTGAAAGTGAAGGTTGGTAACCGGACATCTTTTACGATCGTCATGGAGGAGGATGTTCAAACTCTGGATGATGTGGTAGTGGTTGCTTATGGTACACAGAAGAAAGAGTCCATCACCGCCGCCATTTCTACGGTGACAAGTAAGGAACTTCGCCAGAGTTCGTCGCCAAACATCGCGAATGCGTTGGCTGGTCGTTTGGCCGGTTTGACTTCGTTGCAGAGTGGTGGTTCTCAGCCGGGTTTCGATGACGCAACGATGTATTTGCGTGGTCAGGCAACTACGAATGGTACTGATCCGTTGATCTTGATCGATGGTGTGCCCCGTGATAATATTCGTACACTGAATGCGAATGAGGTTGAGACGATTTCGGTATTGAAAGATGCATCGGCAACTGCTATGTACGGTGTGAAGGGTGCTAATGGTGTGCTCATTATCACGACTAAGCGTGGACAGGCCGGGCAGACTGAGTTGAATGTGGCTTTCGACCAAACTTGGCAAACATATACGCGCCAACCGACCCGCGTGGATGCATGGGAGTTTATGACCATGCGTAATGAAGCAGACCGTAATGACGGTATGAATGAAGAGTATTCGGGTCGTACGATTGCTCGTCACTTAAATCCATTGTATGGTTTGGATCCGAACGATCCGGAGTATGCGTTGAAATCGGCGAGAAGGTATTATATGTATCCGAATCACGACTGGTATCGTGAAATGTTTAAAAAATGGTCACCTCAGACTAATGTCAATATCAACGTGACAGGCGGTACTGAAGAATTGAAGTATTTCGTGAATGCGGGTTATTTGCATCAAGGTGGTAACATTCGGACAGAACCTAAATCTTTCCTCGGATATGATCCTCAGTTGAAAAATGACCGTTTCAGTTTCCGTTCCAATATCGACTATCAAGTAACAAAAGATTTAAAATTGTTTGTTAATATTGGTACTTACGTAGAAAAAGTCAACCAGCCGAATGCTGCAACCTATGGTGGTGACCGCAACTGGATGATTCGGGATTTGTTCCACTGTGTGAACGGATTGAAACCTATGACGGTGGGACCACTTACCCCGGGTGAAGAGTTGGGATTCAATGTGGTTCCTTATCGTATTATTAAACCGGTGGAAGCTGACCGGTCTCCTTATGAATCAATCAACCGTAGGGGTTATTGGAATACCGTTCGTTCTAATCTGAACTCAACCGTCGGAGGTGAATGGGGGCTTGACTTTATTACCAAAGGTTTGAGTTTGAAGGGTATGGCATCTTTCGATGCTGTATCGAATACAGTCCTCCAAGGTACTATTGAGGAGATGTTGTTTACGGCTCAAGTAAATGAAGATACGGATACGATCTACTTCCCGTGTACTCGTGAAACGAACGGTACAATCGGACTTGATAAATGGGGAAATACCAATTGGGTTGTGAACTTGCAAGGATCGATTAACTATAACCGGACATTCGGTAAACATGATGTCGGAGCTATGTTGTTGGCGCAACGAGACCTGAAGGAGGTTGCAAGTGCTTCCGGTGAAAATGCGATGCCTTATAACGTGATCAGTTACGCAGCGCGTTTCACTTACGGTTTTGACAACCGCTACTTTGCTGAAGTGAATATGGGTTATAACGGTTCTGAACAGTTTGCACCTGATACCCGTTTCGGTTTCTTCCCCGCTTTCTCTGGTGGTTGGGTGGTTACCAATGAAAACTTCTTGAAAGGAAATAAGGTATTGACGAACTTGAAACTGAGAGCATCTTACGGTAAAGTAGGTAGTGACCAGTTGGGAAGTACACGTTTCCTTTATATGGATAATAATACATACAGTGCAGGGTCAGGAATCGTATCCGGATACGGATCGGTTAATGAAGGACGTATCGGTAATGCAAATCTGCACTGGGAGGTTGCTAAAAAGCAAAATTACGGTATCGATGTCCAGTTGTTCAGCAGTTGGTCAATGACATTCGATTACTTCATTGAGAAACGTTCTGATATTTTGAAAGGACGTGGTTTAAATCCCTATTTCGCAGGTATTATTTCATGGCCGACCATGAACTTGGGTGTCGTTGATAACCGCGGTTTCGAGTTTGAGTTGAACTTCAATAAACAGGTGACAAAAGATTTGTTTATCTCAGCTAAAGGTAACTTCAGCTTCAATAAGAATAAGGTAATCTTCTGGGATGAGCCGATGTATACCGAAGATTATGTGTACCGTTACCGTACGACGGGATTTTCATTGGGCCAACAATGGGGATATAAGATCGATTGGAGCAACGGTAATGGATATTTCAATACTCAAGAAGAGTTGGACCGTTATACGGAAGGTTATGTCGATGAAAATGGTGTAGAACATCAAGGTATTTCTTATGCAATCGGAACCGCTCCTCAGTTGGGAGATTTCAAATACATCGACCAGAATGGCGATGGTGTTATCGATTCTAAGGATCAGGTTCCGATTGGATATAATGAAAATGTACCGCGTGTATCTTACGGTTTCCAAGTTGCAGCAAACTACAAGTGGTTTGATTTCACCATCTTTTTCCAAGGTGTGAGCAAATATTCAGATTATTATAGTGGACAAGGTGTAAATGAAAATATTTACCAGGGAACGTTCTATGAATGGCATAAACATGCATGGACTGCTGAACGTTATGCTGCAGGAGAGACCATTACCTATCCGAGACTTTCAACGGGAAGCACTTCTTCGAAAGTTGCTAATGATTTCTTCATTATGGATCGTTCGTTCATGCGTTTGAAAGCGTTGGAAGTAGGTTACACGCTTCCTGAAAAGGCATTGCGTGCGATCGGAATCAAACGGTTAAGAGTATACTTCCGTGGTGATAATATTTATACATGGGATCGTCTGCGGGTTGATTCGACTGACCCGGAGCAGACAGACCAGATCGGTTATCCTTTGGTGAAGACATGGAATGTTGGATTTAATATAACTTTCTAAGCGATTAAGTTTTTGAAATTATGAAAGTAAAATACATATATATGTTGAGCATAGCGTCGTTGATGACGATGGCTTCATGCTCGGGAGTGTTGGATATAGAACCGGATGGTCGTATCGATATTGATGATGTGTGGGAAGATAACGACATGACCGGTGCATATCTGAACGGATGTTACAATTATTATGCGAATAATGGTGGGTTGAATAATTACTATTTTCAAACGAATCCTTTTGAAGCAGTATCAGACGACGTGTGGGAATGTGATGCAGAGGTCGAAACCGGTTTAACCCATGCCATGGCTTATAATGGGTCTGCATCAGCGAGTACGCATCCTATGACACAATATGGTGAAAATAATAGTCGTGGAAATAATATGCGTACGTGGGCGAATGCTTTTGAAGGTGTTCGAAAATGTAATATGTTTTTGGCGCATATCGATGAAGCTAATGTTAAAAGCGAGACGAACCGTGCTCGCTGGAAAGCTGAGGCCCGTCTGTTGCGAGCTGCGATCTATTCGGAGTTAGTACAGTATTATGGTGCTCTGCCTCCTATTTTGACAAAGCCAAATATGTATGACGATGATTTCTCTTTTGTCCAAAAATATAATGGGGGTGCAAATCATTCAGAAGGAATACGTAAGATTATCGATTTTATCTTCGCGGATCTTGATACTGCGATGATGGAAGAGACGATCCCATGGCGTAATACATCGGATGGTGAAAAGAATCGTGTAACTAAGGCGTTAGCTCTTGCCATCAAATCCCGTTATGCGCTTTTCGCTGCAAGTCCTTTGAATAAGGCGATGACTTGGGAAGAGGCATATCAGATTAACCAAGCTGCATTGCAACAGTTGAGAGATAATGGTTATGAGTTGTATAAGACTTGTTCAACGCCGGGAACGTATGATATATATGGTACCAAAGGACAGATCAAATATGAAAAAGGAGCAAAAGCAGCAGCTGCGTTAAGTGAGTATTTTGTCCTTGGAGCAGATTATAGTACTTCTCCGCGTGATAAAGAGACGATTTTTGAGACGAGAGCAAATACGGGAGCAGGTCCTTGGGATGTCAATGGGGTCGGTTTCCAAAATGCCTATCGCTGCGGTATGGTGCCGACGCAAGAGTTGGTTGATCAATTCGAAAATGTTGTGTATAATAGTAGCGAAGCGACAGAAAGTTATTTCGTCGTAGATTTGGCTAAGCCATATTTGGATCATACCCACTTGGTTCCCAATTATAATTCAGAGAATCCTGTGTATGATGCAATGAATCCTTATGTAGATCGCGACCCTCGTTTTTATATGACTGTAACATATAATGAGTGTATTCGAGAGGCATATTGGAAAAATGCAGAGACAGATGGTCGTACCGGTCAGGTATGGGCAGGAGAGCAGATCCGTCGTAAAACGATCTGGACCAATAAGGAGGATGACTACACAGGGATTCACGTTTCCGAACGTTATCGTACGCGTACAGGATATTATATGAATAAATACGTGCATCCTACTGCAGGAGGTAATAACTATGTCAATGCTACGCGTTTCAAAATGTATCGTTTGGCTGAGGTTATCTTGAATACAGCCGAATGTGCAATAGAGTCAGGACGTGTTCCCGAAGGTATGGCGTTGATAAATGAGATCCGTGAAAGAGCTGCAATGCCGGCTCTGCCGACAAATCCGACAACTGAAGAGGCTCGGTTGTATTTGCGTCATGAAAGACGTATCGAGTTGGTTGCAGAAGAGATCAGATTTAATGATTTGCGGCGTTGGACAGAGCTTGACGGCGATATGACGGACGTGGAATGGTCAACCGCAATGGAGATTTCGTGGTTGGGTGACGATCCTAACGGAGTACCTATGTATTCTTATACACGTAGAACTGTTCGGCAGTCTCCTCGCCAATGTTATTCGCACAAGTGGTTGTGGTTACCGATTCCTCTGTCAGAACAAAATAAACTGGGTACTTTGACCGGTGAAGAATGGCAAAATTCGGGTTGGTAGTATTACAGGTTTTGTTGAATGATTTAAATCTTAATTAGTATGAGACATAAATTAAATATCAAAATAACCCTGTTACTCGGATGTATGCTTTTGAGTGCATTCGGTGAAGGTGTCAGTGCTCAGTCTATCGTTACAAATACTGTAAAGGGTAGTGTGACGGATGAGTATGGCAAACCGTTACAAGGGGTTGTCGTCAACTCTGTAAACGGTAAAAACGGAACATCAACTGATGTTGATGGAAATTACATCCTTATGGTGGATGATCAAAGCGAGGCATTGGTGTTCTCTTATTTAGGATACGCTGATCAAGTGCAGAGCTTTGCAGGTAAAGAGGAAGTTGATGTAAAAATGGAGTTAGATGCTCATCGAAGCGATGAAATTATCGATATGGGCTTTACTCAACAGAAAAGAGGTGCTATCTCAGGTGCCGTATCCTCTGTTAAAGGGAAAGTTTTGGAATCCTCTCCGAATTCGAAACTCCCTGCTACGATGGTTGGTAATGTGCCCAATTTGGGAATGTGGCAAGCTGGAGCAACTCCTAGCGATGAGTCTTTTAACATGTTGATGCGTGGTGTGAATAATCCTTTGAGCGCCGGCTTGTCTCCGTTGATTGTTATTGATGGAGTTGTCATGACGATGCAGGGAAGCCGTCCACTTGAATATATCACACCGCAAGAAGTTGAATCGATCACTTTGTTGAAAGATGCTTCGACACAGGCTCTGTATGGTTTGAAAGGTAATGCAGGTGTTTTGGTCGTTACTACCAAGCGTGGAGTTAAAGGTCCGGTTAAGATTGAAGTAAATTACAATCAATCTATTCAGCAGCCTACGATTACTCCTCGTATCTACAATTCATGGGAGTATGCAACTTTCCGTAATGAGGTGGCATACAATGATAACCCTTCTTTGGGTAAGACATCTGTATACTCTCCTCTGGATATTGCAAAATACATTTCTGGAGAGGATCCGTATCTTTATCCTAATAACAATTGGTATGACATGTTCTTTAAGAAACTTAATGTCATGTCACGTGCGGGTGTAAACATCTCTGGAGGTAATGATAAGTTTACGTACTTTACGAATGTAAATTTTGTTCATCAGGGGAATCAGTATAAAACTACGAATGAACTTTACAAAACGTCATTCAATACGAATTGGTTTGATTTCCGTACAAACGTTAATATGAAAGTCAATAAATATTTGAGTTCTTTCTTACGGTTGAGCGGTAATATCAGAAGAGACCGGACGCCTAACGCAAGTGTGTCGGGTTTGTACAGCCATCTTTTCTATAGAGCCCCGAATGTCTATGGTCCGATTACCCCGACTATTTATGATGAAGACGGTGTGACGGTATTGGATGAAGGAGGAAAGATAATTGTAGATGAGAAATATCAATCCTCTTTGTATGGAATGTTGAACCGGGCAGGATTTGCGAAATCGACAACGGTGGAAATCAACACTCAGTTCGGATTAGATTTGGATATGAGTTTCTTGACTAAAGGATTGAAACTGGGTGCATATATGGCTTATCGGACATATGGTGATGGTACAACGACGGCATCCCGTTCATATGAGTTGGTAAAACGAGTATTAACCAAGGCTGATGCATTGGAATTTGAAACTGTAGGAACCACACAAGATACTGCATTGGTTTATAATAAATCCAATGGAAGTTCATATTATCATCTTGATTATAGAGCTTATTTGGATTATAATCGTACGTTTGGAAAACATAATGTGCAGGCTACAGGATTCTTCTATTTCCAAAATATGTCTGTGGCGATACAAGGAGGGACGTATGTCGGAGGTTCAAATTACGTGTTGCCATTTAATACGGCTTTAAGTGGATTCAATGCAGCTTACTCATATGACAACCGTTATTTTGTGAAATTTGACCTCGGATATTCTGCAACGGAACAGTTTGCTCCTGACTATCGTTGGATTGCAACTCCGGCCGTTTCTGCAGCATGGAACATTTCTAACGAACCTTTTATGAAAGGAGCCAAAAGTTGGTTGAGCGATCTGAAACTTCGCGCATCGTATGGCCGTGCAGCTGATGATGTTTTGAACAACGGTCGTGCCGGATATTTGGATAATTATACTTTCGGTAAAGGCGGAGTTGTCGGCGTGTTGGCATACCTTACTCAAGAAGGAACTCGTGGTAATAGTATTTTAAGAGCTCAAACTTCTTTGAAACAAAATTATGGTATTGATATTGGATTGTTTAACGGCTTTACCTTCTCTTTCGATTACTTCAGAGAGAATATGGATGATTTCTTGATTCGTGCGGTATCTGTGATCCCTGAATATCAAGGTATTCCTCTTGGTAACTATCCTAGTACACAAAAAGGACGGTTCGAGAATCATGGGTATGAAATTTCTGCAAACTATTATAAACGCTTCAATGCCGATTGGAGTATGCATGTCGGCGGTTGGGTAAGTTATGCACGTAACAAACTGATTTATCAGGATGAGTCTGTGCTTGGTGAAGGTTATGCATATCGTAAGAAATCGGAAGGCTTCCCTGTCGGTACTTCATTCGGTTTGTTAGTAGATTATAGCAACGGTAATGGTTTCTTCAATACCCAAGAAGAGTTGGATAATTTTGAATGTTCATATGGAGGAACATTGAAAGCTCCGCGTTTAGGTGATTTGATCTATAAAGATCTTAACGGAGATTACATTATCGATGAGAAAGATTATGCTCCAATTACCTATGGTTCGATTCCTGAAGTGTTCTATGCATTTAACGCTGGCTTTAGTTATAAATCGTTTGAATTTAATGTAATGTTCCAAGGTCTTGGACGTTATAAAGTGGCGGGTTATGGATCTTCTTATAATTTAGGACGTTCATATGATGGAATCTATAACCCCTCACTTGAGAACGCTTGGACTCCAGAACGATACGCTTCTGGCGCAAAGATAACCTCTCCTGCTTTGTCTGCTTCTGCAACAGCAAGTGATCAGATGTCAAATGATTATTATGTTGAAGATCGTGCTTTCTTACGATTGAAAAATGTAGAGATTGCGTATACGTTGCCGTTGAAAGTCTCTAAGAAGATAACAGCGGATAAGATTCGGTTCTCTTTAAGCGGGCAGAATTTGGTTACATGGAGTAGAATGAAGAATAAAGACATAGATCCTGAAATCGGTGTTCTGCATTCGCTGCCAGTTTATCGAGTATATAATATAGGAGTTAGTTTGCTGTTCTAACCTTAATTTAAGCGATGATTTTTTAACGAGTAATAAAGATTAATATGAAAAAATATGTAATCATTCTGTTTGCGATACTTTTTACAGGAGCTTTGAACTCCTGTAAAGATGCACTCGATTTGCCAGATGACGGTCGTATTTCTTACGAAAGTATTTGGGCGGATCGAAACAGAACAATGGGTTATTTGAATGCTTGTTATGGCAATGTAGGCGTAGTGACTAATGAGTCATTAGAATATTCGGCTTATACAAGTGATGCTCAGAGTGTGCAAGATAACACGGCAACTTCTGCGCCGATGAGATGGTATACCGGTATTATCGGTGCGAACAACTGGATTCTCCAAAATATATGGAGTAGTATGTATAATGGGATTCGTTATTGTAATGTGTTTATTAATGAATTGCCGAATGCTACGGCTTTTGCTCAACCTGATGAAAAAGAGAGTTGGTTGGCTCAAGCAAAATGTTTGCGTGCGTTGTATTATTACTATTTGATTCGTAATTATGGGCCAGTTGTGTTGTCGACAGAGCCTTTTGCTTTCGACCATAATTTCAGTGCTGATTCGAGAACACCGGTTTGGCAAATTGTGCAACAAATTTTGAAAGATACGGAAGAAGCTTTAGCGGCTGCTGGGGCAGAGGATGTATCGGCGACTTCAATTGGTTTCAGATGGGCATTGGGTGATAACTACGGGAATATGATGCATCGAGCTTTGGCCTATGCGATTCGTTCTCGTGCAATATTGTTGGCAGTAAGTCCGCTGCATGCAAATGAAGAAGGGAATCCTTATACATGGGAAGATGCTGCGAAGATTACTAAAGAGGCTTTGGATCAGTGTTTGACGCATGGTTACGAACTGTTTAAAAGTTTGCCTTTGATTCCTACCGATGCATATAACGCTTATGATAACTACTTTTTGACATCATATGATTGGAACAGGACGAAAGATAAAGAAACGATTCATGGCTCGTTTGGTGTTTCAATATGGGATGCATATGGTTTGCCGACTACTGACAAACAGTCGTCTGCCGGAATATCTCCATCGCAGGAATTGGTTGATTGTTATGAAACTGCTGATGGATGTGCGATTATCAAACAGTATAATGAAAATCATTTACGGCCGACCTTTACAGATGAGGCTTTAGCTTCGGGATATGATGATCAGAATCCTTATGTAAACCGTGATCCTCGTTTTTATTCGACTTTCTATTATAATGGTGCTCTTCGTCATTGGGATGATACCGAAACGGTCGCTATCTATGATAATGCGCCTGAAGAGGAGTCATGTGCGATTCATGAAACTTTGCAGCAGTACACTCGTACGGGATATTATATCAGAAAATATAATAAACATAATTCATCCTACGAGAGACCGGCTGATGGGCAGATACGTATGATTCGTTTGGCAGAACTTTATCTGAATTTTGCTGAAGCTGCTAATGAAGCCTATGGTCCGACTTATGTTGTTGCTTCTGACGTGTCGGGTAGTACGGCAATGTCTGCAGTCGATGCTGTGAATATAGTTCGTAATCGTGCAGATATGTGCGATGTGCGTTCTCAATATACGACCGATGCAGATACGTTTAGACCTAGAATTAGAAATGAACGTCGTGTTGAATTCGCATTTGAGCCGATTTATTTCTACGATATTCGTCGTTGGAAAACGCTGACAAACGGTCCGACTGAACAATTCTCAGAAACTATTGTTACGGGAATGAGAGCAACAAAAAACGAAGTCGACGGTTCATTTAAATATACGCGTTTTGTAGTAAGTGAAAGATTGTGTAACCAAGAGAAATATTTGCTGTATCCGTTGCCGACAAACGAGGTGAACAAAATGTTTAGTCTGACGGGAACGAATTGGCAGAATCCTGGTTATGAGTCACCGGAATAGTGCTGTATACAGAATAAAAAAGAGACGGAATTTTCCGTCTCTTTTTTATTCTGTTTATTTAAATCATTTGTTCAAGAAGACGGAAATGTCTATCTTTAGCATAAGTTTTTAAATCATGCAGTGATGAAAAAAATTGTTTTTACTTTAATTGTATTGGGGTGTTCATTGGCGATTCATGGGAAAAAACCGGGAGTAATTGCACATCGAGGACATTGGAGAGTCGAAAATTCCGCTCAGAATTCGATGAATTCTTTGAATAATGCTTTGGCGATAAAGGCTTATGGATCAGAGTTGGATGTGTATATCACGACAGATGGTCAAGTTGTTCTGTTTCATGATTCTTCGATAAACGGGAAGCGTATTGATGATATGTCTTATGCGCAGACACAAGAGATTAGATTGTCGAATGGAGAGTCGCTCCCTTTGTTATCAGAGGTTTTGAAAGAGGCAGCTAAACAGAATAAAACGAAATTGATTATCGAGATAAAACCTCACGATACGGAACAAAAGGAGAATGAAGCGGTAGATGCTGTTTTGGACTTGGTACATCATGCAAAGATGGGGAAAAAGGTGGAATACATTTCGTTCAGCCGTAATGTCTGTGAGCGGCTCATTGCAAAAGATTCTCGGGCCAAAGTGGCCTATTTAGGCGGAGAACTGACCCCTCAGCAACTTTATGATTTAGGGTATAGCGGTTTGGATTATCATATCGGTACGATGCGGGCGCACGAGAATTGGTTTGATGAGGCGGAAAAATTAGGATTGACGGTGAACGTGTGGACAGTGGATGATGAGGAGAATATGAAATGGCTGATTGATAAGGGGGCGGATTATATTACGACCAATGAACCGGTGATTTTACAACGACTATTGGAAGATCGTTAATTTTGTTGCAAAAAAGTTTCCGGTTTTTGTAGGAAATTCAATTAATTTTATGAAATTTGCACTCGCAAAGAATAACCGATAGGTTGGGCTTTGTGTTGCCACAATAGCTCAGTTGGTAGAGCATTTCATTCGTAACGAAAAGGTCGTGGGTTCGAGTCCCACTTGTGGCTCAAGCAGAGAGCGGTCCAAAATGCATTTTGGACCGCTCTCTGCTATCTATTTATGTCCTAAAGAGGGGACTTTAATATCTTGTGTATACAGTAAACAATTTTGTAGGACATAAATTATATCAATGATTTGAATCTCTTGGATTCTTTAAAATTATTGCCCGAAAATAAGATTGAGGACGTGTGCAAGACGTAGCCCTCCTTTAAGCAGTTGTTTTTCGGCTAATTCATTTCCTTTGTAAAATTCTGGGTCGGTAATCGTAGCGTTTTCACGGATGATGTCGTATGCGATGATGCAGGCTTTTGCATTGTCGTGAACCCAGTCTCGTGGGGAGCCTTGAGTGATTTTAGCTTGTTCTTCCGGAGTGCAGCGATCGAGAAATTCGCACCACTCGGTGGCGCTCCAATGATGCGGACCGGTAGAAAGCATGTTGTCCCAAACGCCGTGGAACAGTTTCTTCTGATCTCCTACGGTTACCCAATAGTTTGAGGGTCTGAAGTTGTATATAACATGGGACGGGCAGTGCATGTCGGGGACGAAATGTACCAAATGTTTGATCAGGAGTAATACAGTCGAATCATCTAATGTTTTGTATTTGCCCTCACCGAGCCGTTCAATGGCTATTTCCGTTGCCATAAGGGCGTCTCCGGGGAAACCACCCTCATCGTATTCGAAATCTTTGTTTACCGGTACGCAGTGGTCGAACCAGTCGTTCGAGTAGCCGCTCTTGGTGACATAGCCCATGTAGTCCATCCATGAGGCGTAATATACGAGCGGATGATTCTCCAGGTATTTGGCCAGATTCTTTTTGGCTTTTCGTGTCAGGTGTTTTTCGGCGATGAGTACCGAAGCGTCATGTCCCAGAGAACCCCATCCGAATGCGACAGATGGTGACAGTAGGGCAAACAGCAGTAGTGTAGATAGAAATTTTTTCATAAAAAACGTTTGATGAATGAATAATAATAAGCTAAGATAACAAATTCAGTCCGATTCCTCAGTTTTTATGCCGGTTAATTTTCCAATGCTACCGTAAAAAAACACCGAGTAGTTTTATGAGAACTGCTCGGTGCATATGTAGTTGTGGTATTGAGGTGCGTTACAGAAAATTTAATCGATCCATTAAAAGATATGCAGATGCATCTCGTTCTGCAAACCGGATGTTATTTTTTATTGATAAGTGTATGAAGATAGATCGAGTCCGGGGTGATCTCTATGATGGCTCCACCGTCGCTTGTACGGAAGAAAAGTTGGTGGTAATCGGTCTGACTGTATTTGAGCCACGGACTGCCATCCATCGGAGTCGCAAAGGTGTAGAGGACCTCTATACGAGGATCCTGTATGTCGGTGACGGCTGAGTCAGAGGCGGGGTTGATACGGAAGATGTGTACAGCCGTGTCGGCATACATGTGGTAGAGATTGTTCTTATGGAGGAAAGAGCTCAATAACAAGGCAGGCTGCATGGTGTATACGGTGTCACCTGTCGGTTCCGCGAACTGCCCTGTCGGTTTTTTGTATGCTCCATAATCTGCGATCATTTTTATACCCTGTGTTGATGTGGACTCCCGGAGATGAATCAGACTGTCGGCGATCGGGCGATCGTTCTTGAAAACGGCCATTTTTTGCGGATCTTCGATTGCGCATATCATGCTATGTCCACGCATGTGCCCGAGTGCGCCTGACGCGTAATAGATTCCATCTTTTTTTAGAACCCGGATAGGATCCAATAATGCCCCTTCATAGGTCTTTCCATCCTGTTTTGAAGTGAAGAAGATTGTACCGCCCCACTCTCCGCTGCTGCTTGAGGTGACGATATAGTTGTCATCTTCGAACAAAGGAGCGGGTTTTACACCCTCTGCAAGGATCCATTCGAGTTTGGACGGATCGAATCGGTAGGTTTTATATCCATTTTTTTGAGGAATTGAGGCATAGAGTTGGTTGTTGACCGGGAAGAGGTAATAGTAATTATGAAACAGGCTGTCGATATCTATTTCAAACAATTTTTCTCCCTGCTTATTGAGTCCGTACATCCTTTGCGGTGTGTTGTTGGGTTCTTGCCCCGGGAAATTAAATATCCGTGGGGAGAAGACATATAGTGTGTCATTTAAGAGGATGGCTGTCTCCATTCCCAGTTCACAAGAGAGGTCCGTCGTGTCGAAACAGATCGACTCTTGGATTGCTGCGGAATTGTCCCTATGGCAGGAGGAGAGAATACCTAAAAGAGAAAAACTTAAAAATAGGAAAGTAATCTTTTTCATGGCATATAGTTTTAGGTAGTTTGAGGCAATATACATAAAAAAAAAGGAAAATCATTTGATTTTCCCTTTTTTTTATTTGTTAATATAAAATGTCAGATATTTTTACGATAATGTAGCTGTCCTATTTAAGCCATTTCCCATTGTTGGCGGATCAGTTGCAATGCTGCCGGAATGCTTTGTGCCCGGTCTCCCTTACATCCGCATTCGAAGCTGACATAGTTCGGATAATTCATGGCCTTCAACGCCCGGAATCCTTCTACATAATTGTCCACTTCACCATCTTCTCCCGGAGTGTTCCGCGTGCCTCGGCTGGCGATGTGGACGTGCTGCAGGTACTCTCCGGCCGAGAAGAAAGCACCGTAGTCCGACGTCTCTTCAAAGGTCATGTGCCAGAAGTCACCCATACATTTCACTCCGGCGTTGTTGGCATCGCGGCAAATCGATGCGGCGTCGGCCACTTGGCGCAAGTAGAAGGCTTCGTTGCGGTTCAGCGGTTCGAGGATGACCGTGGTTCCGCACTGTACGGCATAATCCCCGAGCAGGCGCAGTTGTTCGATCAGGTAATCGCGCGTAGCCATCGTATGGGGCATAACCGGTACTTGGGCGTTGAAAGCGGGTACCATGATGACTCCCGTCGATCCCAGCTCGCCGGCAGCAGCGATGATTTCACGCATCGTGCGGTCGAACTCTTGCCGTACGGCTTCGTCCTCCGACAGGATAAATCCCTGGAATCCGGCGCAAATTGCACTTACCTTGATGTTGCGGCCGTTAAGCAGTTTTTTGAGCTCTTCGACTCTGCTGGCCAGATTTCCGCCTCCCGGTTCGAAACCTACGACTCCGTTGGCCTCCATGTAGTCGAATTTTTCGGCCAGAGTCTCTCCCGGGGCATTTCCCTCCTGAAAGGAGATTTTCAGTTCGGGAGCGGGTGCTGCCGCTTGCTCTTTTTCGCCATCGGAGCAGCTTGTGAATAGCTGCATCGGAGCAACTGCCATGGCGGCTCCGCTCAGCAGCGATGTTTTTAAGAAATCACGTCTTTTCATGTTTTTATCTGTTTTGAGAAATTTTTCTGTAATGGATTACTCCTCGGAGAGTCGATTCAGGTATCGAGCGATTCCCTCCTGATCGTCGGTCCGTGGTGCCCATGGAGCGATGTCCTCTTCCGATAACGGAGTAAAAGGCCCTTTTTTGACCTCGAAAACGACGGTTCCGCTCTCCTTGACCAATAGACCGTGCCATTGGCCGGCCGGAATATCGAAGCCGTATACCCCATGTGTCGGATCGACCTCCACACGTTCTATGATATTTCCTGTGTCATCGAAAATTACTGAGACGACACTTCCCCGCAAAACGATAATGGTTTCGTCTTTGGCCGGATGGCTGTGGCGATGTACCGGGATATAGGTCCCGGGCTCAAGTGCGTTGAGCAATCGGTTGACCGGATCGCAGAGGCGCTCGTGTAAGTTATAGTTTTTTCGTAAGCGACTCTTTTTTCGCGCCTCCTCCGAGGTACGGTCGAGTAGGGCTTTGTCGATGATCTTCATGGTTTGGTTTTTATCCGGAAAACGGGTATAAACCCTGATTTATACCCGTTTTCTGGCTTGGCAACCGTTAGGTTGTCGGTAAATTATTTCTCTTGGCCGGTTCCCGGTACGGCAACGGTGTAGATCTTCATGTCCATCGGACCGAGTTCCAGTTTTGCCGGAGCGAGGTTCAGCGGTGATGCGGTCATTTCGTCCCATGTTACGGATTTGCCCGTATAGGCCGACTCACGTCCCATAATGGCCATCATGTTCGATAGGGCAGTCTCTTCGGCTTGCATGATCGGCGTATTGTTACGGATACATGAGATCCAGTTCACATGTTCGAGCGTGTATGGGTCGTTTTGGCGTCCCTCTTCACTCGCTGCGTCGTATTGCCATACGATATTACCTTGCAGATCCCGAATCGCGAAATCGACGCTGCTCCATGATCCTTTCGTCCCTTGAATGAACTCACTGACATTCGAGTCGCAACCGTCAATCTGGCGGCACATGCTGTGCATATGGACTCCGTTGTCAAATTCGAAATCGACGCTGAAGTTATCGTATTGATCTCCCGTAACACGGCGTTGGCGGCTTCCGAAACCGGTTGCGCGAACGGGTTTATATCCCGAGAACCATGTGAATACATCGATGTTGTGTACGTGTTGTTCTACGATGTGGTCTCCCGAGAGCCATTTCCAGTTCACCCAGTCGCGGATCATCCACTCCATGTCCGACCATCCGTTCTCACGGTTGCGGTACCACAGCATCGGTTGGTTCCAATATACGTTTCCGCCGGTGATCTCTCCGATCAAACCTTCCTGCACTTTCTTATAGGATTCAACGTAGCAACGTTGGTGGTGGCGTTGCGTTCCTGTTACGACGCATAAGCCTTTGGCCTGAGCCTGTTTTGCAGTCGCCATGATGGTGCGGTACCCTTCGGGATCGACGCAGATCGGTTTTTCGAGGAAGCAGTGTACCCCTTTTTCAACGGCATATCTGAAGTGTTCCGGACGGAAAAACGGCGGAGTAGCAATGATTACTACATCAACGCCCGAGTCGATGACTTTCTGGTAGGCATCGAAACCGGTGAAACATTTATCGGCCGGGACGTCTATCTGATATTTCTCTTTCAATGAGTTTTTAAGACCTTGCAGACGGTCATCGAATACATCGCCCAGTGCGGTAATCGTAACCCCATTGGCTGCGTTCAAAAAGTTTTCGGCTGCACCCGAGCCGCGGCCGCCGCAACCGATCACACCGGCTTTCAGCTCTTTGCCGTCGACGGCTTTGTCGGGCAGTTCCGGAATGTAGTATTCTCCGGGAGCTTTCAAGGGAGTGTAGGCTGCTGCTTTGTCTCCTTTACACGAGGTCAAAAGGGGCGAAAATCCCATGGCGCCGGCAACACCTGCCAATGCCGAGTAAGAGAGAAATTCTCTTCTTGTAATCTTGTTATCTTTGCTCATATCAGTTAATATTTAGGTTTATTGGTTTGTCGGTGTCGTTTGGGTTTCCGTTGTGATGGGCTCACACACCACTCGGAATCCGATACTCCGGATGTCGGAATACCACCAGATGCTTTTCGGATTCTGCGGATCGGTTTTCAACCATTTGTCGTGTTCAGTATGTCCACGTGCTGCGGAACGGAGATCCGATGCGTCGTCGAAATACTGTCCGCCCCGTACGACATGCTCTTCACCCGATGCCGGACCTTTCGGATCCGTCACTCCATCCGTCAATTTCGAGTAGGCATCTTCGGCATACCAATCCGAGCAATACTCCAATACATTACCCAACATATTCTTCAGTCCGAAAGGATTGGCTTGAACGGCCGACGGTTCCTGGGTTTTGTTTTGGCTGTTTTTGCTGTAAACGACGTAGCGATCGATGTATGCTGTGTCTGCGTCGAAGAATTTACGCCAGAACCCTTTATCAGATAGCTTTTTCGGATTACCTTCAAAGAAATAGGGGGTTTGTGTGCCGCCTCGCACAGCATATTCCCATTCGGCTTCGGTCGGCAGCCGGTATTTCTTCCCGGTTTTTTTCGACAGCCATTGGCAGAACGTTTCCGCTGCGTAATGGGTCATGGTGATTGCGGGTCGGTCGCCTCCGCCCCAACCCTGGTCGGGGATTCCGAACGGTGGGGTCGGACCGCTGATGGCATCGGCTTCGGGATTCGAGTTGTTCGCATACACCACGGCAGGCGGAGTACGTCCTTCGGACATGGTTTCGGCGTAGAATGCCCAATATTGATCCCATGTCACTTCTGTCTCACCCATAAAGAACGGGGATATGTTTACGGTGTGCGTAGGACCTTCATCCTCTCTACGGAAGGGTTCGTTTTCCGGACTACCCATAGTGAAGGAGCCGCCCGGTATGGCTTTCATGTTGAATGACACGGCTGTACCCGGAATGGTTTCCGTGAAATCGGCGAATTCGGTTACCGTAGCCGCTGCGGTATAAAGCGTGTCATTCTTTTTATCGGAGGTAGGAATGCCGGTCATCTGGGCATGTTGGTAGTTCGGATCGTAGTGTCCGACGTCGAGATGGCAACTGATGCATTGCAGGTCGAGTTTTTCCTCGTTTTCTTCGTAATAGAGGTGAGCCGTGATTCCTTCCTGGGTCAGTCGCGACGGGAAAAGTTGTTTGTGGCACTCTTTACAGGATTCGTTATAAACAATTGTTACAGCATGTTCCAACTGCTTCTTGCTTTCCCAGTCGAAATCGGCGCTGTCTTTGGTCCAATAGCTCCAAAGGTCTTTCAATCCGGTTTTGGCTTTGGCCTTGAAGTAATCGAATGAGCCATGCGGGGGGAGGTGGCATTCGGTACATCCTGTTACAACGCCGCTTTTGCTGTTGTGGTGGCTCGATAATTTCCAGCTTTTGTCGGCTTCGGGGTGTATGTGGCACGACTGACAATATTCGTCACTCGAGCTTTGTATGTAGATTCTATTCAATCCGATGGTAATGCTGCTTCCGACAGCTAAAGCTGCGATGATGATCCATATGAGCTTTTTACGGCCGATGCCTTTATGGGCAGATTGCTCTTTTTTCGTACGTTTTAAAAACACAAGAATTAATAATTTTGGTTAAGTCAGGGTACAATACTTCGCGAATGTACGAAAAATAATGGGGAATCCCTAAAATTTAGAGTGAAACTTTTGTCGATTTTTGGTACGACCGGAACTTTTTGACACAGAGAATGAGCAAAATATGGAGGAATAAAAAAACAACAGGATTTATTTCCCTGTTGTTTTTTTGTACTGAGAATTTATCGAATGTGCCATCCATGACAGACGGTACTTTCTTGTTAATTGGAAAGTTCGGCACCCATCATATCCAACAGTTCGCTGGTAATCAGTTGCTGACGTGTCTTGTTGTATTGGATGGTCAACTCCTGGATCAATTCGGTTGCATTGTCTGTCGCCATTTGCATAGCGATTGTCCGGGCTGCGTGTTCTGCCGCATTCGAGTCGAGCAGGATCGTGTAGATCTTGAGACCCAACACTTGGGGAATCAATGTACGGATAACCGTAATCCGATCGGGTTCGACGATGTAGTCTGCAGCTGGACCTTTGCGTTCTTCCCCCTCAATAGCGATCGGAAGATAAGCCTCGTGGGTCATGACCTGAGTAGATACACTTTTGAAGTGATTGTATATCAATTCTATACGGTCTACTTCATGGTTGAGGAACAGTTGCATCAACCGTTCGGCTAATTGTGCGGCCTCTTTGTATGAGGGTTTGTCTGAAAGGTGCTGAAAGTCGCCCTCAGACGGGAATCCCATTTTCCGGACGGCGTCGGCAATTTTTTTCCCGACAGCGAAGATCCGGATATTCTCTTTTCGAAGATTTCCGTATGTATGCTCGATCGTTTCTTGCACTTTTTTGGCTACATTGGCATTGAACGCACCGCAGAGCGATGAGTTCGAGGAGACGGCCACGATGGCGACCCGTTCGACCTCTCTTTTTTCGGCAAAAGGCGAATTGGAGGCACCTTCGGAAGACAGGAATCCCGATAGGATATCGTTCAATTTCCGTTCATAAGGCAACATATTTTCTATTGCGCCTTGAGCACGGTGCAGTTTTGCCGAAGCTACCATCTTCATGGCCGACGTGATTTTCAGCGTACTGTTGACCGATGCGATTCTTCCCTTGACCTCTTTAAGCGATGCCATGACTATGAATTTTTAAGTGCCGTTGCAACGGCGGCAGCCACCTCTTCGATTTTGGCGGTAACCTCATCGTTGATAACTCCTTTTTTCAGGGTAGCCAATACCTCGCTACCTTCCAGTTGATTGATCAGAGCCTTTTCAAAGTCTTGGACCCGATCGAGCGGCACCTCTCTGAGCAATCCGTGTGTTCCGCAGTACAATACGGCGATCTGTTGTTCGACCGGCATCGGCGAGTATTGAGGCTGAACGAGCAGTCTCGTATTCTTTTGTCCTTTGTCGATCGTCAATGCGGTTACGGGGTCCATGTCGCCTCCGAATTTCGTAAAGGCTTCCAGCTCCCTGTACTGGGCCTGGTCGATCTTCAGCGTTCCGGCCACCTTCTTCATAGCCTTGATTTGTGCATTACCGCCCACACGGGATACGGATATACCTACGTTGATGGCCGGACGGTTACCCTGGTTGAACAGGTCTGTATCCAAGAAGATCTGACCGTCCGTAATTGAGATCACGTTGGTCGGGATGTAGGCCGCAACGTCACCGGCCTGGGTCTCGATGATCGGAAGGGCTGTCAACGACCCGCCGCATTTTACTTTGCCTTTCAGGGAAGGGGGCAGGTCATTCATCTGTTCAGCCACCTCCTGTTGGTTGATGATCTTCGCTGCACGTTCCAGCAGACGGGAGTGGAGGTAGAAGATATCGCCCGGATAGGCTTCACGTCCGGACGGACGCCGCAAAATCAACGATACTTCACGGTAAGCTACGGCCTGTTTCGACAGGTCGTCGTAAACGACCAGCGCGTGGCGTCCCGTGTCTCGGAAGTATTCGCCGATGGCGGCTCCGGCGAACGGAGCGAAATATTGCATGGCAGCCGGGTCGGATGCGGTCGCTGCAATGACGATCGTGTAGGCCATAGCCCCTTTTTCACGAAGCGTATTGACGATCGATGCCACAGTCGAACCCTTTTGTCCGATGGCAACATAGATACAATAGATTGGGTCGCCCGATTCAAAATTGCTTTTTTGGTTCAGGATCGTGTCGATGGCGATGGCCGTTTTTCCGGTCTGCCGGTCACCGATGATCAGCTCACGCTGTCCGCGTCCGATGGGGATCATGGCATCGACGGCTTTCAAACCGGTTTGCAACGGTTGGTTCACCGGTTGACGGAAAATAACGCCCGGCGCTTTACGTTCCAGAGGCATTTCGGTGGTTTCGCCGCCGATCAGTCCCAGTCCGTCCAGCGGATTCCCCAGCGGATCGATAACACGCCCCAGCATGGCTTCGCTTACGTTGATCGACGCGATTCGTTTGGTCCGTTTTACGGTATCGCCCTCTTTGATCCGGTCGGTCGGTCCCAGAAGTACGGCTCCGACGTTATCCTCTTCGAGGTTCATCACGACGGCACGGATTCCGTTGTCGAATTCCAACAATTCATTGGCTTCGGCATTCTGTAAGCCGTATATACGGACTACGCCATCGCTTACCTGAAGGACTGTCCCGACCTCTTCGAACTGGAGGTGGGTATCGATTCCTTCGAGCTGCATGCGCAGCACGTCAGATACCTCGCTTGCTTTTATATTTTCAGACATAGCTATCAATAATTTACTTTTTTACACTACACAATCCGTTTGTTCTTTTCAACGAATTGCTTTTTGATGCTTCTCAGTTGAGTGGCGATGCTGGCATCGAGCCGTTCGGAATCCATCTCAAAAATAAAGCCGCCGATCAGTTCCGGTTTTACGGAGGTCCGTAATTCTACCGTCCCGCGAGTTTTTGCCGCGATCCAGTCGCTGATCCGTTTTTCCGTCTCCGAATCGATGGCAACGGCCGTTTCGAGTTTACCGGTGCTGATGTGGTTCAGCTTTCGATAAAGATCGAGATACATCAGGCTGATCTGCTGCATATAGCGCTCCCGTTTGTTATGTAATACGAGCTCTACGAAACGATCGAATACCTCGCTCGTATCACCGCCTCCTGCATTTCGGATCACTTCGGCTTTCGTCCGATCCGGCAAAATAGGGTTGTCCAATATCCGGCGCAGTGAGGTTTCGCGTTCGAAACTCTGCGCTACGTTCGACATTTCGCTATAAACCCTCTCCGCACACTTTTTCTCGTATGCGAATTCCAACAGCGCTTTGGCGTACCGTACCGAGATCATTCCTGTGTTCATAGGCTACGATTGTTTCGTGTCCGGCATTTCGTCGAGCATTCGATTGATCATCGACATTTGAGACGGAGCATCATCCAGTTTGTTGCGGAGTACTTTTTCGGCGATTCCAACCGAAAGTAGGGCGATCTGGCTGCGCACTTCGCGGACGGCCGCCTCCTTTTCGAGTTGGATCTGGCGTTTGGCTTCGTCTAATTGTTTTTGAGCTTCAATCGAGGCTTCGTTTTTGGCCTGACTGATGATACGTTCCTTGGCTGCGGCCGCTTCGTTCAGAATTTTCATCTGTTCCTCGCGGGCGCTTTGCAGCAAGGCTTCGCTTTCGGTTTTGATGTTATCCAATTGGGCTTTCGCTTCTTTGGCTGCTTCCAACGACTTTTCGACGAAGACCCTACGCTCTTCTACCATCTTCGTTATGACTGGGAAACCGTATTTGGCCAGTATGACGAAGACCACGATAAACGAGAGCAGCATCCAAAATAAGAGGCCCGCTTCGGGTTGTAAGAGTCCCATCGCTTCTGTGTTTTAAGTTTCTTTCGTTTGTATTATAGAGCGAGGAAGCAGACTACCACAGCGAACAGTGCGACACCTTCTACCAGAGCCGCGATGATGATCATGTTCGTACGGATGTCGTTCGATGCTTCCGGTTGACGTGCGATGGCTTCCATAGCCGAGCCACCGATCTTACCGATACCGATACCGGCTCCGATCGCTGCCAGACCGGCTCCGATCGCTGCACCCAGGGTTCCTAAACTCAGTTCTGCTGCTGCCTGTAACAAAGATGTAAGTAACATAACTTTAAGGTTTTAATTATTATTTAAAATTTAAATTTATTTTGTCAAATCCTTTTATGGGTTAAAGGAAAGTTTATTCGTTTAGATTTCAGCCTCTTCGCTTGTCTTGTGGTGTTCGACCCGGGCCAGCCCGATGAATACGGCCGACAGCATGGTGAATACGTAGGCTTGGATAAAGGCGACCAGGAGTTCCAGTAGATTCATGAAGATACAGAACAGCACCGACACTCCGGTCATGGAGATATTTACGGCCTTGCCCATGCTGACGGTTACGAAGACCAGGCAGGTCAAACTGAGGATCACGGCATGTCCTGCCATCATGTTGGCGAACAGACGGATCATCAGAGCGAACGGCTTGGTGAAGATTCCGACCAGTTCGATAGCCGGCATCATCGGTACCGGACATTTGAGCCAAGTCGGTACTTCGGGCCAGAAGATCTCTTTCCAATATTCCCGTGTTCCGAACAGGTTAACGGCGAAGAAGGTACACAGGGCAAGAACCATCGTGATCGCGATGTTCCCCGTTACGTTTGCTCCGCCGGGAAAGATCGGAATCAGTCCCATCAGGTTGTTGATGAAGATAAAGAAGAATACGGTCAGCAAATAGGGGGCGAACCGTTTGTAATCTTTCCCCACACAACTTTTGATCAGGTCGTCATGGATCATCATGATGAACATCTCCATCGCTCCGACGAAACCTCCCGGTGCTGCGTTTTCGACTTTACGTTTTTTGTACCAATGCGCGACGCCCAGAATGATGCAGACCAAGATCAGGCTGTTCAGCAGCAGGGCCAGGACGGTTTTGGTGATGGAAATATCGATCGGACGGACCTCCTCTCCGTTGACTTGTTCGACGATTTTTCCGGCATAAGGGCCCTCTTTTGCAATATAAAAGCCGTTATAGGACTCTTCTCCGTGTTTGAGCCGGGAGGAGAGGAAGACGTCCCAATGACCGGTACTGCTTCGCACGATTACCGGCAGAGGGATTGAGACATGCGTCTTTCCCCATGTCGTAATGTGCCATTCGTATGAATCTCCCAAGTGTTCGAAGACGATCTCTTTGACATCCGTATCTTCGCCTTCGGGCAACTCTTCGGCGTGGGCCGTAAAGCTGCCGAAAAGAAGCAGACACAGGCATACGGCGATATGTCTTATTTTATTCATCTTCATTCTTTTTATTTTTTCGTTTTTTCTCGTAATACCAGAAAAACACGGTTTCGAAAATCATAAAAATGATATAGAGGATCAAAAACGTCACGACGAAATCCGTCTTCTGTGTGTCGCTTAACGCTATGTAGAGGCCGCAGATCAGCACGAACAGCAGCATCTTGGCGACCTTCATCCCCAGAAAGAGCCATGCAAAGCGGCGGCTTTCTCTGCGAAACAGCGCGATGAAAATCAGTCCCCATATGTAAAAGAACAGCGGCATGAACGGAAACCATTCGACATAATGTGCCGGAAGACATCCTTTGATCAGGGCTGCTCCGCCCCATCCCGTAAGCAGAGCGACCGCCGTCAGACCGATGATGTAATTTCTCTTAAATTTACGATCTTCGTTGTTCATGCTCTTCTTTGTGTAGATTTTTATCTCTGCTCTACACCTCTTCGATGCAAACGGACACATGGTTTTTCAGAACTTCGACAAATCCGTTCCGAATCGCTATGTGTTGTTCTTCTCCGTTTTTGAGTCGATATTTTATTTCGCCTTCGTTCAGAGACGAGATGAGCGGGGCGTGCCTTTTCAATACCGTAAACTCGCCGAGAGTTCCCGGAAGGGTCACGCTCTCCACCTCTCCGCTGAAAAGCTTCTGTTCGGGCGATAAAATTTCTAACATCATACGGCAGCTTGTGCTAACAGTTTCTTACCTTTTTCGATAGCCTCTTCGATCGTTCCGACATTCAGGAAGGCCGATTCGGGCAGATAGTCTACCTCGCCATCCAGAATCATCTTGAAACCTTTAATCGTATCCTCGATAGAAACCATAACGCCCGGAACTCCGGTAAACTGTTCGGCTACGGTGAAAGGCTGCGACAAGAAACGCTGTATTCTTCGCGCCCGGTTCACCGTCAGACGGTCCTCATCCGAGAGCTCTTCCATACCGAGAATCGAGATGATGTCTTGCAGCTCTTTGTTGCGTTGCAGAATCTGTTTGATGCGCTGTGCGGTTTCGTAATGCTCTTTTCCGACGATCAGCGGATCGAGGATCCGTGAGGTCGACTCGAGCGGATCGACGGCCGGATAGATACCGAGCTCGGTAATTTTACGGCTCAATACGGTCGTTGCGTCCAAGTGGGTAAAGGTCGTTGCCGGAGCAGGGTCGGTCAAGTCGTCGGCCGGTACGTATACGGCTTGCACGGAGGTGATGGACCCTTTCTTCGTCGAGGTGATACGTTCCTGCATGGCACCCATTTCCGTAGCCAGCGTCGGTTGATAACCTACGGCCGAAGGCATACGTCCCAAAAGTGCGGAAACTTCGGATCCGGCCTGAGTGAAACGGAAAATGTTGTCGATAAAGAAAAGGATATCTTTGGTCCCGGTTCCTGAGTCGCGGAATGATTCGGCTACTGTCAGACCCGAAAGGGCAACGGACGAACGGGCTCCGGGCGGTTCGTTCATCTGTCCGAAGACGAGTGTAGCCTGAGATTTTTCCACTTCGTTATAGTCCACTTTCGAGAGATCCCACTCTCCCTTTTCCATACTCTCTTTAAAGGCCTCGCCATAACGGATAACACCCGATTCGAGCATTTCGCGCAACAGGTCGTTTCCTTCACGGGTACGTTCGCCGACACCGGCGAAGACGGAGAATCCGTGGTGTTTTTTCGCGATGTTGTTGATCATCTCCATGATCAACACCGTTTTACCGACACCGGCTCCTCCGAACAGACCGATCTTACCTCCTTTAGGGTAGGGTTCCAGCAGATCGATGACCTTAATTCCGGTATAAAGTACCTCTTGTACGGTGGTCAATTCATCGAATTTCGGTGGGTCGCGGTGGATCGGGTATGCTCCTTTGTGGTCGAGTTGTTTCATTCCGTCGATCGCGTCACCGACCACGTTCATCAATCGGCCTTTGATCTGTTCGCCGACCGGCATGGTGATCGGACGGAAATGCGAAACGGCTTCCATTCCTCGACGCAGGCCGTCCGTACTGTCCATCGCCACGGTCCGCACGGTATTTTCGCCGATGTGCTGTTGTATCTCGACGATCAGGGTGCGTCCGTCGTCGCGTTTGATCTCCATTGCATCGTGGATGCGGGGCAATACGATTTCGTTTTCAGGACCGTCGAACGCCACATCGACTACCGGCCCGATGATTTGGGAAATGTGGCCGACAATCTGCGACGGAACGGTCGTGTTCGATATAGTTTCCGATTCCATAATGATTCTACGTTTTTTAAAAACTTTTTCAAAGGTACGGAGTTGTCTCGGGGAAAAAAGTCCCGATAGCCCGTATTAATGTCCTGAATTTCCTTTTTACGTCCTTTTTTTCTCTTGGATGGAAACGAGCGGTTTTGTATTTTTGTGAAAAAATTTGAAAACGTCATAACACTCACCGGAATGAAAAACGAGAGATTACCTATACTCGATATTGCCCGAATCGGTCCTCCGGATGGGAAAGGTTACGTTACGGATGAATTTTGGGTCGCCGATTTGCAGTACGATCTTTGCCGATATTTCGAACGTCCGGTTCGGCTGGGAGGATGTGCCGTCGGGTTGTGCCTTTCCGGGAGTTGTGTTTTATCGTTGAATCTGAAAACGTATGAGATCAATTCCGGCGATATGTTTTTCATAACGCCCGGAATTATCGTACACATCGTTTCGTGGAGTGACGATTTTGCGGTCCGTATGATCGGTTTTACATCCGAATTTATTCGCGATCTCCATCAGGCCGTCAATCCCCTTTATCCCTATATCGTGCAGCACGCCAAACTTACACTCGATGCTCCGGATAGGGAGAACATAGGATCTTTGGTCTCACTCCTGTGGGAAAAAGCCATGAGACGGGACCATTTTTATAATGTAGAGATTGTAAAAAATTTATTGAAAATCCTGTTTTATGAGGTGAGTGTGCTGTATTGGAGGAGGTATCCGCAAGAGGAGCATCCGCGTACCCGTCACGAAGAGATTTTCAAGCGGTTGATGAGGTTGATTTTACATCATTATAAAGAGCAGCGGACAGTTGCGTTTTATGCGCGGACGTTGTGTTTGACGCCCAAATATCTATCGGCAGTCGTGAAAGAGGTGAGTAACCGGACGGTTACGGAGTGGATCAACGAGACGGTTATTCTCGATGCGAAGACCCAGTTGAAATCCTCTCAGATGACCATACAGGAGGTGGCGAACTATTTGAATTTCCCGAATCCATCGTTTTTCGGCCGGTTTTTCAAGAAACACACGGGAATGACTCCGAAGGTGTATCGGCAGAGCGAATTGGGATTTTGATTCGGATCGAATCATTATATGGAGCTTTTTCTCTCGACTCGTGATAATTCGTATGATGAGACAGCAAGTGTTGCGATACTGATCCGGCATGAGGGTTGATGTTTTAAAAGAGTCTCGGCGCAGGCTGTCAGCGTCGATCCGGTCGTGAGTACATCATCGACCAACAGGATATGTTTCCCTTCGAGTTTTTCGGGATGTCGCACGGAAAAAATTCCGGCTACGTTTTCCCACCGGTCTTTTCTGCTGTGGGTTTTCGTCTGCGAACGGTTGTATCGTTTGCGGATCAGGCAATGTATCTCTACCCGTTTCCCGAGACTTGAGGCAATCCCTCGTGCCAGATATTCCGATTGGTTGTATCCGCGGTATAAAAGACGGCGCGGATGGAGCGGAACCGGCATGATGATGTCGACCGAATGGTATAAACCGCTTTCCCGTAACTCTTTCCCGAACCAAAACCCTATTTTCTCGCATATTTGCCATTGTCCGCGATATTTGAAACTGTGGATCAGTTCCCGGTAAGGGCCGTGAGATGAGAAGAAGAACATGGAGGAGGCCTCTTCGATCGGAATTATTCCCCAGAATTTGCGGGCGACCGGGTTGTCGTGTTCAAAGCAGTATCCGGTCAAAGGCATCTCCCATTGGCACGTGGGGCAGAGAAATGAAACGCCTTCAGGCAGAGCCCTTCCACAAGCGGGGCAACGTTCCGGAAAGAACAGATGGAAGATCTCGTTGGCGTAACGTACGAAAGCGTTCATGTCGATTCCTGATTTTCCTAAATTACAGCGGTTGTTCCGGTAGGAAATCGCCTATGGAACAGTTGAGGATCTTTGCAATCTCATTCAGGTGGTTGAGGTTATATTTGGCCCGCGACTTCGGATTTTCCACATCTCCGATGAATCCTTTGGAGAGATTCAAACAATCGGCTAAGGCGGCTTGTGACAGGCCTTCACGGATTCGCATCTCCTTAACTTTCTGTATGACAAACATCTCGATCGCAGTTTTCATCGCAGGCAAAAATCTTTTCCAAGATGCATATTCTTACCGAATCTTTCACACATACATGTATGTGTAATTGTTCGGTAAAAGCTCTATTGGAACTGCAATTCGGATGCCATGATCGAGGCTTTCGGAGCTAATTTACTGAGGGTCTACATCGGGGATAATCTCAACGGTACGAAACAACGGATTGGCGTGCAATTCGTCGAAGAGGATTGATAATTCTTGTTTGACGGCTGTTTGACGGCTGTCGATTTTCAGTAGGAATTGGAGCCTGAACTGATTGCGGATGCGGTCGACGGGCGGAGTTTCCGGGCCCATCAGCATATGCCCGAAACGGAGACGGGCTTGGACGGCAAAGGTATCGGCGGCTCGTTGAAGCAATGTACGGTCCCGATGACGGAAGATGATGGAGATCAATCGGCAGTAAGGCGGATAAAGAAATGTCCGGCGTTCGGCAAGTAACGAATGGATCATGGTGTCGTAGTCTCCGTTCATGGCTTGTCGGATAACCGGATGATCGGGTTGCGCGGTTTGGATGATGACCGTTCCCTGTTCGTCTCGTCGTCCGGCACGACCTCCCACTTGAACGATCAACTGGAAGGCCCGTTCGCAGGATCGGAAATCGGGATATAATAATAGGTTGTCGGCATTGAGGATACCAACCAAAGCGACCCCTCCGAAATCGAACCCTTTGGTGATGATCTGGGTGCCGATCAGGATGTCGGTTGTCCCTGTGCTGAAGGAGTCGATGATCCGTTGGTAATTTCGGGTTGAGCGGGCGGAGTCGGCATCCAACCGTTCAATCCGGGCGTCGGGGAAATAGTGATGGAGCTCCTCTTCGATCTTCTCTGTCCCGAATCCTTGGGGAAGGAGGCTTCCCGTAGAACAGGAGGGACAGAGGACCGGCATGGAGATGTGGTATCCGCAGTAGTGGCAACGGAGCGAACTGTCGTTTTTGTGGTAGGTGAGCGAGACGTTGCAGTCGGGACACATAGCGGTCCAGCCACATGTCCCGCAGGTTACGAAGGGGGAGAATCCCCTCCGGTTTTGGAAGAGCATTACCTGGCGTCCGTGATGCAGTGTTTTGTCGATGTGGTCGAGCAGGATTTTATTGAAGTGTGAAAATTTTTCACCACGCTTTGCGGCGGTCAGCGTATTCGATACGATCACTTGTGGTAATGTAACTCCGCTGTAACGTTCGTTGAGGACGACATGTCCGTATTTGCCGGTTGTGGCATTATAATAGGTCTCTGCGCAAGGGGTAGCGCTTCCTAAAAGAGTTCGGGCTCCGCAAAGCAAAGCGAGATAGATTGCGGTGTCGCGTCCGTGGTATTTCGGGCTCGAATCGGTTTGTTTGAAACTGGTGTCGTGTTCTTCGTCGATGACAATCAGTGAGAGCCGGTTTGGGGGGAGCAGAACGGCCGACCGGGCACCGATCAAAAGTTTTCCTTCGGATGAGTGTAGTAGTTCGTCGTATACTTCGGCTCGCTGTCGGGGGGTCTGTCGTGAATGGTAAACCCGGACCGTTTCCCCGAAATAGCGTTTCATGCGGTTGACCAACTGATCGGTTAAAGCGATTTCGGGAAGCAGGTAGAGAACATTGTAGCCGGCATCGAGGGTTTCTGCGATCAGGTGGATGTAAATTTCGGTTTTCCCGCTTCCGGTAATTCCGTGTAACAGGACGACTCTTTTGCTGAAAAATTCGTTGTGGATCGAATCGAGAGCACTTTGTTGGGCGGAGGAGAGTTCGGGCAGTACGACAGCCGGCCGCTGCGGTTCGGGATATGGGCAGACGATCTCCGTCTGCTGGATCAGGTGTTTGTCGACCAGCGATTTCAAAACAGAAGCTGAGACGTCGAACAGGCGTCGGGGGATTGCGGGCGGATCGGTGTAATCGCGAATCTCCGCTCGATGAAGATAGTCGATCAGGACCCGGTATTGTGCCTTGGCCTGGCGCAGCATGTCGAGCGCTTCGTGGAGGCGGGTTTCACTGTCGATCTCCGGATGTAATTTCAGTGCCGGTTCGCTGCGTGGGGTAAAATCGTTTTTGCAGGTCTCCTCCTCTGAGAGTCCATTCGGTCTGAATTCGGCGGGTAGTGCTGCCCGCATGACCATTCCCAGCGGAGCCATATAATAAAAGGAGAGCCAGTGCCATAAATTCAGCTGTTCCGGAGTTACGACCGGATCGGATCCGACGAGGCGGACGATAGTCTTGATGCGGGAATAGGAAGGGTCGTTTCCATGTAACCGATCAATAATCCCCGTGTAGAGTTTCCGGTTCCCGATCGGAACGATTACGCGTTGCCCTACGGCAATTTTCTCCTTGAAAGTATCCGGCACGGAAAAAGTCATGCACGGTACGGCCAACGGCAGGATGACGTCGGCATAGAGTATTTTCGAGGTATCGGACGAATTTTTCTGCACCGAATAAAATTTATACAAAAATAGTATTTTTCCCGATGCTTCGGGATCGAATTTCGGGGAATTATGATTATCTTTTGTCGGATTTGAAAAGTGATCGAACTTTACTTTCTTTGTACGGATTTTAAGTATTATGAAAAATAGGTTATCGTATTCGGGTGGACTGAAGACGGTCAAAGAGTATGCTTTGATCTCTGTCGGATTGATTCTTTACTCTTTTGCCTGGATCGGGATATTGATGCCGGCTGACGTGGTGGGTGGAGGAATCAACGGGGTCGGACTGTTGATCTATTATGCGACAGGAGGAGCTGACGGGGGTATACCGTTGGGGTTGTCGTATTTGGTGCTGAATGGATTTTTGATTGCGTTGGGCTCCATGCTGATCGGTGTGCGGTTTGGCGCCAAGACATTTTATGCCATCATTTTCATTTCGGCGGCTATGTCCGTCATGCAGGGTCTGGTTCCGAACAATATCATGGGGCTCGGAGAAGATAAACTTTTGTCTGTCCTGTTGGGAGGAGCGTTGGCCGGTGGAGGCATCGGGATCTGTTTCACGCAGGGGGGAAGTACCGGGGGAACAGATATCATTGCCATGATTATCAACAAATACAAGACGATCAGCTATGGCCGGATCATCATGCTTTGCGATCTGTTGATCATCGGGTGTTCGATCTTCATTTTTAAAGATATTGCTACGGTGATTTACGGAGGTGTCATGGTCGCGGTCAACGGTTATACGATCGATGCTGTGGTTGCAGGTAATCGTCAGTCGGCCCAGATTATGATCATTTCGTCCCGTTACCGGGAGATCGCCGAATCGATTTCGACCGAAATGAGCCGTGGCGTTACGTTGCTTGATGGCGAAAAGTGGTTTACCAAAGAGCCGACCAAAGTGGTGATGGTGGTCTGCCGGCGGTACGAGACAGGGGTTCTTTTCAAGCTGATCAAACGTGTGGACCCCGACGCGTTTATCACCTATGCGAATGTGATGGGTGTTTACGGACGAGGTTTTGAGCCCCTGAAGAAATAGTAGGAGGGATTTATCGGAGGGAGAGGCATATTTTGGCGAAAAATTCATAACTTTGTACGGATTATTGTTTTTTTGACTTTGAGATGAAAAAGTTTAAACGCTATCTTGTTACATCGGCACTTCCCTATGCCAACGGACCGGTGCATATCGGGCACCTCGCGGGAGTATATATCCCTTCGGACATCTATGTGAGATATTTGCGTTTGCGCGGCGAGGATGTGATCTCGGTGTGCGGATCGGACGAACACGGGGTCCCCATTACGATCAAGGCCCGCCAGGAGGGCGTCTCACCACAGGATATCGTCGATAAATATCACAATATCATCAAGGACTCTTTCAAACGTCTCGGCATGTCGTTCGATATCTATTCACGGACGACCTCCCCGGTACACCACAAGACAGCGTCGGATTTTTTCCGGACTCTGTATGATAAAGGGGAGTTTATCGAAAAGACAACGATGCAGTATTATGACGAAGAGGCCGGACAGTTTCTGGCGGATCGTTATATCGTCGGGACCTGTCCTCATTGCCAGAATGATCGGGCATACGGAGATCAGTGCGAGAAGTGTGGCAGTACGTTGAGTCCGATCGATCTGATCAATCCGCGCAGTGCGATAACCGGATCTGTACCGGTGATGAAAGAGACGACCCACTGGTTTCTGCCGCTCGACAAGCACGAAGCGTTTCTGCGTCGGTGGATTCTCGAAGGGCACAAGGAGTGGAAGGTCAATGTATACGGGCAGTGCAAGAGCTGGCTCGATCTCGGGCTCCAGCCGCGTGCCGTGAGCCGCGATTTGGATTGGGGTATTCCCGTTCCGGTAGAGGGCGCTGAAGGGAAGGTATTGTATGTGTGGTTCGATGCCCCGATCGGGTACATCTCCGCAACGAAAGAGCTTACGCCCGATTGGGAAAAATACTGGAAGGACGAAGAGACCAAAATGGTCCACTTCATCGGGAAAGACAACATCGTATTCCATTGCATCGTCTTCCCGTCGATGCTGCGGGCGCATGGTGGATATATCTTGCCGGAAAATGTGCCGGCCAATGAATTTTTGAACCTCGAAGGTGAAAAGATCTCAACGTCACGAAATTGGGCGGTGTGGTTGCATGAGTATCTGGATGAGTTCCCGGGCAAGGAGGATGTTCTGCGCTACGTGCTGTGCGCCAATGCCCCCGAAACCAAGGATAACGATTTTACATGGCGCGATTTTCAAGCCCGGAACAACAACGAGCTGGTGGCCGTGTTGGGTAACTTCGTGAATCGGGCCTTGGTTCTGACGCATAAATACTATGCAGGGCGTGTGCCCGAGTGTGGCACCTTGACCGACTATGATCGGGATATTCTCAGCGAATTGCCGACGATCAAGAAGTCGCTCGAAGAGGATATCGAGAATTTCCGCTTCAGGGAGGCCCTCAAGGAGGCGATGAACATCGCTCGTCTGGGCAACAAGTATCTGGCCGATACGGAGCCTTGGAAGGTATACAAGACGGATCCCGAGCGGGTTAAGACCATTTTGAACGTTGCCCTGCAGATTACGGCGTCGATTGCGATCGGGATTGAACCCTTTATGCCGTTTACGGCAGAAAAGATTCTGAAATTGTTGCAGGTGGATCACTTCGGTTGGGATCGGTTGGGCGATACCGATTTGTTGGCTGCGGGTCACGAGATCGGCACACCGGTTCTGTTGTTTGAGAAGATCGAGGACAGTACGATCGAGGCGCAGCTGAAGAAGTTGGCCGATACGAAAAAGGCCAATATGGCCAAGGAGGCGGGGCATAAGATCGAACCGCAGAAAGAGAGTATCGTGTTCGATGATTTCAATCGGATGGATATCCGGTCTGCAACGATTCTGGCGGCAGAAAAAATCGCCAAAACGAAAAAATTGCTGAAGTTGACGATCGATACGGGCATTGATAAACGGACGATCGTATCGGGAATTGCCGAGTATTACACTCCGGAGTCGTTGGTCGGACGTCAGGTGTTGGTCTTGATCAATCTTGAACCGCGTGAGTTGAAAGGTGTTTTGTCCGAGGGGATGATTCTGATGGCTCAGGATCCGTCGGGTAAGATGGTACTTCTCTCTCCGGTCGACAAGGTTGGAAACGGAACGATGATCGGATAACGCTACGACAAAGGGGAGCGTGTGAGGCTGACTTTCGCTTATCCTCTAAAAAAAGAAACAACAATAAAAACGAATGATAAAAAGAGAGAAGGTTATGGAACTAGATTGGAAAAACCTATCTTTCGGGTATCTGAAAACAGACTATAATATACGGAGTTACTACCGCAATGGGTCTTGGAGCGAACCCGAACTTACATCGGATGAAACCGTATCGTTGCACATGGCGGCAACTTGCTTGCATTATGGACAGGAGGTTTTCGAAGGACAGAAAGCCTTTCGTGGCGCGGACGGTGTGATCCGCATTTTCCGTCCCGAAGAGAATGCCAAACGGCTGCAATCTTCGGCCGACTATTTGAAAATGGCTATTCCCCCGGTAGATCTGGTTGTCGACATGATGAAGCGGGTGGTAAAGGCGAATGAACGTTTTGTTCCGCCCTATGGAACGGGCGCTTCGCTCTATATCCGGCCGTTGCTGTTGGGAACTTCGGCTCAGGTCGGGGTCAATCCTTCGCAAGACTATCTGTTACTGATGTTCGTAACGCCGGTAGGACCCTATTATAAAGAGGGTTTCAATCCGATTAAGGTGATGATCGATCGGGATCATGACCGTGCGGCACCGCTCGGTACGGGGCACGTAAAGGTTGGAGGGAACTATGCGGCGAGCCTTACATCGGGCGAAATCGGTCACGAGAAAGGGTTCCCTTGTGTACTTTACTTGGATGCCAAAGAGAAAAAACATCTCGACGAGTGTGGCGGAGCGAACTTTTTCGGTATCCGGCAAGGGACATACATCACGCCGAAGTCTCATTCGGTCTTGCCTTCGATTACGAATAAGAGCCTGATGACATTGGCAGAAGAGATGGGACTGAAGGTAGAACAGCGTGTTGTGGATTACGAGGAACTGGCTACGTTTGAGGAGGCAGGAGCCTGCGGTACGGCGGCGGTAATCTCTCCGATCGGATCGATATACGATTTGTCCGAAAACCGTACTTTCGTTTATGGCGATGGGACGAAAGCCGGTCCGAATTGTACGAAACTTTACCACCGATTGCGTGCGATTCAGTATGGCGAAGAGCCCGATACGTACGGTTGGATGGTTGAGGTGAAGTAAGAGGAAGCGATATTTGGGAAACAATACGAATGCTGCGGACAAGGCTCGCCCCCGTCCGCAGTTTTTTTGTAAGGGGTAATGGTGGTGTTAGCAGACGAAAACAGGTATCGGATAGTACAGTCTGAGAAAAGGCTGTCCGAATGGATATGTGTCAAAAAGTTTTATCGTTCGGATGCGGAGTATTGCGGGCGATTGATTGTTGCAAACGATCTTTTCGCCGAAGCATTCGATTTGGGAAAGACAGGGCCGGATCAGCTTGCCTTTCGGGCGACTTGGGCCCTGGATTTCGCTTTTTCGTATGATTCGGCACGTCTATCTAATTTCTGCGGACAAATCGTGGATAACTATCTACAGGCCAGCTACTCTGGGGTGATACGTTTGTATAGTAAAATGTTGGTTAAGCTGTTATCTATTCAAGGAGCCGATCTCTCTTCTGATTGGATAGACCGGATAGCAGAGGTAACTTTCACACGGTTGATCGATGCTGCTGTGCCTCCATCGATTCGGGTCTGGTGCATGGAGATCCTGTACAGACTTCCACATCAGGAATCTTGGATTGATGAGGAACTTTACGAGGTGTTGGATTTGTATAGACAGAGTCATCTCCCTTCGTTACGTAGTCGAGCAGGAAAATTGTACCGAAGGATTCGTAATCGGAATAAGGAGTTGCTCTAAATATCCTGTTTTCTTCGATTTTTTATACCTTTATGGACAAAATTTACGGTTATGGCTAAAAAATTAGTTGTAGCATTGATCTACGATTTTGACGGGACGCTTTCTCCCGGAAATATGCAGGAGTATGATTTTATCCCGGCTATCGGCAAAAGCAACCACGAGTTTTGGGAAAGAAGCAACCAGACGGCATTAGAACAGGATGGAGACCCGATTCTTGCCTATATGTACCAAATGTTGCACGAAGCGCAAAGTGCCGGGAAATCGCTTCGCCGGGAGTCTTTTGCCCAGTCGGGACAAAATATTCAGCTTTATGAGGGAGTCAGGGAGTGGTTTCCGCGGATCAATGCCTATGCGGCAGAACGGGGGATCAAGTTGCATCATTATATCAACTCTTCCGGGTTGCGCGAGATGATCGAGGGGACGCCGATTGCCAAAGAGTTCCGGAAGATATACGCCTGTTCGTTCTTTTATAATGTCGATGGGGTAGCCTATTGGCCTGCCGTAGCGGTCAATTATACAAACAAAACACAGTTTATCTTCAAGATCAATAAAGGTATAGAGAGCGTTTATGATAGTGTACGAATCAATGAGTTTATCGAAGAGGATAAGCGGCCTGTGCAGTTCCGGCACATGATCTATTTTGGAGATGGTACGACCGATATTCCTTGTATGAAATTGGTTAAACAGCAAGGGGGGCATTCGATCGCAGTCTATAATCCTCGGTCGCGTCAGAAGCGCCAAGAGATGCTGCGTTTGATTCGGGATAACCGTGTAAGTTATGTTTGTCCGGCAGATTACAGCCCCGACAAGGAGATCGATCGTTTGGTCAAGACAATAATCGACAAGATTGTTGTTGACTATCAGTTGAGTAAGAGTTGCAAATCTTAATATATTTTGATAAACTATGAAATTAAATTTTGCAACAAATAATAAGCATAAGCTTCAAGAGGTTCGGGAGGTTTTGGGCGATTCGTTTCTGGTCGAGTCGTTGCAGTCGTTGGGTATCAACGAGGATATTCCAGAAGATCAGCAGACCCTCGAAGGGAATGCCATGCAAAAGGCTCGTTTTTTGTACGATCGGACCGGAGAAGATTGTTTTGCCGATGATACGGGACTCGAGGTGGAGGCATTGAACGGAGCCCCGGGGGTTTATTCGGCCCGTTATGCCGGTGAGTCCAAAAATTCGCTTGATAATATGGCGTTGTTGTTGAAGAATATGGAAGGGGTAAAAAACCGGAAAGCCCGTTTTCGTACGGTGATTGCTCTGATCCTGAACGGCGAGGGGTATCTGTTCGAGGGAGTGGTGAACGGTGTGATTACCGAACAACCACGAGGTGCTGCAGGGTTCGGGTACGATCCGTTATTCGTGCCGGACGGATATACGACGACTTTTGCCGAGATGGATTCCGAGGCGAAAAATGCCATCAGCCATCGGGGGCTTGCAGTGGAGAAATTGGCTGCGTTTCTTTTGAAACGGTAATCATGCAAAACTATAAGGCGCGGGGGATCGTACTGCATACGATCAAATATGGCGAGAGTTCGTTGGTCGCTTATCTATTGACAGACCTGTACGGCCGGATGAATTATATGGTACAGGGGGTTCGAAGCTCCCGAGGTCGAGGTAATAAGGCGGCTCTGTTGCAACCGATGTTTCTGGTTGAATTGGAGGCAAGTGTGTCACCCCATGCCCAGATGCACCGCATTCGGGAGGTTCGGAATTTGGTCCCGTTATCTTCGCTCCCTTTTGATGTCCGCAAAAGCACCATTGCACTCTTTATGGCCGAAGTGTTGTATCGATTGATTCGGGAGTCGGAGCCGAATGACGCGTTGTTCGATTTTATTTTCAATTCGGTCGTACAGTTGGATCGCATGGAAAAGGGTGTGGCGAATTTTCATCTTTGGTTTTTGGTCCAGCTTTCGGCTTATTTGGGTTTTTATCCCGGAAACGAATTTTCCGAGGGGACCTTTTTCGATATGCGCGGTGGGTTGTTTACCCCCTCGCTGCCGGTACATGGGGTATGTATGGATCAGGATAGTTCTTCGCTGTTGGGGCATTTGATGGATTGTCCGGTGGAAGAGCTCGATAGCCTGCGGCTTTCACGGGAACGCCGTTCCGCATTTCTTGAATCCGTATTGGAATTTTTCGGATACCACCTCGACACGATCCGTTCCGTCCGGTTGGTATCGATACTTCGTGAAGTATTTTAGAGACGGGAAACGGCCTTTTGCAAATAGAATCTCTTTCAAACGGGGATCTTTCAATAGTTATAGGGTATGAGTCGGCTATCTGTTCGACAGGTAGGTAATCATGAAAACTGGTATATAAATCATTGCATTATTGTTCTCGTAATTCCATTCGACGACTTTGGAGTTTAGAGGAAATACAGCTCGTGCCGCCACTGTTTGGTCAAAGAGAGTTTTTGTACGGCCTCTTCTTTTTGAGGGGCTTGACGATCGATGGGACAAAGTATAGGTTTTCTGTCGGAGAAGGAGAAGTGTAGCCGGAGGGCTATTATGAGATTAAAGGTTGGATGATGGATTGGCCCGAAAGGTGACTTTGATCTTGTCTATCCGGAGTTCGTCTACGGCTTCGACTTGCAGCATCAAATCCCGGCAGGTTAGGGATTCTCCCTGGTGCAGAAAATCTTTTCGAATCTCCAACATCAGTCCGGCAATCGTTTCGGCCTCCCCTTTCACGGAATCCAAATAGCGATCGTCTAATTCTAATACCTCCAGAAAATCGTTGAGGTGGGTTTTCCCATCAAAAAGGTAGACGTTCGGGGCGAGCTTTTTATAAAAAGTCTGTTCACGGTCCGATTCGTCTGAAATTTCGCCGACGATCTCTTCCAGAATATCTTCAAGTGAGAGCAGTCCCAGCGTAGAACCGTATTCATCGACTACGATGGCGATGTGAATCTGGTTTGACCGGAACTCTTCGAGTAGTTCGTTGATTTTTTTGTGTTCCGGGACGAAATAGGGTTTTCGAATCAGATTCTGCCATTCGAAAGTTTGATCGTGCGTGATATACGGAAGCAGGTCCTTAACGTATAGGATCCCTTTGATTTTATCGATGTTTTCTTCGAAAACCGGGATGCGGGAGAACCCGGAAGAGACAATCGTTTGGCATACCTCCTCGAAATCCGATTTAATATCGAGGGCGACGATGTCCAGTCTGGGTTTCATAATCTCTCCGACCTCAGTATGGACGAAATCGACAATCTCCGACAACATCTGTTTCTCTTCGGCGTTTTGATCCGAAGTCATTTCTATGGCGTTCGAGAGTTCGTCTATCGAGATGTTGTCGTGTTTGTCGGAGAATTTTTTGCTGATGTAGTTGCCCGAGCGGATCAGCAGATAAGCAAAGGGTTTAAATAGCGATTTCAGCCCGGACAGGGGCAGTGCCATGATCCTGGCGATTCGGATGGGGTTGTAGGATGAGAAAATCTTCGGCATGATCTCTCCGAAAAGCAGCAACAGGAAGGTCACGACGACCATCTTGATCAAGAACTCCCAGCCGGTAGCCTCGCCGAAATCGATCAGTGAGTCGATCAATCCGTTAGCCAGAACGACGATACACACATTGACCAGATTGTTGGCGATCAGGATAGTCGCAAGGAGATATTTCTCGGATGACAGCAGAGAGATGATTGTCTTGCTCGATCGGTCTTTGTTGTCTTTGAATCGTTCGATATCGTGGGGGGTAAGCGAAAAAAAAGCGGTTTCAGATGCCGAAACGATTGCCGAAACAAACAAGAGCAAAACGATCAGTGACAGAATTACTCCATCCTGAAAGGTGAATGTATTGAATACGACAGACGAAATATATAAATAGCTCAAAACGTATATTGAAAAAATCTAAATGCTTCGAGGCTAAAATAGCGATCCGTTTTGACCCGAATTATGGTCATTCGGAGTGTCGTCTTTCAATACGACACGTGAGCGGGTCCCGTCCGAAGAGCTGTCTTTGACGAACTTGATGTTTCGACGGACAAAAGCCGGCCGTTTTTCCCACTCTTCGATATCGAGGTCTGATTCTCCCTCTTTTTTTGATTCAATTGCAGGTTGTGCGATTGGCCCGGCGATCGGCTTTGATTGTGGGCGGGGGGAGTGGAATGTATTTTTATGAATGGTCGGTTGAGGTTGTTGTGGCTGCTCCTGCGTCTGTTGTTTGGCCGCAGGTGCAATCGGTGAGGGAGTTGTGACTACGTTTATCGGTTCCGGTCGTTGTCTTCTGGGGAAGGTCTCGCGCGGAGTCTGGACCGTCGTGTCTTGGGGTTGAGCTTCGGTAAAATCGGTTTCAACCTCTTTTGCTTCGGCTTGTTGCTGCATGGCCGCTTTACGTTGCATGTCTTTATAATCTTGAAGCGGAGAATAGCTGACCATGTTCATTTGTGTGTAATCGAACCCTGTTGCAATGATGGTTACTTCAATATCCGAACCGAGTGAGTCATCTTTCCCTGCACCCCAAATGATGTCGGCATTATTGCCTGCTCGTTCCTGGATATATTCGGTAATCATGTATGTCTCTTCCAGAGTGATCTCTTCTTCGCCGGAAGTGATGTTGATCAGAATGTTTTTTGCTCCTGCGATATCGTTGTGGTTCAACAGTGGAGATTCGAGGGCCATATTGGCCACTTTCATGGCCCGGTCTTCGCCTGATGCTCTTCCCGAACCCATCAATGCCACCCCACTGTCGGTCATGACGGTTTGCACATCCGCGAAGTCGACGTTAATGGTATTTTCCCGAGTGATGACTACGGCAATGCCTCGAGCGGCTGTAGCCAAAATATCGTCGGCCTTGCCGAAGGCCTCGGATAGAGTCAGTTTCCCAAAAATTTCCTGAATGTTTTCGTTGTTGATGAGCAGCAACGAGTCGACACATCCACGCAACTCTTCGATACCTTGATAAGCCTGTCGCATCCGTTTCGGACCCTCCGTTTTGAACGGTATGGTCACGATGGCCACGGTCAGGATACCCATTTCTTTTGCTGCGCGTGCGATAACTGGAGCAGCTCCGGTTCCTGTGCCACCACCCATTCCGGCGGTGATAAAGACCATTTTGGTTCCTTCCCGCTTGTAGATTTCGATAATTTCATCCAGACTCTCTAATGCCGCTTGCCGTCCTTTTTCGGGATTATTCCCGGCCCCCAGTCCATTCTGGCCTAAACGAACTTTGAGTGGGACCGGACTGTTGCGCAGAGCTTGCGGATCGGTATTGCAAACCATAAATGAGACGTCGGCAATCTCCAACTCGTACATGTGGTTGACTGCATTGCTTCCTCCTCCGCCTACACCGGTAACCATGATGATGGAGGGGGATAACTTGGGAATTTCGAAATCGATTATATTTTTCTCTTCGGACATGTCTTTTATTGTGTGAATTGTGTTGTTAGATCATTTAGAGAAAGGAGACTATGATCTTTCTTTTTTAATTTGGAGACACAAAGTTTATATTTCGTTATCTTCAATTTCGTCTTCTTCGAAATATGTACGCAGTTTATTGAAAAAACGTTTGACAGAGTTTTCTGTTTTAGGGGCAGGAGGAGTTGGCGGTTGTTGATCTTCATCCGGATTTTCCTCTTGAATAGTATTTGTATTTTGCGTCTGATAAAAATCATTTAAACTCCGTTTATTTCCCGATGGGGATGTTTCGTCGTTTACCGAACGAGGGGTCAGCGGTCTGGCTCGATTTGCCGTTTTACTTTGACCCGGCTCGTTGTATGCCCGTATCAACAGACCTATTGCCGTTGCTATGGCCGGATCTCCTGCCAAGTTCAAACTTTCCTCTTCGAGATTGCTTTCGGCACCAGCGACACGAACGTCCAGTCCCGTGTAGTTTTTAAAAAGCAGGTCGATATGTTTGAGCTTTGCACCACCGCCGGTCAAAACTACGCCGGCTCCCAATTTATCGTGGTATCCTGATTTTTTGATCTCTTCGATTGCGAAATCGATGATATCCAGCATACGGGCTTCGATAATGGCGGCCAAGTTTTGTGCAGATATCTCCTTCGAGGCTTTGGCGCTCAGCCCGGGTGTTGTGATGTATTTGTCCGGTTGCGCGGCATCCCGTACAGCCTCTCCGTATCGCGTTTTCAGACTTTCGACATGTTTTTCGAGGATGCCGTAAGAACGGATATCTTTGTTAATGACGTTGCCTCCCATCGGGACGATTCCCACATGTCGAATGATGTTGTTCTGGTAAACCACAATGTCGGTTGTCCCGGCACCGATATCGATTACGGCGACACCCTCCTCTTTTTCATCGGGCGTAAGTACGGCCTCACCCGCGGCGATAGCATTCAGATACAGCCCCATAGGAGCAATATTCACCCGTTTGAGAGCCATTTCAAGACGGTTAATGGCAACCGTATCCCCCAAAATAATATTGAACGTCGATGCTAACTTGTTGCCGAATGTTCCGACCGGATTCGCGGTCTCCTCTTTGTCGTCGATAACGTAATTTTGCGGGATGATCTGGAGTATTTTTTCACCGTCTGGGGCGGGGACATTGCGCATACTGTCGTGTAATTGACGGACATCTTCTTGCCGGATTTCATCCCCACGACTGGCAAAAACGTAATAGGGTTGTTTGACGCTGCGAATGTGTTGCCCCGAAATCCCTGTATAGGCTTCGGTTATACGTATTCCCGTTCTGCTTTCGATGGCATTGACTGCTGTTTTGATGCTTTGCGAGACCAAATCGATATTTTTTATCTCTCCGCGGACCATCCCGCCGTTTTGAACGGCAGAGATCTCCTGGTCGAGAATTTTGATCTTCCCGTCATCGGTTTTTGAGCCGACTACGACGGTGACCGTATTACTTCCTAAATCGATCGCAACGATATAACCCCCGTTTTCCACTGTCTAAATTTATTTATTTTCGATACAGACAACCTGATCTTTGTATTTCAAATTTATGTACTTGAACTTTTCCCATCCTTCGTAGGCGACGGCATTTTTGTAAAATACCAACAATTTATCCAGTTTTTCCTGGTATCCGTCGATTCCCCCCAGCAGGATAACCTGATTCCCGACACGAGGAACGATCTCTATGTCAGGGTCATATTTTAGTTCGGTTTCGGTTCCTTCCACATGAATCTGTACGATAAATGATCGCCAGAAATCATTACTATCCACGAATTTTACAAAATTAATTAGTTTCGTTAAAAACAGATAATTTTTTTCTATTTTTTTTTCTTTGTCGTCGGCGAAACGATCGAGAGGACCGATGTAGTCGCGACGGAAAGGGGGAAGAATATATCCCGTGATGATCGGAACGTAGGTCACGAAATGACGTTGTGCCGGGAGGATATAGTTGTCTTCCGTAACGTAAAAGTTATAACCGTTTTGGGTGTTGAAGCGCGCGATCGGCTGACGTTGGGTTATCTCGATGTTGAGTAATCCGTCCATCGAGGTGTAGACCCGTACCGTCCGGACATAACCTCTTCGTCCGATGAATTGCTCCAGATCGATCGTGTTGATCGACATTAACTTTTCTCCTACTAATTTTATCTTTTTCGTTTCGAACCACATCTTGACCATAGCCGGTGTGATGAATTTGCGTTCGGCACTGTCGAGGATCGTCACGTTGATCCCTTTGCACAGACGTTCCTTTTTTTGTCGGTTCGTGTAGGGCAGTGCGAACGACAAATAGGCGATAAGCAGGATCCATGCCGAAAGATTCAGGGTTATGGCCAATGACTTTTTCACGGTATAGATAGAATGTTATTCGGACAACAATGCGGCTATTTTTGTGCAATATCGGTCTATATCTCCTGCTCCGAAAGTTACCAATAATTCCGGATTTTTTCTACGGATCGTGTCGAGCAGATCGCTTTTTTCGACGATCTGTGCCGAAGTGCGAATCATGGGGAGCAACATCTCCGAACTTACCCCTTTGATCGGTTCCTCGCGGGCCGGATAGATCGGCAGCAGCAGCACCTCATCGCAGAGGGAAAGCGCATCGGCAAACTCCGGAGCGAAGTCGCGGGTCCGGGTATAGAGGTGGGGCTGGAAGACGACAGTCAGTCTGCGGCCGGGGAACATTTTCCGGACCGATGTGATCGTGGCGCGGAGCTCGTTCGGATGGTGGGCATAGTCGTCCATATAGATATGCCGGGGTGTGTTGACATAAAAGTCGAACCGGCGTTTGACTCCGCGGAACGAGGCGATGGCCTGCCGCAACCGCGTTTCATCGAAACAGCCACTGGCCCAAAGCATGGCTACGGCGGCGATGCAGTTTTCGACATTGACCCAACCGGGAATGCCTAACGTGCAGTCAGCAAGGGTCCGATCCGGGCAGACGATGTCGAATGTGTAGCATCCGTTTGCTCCGACGCGGATTCTTTCTGCATAGAAGTCGCAAGGGGTATCGTAAGAGTAGCGGTAAACCTTGATGTCTTGGTTTCGTATGGTGACGTCCACGCCTTTTTTCATGATCAGCGTTCCGCCGGGTTTGATCTGTTCGATAAATGCGGCGAACGCCTCCTTTACCGCTTCATGCGTTCCGTAGATGTCGAGATGATCCGCGTCGGCGGCCGTAACTACCGCGACATCGGGGTAGAGCTGCAGAAACGAGCGGTCGAACTCATCGGCTTCGGCGACCAACCGGTTCCCCTTCCCAAGGACCAAATTGTTATCGAAATTTTTTGAGATTCCGCCAAGAAATGCGCTCCCTCCATCTGCTGCTTCGTGGTTGAACCATGCGGCCATGGTGCTGGTGGTCGTTTTGCCGTGTGTGCCGGATACCGCCATCAGGTATTTGTCCCGAGAGATCACACCCAACATGCGTGAACGTTTCTCGATTGCGAAATTCCCGTTGCGGAAAAAGAGCAGTTGGGGGCTGTCCGATGGAATGGCTGGTGTGTAGACGACTTGTGTGTCGGCCGGATTTTTAAATTCAGCAGGAATCGTCTCTGGGGTATCTTCATACGTAATGCGAGCGCCTTCCCGGCTTAGGGCTTCGGTCAGTTCCGACGGTGTCCGGTCGTAACCAGCCACTTGTAACCCTTCGTGCAGGCAGTATCGGGCCAATGCACTCATACCGATACCGCCGATCCCCAAGAAATATACTTTGCTAAACTTCATTTCTATTTGTTGACAACATTTATTATTTCGTCGGCTACACGGCTTGCCGAGTCGCTTATGCCTAATTTCAACATATTTTGCCTCATCCGTTCCATCGTCTCGGGTTGTGCGAGCAAACGGTCGATTTCAGGGAAGACCTGTTCAACAGCCACCTTATCGGGAACGATACATGCAGCCTGTTTATTGACCAGGGCCATAGCATTTTTGGTTTGGTGGTCCTCGGCGACATTGGGAGAGGGGACGAAAAGGGTACACTTGCCGATCAGACAGAGTTCCGAAACCGTGCAGGCTCCGGAACGTGCAACGACAACATCGGCAGCCGCATAGGCTAAGTCCATCCGGTCGATGAACGCCCCCCGCCAGATACCCCGATCGGCTCTGCCCTGCATGAATTCGGACATCTCCCGTTCGTAATATTTTCCGGTTTGCCAGATCATTTGAAGCCTGTTTTCCGCGACGATCCGATCGACGTTTGCCTTCATCATGTTGTTCAGTGTCCGAGTCCCGAGGCTCCCGCCGACGACCAGCACGACCGGCTTGTCTTCCTCGAAACCGAAATATTTCAAAGCCTCGTTCCGTAATTCAGCGTTTTGTGCAAAACGACCCCGCAGCGGATTTCCCGTGAGGACGATCTTCTCTTTCGGAAAGAAACGATCCATGCCTTCGTATGCGACACAAATCCGTTTTGCTTTTGAGGCCAACATTTTGTTCGTAGCGCCTGCATAGGAGTTCTGTTCCTGAATGAGAGTCGGGATTCCCATACGTTGTGCGCACCATAGGACGGGGGCACTTGCATATCCACCGAATCCGACGGCTGCATTGGCTTTGAAATTCCGGAGAATTTTGCGAGCCATCCCGATAGAATGAAGGACTTTGAATGGAACTGCCAGATTTTTGAGCGTCAGTTTCCGTTGCAGTCCGGCAACGGGTAGGCCAACGATATTGTATCCTAAGGCAGGAACCTTTTCCATCTCCATTTTGCCTTGGGCGCCGACAAAGAGAATCTCTACGTTGTCGCCTAATTTTTGTTGCAGGGCTTCTGCAACGGCGACAGCCGGATAGATATGTCCACCGGTTCCGCCTCCGCTCAAGATGATTTTCAGTTTACGATTCATGTTTCGATACTATTTTCGACACGGTCAGTTTCGTGTTTATTCGAGTAAAGATTCTTTACGCGGTCGGTCCAGCGATTGTTCTTTGACCTGACGGCTGATCCCCAGGATCAATCCCAATGCCATACATGTGAATACAATCGAAGAGCCACCCAAACTGATCAGGGGCAGGGTCTGCCCGGTTACAGGGAACAGGCAGACGGAGACCAGCATGTTACAGATGGCTTGGAACGTGATCATCAGGCAAAGTCCCAATACCAACAATCCGGGAAATGCCGTACCACAGCGCCGGAAGATGACAATCCCGCGGAAAAAAATACACAGATAGAGAAACAGTATGGTCACGGCTCCGGCCAGTCCGTACTCTTCGACGATAAAGGCATAGGCGAAATCGGAATAGGAGTGCGGAAGGTTGGAGCGTTGCGTACTGTTTCCGGGCCCTTTCCCGAGCAATCCGCCCGAGGCGATGGCGATCCGGGCCTGTTCCTGTTGTAGGTTATCGTCTTCGTTTTGCATTTCGGCCTGCTCGGTCTGGTTGACGAGTGAACCGATGCCCAACCGGTTGACCCATGTGTGCGATCGTCCGATATTGAAGATGTACATGACCGATACGGCAAGGATCATAACGCCGCCAATCAATACGATCAATTTGACCAACTCTTTTATCTTGACACGTCCGACGTACAGCATAATCCAGCAGGTACAGAATGTGATGGCCGAGGTCGAAAAGTTGGACATGAAGATGGTTCCACACGCCAATACAATCGGGCCTAAAATTGGAATCGTGTTACGCGTCAGGATGTTGATGTTTTTTTCCGGGTTTTTCTGCCATCCCCGTAAAGTGAGTGCTGGGAGCAAAGGCATTCGTTCGATACCGACTTGTCGTTTAGCCAGTTGTCGGGCCAGAATTGCGATCAGGGCGATCCGCAGAAAGTCGGAGGGTTGGAACGTGACCCCGAGTATCGGTATCCGGAGCCATCGCGAAGCGTCGTTGAAGTTTACTCCGACAAAAAAGGTCATCAGCATGAACAACAGAGCGGCTATAAATACGAACGATAGCAACTTCGGACGGGCGTATCGTTGGTAATTAACCCGCTGTATAATGATCATGGCAATGAAACCGAGCAGAATGAATTTCAGTTGCTGGAAGAAATAATGGGCCGTATCTCCTCCGGCTTTCCGATAGGCCATCGATGCTGTCGACGAATAGATTACCAGCAGCGAAATGATCGACAAAATGGCGATAATGGTCCATAGAATACGATCTCCACCGAAAAAGCGGTCGAGGAGAGAGGTCTTGTCGGATGCCGTTTTATGTTCTTCCATCTGTTTTACTCCGCTTTATGATTTATGAGAAGCAACCCACTCTTTGAATTGCTGTCCCCGGTCCTCGTAATTTTTGAACAGATCGAAGCTGGCGCAGGCAGGAGACAACAGTACGGTTTCACCTGCTTCTGCATGGTTACGTGCAGCAGTCATGGCTTCGTCCAGTGAGTGGGTGTCGACGATGTGGTCGATCCGTCCGGCAAAGGCTTTTGTCAGTTTCGAATTGTCGACTCCCATGCAAACGAGCGTCTTGACCTTGTCTTTGACGAGATCGTAGAGTTGCGAGTAGTCATTACCTTTATCCGTGCCGCCGGCAATCCAGACAACCGGCCGCGTCATACTCTCCAATGCATACCATACTGAATCGACGTTTGTGGCTTTCGAGTCGTTGATGTAATCGACACCGTCGATCGTACCGCACGGTTCGAGTCGGTGTTCGATTCCGGCAAACGATCGGAGCGTCTGCTCGATCGATTTCGGGTCGACTCCGGCCGACAGGGCGGCCAGTGAAGCAACCATGGCGTTGTATATGTTGTGGATTCCCTTGATTTTCATCTCGGCAGCCGGGACGTTCACCTGTTTTCCGTCGAGCGAGACGTGAATCACACCCTCTCGAAGTACGGCAGCACACTCCTCTTCCTTTTTCACGCTGAACGGCAGCACTCGCATGGGAAGTGAATGGTTGGGCAGATTCTTTATGGTCAACGGGTCGTCGGCACAATAAATAAAACGATCTTCGGGACGTTGGTTCTGCAAGATGCGGAATTTGCTGTCGATATAGTTCTGCAATTTGTAGTCGTACCGATCGAGGTGGTCCGGTGTGATGTTCATCAGCACACCGATGTCGGTGCGGAAACGGTAACAACCGTCCAGCTGAAAGCTGCTCAGTTCGATAACATACCAGTCGTAGTGGTTTGTGGCGACAGACAGGGCAAGGCTCTCTCCGATGTTTCCGGCCAACCCGACCTTTATGCCGGCTTGTTTCAGAATCTCATAGGTAAGTGTCGTCGTCGTGGTTTTCCCGTTGCTGCCGGTAATGCAGATTGTCGAAGCGGTCAGGTATGGGGCGGTAAATTCGATTTCCGAAATGATCGGAATCCCTTTCTTTATAGCGGCCTGGACCATCGGAGCTTTATCCGGAATTCCGGGACTCTTGACGATCCGGTCGGCCAACAGAATCTTTTTTTCCGTATGGGTTCCTTCCTCATAAGGGATGTCCCATTGTTCCAACAGGCTTTTGTATTTCGGTGCGATAGTGCCCCGATCCGATAGAAATACATCGAATCCCTTGACGTGGGCCAACACGGCCGATCCGCAGCCGCTTTCTCCCCCTCCCAATATGACGATCCGTTCCATGGTTATCTGATTTTAAGCGTTACGAGTGTAATGGCGGCCAGCAGCAACTGGATGATCCAGAACCGGACAACGATTTTGGATTCAAAATGTCCCTTTTTCTGGTAATGGTGGTGCAGCGGAGCCATCAGGAAAATTCGTCGTCCCTCACCGTACTTTTTCTTCGTGTATTTGAAATAGCTCACCTGCATGATGACCGAAAGACTTTCGATCAAGAAAATGCCGCACAAGATCGGCAATAACAGTTCCTTGCGGATTAGCAGGGCGAAGACGGCAATGATTCCGCCGATGGCCAGGCTTCCCGTATCGCCCATAAATACCTGAGCTGGATAGCAGTTGTACCACAGAAATCCGAAAAGGGCTCCGGCGAAGGCCGCAGCGAATACGACCAGTTCACCGCTGGTCGGAATATACATGATGTTCAGGTAATCGGCATAGATGATATTGCCTGACAGGTAAGCTAAAATTCCGAGGACGACGACGATGGTAGCCGAGATGCCCGATGAGAGTCCGTCGAGTCCGTCGGTCAGATTGGCTCCGTTCGACACGGCGGTGATGACAAATATGGCGATTACGATGTAGACCAACCAGCTCAGCAGGTCGGAGGTATCGCTGTCTCCCGGTATCAGCCATCGGTAGTCGAACTCGTTGTCTTTGACGAACGGGATGGTTGTTGTAATACTTTTTTCAGCTGGGGTAACATACACGGCGTTATTGGTGCCATTTTCTGTTACGTATTCCACTTGGGCGCGGGGTTCGTTTTTGTCGCTTTTTTCTTTGACGACGATGTCCTGATTGAGCCACATCACGCATCCCACGATCAGTCCGAGTCCGACCTGTCCTACGATTTTGTATCGGCCGTTCAATCCCTCTTTGTGCTTCTTGAATACTTTGATGTAGTCGTCGATAAAACCGATGGCTCCGAGCCACAGGGTTGAGATGATCATCAACTGCGTGTAGATGTTGGTCAGGTCGCCGAACAGCAGGATCGGGACAAGGATCGATATCAGGATGATGATTCCTCCCATGGTGGGCGTACCTCTTTTTTGCAGCTGTCCCTCCAGACCCAAATTCCGGATTTCCTCTCCGATCTGGTGCCGTTGCAGTATCCGGATGATTTTCCGTCCGAAGATCATGCCGATGACCAGAGCGAGGATGATCGACATGGCGGCGCGGAACGATAGGGAGAGAAACATTCCCGTTCCCGGAATATCGAAATGATTCGAAAGATATTTTACTAAATGATATAACATGTTGATCCGACTGTTTCGTTGTTTCCTATTCGTTTAATGACCGATCAGTGCTTGGGTAATCTCCTCCCGATCATCGAAATGGTGCTTTTTGCCGCCTACGTCCTGGTAGGTTTCGTGGCCCTTGCCGGCAATCAGAATGATGTCGCCCGGGCGGGCAAGAGCAACCGCTGCCCGAATCGCTTCGTGCCGGTCGGTGATCGCCAGGTACCGGTCGGAAGTATCGAGCCCCGCCTTCATCTCTTCGATGATCGTTTCGGGATCTTCCAACCGTGGGTTATCCGATGTAAGAATGGCCATATCGCTGTGATCTACTGCGATTTTGGCCATTTCGGGGCGTTTGGTCCTGTCCCGATTTCCTCCGCACCCGACAACGACGTAGATATGTTCCCCCTTCTTTCGGATTTCGGCGATGGTCCGAAGTACGTTCTGGAGGGCATCGGGTGTGTGCGCATAATCGACTATGGCTGTGATACCTTTTTCCGAACGGACGGTTTCGAACCGGCCACGTACAGGCGTTAAGTCGCTCAAAATCCGTAAAACTTCATCGCGTTCAGCCCCTAACGAGAGGGCGGTTGCGTAGACGGCAGTCAGGTTGTAGGCATTGAAACGGCCCAGGAATTTGACCCAGACTTCCGATCCGTCCAAATTGAGCAACATGCCGTCGAACAGCATTTCGATGATCCGGCAACGGAAGTCGGCGAATGCCTGTAAAGCGTAGGTTTCGACGCGGGCGCGGGTGTTCTGTACCATGATTTTGCCGTTTTTATCGTCGGCATTCGTCAGGGCGAAAGCTTCGGCCGGAAGGGCGTCGAAAAGCATCTTTTTAGCTCGTATATATTCGGCGAATGTATGGTGATAATCCAGGTGGTCGTGGGTGATGTTGCTGAATACGGCCCCCGAAAAGTAAAGTCCTTCGGTGCGGTGTTGGACTAAACTGTGCGAACTGACCTCCATGAAACAGTATTCGCAGCCGGCAGTGACCATCTCGCCCATCATCTCGTTCAGTCGGATGCTGTCCGGAGTCGTATGGGTCGATTCCCGTTGTTCGCTGTCGATGCAGTAAGTTACGGTCGAGATCAGTCCGACTTTGTAACCCAATCGACGGAACAGCTCGTAAAGCAGAGTCGCCGTGGTCGTTTTACCGTTTGTTCCGGTGATGCCGATCAACTTCAGTTGCCGGCTCGGATAGCCATAATAAGCGGCGGCGATGCGTCCCATCGCCGCAGAGGTGTCTGCGACACGAATGTAACAGACATTTTCGAGCAATATTTCGGGCCACGTCTCACATACGATGGCGGAGGCTCCTTGCCGGATTGCGTCATCGATGAAGCGATGTCCGTCGGTTTGTGTTCCCCGTACGGCGAAAAAGATGCCTTGAGGATTCGCTTGTCGCGAATCGAACGTGAGGCCTTCGATCGGACAGGAAAGGTCGCCCTTTGTTTCGATCACCTCCGTCTCATTCAAAAGTTCTTCCAGAATCATAGGTACAGATATATCCGATGCTACAAAAATACGCTTTTGTAGCGGAGAAATAAAAAATAAGATCTCTTTTATTTGACATCTTGTTGACAAATCGCAAGCCACTTTTGGGGCTTGATTCTATGGGTGAGGAATTTTGTCCGGTCAATCAGAGAAAATTTGGTTCGTGAAATCGGATTATTTTTTCGGTTTAAGAGTTTTATTTCCGATCAACACCCGTTCGATCATCTCTTTATCGCCGGCAATCCAGACCATGTCGTAAGGTTTGAAACGGACCAGATCCAACGGCTCGATGAAAGAACCGTCGCTGCGTTCGATACCGATGATGGTGCAGGCACCGCGACACATCATGTTGAATTGATCGATCGTCATGTCGATCAGGATCGATTGCTGGCTGACCGAGAACTTGTACATCATCACATCTTCATGATCGACCGTGCCGATCGGGACCTCGATACGGGACGCAAAGTTCTGCAAGTGGGTATCGGTTCCGACGACCGATAAGCGGTCACCGGGCATCAGGATCGTGTCGAGCTTAGGAATGTTGTATCTGTGGCTTCCGCGCAGAACCGAAACGATGGTGACGCCGTAGTGGAGTCGGAGGTCGAGCTCACCGAAGGTTTTCCCGATCCATGGGCTGTCGGGCGATACCGTGAGTTGGGCCATATGCAGGAATTTGGCTCGGTAATTTCCGTTCCCGGCCACGATGACATTGCCCTTCTCATCTTTTTCATTTAAATTGGAGAAAAACTGGTTTTCGAGCTTGATGTACCGTTTTTTGATCTTTTTCCAGAAGAGTGCGAGAAAAAGGAGCAGTACGATGATGGCAGCCAAACTTCCGAGCCGATAGGAACTCAGATGGGCTACGACGGTCAATACGAACATCAATGCTACGAGAATCCGCAACAGAATGAGTGAGACCAATAGTCCGTGATTGAACCTCGGATCTTTCCATAGCGGAACGAACAGTCTTCGATTCAGATGCCGGAAGGCCAGTCCCCAAAGCAACGGGCTCATACAGATGATCGTTGTGGTTGTCGTGATCAGTTTCCCCAAAAAGCCACTGAAATGACTCTCGATGAAGGGTGCGTAATAAGTAGATGAAATCCATGCGATTCCGCCCAACATGATGGAGTAAATGAATATGTTCAGCAACGATTTTTTCAGGAGCGAGAGCCATTCCCGTTCGTTGTTGACGGTTTGGGAGCCGGAGCTGTATCGGGCTAAAACCTGTTTGACCGATTTCGGCAGAATTTTGTTGATCTTATGGTATGCGGGTTCGCTCAGGCGAATGATAAAAGGAGTGGTGAAGGTCGTAATGACCGAAACAGCTACTGCGATCGGGTAGAGGTACGAACTGGTCACTCCCATCGTGAGACCCAGCGAAGCGATGATGAAAGCGAACTCTCCGATCTGGGCGAGGGAGAAAGAGGATTGTAACGCGATTTTTAGGTTTTGTCCCGTTACGAGAAATCCCAATGTCGCATAAAAGATCTGTCCGACGATGACCACTGCGGTCAGAAACAGAACCGGACCGATGTGCTGGACCAACAACGAGGGTTCGACGAGCATGCCGACCGAGACGAAGAATATCGCTCCGAAAAGATCTTTGACCGGGGTGACGATTTTTTCGATACTTTCGGCTTCTACGGTTCCTGCAAGAATGGACCCCATGACGAAAGCACCGAGAGCTGCGGAGAATCCGGCGTATGAAGCCAGTACGACCATGGTCAAGCAGAGTCCGAGCGAAATAACCAGCAGGGTTTCGGAATTAAGGTATTTTTTGACTTTTTTCAGGAACGTGGGAATCAGGTAGATGCCGACGATGAACCAAAGGACCAAAAAGAAGATCAGTTTGAAGAGTTGTTTGGCGATAATGCCGTGTTCGACGACTCGTTGCATGAATAGGGTGGAGAGCATCACCATCAAGACTACAGCAAAAAGGTCCTCCACGATCAGTACGCCGAAAACCAACGATGTGAATTTCTGATTTCTCAATCCCAGATCATCGAATGCCTTGATGATGATTGTCGTAGAGGACATGGAGAGCATTCCGCCCAGAAATATACTGTCTGTCGAGGACCATCCGAGCAGTCGGCCTGCCATAAATCCGGTACACATCATACCGATGATGATAACCAATGCGGTGACCAATGAGGGACCGCCGACGTTCATCAGCTTCTTGAAACTGAATTCGAGGCCTAACGAGAAGAGCAGGAAGATGATACCGATTTCGGCCCACAGGTCGACATTGTCCATATTGGATACACCTTCGAGCAGGAAATTGCCGCTGCAAAGAAATCCGGCCACGATGTATCCCAGTACGACCGGTTGCTTCAACCATTTGAACAGAAGGGTGGTGATTCCCGCAACGGCGAGAATTAAGGCCAAATCGGAAATTATGGGATCCAGATGATTCATACGGTGTAACAGGTATTATGGTAATTGGTCGGTATCGGATTTCGGTTTCGGATGAGGAGCGACTCGGGGATGCCAGCGGTAGAAGAGCCGCTTCCCAGAGACTCCGGCCACACGAAACATAACCGCAGCGAGAGCGAATCCTACGATCAACCAGAGTATATGACTGAGAATCGTTAAAGGATAGTCGATTACCGGAGTGAAGATATTTTCCGGACGGGTTCCGTCAGCAGTTCTGACGAAGGGGTTGAAGTAGAGGATTACACCGTTCTCGAAACGGGCTTCGCCCCGTACGTAGGTGTCCTGTTCGGTGAATCGGTATTGACCTTCGGTTCCGAAAGATTCATGGAGCAATGTTCCGTGTTGTCCGATGAAACGGAGGGTTGCGGGGCGGTCTGTCTGAATCCGGATGGTGTCCCGTTCGAACGAGATGGATTCCATCCGAGGAAGATCGGCGTGAGGATTGTCCCGGCGGTTTAGTGTGTGCGGAACGACTACTGCGTATGCCGCTCCACGTTTCAGCGATGCAATAATATCGTCGGGGTCTAACGTCGGTGTATTGACCATTGTAAAACAGCGTTGGAACCACGACTCTCGGTTCGTTATGCTGTGGGCATCGTCGTCACCGATCAGGGTGGAGTAGATTCCGGCCGAAAGTGCCGTGTCCCAATACTGATCGGAGCGTTGCCTCCCCTGTTCGGGGTTGATCTCCAGCAGGTCGTACCCGCGCAACCAGCCGTAAATCGAAAGATCGATCAATTTTGTCTTTCCGGGATGGTTCAGGACGAGCGCCTTGCTTTGCGGTCGGAGCCATGCGAGCATATATTGCATTTGCGATTGGGTGATCATCAGCGGAAATTCGCGCCAGGAGACCTTTTCTGCGCCCATTACTAACTGATGGTATCCGTTGACTCCGTATCCGTGTTCGTATGTGGGGATAAAGCCCGGACGGTCCGACCGTTCGTAGTTGAGGCATTGATGGTCAGAGATGCTGGCAATGTCGTAACCGTTGCGGTAGTAGGTCTCCAACATCTGGTCAACCGTATAGTTGCATTGGGGCTTTTCCTTTTGGTGACAATGGAAGTTGGCCTTACGCCATGAGGCGGAGTCGGTCTGTGCGTAGGGGTTGTAGATGCAGTCACCTGTAAAGGGAGCTCCGGGCGAGAACCTATATACGGGGACCGACAGGTAACTGATGACGCACAACAAAAGCAACCCGAGAAGGAGCAGAAGAAGGTATTTTCCGAACGTGATCACCGAGTCTGATATTTTAGACAAAAATAGGAATTTTTATGTTTCGGCACGTAATCGTTTCCCCGATTTATGTGAAGGGGATGAGGTTTTTTTCTCTTGATACAAGGCCTTCCCGGTTGAAATAACGGATCAATCCTCACGACGTAACGAAGGGTTGCGATCGATCGGGGAACACCCCAATCTCAAGATGATCGTCATACCTCTTCCGATCTTTGTGCCTGCCGGGATCGATTGCGATTCGACCCATCCCCGTCCGGAAAAAGCGACGGTCAAACCTTTGCTTTCCAGCAGATAAATGGCCTCTTTCAATCCCATGCCTATCACCGAAGGCATTTCGTTCGATGCCCGGTCGTATTCCGAATAGATTATACCCGTCGAGTCGACAGCCTGAACACTGTACCATGAATTTCTCCCGTGGAACGTATCATTGTGCAGATCGAACCGGTAGGCGATCTCCCTCATTTCGTCGGCACGTCCTGCCTTTAGATCTGGTTTCTCATCTGTCTTTTCCATTCGTTCCGAAATCGGATTTTGCCAAGAGGTATTTTTTGCGTAAACACGGTCGGCGATGGCACGGAATACCGGCCCCGAGAGAGAGGCTCCGTAGTAGAACCGGCGATGCCCCGGAGCATTGTAGGTTTTGATAGCGACCAGACAGCTGTATTTCGGGTTGTCTTCGGGAAAGTATCCGACGATCGTCGCCAAATAATGCCGTCCTCCGTTACGATCCGTGTATCGGCCGTTTACCGAGATCTGGGCGGTTCCGGTTTTTCCGCCCACTTTATAATACGGGTTTTTCAGCAGTCGTCCGGTCCCCTCCTCAACGACGCCGCGCATCGCTTCTCGGACCTGTTTCAATGTCTCCTCCGAAGCGATGGACGGGACCATAACCCGTGCCCGGAACGAACGGAGCGTTTGTCCGTATTGTCGCAGCTCCTTGACAAAGAGCGGACAGACCATCTTCCCGTTGTTGGCTACGGCGTTGTAAAAGGTCAGTGTTTTGAGCGGTGTAACCAACAGGGCATAACCATAGGCCATGTTGGTCAATGTCGTACCGTCCCACCAGCGATCGCCCGGTTTCCGGATTACGGGATCCTGTTCACCCGCGATTTGTAGACCCATGTGTTGGTTAAGCCCCATTTTATAGAGGTGTTCGACGAATTTCTCCGGTTTGTCCTTATAGTATTTGTTGACGGCTTTGGCAAAACCGATGTTGGACGACTTTTCGAAAACTCCTTTGAGGGTCAGTTCTCCATATCCGTGCGTGTCGGAGACGACGGTTTTTCCGATTACGGCCCGGCCGTTTCCGGTATCGAATTTCTCATCCATCGAAGCTCCCGCATCATCGAGCAGGGTGATCAGCGAGGCCAGTTTTTGAGTCGAACCGGGTTCCATGTTCATGCCGATGGCGTAATTGTAATCTTCGACGATGTTACCTTCGCCTTTGCGGGTCAGGTTGGTCATGGCCCGAATCTCTCCGGTGGAGACCTCCATCAGAATAGCGGTGCCCCAATCGGCCTGCATATTTTCGAGCTGTTCCCGCAAGGCCCGTTCGGCAACGTCCTGGACATCGACATCGATCGTACTGACTACATCGATACCGTCTACCGGATCCACGTTCATTTCGTCCGGTACGGGGATCCAGAACGAACCCGATATCCGTTGTCGGAGTTCATTCCCGTCGATACCTTTTAATATCGTGTCGAAGGCTCCCTCGATACCTACTTTTGTCCCCGAAAGATTGACCATCCCGATAGTCCGTTTGGCCATCGAACCATGAGGCAACAGACGGCGGTTGGTCTGTTTGAGGATCAGACCTCCCTTGTTCTGTCCCAGCCGGAAGATGGGAAATTGACGTATCGTTTTTATCTCCAGGTGGTTAATCCTGCGGGGAGAGATCAGTACATACCGGTTTTTCTGTTTGTTTTTAAAGGCGTTGAGCAGTTTGGCTTTGTAGGCGGCTTTGGATTTGTCTCCGAAAAAGTCAGCCAGATACCAAGCCAGAGAGTCGACATCATGCAGAAAGACCGAATCGGACAATCCGTTGGCTGCAAAATCCATCCGGATCTCGTACTCAGGGACTGATGTAGCTAAAATACGGCCGTCGCACGCCAAAATATCACCCCGATCGGCTTCGATGGCGACCCGTTCGTAGGTGATTGTGGCTCCTTTGCTGCGGAGGGCTTCTCCTTTTGGCCCGTATTGCAGGTAGATTATTTTCCCGGTGATTAACAGGCCTATCGTGAAAAACAGGATGTAGAGTACCTGTACACGAACCAAAATCCCCTTTTTGATATCGGTTTTACCCTTTTCCATGTCGCTACTTATCGATTATTTTGGGAGGGGCCAACAGCTCTTCGAGGGGAATGCCGCGTTCTTCGACTGCACGGATGATCTCACTCTGTCGTGTGGCGATCATCCGCTGGGATGAAAGAGTTAACGAACGGGCCCGCAGTTCCTTGACCTGTGCCGTCAGCCGGTCGTGTTGCCGGTGGAGTTTTTGCATGTGGAATCCGTTGGCAATGTAAAGAAAAGCCAACAGAACCATGAAGAGGATGTAGGGATAATGCTTTTGTACCTCTGCGTTAGTCAGAATGCTTCCCGATAGGATTTGCTTGACGTAGCGTTCGAATCGGGAGGGCTCTTTGACGGCGGCTTCTTCTGATGTTGTTTCTTCTCTCAGAGAAGGTGCAGATGACTCTTCAGCCGACCTCTGATCTCGTATATTTTCAGGTTCGATCATATCCGTGTGCATTTGGTTACAAAAATAATTTTTTTGATCGAGATTCCGAGTATCGAACCGGAGTATATTTATCTGTATGATGAAAAATAAAAGGACACCGGGAAAGTGTCCTTTTATTTGTGATTTGAAGTCTCTTTTGAACTACAATGCGTTGATCTCTTTCAGCACGGAGTTGGTTTTGCGAACGGCTTCTGCGCTCTTCGCGAAGAGGGCTTTTTCCTCGTCGTTCAGATTGAGCTCGATCACTTTCTCAACACCGTTCTTGCCGAGTACGACGGGCACTCCGATGCAGATGTCGTTCTGACCGTATTCGCCTTCGAGGTATGCGCAGCAAGGTACGACTTTTTTCTGATCGCGGATGATCGATTCAACGACATAAGCTCCTGCGGCGCCGGGAGCATACCATGCCGACGTGCCGAGCAGTTTCGTGAGCGTTGCACCGCCGACCATCGTATCGGCTACTACCTTGTCGATCTGTTCTTTACTCAAGAGTTCCGTTACAGGGATGCCTTTGTATGCAGCTTTTGAGTAGAGCGGAATCATGGTCGTGTCGCCGTGACCGCCGATTACCATGCCTTCGATTTCGTTCGAGTTGGCATGGAGCGCTTTGCTCAGATAGCATTTGAAACGTGCTGAGTCCAGGGCACCTCCCATACCGAATAGCTGATTCTTGGGCAGTCCGGTCTTTTTCAGGGCTAGATAGGTCATCGTATCCATCGGGTTGCTGATCATGATGATGATCGCTTTGGGTGAATATTTCAGGATGTTGCCTACGACCGAAGCGACGATTCCTGCGTTGACGCCGATCAACTCTTCGCGGGTCATTCCCGGTTTGCGGGGCATCCCAGAAGTTACGACCACGACGTCAGAACCTGCGGTTGCTGCGTAGTCGTTCGTTACGCCGGTCAGTTTGGTGTCGAAGTCCATCAGGGTTGCAGTTTGGAAAATATCCAACATTTTGCCCTCCGAAACACCCTCTTTGATATCCAACAGAACCAATTCGTCGGCGATCTCGCGAGTGGCGATCACATTGGCACAAGTAGCGCCTACGTTACCTGCACCCACAACTGTTACTTTGCTCATATCTTTATTCGTTTTAAATGAAACATCATTATGACAATATGTCTCAGAGTGAAATCGTTAACCGATCAGTTTGGCGTATGCCTCGGCGTCGAGCAGGACGTCGAGTTCGGCGGGGTCGGTCATGCGGATTTTAACCATCCATCCCGCTCCATACGGATCGGAATTGACCAGCTCGGGCGAATCGTTTAACGAAGCGTTGAATTCGAGAATTTCGCCACCGACCGGCAGAAATGCGTCAGATACGGTTTTTACGGCTTCGATTGTGCCGAAAACCTCATTTTGGGGTAGTGTCTCGCCTACCGTGGTTACGTCGACGAATACAATATCGCCTAACTGGCTTTGTGCGAAATCGGTGATTCCGACATAGGCACACGTCTCCTCGACACGAATCCATTCGTGGTCTTTCGAGTATTTCAAATCGGAAGGTATGTTCATGATTCTCCTTAAAATATTTTCAATCCCCAAAGTTAAGATTTTTTGGAGATACGAACAACTTTCGGCCGATTATTTCTGGGTCGGTTTTTCCGGGCTGCCGTTTTTGTGGTCGGGCATGGCGATCCGGAGCAGGACCGGATTATGGTCGCTCGATCGGAATCCGAGCGGAAGCGTCTCGACCGAAAGAATTTTCAGAGGGGAAGAGAGGAGAAAAAAGTCGGTCAGGGTGGTGCAGGGGCGAGATTCGTTATTGTTGCCGGCCCATACGTGATCGAGATAGCGCAACGAGGGCGTTCGGGCGTCGAAGACGAAACGGAACTTCTCTCCGAAAAGGGTTTCGTCCACCTTTTGCGGAACGAAATACTCGTTCGACAACTCTTCTTCCGAAGGGGTGTAGTCCGGCGGGTATTGGTTCCAGTCCCCTCCAGTCAGAATTTGGGTGTAGGGTGTTAGTCCGGAGTTCAGCTCGTTCGCAAGAAAATTCATCTCCGTGTCCCGCATCCCGCCTGTATCGTAAGCCGTATTATGGGTGTTGTTTACGATGAGCGTATCGCCCGAAACGGTTAGAAAATAGGAGGAGAGCAGGCAGCGTTTCAGATTGAACAGCCGGACGGGGAACGAAAATGCGGAGGGGTACTGTATCCGCTCGGTCTTAAAAGGTCCTACACGGGAGAGGGTAACGACTCCGCTGTTGACCCGTCCGATCGGATTTTTTAGCGGGATCGGGACCCAGCGTACTTTATAGTTATAGGCGAAGGAAAGGTGGTACTCCGAAAAAGCCTTTTGCAGTGAATCGACTTCGCGGATGCCATAAGATCTGTGTGAGTTCAAATCGACCTCCTGCAACAATATGAGATCGGCATTTATCTCTTTTAAGGTCCGGATGATCTCTTCCAGATTATATGCGGTCCGTTCCTTGCTGTCGCGGACCCGGTGTCCCCCGTCATAAAAGAAATCCATATTGTCGCCCAGACCTGCATAACCGATGTTCCACGAAACAACGGTCAGAGTATCCGGAAGGTATTCCGGCCGGATTTTGTCGTATAGAGTTATTTCACACTCCTCCGGCCTGTATTCGGCAACCCAAGAGAAGGCGAAAAAAAGAACGATGGCGGAGAGTATCGTAATGGCACCTCCTTTTATGAGCCTTGTTATGAGTTTGTTACGCATTTTATTTTTCCGATCCGACACCATCCTTGTCAGGAAGGGAAACATGCAGAAAATCGCACACTTTTTCAACGATCCTGTTCGGGTCGATACTTGTCATACACCGATAATCGCCGGTTAGGCACGGTTTGTTCCCGTATACTGAGCAGGGACGGCATGCCAAATCGATCTGTACGGCTAATTTCGGATCTTGCCCGAATCCGTAAAAACCGGCAAACGGATGAGTTGCACCCCAAACGGATACGACCGGTAATCCGACCAGCGACGACATGTGTAGGGCCGAAGAGTCCATGCTGACCATGAGGTCCAGATTCGAGATCAGTTCCATCTCCTGGCCCAGTTTGATCTGTCCGATGGCCGATACGATGTTCTCTTTGAGGGTTGCGGTCTCCTCTGCGAACTGTTTTTCCGACGCCCCGCCGCCGAAAATAAAAATCCGGGAATCGGGAATATCCGCCAACCGTAAAATTACCTCTCGCATCATCTGGGGCGGATAAATTTTTCCTTCGTGTTGGGCGAACGGGGAGACGCCGAGCCAAAAGCGATTTCGCTCACCGGCTAAAGAGCGGGTTTCCGGGCTCATCGGATAGTGGATGCGTTGGGGTAGCGGGATTTGAGGCAAATCGAATCCGAGCCGGACAAAAACGTCCCGGTAGCGTTCGATTGTCGTTTTGAGCTGGACCTTGATTTTATCCTTTGGTGCGGTCAGTGCCTTCTTTTCTGCCCGGCCCTTGTCGATCCGCTCGATTTTTGCCCCTTCCCATCGGAGCAATTTACACAAGCCTTTGCTGCGCAATACATCATGCAGATCGGCGACCATGTCGAAACGGCCGATATCGCGTCCTAAACGCAGCAACCCTCTAATGCCTTTGTGGCGGTTTTTCAGATCGGGCGAAAAAAAGTGCATTTCACCCACCTCCCGAAAGAACGGTTGCAGAAATTTCGGGGTGAGCATGGTAATCTGGAGATTCGGGTAGTTTTTGCGTAAAGCAGCCAATACAGGTGCGACCATAGCTACATCGCCCATGGCCGACAACCGGATGACCAGTAAACGCAGGGAAGCCGAATGGGGAATTTGATCCATCTCTATTTCGAAGCGTACAGAACCGGATTGAGTTCCGGATCGTTGTACATTTTCATCTGTTTGTATACTTTCATGTATTTGCGTCCGGCAGCGATGTCGTCGAGCAGTTGATCGATGGCAGTGGAAAGATCGATTTGTTGTTGTTTCAATATTTCCAACTTTTTGCTGCAGGATTCAATATGGCTTTGTGAAACATCTTTGCGGTTGACCTCTTGTGCCATGTGGTAGATTTTCAGTGCCAGGATCGAGAGCCGATCGATGGCCCATGCGGGGCTTTCCGTATTGATTGTGGCATCGGGTCGTACGGCGACATCTTTATAAAGGTCTAAAAAATAGCTGTCGATGTATTCTACCATATCGGTGCGCTCTTGGTTCGACCGGTCGATACGCCGTTTGATTTGCAGGGCGACAGCTGGGTCTATTCCGGGGTCGCGGATGATATCTTCCAAATGCCATTGTACCGTGTCGATCCAATTTTTCAAGTATAACAAATATTCGATCGAACCGTTTTTATATGGGTTGTTGATAGGAGTATCCACATGGTCTGTCCGATGATAATCGGCAATAACCTGCGAAAATATTCTGTTGCTTTGAGTCGTAAACATGGCCATACGATTAAAGTTTATGTACAAAGCTAAAGATTTTTGCGCAAATTACAAGAAAATGTTATTTTTGTCCGAAGCATATATCGATAAATTACATGAAAAAAATAGGAAAATTCGTAGCGGTATTCGTCCTGATCGGGATGATGGTTCCGACTCTCTATGGCCAAAAAAGAATGACGAGGGCCGAATACATCGACAAATATAAGGCGTTGGCGGTCGAGGAGATGGATCTCTATGGGATTCCGGCGAGTGTCAAACTCGCTCAGGCTTTGCTTGAGTCCGATGACGGAAACAGCCGTCTGGCCCGTGAAGGAAACAACCATTTCGGAATCAAGTGTAAAAGTAATTGGAGAGGGGAAACGATCGCTCATACGGATGATGCGCCGGACGAATGTTTCCGGAAATATGCTTCGGCAGAGGCTTCCTATCACGATCATTCGGAATTTCTGGATCAGTCGGAACGTTATCAGGCGCTTTTTGAGCTCGACCCTACCGATTATCGGGGCTGGGCAAAGGGGCTTCAGAAAGCAGGTTACGCTACGAATCCCAAATATGCTGATTTATTGATCGGGATTATTGAAGATGAAAAGCTTTATCTCTTGGACGAAGGTCAAGAATTACCGGAAAAGGAGACTGTTGCGGACGATGTGCAGAGTCAGGTAGTAGAGATTCCTGCAGTGGTTGATGTGATCGATGTGGACAATTACGCGGTTTCTGTACTCGGACAGAACGGGAAACATACGGTATACCGTAACAACGGAAGTCTGTTTATTGTAGTGCAGAATGGCGATACGCCCGAGGGAATCGCTGCCGAGACTCGAGTTTCGGTCAAAAAGTTGACGCGTTATAACGATTTGCAACCCAACACCACGATCAAGCCTGGCGACATGCTTTATATCCGCCCGAAGGGTAAACGCAGTGCGAATGGGAAGGTGATCCATGTGGCCAAGGCCGGAGAGACGCTCCACAGCATCTCCCAGATGTACGGTATCCGTTTGAAGAACCTTTGCAAGATAAACCGTCGGGATGCACAGTCTCCGGTTACGGAAGGACAACAGATCCGGTTGATGTAAGGTCTGTTTAATTGAAAAGGACGATTAGGAATATCCAATTACCAAATAAATCACATAACAGAATTATGGACGGTGATCCAGAGAGTATCAGACACTCCATTATCGACAAGTTGAGCAGTAAAGCGCACTTGAACCAAAAAATTTTTGACAACACTTTTTCCGTTTTCGGCAGGTTGAAAGAGGTTTTGCATGAAATCTCTTCCGATGTCGATGATATTTTGGAGGAGGAGGGGAAAGAGGAGGTGAAGATCGAATACCGTGATCGCGGTAAGTTCGAAGCCCAGCTTCAAATCGCTGACGATATCCTGCTCTTCAATATGCACAGCAATATTTTCGAGTTTAATCGGGAACATCCGGTGTGGCAGAATTCCTATCTGCAAGAAGATCGGACCAATTCATACTGCGGAATGATCAACATCTATAATTTCCTGTTCGATTCATTCCGTTACAACCGGACGGAGGATGAAGGATATTTGATCGGCCGGATCTTTATCAACAAGGATATGCAGTTTTTTGTCGAGGGGAAAAGACAAACGCAGAAGTGGCAGTCGTTCGGATCTGCAGCGATCGATCGCGGAGCTTTGCTCGGGATTATCGAGCATGCGATCGATTATGCGCTCGATTTCGATCTGTTGGTACCTCCATACGATACGGTGAAGATCGTTACGATGGATCAGTTCAATACCAAAATCGAGAACTCGAAATTGCAGACCGGTAAGCGGCTCGGCTATCGGTTCAATTCCGACGACATTTGATCTGGTCCGGTCGGAGTGGCCTGCGTGTGGATGCAGGACCGTTGGGAGGCAGATGTTGGAGTGGAGGAACAGACGCGAGTTGCGGTCAATAAAAAGAATAGAGGTAAAACGGGGAGGACGGAATGAAAAAGATTCCGATGTATTTGTTGTTAGCTGCATGTTTGTACGGAGCGGCGGGGTGTTCCGATATCGATCGGGAAGCGCTGGTCCGTCGTCACGATGTGATTACGACCCAGACCGATCCGAAGAGTCCGGCCCAGGTCGGAAACGGAGAATTTGCCTTTGGTGCCGATATTACCGGGTTGCAGACATTTGTTCCGTTCAATACGATGGCCCAGTGGGGCTGGCACTCTTTCCCGTTGACAGACAGTTTGGCCGATGTACGATTTGAGGGGGATACGTGGGATACGCACGGACGTCCCGTGCGGTACAATATGCCGAACGAGGCGCAGCCGGAATTGTCGCAATGGCTTGCGGGAAATCCTCATCGCATCAATTTGGGCCGGATCGGCTTTGTATTGAAGAAAAAAGATGGGACGGAGGTAAAGGAGAGCGATCTCCAGCGTAGCGAACAACGGATCGACCTGTATCACGGAACGATTTTCAGCCGATTCGAAATAGAGGGGACACCGGTCGAGGTGGAGACGGCGTGTCATCCGGAACGGGACATGCTTGCCGTTCGGGTCAAATCACCGTTGATACGTTCGGGACAGCTCTATGTCCGGTTCGATTTTCCTTATGCCGACGGTGCCTGTTTTGCGGATTATGTGGGTGACTGGTCGCATCCGGAAGCCCATAAGACAGAGATCATCTCCCGATCGGATCATCGGGTTGATCTGTTTCGGGAAATGGATTCGACCTGCTATTATGTATCGGTAGGCTGGAGCGGTCGGGGTGAATTTATCTCGGGCGATACGGTATCCTCACCCCATCGTATCTATCTGATGCCGAAACAGGAGACTTTCGGTTTTGTTTGTGCATTCTCTCCTGAAAAAGACGAAACCCGGTTGCCCTCGGCGGCAAGAACCCTTGCGTTCAGCCGGAAATGTTGGGTCGATTTTTGGCGTTCGGGTGCGACGATCGATCTCTCTGAAAGCCGGGATCCCCGCTGGAAGGAGTTGGAACGAAGGATTGTTCTGTCGCAGTATCTGATGCGGATCAATGCTTCCGGGACGTTGCCTCCTCAAGAGAGCGGTTTGGTCAATAACGGTTGGTACGGTCGGTTCCACTTTGAAATGATGTGGTGGCATCTGGTGCACAACGGATTATGGAACCGTTGGCCGCTGGCGGAAAGGAGCCTCGGAGTCTACTCCGATTTTTTGCCGACATCGAAACAGCGGGCGGCGGAGCAGGGTTATCGCGGTGTGCGTTGGCCGAAGTGTACGGCAGACATCGATCGGGACTGGCCCCATCCGATCCATGCGTTGTTGATTTGGCAGCAACCCCATCCGATCTATTTTGCGGAGTTGAATTATCGGCTCTATCCGTCGGACGAAACGCTGCACAAATGGAAAGATATAGTGATTGAAACAGCCGATTTTATGGCGGATTATGCGCAGCTCGATTCTACATCCGGCCGTTATGTCTTGGGCCCCCCGATGTATATTGTATCGGAAAATACCGATCCGAAGACGACTTGTGATCCGACGTTCGAACTCGGTTATTGGCGGTTCGGATTACGGACGGCGCAGCAGTGGCTCGATCGTCTGGAGATGGAGCCGAATGAAAAGTGGCAGGATGTGTTGAATCGTTTGGCTCCGTTGCCGCAAAAGGATGGGCTTTATGAGACCTGCGAAGGTATTGATCGGATGTGGGAGCAGTATGCGTTCGATCACCCGGCATTGATCGGAGTGTTGGGCATGCTACCTGGAGACGGGGTGGATACGACCGTGTTGAACCGGACATTGGATAAAGTGCTCTCGACATGGAATTTCGATCGGACGTGGGGATGGGATTTCCCGATGTTGGCTATGGCTGCGGCCCGTACCGGTCGTCCCGAACAGGCTGTGGAGATGTTGTTGTACGATGCGCCCGGATTTCAGTTCGATGCGCACGGACTTGCGACCGGAGGGCCGTTCCCCTATATGCCTTCCAACGGGGCATTGTTGACGGCAGTCGCCATGATGGCGGGCGGTTGGGATGGTTCCGGGGATGATGATGCGCCCGGTTTCCCCGATAACGGATTCTGGAAAGTCCGATGCGAAGGATTCCAGCGAATGCCTTAGCGAGGCAGTAAGGGACGGTTATTACGATTTATTCAAATAGTTTAATTTAATCCATCAAAGTCATGAGAAGAAACAAGTTTTTCACGCTGCTTGCTTTTGCGGCATTTTTACTGGGAACGTGCACGGCATCGGCTCAGTTCGTAGAGAAGCATAAATCCGAAGAGTTGAAAATCGGTGTGGCCGGATTCTCGTTCCGTTCGTTCGATATCGACCAGACGCTGAAAATGATGAATCAGATCGGGGTCAAGTATATGAGTGTCAAAGATTTTCATTTGCCTCTGAACAGTACGCAGGAGCAGATCGATGCTTTTAAGGCGAAATTGGCTGCGGCGGGTGTTGAGGGATATATTCTCGGCCCGATCTACATGAATTCGGAGGCCGACGTGGACCGGACTTTCGAGTACGTCAAACGTTATGGGACCGGAATCTTTATCGGAGTGCCGACTTATGAACTGTTACCTTATATTGATAAGAAGGTGAAAGAGTACGATATCAAGATGGCGATTCATACGCATGGTCCCGATATCTCCTATTTCCCCGATGCGGCCGATGTGATGGCTCACGTGGCGGATTTGGATCCGAGAATCGGAATTTGTCTCGACTTGGGGCACACGGCACGTTTCGGAGCCAGCTGTGTAGAGGATTTGAAAAAATACAAGGACCGTATTTTCGATATTCACATCAAGGATGAAACGCATGCTTCCAAAGCAGGACAGACATGCGAAATGGGACGCGGGGTGATGGACATTCCGGCCATCGTGAAGACGCTTCGCAAGATCGGATATACCGGAGTGTGCAGCCTGGAGTTTGAAAAAGACGGTAACAATCCGTTGCCGGGAGTGGCCGAGTCAATCGGGTATCTGCGCGGAGTTTGCGATGCATTGAAGTAAAAAATGCAGGGGAATGTCTCTCCTGAATGATTGGACGACGAGGGAGGATGCGATCGGCATCCTCCCTCGTTTGTTTAAGAAGGCGTGTAATCAAAAGAAGGGCGTGCAATCAACAAAGGCAACGAAGATGGATGCCTGAAACGCTTGTCCTTTTTGTGCTGAGATAAGCGGCCTTGCCGGGTTTGGATCAGCGGACCGTTTCGACTCCTCCGTGCCGGTTGATAAACGAACGGAGGATTTCAGCTGATGTGTCGGGCTCTTCGAGAAATCCCATGTGGCCGGAGTTTTCGAGCCATGCGATTTCCGCCTGCGGGTGGGCTTTGATCAGGGTTTCTGCCCGTTCGACCGGAATGAATTCGTCGTACTTTCCAAAAATGAAGAGTTGAGGAACGGCGAGTCTGCGCATCATTTCGTTCATATCGCTCCGTTCACTCATCCCGTTCAGCAAAGCGATGATCCCTTCGTCATCGGTCATTGCAATCAACTCCTGCAACTGTTCGATCCGGTTTTTCATCCGATTCCGGTTGTGCGGGGCGAATCCTTTGGGAGCAAAAAGCTGGGCGATCAGCTCTTTTTTGTCGTGGCGGATCAGTTCGATCTCCCGGCGGCGATCCTCTTTTTTCGAGTCGCTGTCGGCATTCGGCGACGAATGGAACAGGATCAGCCCCTGAAGCCGTTCGGGATACTTGGCCGCAAAGGCTTCGGCTGCGTAACCGCCCATTGAGTGTCCGACAACAAAGCAGTGCGTGATCTGTTTTTGGTCGAGTACGCCGCGCAGGACATCGGCGATGAACTCCATCGTATGAATCTCGGATTTGACTTCCGAAATTCCGTGGCCCGGAATGTCCATGGTGACGATCCGGTAGTGTGGAGAGAGCAGTTTGGTGAAATCTTCCCAAATTTCGAGCGACTCCAGATAGCCGTGCAACAGGACCAGGACCGTTTGGCCTTGTTGCGAATCGCTGATGCGGAGTGCCGTATGTTCAGACATGACGAATTGTTCCATCGGAGTAGGGTTAGGGGTGAATCGGGGTATGGTTTATCTAAAAAATGGCCGCCGTCGGGCGACCATTGTGTATCGGTAGGCTGTTACAAGCTATTTTTCTTGTTCTTCGTCTTCTTCCTCGTTTTCGTCTCCGTCGTCGAAGTAGTCGAATGCGGATTCCCGTTTTTTCAGGGATTGCAGCTCGAAATCTTCGTCGTCATCGAGTCGGCTGTAAAGCGCGTGCCGTTCTTTCCCGCTTTTTTTGATGGGGTCGAGTTTTGCTGCTCGTTTCATTGAATCTTCCGAATCAAAATCGCGGTTTTTGTTTCGGGGTGCATTTGTCGATTTCATGATGTGTGATGAAAGCCGTAAAATTTTAAAGGTTTGACATCCGAATTATAGTGACAACAGCCTTATATGGGCCCTGTTACTAATGCAATGATAGAGAATTTTTCCGGAAAAAACAATCGTTTCGGGTTTAAAAAAAATCAATTGTCTCACCTTCGAAAACCTTTCTGGCGGGACCCGTCAAAAAAATGTGATCAAAGTTCTTTAGATCAGCGGATTCGAAGGATACCCATAAGGTTCCGCCCTCGACGTCAACCCGATAGTTGCGGCAGTCGCTGTGCGTATGTACAGCGGTTGTCAGGGCTGCGGCAGTGGCACCTGTGCCGCAGGCAAGTGTCTCATCTTCAACACCCCGTTCGAATGTACGGATCCGTATATGTCCTTCGGAGAGAAGCTCGACGAAATTGACGTTGGTTCCGCCGATCGGAGCAAATCGGTCGCTGCGACGTATTTTTACACCTTCTTGTGCTACGTCGATTGTCCGGACATCCGGTACAAAAGTTACGTAGTGGGGGGACCCCGTATTTAGAAAGAGGTAGTCAGCCTGGATTTCAGGGTCGTGGACGTCGATCATCTGGAGCCGTACGTCGCCTTGGACGGAATCGGCTGAAAGTATCTCAGCATGGTGTACTCCGTCAACGCTGTTGAATGCCTTATGGATCCCTCCGATTCCGAGATGGTGGGCAAACAGTGCGATGCAGCGACCCCCGTTGCCGCACATTGTGGCTTCACCTCCGTCCGAGTTGAAATAGCGCATCCGGAAAAGCTCCTGTTCGTCGTTTTCGAGCAGGATCAGACCGTCGGCTCCGATTCCCGTCCTACGATGGCATAGTGCGGCCACATATTTGGTCGTCGGAACGAACCGTTTCATTCGGTTGTCGATCATGATGAAGTCGTTACCGGCCCCTTCGTATTTATAGAATTTTTGCCCCATTACGTTTACGGGTGAGTTTACCGTTGCAAATATGGCGATTTTTACTAAAAAACTTTTCAGCTTTCGAAAAAATAGCAGATATTTGTAAAATGACGGAATATGGTTTTTCGTCTTCTGAAAATAGGTGAATATGATCGAAACGATTTTGCAGCACCGTTCGGTGCGCAGTTATACCGACCGCCCGATCGAAGAGTCGTTGCTGCAGCGGATTCTCGAGGCGGGCATTCGTGCATCCAATACAGGGAATATGCAGATTTACAGTGTAGTGGTTACGACCGATCCCGAACTGAAGGCCCAGTTGTCGCCGTGCCATTTCGGTCAGCCGATGGTCATGCAGGCTCCGGTCGTTTTGACCTTCTGTGTCGATGTGCACCGTTTTTCTTTGTGGTGCAGGCAGCGGGGAGCCTCTCCGCAGTACGATAATTTCGTCTGGTTTGTCAACGGGGTGATCGATACGATACTCGTGTCGGAGAATGTCTGTTTGGCCGCAGAGTCGGAGGGTTTGGGTATCTGCTATCTTGGGACGACGACCTATACGGCCGATCGGATTATCGAGGTGCTCGATCTGCCGCAGGGTGTTATCCCGGTGACGACTGTTACGATGGGGTATCCGGATCGGATGCCTCCTTTGACCGATCGGTTGCCGTTGGAAGGAGTGATCCATCGCGAAAAATATCAAGATTATACGCCGGAGCAGATCGATGCGATCTGGGCAGAAAAAGAGGCGTCCGAAGAGACAAAAAATCTCTTGAAAATAAATGAACTACCTAATCTTGCACGGATTTTTACCGAGAAACGGTATACGGGAGAGGACAATTTGACCTTCTCGAGAAAATATTTCGAGGTATTGAAAAAGCAAGGATTTTTTAATCAATGACGGGGAAGGTTCAGTACTTTGCCGGAGTATGAGGCGGCGGGACGATAGGGCTGTGTCTTGATTATTCATGTATCGAGTGCGGAAAAGATTCGAAACGCAGGATTTTCGATATTACGGGAATGATCGAACGGTTTGCCGATTGAGGTTGATTGTGTCCGGCCGTTTTACCGGACAACATTTCGGAATTGAAAATTATATGGAACAACAAGAAGAGAACAGGTCACGTAAAACCTATTTCGAGCCGATGCATACGGCCGAACATCTGATCAATGGGGCGATCGCTCGGATGTTGGGATGCGGGAGGGCCTTTTCGACGCATATCGAGAAGAAGAAATCGAAGTGCGACTTTCATTATTCGAGGAACCTGACCGCTGAAGAACTTTTATCGGTCGAGCGGAAAGTCAACGAGCAGATCGCATCTGGCGCAGAGGTGTGGGATGAGGTGATGACATCGGAAGAGGCTGCAGAACAGTATGCCCTTACGCGATTGCCCGAAGGAGAAACCTCGGTTCGGATTGTTCATGTCGGATCATTCGATGCTTGTCCCTGTATCGGGGCTCATGTCTCCAACACCTCCGAAATACCGCCCGTTGTGCTCATCTCGAGCGATTGGGCGGATGGCGTTTTGCGGGTACGGTTCAAATTTGCGAAATAGAATAACGAGGTGCGGCAAAGAGAGAATAAAAGGGGTGGGAACAGAACCGGAGGGCTTATCCGACGTTTTATTCGAACGGCGAAGCGGTTTGCTTTGTCGAGCCTTGTTGCGGCATTGGCCTCATGCAGTGCGACCAAATATATTCCTAAATCGAGCTATTTGCTGGTCAAAAACAATGTCCGGATCGAGAAAGTCGATCACCTCGCGAAACACGAACGGGTCCAACCTGCCGATTTGGAACAATTTATCCGGCAACATCCGGCCAAACGATTTCTGGGGACCAATTTTTATGTGTGGCTTTACAATTCTGCCGATACGACGAAAGATAACGGGTGGAATCGGTTCAAGCGCCGGCTGGGAAAGGCCCCTGTTCTGTTGGATTCCACTTTGACCGAACGTTCGGCATCGGCCATGCAGATCTATATGAACGGGAAGGGCTTTTTGGATGCATCGGCTTCGTTTCGGGTCGATACGGCGAAACGGAAGGCCCGAGTGTACTATACGGTGCATCCGGGTGATCTCTATCGGATCGGAACGATCAAATACGAGTTCCGTGACCGGACGCTGCAACCCATTATCTTCAGCGATACGGTTTCGAGTCTGCTGCATTCGGGGGATCTGTTCGATGCCAATGTACTCGATGACGAACGGGTGAGGATCACCAATTTCATGAAGAGCAAGGGGTATTACAATTTTTCGATCAACAACATCAGTTATATAGCCGATTCTACGGTCGGGAACCGGACGATCGATGTGACGATGGTGGTAAAGAGGCAGATGTCGGGATATACCGAAGAGGGTGAGGCGACCGTGGACAACAACCGCATTTATCGGATTCGGAATATATGCGTCTTCCCCGACTACAATCCGACGGAAGCGGCGGTCGATTCGCTCTATTGGTCGGGATTGGATACGGTCGACTACAACGGTTTGAAAATTATATACCACAAGCGACAGAATGTCCGTTCGGAAATTTTGCGCCGGACGATCACGCTCTATCCGAACTATCTGTATAATGCCGACGAGGTCAACCGGACCTACGACAACATCATGCGGCTGGGGTATTTCCGGAGTGCCAACATTCTTTTTTCGGAGAGTGCGGATTCGGTCGCGCAACAGGAAATGTTGACCTATATCGGGTCGGCATCCGATTCTACGGGAACGGGGGAGCTTTCGTACGGAACCGAAAAATACCTCGATTGTAATATCTATTGTATTCCGGATCTGCTTCAGGGGTACTCTCTGGAACTGGAAGGGACGACCTCGGCAGACTATTTCGGCATAACGGCGACCGTGGGGTATCAGAATCGGAATCTGTTCCGCGGAGTCGAACTTTTCGATTTTAAGGTACGGGGCGGATATGAGTTCATGCACTCCAAACAAAAGAGGAACTCATTCGAATTTGGTGTCTCCGGAGCCTTCTCTTTCCCGCGATTCATCACCCCGTTTCGGGTCGACCGATACAACCGGACTTTCAGCCCGCAGACCAAAGTGGAGGTTTCGTATAATGTCCAGCGCCGTCCCTATTACCATCGGGCATTGGCTTCGGCCGTGTGGGGATATTCGTGGGGTAACGGGAAGAACAGCACTTTCGTATTGCGTCCGGCCGACATCAATATCGTAAAGTTGCAGCAGATCGACACCTCGTTTCTCAACGACCTGGAGAACCCCTATCTCTACAACAGTTATACGTCGCAGGTGATTGCCGGACTATCAGCATCTTATATCTTTAATAATCAGAAAATCAATGTAGAAAAAAATTCGCTTTCGATGCGGTTGAATGTCGAGACGAACGGAAACCTGATCGACGGGTTGTCGCGTCTTTTCGGGAAAGAGGTGGTTGGAGACGGGGACGACCGGTACCACAAACTGTTCGGAATCCGGTATGCACAATATGTCCGGTTCGATTTCAACCTGGCCCGGAAATTTGTTTTGGCTCCGAAGACGAGTTTCGTTTTCCGTTTCTACACGGGATGGGGCTATGCCTATGGAAATTCCTATTCGATTCCGTTTGAGCGACTTTTCTATTGCGGGGGAAGCAACAGTATGCGGGGATGGCTGGCACGCACGCTCGGGCCCGGAAACGAACAACGATGGATTTCAGCTTACCCTACCCAGTTGGGAAATTTTAAGTTGGAAACCAATTTTGAGACCCGTTTTCCCGTGTGGGGGATTTTGCAGGGGGCCCTCTTTTTCGATGTGGGAAATATCTGGTTTACAGGGAAGGATTACAACGAGGAGAGCCGGTTCCGATTTAACCACTTTTTCGAACAACTGGGGTTCAATACGGGGTTGGGTGCCCGGTTCGATTTCAATTTCTTCGTATTTCGGGTCGATTGGGGCGTGAAGCTGTATGATCCCGGTGAACTTGTCGGACAGCGGTGGGTTCAGAATTTCCGGTTCCAGAATACAACGCTCAATTTTGCAGTGGGTTATCCTTTCTGATCGGGACCAACGGTTTTTCATGAGTCGTAGCTGCCGGCAGACTTTCGGGAACAAACGGTCTTTTCTTTTTTGAAAATCCCCGAAAGTTGTTTACCTTTGCCGCCGTTTAATGATTGTGGAAAGATTTGGCCGCTTGCAACCACGAAAAAAAATGCTAAAATAGTACTTGTTTTTTCTTCAACAACAGCTGAGTTTTTCCCATTGTTTTAAAGTGTTTCATGTTTAAAATCTTTTAATGATGGGATTTTTATTTACCTCCGAGTCGGTGTCCGAGGGGCATCCCGACAAGGTTTCGGATCAGATTTCCGATGCGATTCTCGACGAGTTCCTTCGTCACGATCCTTATTCCAAAGTAGCTTGTGAAACGTTGTGTACGACAGGGTTGGTTGTCGTTGCAGGGGAAGTGCGTTCTGAGGCGTATGTCGATGTTCAGGATGTGGCCCGCCGCGTGATCAACCGGATCGGATATACCCGGAGCGATTACCGTTTCGACGGAAATTCCTGCGGCGTTCTTTCGGCCATTCACGAACAGTCGCCAGATATCAATCAAGGTGTCGTCCGGGCAACCGAAGAGGAGCAGGGGGCTGGTGATCAGGGTATTATGTTCGGTTATGCCTGCTCGGAGACCAAGGAGTTGATGCCGGCGACGCTTATCCTGTCGCAGGTTATTCTGAAAGAGTTGGCGGCGATCCGTCGCGAGGGGAAGGTGATGACCTATCTGCGTCCCGATGCGAAGAGTCAGGTGACGATCGAGTATGGTGATGACCGCAAACCGTTGCGGGTGCACACGATCGTTGTCTCGACGCAACACGATGAGTTTATTACGGCAGAAACGGCCGGAAGCGATAAGGCGGCGGAGGAGGCGATGTGTGCTCGGATTCGCGAGGATGTACGGACCATCTTGATTCCTCGTACCAAAGCGCGTCTGGAACGGGCCGGAGACCGTTTGGCCGATTTGATCGGCGACGACTATATCCTGCATGTTAATCCGACAGGTAAATTCGTTATCGGCGGTCCGCACGGTGATACGGGGCTGACTGGCCGGAAGATCATTGTCGATAGCTACGGTGGCCGCGGGGCTCACGGAGGCGGGGCCTTTTCGGGTAAGGACAGTTCGAAAGTGGACCGTAGTGCAGCCTATGCGGCACGTCACATCGCCAAGAATATCGTTGCAGCCGGAATTGCCGATGAGGTGCTCGTACAGCTCTCCTATGCGATCGGAATCGCTCAGCCGTTGAGTATTTATGTGAATACCTACGGGACCTCGAAGCTCAACGGGGTGACAGACGGGGCGATCGCGGAGAAGATCGGGCAGATTTTCGATCTGCGTCCGGCGGCAATCGTTCGGGAGTTCGGTTTGCGGAATCCGATTTTCGAGGCTACGGCTTCGTACGGACACTTCGGCAATCGTCCTTATAAAAAGGAGGTGGTTTGCTACGAGGGGAACCAGAAAGTGATGCGAGAGGTCGAATTTTTCGGCTGGGAGCGCCTTGATGTGGTCGATAAGCTGAAAAAGGCTTTCGGGTGTTAGGCCCGGGTGGATTGGGACATTGTCACGTCTGTAAATAGTGAGGGCGGGGAGAATCTGATGTATGATTGGATGGCTCCCCGCCCTTTTTGTTGTTGTACCCTTTTGTTGTCGATTCCGGTGGTTCGTCAGGGGCGGGGCAGATAATCGCCCTTCTCGACGTGCTGATAATATTGCTGGATGCGTGCATTCAGATTGCGCTCGGAACGTTCGAGTTCCGGTGTGGGGTGCGGCAGGATGTTGTTTTGCTGCAACGTATCGCTGCGCAGAAAGGCAGAGAGGAGTCGCTCCCCATCGGAAAAAAGCACCAACGAATCGGTAATGCCCTGGAAGGTTTCGTTCATGAAGTTGACGACCATCGGTTCCTGTGTCGGCTGTTGGAACAGGTCCCGGCCGAAGGCGAAATAAGGGGTATCATGTCCGATCAGTCCCAGTAGGGTGGGCATCAGGTCGATTTGCTGGGCTACCGAAGTCTCTTTCCCGCGGAGGGCGCCGTCGGGCGTGTAGAGGAAGCAGATAATCTGGCTCCGTCCGGTGGGGGTCGTGGTCTTCGGCGCGAACGTCTCGGAGGAGACGTGATCGGCAACGAAGACGAAGATGGTGTTGCGGTACCACGGCTCGGAACTCGAACGTTCCATGAATTTGCGCACCGCCAGATCCGTATAGGCAACGCCCCGATGGATTTTGGTCCGGCCTTCGGGCAGGATGGATTTATACTTTTCGGGAACGACGAACGGATGGTGTGAGCTCAGTGTGAACGCCGATGCAAAGAAGGGTTGCGGTGTCTCCGAAAGTACGGTACTCATGTATTGCAGGAAAGGTTCGTCCCATATGCCCCAATAGCCGTCGAATTCACCCTTGCCGCATCGGGCTTCGTAGTCTTCACGGCTGTAATAGGTCTCAACACCAGCTTGTGTGGCATAGGCCCCGAATCCCATCGATCCGCGTCCCGAGCCGTTGAAGAACATGGTGGCGTATCCCTTTTCAGCCAACAGGGCGGGAAGTGCTTTCATCGGGGCCAGTGATTGCGGCAGGGAGATGAAGGGGGTCCGGTAGGAAGGAATCGACGAGAGGATCGAAGGCAGGGCCTCGATCGATTTGTGTCCGTTGGCAAAGGCGTTTTGGAAGTAGTATCCTTCGCGCATCAGGGAGTCGAGGAACGGTGTATAGCCTTTGCCGTCGGGGTATAGATCGGGGTTCAACAGGGCGGAGTGTTCGCTGCTGAAACTTTCCAATACGAGGATTACGATGTTTCGGAGTCCGAGCGTCAGCGAATCCTGCGGTTCGGTTTGCGGCCTATGGTAGGGCGAATAGATCGTGTCGAGCTCTTCGGGAGTGAAGAATTTCGTGTAGACGATCGCATGGTTCCCCAGTGTCCGCAACAGGCAGAACGGATTGCTCAGAATGAGGTTGGCCTTTAGGCTGGATGAGGTGTACAGGGTCGCGTTGCTGAGGGTGATGGGACGGGTCTGCCGGCTGAATCCGCCGCGAATCCCGCCGATGGAGAGTCCTACGGCAAGCAGCAGGGCGGGCAGGTGGAGCAATACATAGCGTAAATTCGACCGAATGCGCGAAGGGGAAATGTTCCAGCGTTTATACCACCAGACCAGTCCGACGATCAGTGCGGCGACGAACAGTACGATGTACCAGTTGTCGGCCATCGCACGGAGTACGACGGTCGAAGTGTTGTCGTTTTGGCTGAGGTAGTTCAGCTCATCGGAGGTGAACCGTTTTTTTGCGAAGTGGTAGTAGATGCCGTCAGCCGTATTCAGTATCAACGCGACAGCATTGGTAAGGATGTAGAGCCAGAAAAGCCCAATGTCGTATCTCCGCTTTTCTCGAAACCGAAACGGAAGTAGCGACAATATGATGAACAAGGCATTGATATAAAGAATCGAAACCGTGTCGAAAACCCAGCTGCCGTGCAGCAGATCGGGAAGTTCTCCGAAAGAGATCGGTCCGATCTCAGTTCGGTTTTGCAGGTAGAAGACAACCCGACAAAGGCCCCAAGCGACATAGAGGGCAGCCAGCCTGACCATCAGGACCACGGCGGGACATGCCTTCCAGCTATCCCGTGTCCTGTTTCGTATGGATTTTTTATTTCCGAACTTCATGTTGTTTCGAGTGCTTGCCCTTGATGATGATTTCCGGACGGCAGTAGACCGTAGAGTAGGGAGGAACCGACTCTGTGAGCCAAACGTTTCCGCCAATCACCGTGTCGTGTCCGATTACCGTATCGCCTCCGAGAATGGTACTTCCCGCATAGATGATGACATTGTCCTCTATGGTCGGATGGCGTCGGGTGCCGGACAACTCTTTGTCGACGAACTTGGCCCCGAGCGTTACTCCCTGATAGATTTTCACGTTTTGTCCGATGACCGTCGTCTCGCCGATTACGATACCCGTTCCGTGGTCGATGTAAAAATTCGGTCCGATGGTGGCACCCGGGTGGATATCGATTCCGGTTTGGCTGTGGGCGTACTCCGAGATGACGCGCGGCAGTACAGGGATGTGCAGCTGATGCAGGACGTGAGAGAAGCGGTACACCATGACCGCATAAAATCCCGGATAACAAAGGATTACCTCCTCCGTGCAATAGGCGGCTGGATCGCACTCCTTATACAATGTGGCGTCCTGTACCAAGTGGGCATATATCGTCGGGACTTCGTTGAAAAAGTGCTCGACAAGTTTTTCGCAGTGGCACTCTTCGGGACAGAGCGGTTTGATGATCTCCTGCAGATCGTTTTGCAGATTTTCCCATTTGAGGTCCATCTCTTTCAGCGAAATGCATTTCTTTTCCCGAATCGGGAACAGTAAATTGATTAGGGCGTCGATAAAGCGGCGTGCGGCTATCTGCGAAGGAACTTCACGGTAGAATGCATGGGTTGCTTGATGGAGCAGGTCCGGAAAATTTTTAATCGACTCGGTCATATATCGTTACTTTTTGATATTCATTTGGTGTTCTTTCTCGATAAGGCGCCGAACATATTGTTCGATATCTTTTCGGAGTTTTTTGTATAGGAAACACTCTTTATACTGCTCGTTGTCCAAAAGCACTTCACGGACGTTACGCAGCGAGTTGTTGTAGTTGCTCAGTTCATTTTTCAGCGAAATACCCTGTTTGGTCCCCGAAACGATTTTTTCGACGGCCATTTCGCGCAGCCGTTCGCAGACGGCATTCAACAGAATCAACACGACATTATCCAACAGCGTATGGCCCTGCATGAAAAAGTAGACGTTGTCGGTTGTAACGCCGAGTTTTTCGATCTCCCGACCGAAAGCGTTCACATCGTCCACCCATTCCGGAAAATTCATTTCGAGCAACCGAACCCGTTTGTCGACCTGTCGACCCAACCAGAGCAACGTTTCGTTCCCGTCGTCGCGCAGGTCTAAGTAGTTGAGTCGTACGCTGCTGCGGAATTCGAAAAGTGAAAAGGCCTTTTCCCGCTCTTGCCGGGCCGAAAAAGCGTACCACAAAAACAGCGGATAGATCGTCCTCGAATATTCGGTCATGAAGCGTTCGAAGTCGAAGATCAACGTATCGTTTTTTGTCGCTTTGACGCAAATCCGGTGTAACGACGGCGGATAACACAGATAATTCTCGGTGGCGTAGGCGTAGGTGTGGAACAGAAAAGGGGTATGATTAACTAAACGGGACTGCTCGTTGAAATTTTGGAACATGTAGTCGAAGTCACTGTCCATACACAAGATACGATCCTCCGAACATTCGGGAATCATACCGAGCAATACTTTTTTCCCTTTGGCCAGATCCTCACGGGGAGGTACGCTGATTTCGAATTTCAGCCAGTCGGTTTCGAAGTCGTCGAAAATATTGCGCCAGAAAGCCACGTCGTCGTATCCTTCGACGAAGACATGGACCAATCGATATCCGCCTCCTTCGTATCGGGATGGCATGGCTACCGATTGTGCCGACCTGGATTCATGGGATCGAGAATTTCTTCTTTTTTTGTGTTTGTTCATGTCGTTCTCTGGCGGGAATGTTTCGTTTCTGGGCTATTCGGGCAGTGTGACCCGAACGGTCTCGATCCCTACGCGCCGAAGCAGTTCGAGCCCATCGTTCGAGTGGTAATCGTCGCAATAGACGACTCGGCGTATGCCGCTCTGTATGATTAGTTTGGCACATTCGATGCAGGGCGATGAGGTGACATAGAGCGTCGATCCTTCGCTGCTGTTGTTCGATTTGGCCACCTTCGTGATTGCATTGGCTTCGGCATGAAGGACGTAAGGCTTCGTCTTCCCGCTTTCGTCTTCACAAATGTTCTCGAAACCCGACGGCGTTCCGTTGTATCCGTCGGAGATGATCATTTTGTTTTTGACAAGCAGGGCTCCCACCTGCCGCCGTACGCAATAGGAATTTTCTGCCCAGATTCGAGCCATCTTGATGTACCGGATGTCGAGTTGACGTTGTTTCTCTTCCTGATAACCCATTGTTTTCGTGTGGTTGTATTATTCGATATATATTTCCAGTATTTTCCCTTTCCCTTTCAGGCGGACCTCTTCGATGCAGGCCGGAAGCAGAATGGTTTCTCCTCTCCGAAAATGCTCCGAACCTTCGTCCCATTCGACTGTTAGAGCTCCTTCAAACGGCATGTAGATAACAAAAGAGTCTAATGCGACATAGTTGCGTTCCGTCTCTCCATCCAAGTCGAGCAGATTGGTGGTAAAGTAGGGGCATTTTTTCAGAACCGCTGCCTCGTTTTTCTTGGATTTGATCGGCAGGGCATACGGCCCGTTTTCCTCGAAGTGGATCGCATCGGCAGCCAGTTCCGTATGTAATTCCCGTGCATGGCCTTGGGCATCTTTTCGGTCCCAATCGTAGATGCGGTAGGTGATGTCCGACGTTTGTTGGATCTCGGCCAGCAAGACTCCTTTTCCGATCGAATGTACCGTCCCCGCCGGAATGAAGTAAGCCTCTCCGGGATTTACCCGTATCGTAGACAGTGCTTGGGGTAACGTATGGGCTGATACGTGTGCGTTGTAGATCTCCGCAGAGAGTTTCTCTTTAAAGCCAATGTAGAGCTCGGCATCGGGAGCGGTCTCTAAAATGTACCACATTTCGGTCTTCCCGTGGTCGACATGGCGTTCAGCAGCCAGTTCGTCATCCGGATGGACCTGTACGGAGAGCTTATCCTGCGCATCGATGTATTTGATCAGTAAGGGAAATTCGAGACCGAATTTTTCATAAACCCGATCGCCGACCAGTTCTCCCATATAGACTTCGATCAACTCCTCCAGATTGTTGCCGGCCAACGGTCCGTTGCTGACGATCGAGATGTCTCCGTCGACACCCGAAATCTCCCAACTTTCGCCTACGACGGAGTCTTTGGGTACTCTTTTCCCCAGTCTCTCGCTCAGAAGACGCCCTCCCCAAATACGCTTTTTTAAACGGGGTCTGAATTTTAACGGATATAGCATCTGTATTATTTTTGTTCGGAGGGGATTCTCGAGGGCCGCAGTCCGAAAAAGGAGTACTCGGTCGGTTCGCTAACAACCTCCTGAATTTTAATTACAAAGTTAAAAATTTATGGGAAGTTTTCATACCTTTGCGCTTGAGTTAGGATCGGGATCTATGCGGGTCGGCTCTTGATTTATATGACAATCAAACCGATACTGAAGTGGTAAGAGGATAAATTATTTTTCGATTCGGACGGTCGGGGAAGATGGTGTGAAAGGAAAGAAATGATTTTGGACAGGAGTCCTGAATATAATTTTTTTGGGGAAAAGCAAAGACCCATCAAAACAGAGGTAATTAAAGATTCAAAATAAGAGAAGTTAACATGAAAGAGTGTGTATTGGTAACGGGCGGTGCCGGATATATCGGAACCCATACGACCGTAGAGTTAATCGAGGCCGGATACGATGTGGTCGTTGTAGATAATCTTTCCAATTCGGAATCAGCCGCGGTAGATGGGGTACGTAAGATTACGGGAGCCGAAATCCCGTTCGAACAGGCTGATTGTACGGATAAGGCGGCTATGAGTCGGATCTTTGATCGGTATAAGTTCAATTCGATTATTCATTTTGCAGCGTCGAAGGCTGTCGGTGAATCGGTGCACAAACCGTTGCTTTATTACCGGAACAATTTGGATTCCCTATTGACGATTTTGGAACTGATGCATGACAAAGGGGTTCGGAACATCGTTTTCTCTTCATCCTGTACGGTGTATGGTCAACCTGAGGTATTGCCTGTCACCGAGCAGACGCCCCGCCAGCCGGCCACTTCGCCCTATGGCAATACCAAACAGATATGTGAGGACATCATACGCGATACGGTATCGGCACACAGCGAAATGTATGGGATCGCATTGCGTTATTTCAATCCGATCGGAGCCCATCCCTCCGCATTGATCGGAGAGCTGCCCAAAGGAGTTCCCGGAAATCTGGTTCCGTTCATTACGCAGACTGCTGCCGGAATCCGGGAGTGTTTGAGTATTTTCGGAGATGATTACGATACCCCGGATGGGTCGGCCGTCCGCGATTACATCGATGTAGTCGATTTGGCGCGTGCCCATGTAGTGGCTGTCGGTCGGATGATTGAGGGGAAGAGCCGGTCGAATTATGAATTTTTCAATGTGGGAACAGGACAGGGCCGTTCGGTACTTGAATTGGTGGCTGCATTCGAAAAGGCTACGGGAGTGAAGGTCCCCCATAAGATCGTCGGGCGTCGGGCCGGTGATATCGAAAAAATCTGGGCCGATACTTCATTCGCTAATAAAGAATTGGGATGGAGTGCATCCCGTTCGATTGAGGATACGTTAGCATCTGCGTGGGCTTGGGAAAAGCATTTGCGCCATATCAAATAGGATGAGCCGGGCCTGTTAAGGTAGGAACGACGGGTATCGGTGAGTACCGAGTAAGTATAGTCAGGGCTGCTTGCCAAGGAGGTGGAGCGGCCCTGTTGTTTATTATGGGGTTTTATCTGCCGCGTCGGGGACCCTGTCTGATCAATTCAAGAAACTGAGCAGCGATGTTCCGGATGTCGTATTGCGACAGGTCGGGGAGCTCGATTTGAGCCGAGTAGTCGCCTTGTAGCGCTGCCTTGAATTGTGCCGGACGGAAAGTCTGCTCGTTGAACGAAAGAACGGGCCTGTGGGTCATGGCGTAATCGATCAGTTTGCTTGGAGTGGCGTGTGCCGTTGTATTGTCGAAATTGATCAGAAAATCGGCTGTCGCAAGGCGTTGGATCAGCGTCTCGCGCGGCAGGGCATCGTGGAGGACGATTTTTCCGCGGACATGTTGCTGTGCATTGCGAATCATCTCGGCAAAACGGGGTTCCAGATAGTTGATGTAGAGGTCAAACTGAAAATCGGATTCAACGCCCTTTAGAAATTCGAAGAAAAATTCCGGATCCCGAATCTGGGTATAGAATCGTCCGGCGTAGGCGAACGTCGGTTTGGAATTCGGCACGTAGGGAGGAATCTTTATAGCGTCGAGATCAAAGCCTTGAGGAATGATTCGAATACGTTTGGGGTCGATATAGGGGGTGTAACAGGGAAGCGCCTTCTTCACCGGAATGGTAAAGTAGTCGAACACTTCTCCCCACTGTTGCAAAAAGAGGTTATAAGCGGGAAACACGCTGCCGGCAACGTCCCCACGAAATGGCGGGTCGCTGAATTCGGCGATCCGGACGGCTCCGGCGAGATGTGGATTTTTGTGCAGAGCTTGGGTGACGGCTCGGTGGATGGCTACCGGATAGGCGATCGAGAGAATTGCGTCGAAGGGCTCCTGAAGCTGCATTAACCGGCGGTAGATCCCCGGGTTGTATTTGGCAAATAGTTCGTGGCAATAGAAATAGAGGATGATCCGTTGGGCAAAGCGAGGTACGAATTTACGGATGCTGCGGTTGCGTCGGGCCACACTGTTGCCGCCTGCATGTTCGACGGGTGTATCCGCATAGATGATTTTCAATCCTTCCTGTTGCAACGGACACTCTAGAAAAACTTGTCGGTTCGGAATCAGCAGCGTGACATGATGCCCTTCCCGAGCCAGTTCCCGAGCTAGTTCGGTAGTCCGGAAGGCGCGCGGGGTCAACTCCGGATAGCAGGCATCCGATACGATCAATATTTTTTTTGAGCTTTCCATTTTATCTCTTGGGGCCGATTTTCTTGTTTCCCTATTTTCCGGTCAGTAATCCGCAGGTGATGTTCCTTCGCATCCGGATCAGGTATTTTCCCTTGATCGGCTGCATGCGAAGCAGAAAACCAAAGGCCAGAACCAGTGTTCCGCCCCATTTGATCGCTTCGGCGAAAAGGCGTTTTGCGTAGGCTGACCGGCCTTGCGTTCGGGTCCGAATCCGTTCGCTCACTCCGATCATCCGGCTCAGGCGGTTAAAGTAGTCTTCCGTCAGTTTGTAGGCGGGGGTAATGTGGTAGATTTGAGCTCCGGGGACGAAATAGTACCGCTCTCCGGCTGCTCGCAACCGCATGAAGAAGTCCTTCTCCTCGCCGCCCAACGGATTGGTTCCCGAACGTCCGAGAGCAGGATCGAAGGTTCCGTATCGTTCGAACAGCGTCTTGCGGAATCCCGAGTTTCCCACGCCGGGATAGCTTTTCCCCCGAAACGGAACGACACGGGCTCCCATGTCGAATACGCCGGTGATCATCTTTTCGATGTAGTGGGAAAACCACTTGGGGACAGGTGCTTCATATACCGGAATGACGGCACCTCCTGCTGCATTTTTTTCTTTGTTGTTTTCAAAAAAATAAAAATATTTTTCTGCGAACTCTGGATTAGTCTCTTCGTCGTCATCCAGAAAGACGATGTACTCTCCTGCGGCCTCCGCTATGCCTCGGTTGCGGACATAGGAGATGCCTTGTTGCATCTCGTCGACCATCCGCAGCGAAAGTGTCGGATACAGCGTCGCGAAACGGGCAAAAACCTCCTTCGTATCGTCGGTCGAATTGTTGTTGACCACCAGAATCTCGAACCGTTCGGGGGCGAGCGTCTGGTTGGTCAAACTCTTCAGTGTGCGCAACAGATAGGGCGCACGGTTGTATGTGGCGATGACGATGGTCAGTTTTTTCATCTGTTCCGGTTCGTTGATGCCGTTTGGGGCTTATCGAGGCGGGCCTCCTTTGTCCGGTTCCAAAAGTTATAACAAATTACAGCGAGGCGATGTAGTCGTTCATCTCCTGCTCCTTGGCCTCCAACCGTTGCAGCAGCCTGAACTGTGCTTCGGAGCGTTGCCAATTGTGCTCGGGGTGTTTGATCTTGTAGTAATGATCGCCGTCGAGATAGTCGGTCAGGAAACGTACGGTTTGCATGTAGGTCAGCAGCAGCGCTCCGTACGGGAGCAGTTGCCGTTCGATCGGCGTGAGAAAGGCTGCAGTGCTTTCGATGTACCCTTTGGCAAAGGAGCGGAAAATGTCCATGTTGACATCGATCCGGTCCAGATCGGGATCGTCCTCGGCTCCTGTATTTGCCGATGTACGGATGAAGTCCCCGAAATCGGAGAGCACGAATCCGGGCATCGTCGTATCCAGATCGATGACGCACAGCGGGCGGTCCTCTTCGTCGAAGAGAATGTTGTTGACTTTCGTATCGCAGTGGGTTACACGTTTGGGAAGTTTCCCTTCCCGGTATAGCCGTTGTGCGGTACACATCTTTTCGGCACGGGCCAGCAGTTCGTCGACCATCCATTGTGCCTTCTCGAGCCGGTTTTCCGGATTCTTGGCAATCGTCTCCCGAAAAGTTACGAGTCGGGACTCCATGTTGTGGAAATCGGGGATGGTTTCGCCGAGGACGTTCTCCCCGATGTCCGAGAGCATCCACTGGAATTCTCCGAAAGCTTTTCCGGTGAGGTAGGCCAAGGGGGCCGAGATGGTTTCGTGGGTGACCGATCCGGAGATGAACAGCATCATCCGCCAATAGTTTTCTCCGTCGGAATAGAAAAGTTCGCCCGTTTTGGTCGGGATAACACGCAGTACACGACGATCGGTATCGGAACAGTCGCTATCTGTCAGTTTTTTCCGGATATGCGAGGTGATTCGGTCGATGTTGCGTTGCAACAATTCGACATCTTGAAAAACATGGTGATTGATCCGTTGCAGGATGTAATCCGGCGCAGAGCCTTCGGTCGTTATGCGGTAGGTGTCGTTGATCCACCCGTTTCCTACCGGAGCGATCTGTGCGACGGCCCCCCGTGTGTCGAAGTGATCTATGATTCGAGCGATCTTTTCCATATCAGATTTTTGGTTTGTGCACCGTTAGATGCTTGTTGTTCGTTTTAGGCTTTTTGTCGTTTGGGTTATTTGGATTCGGCGACAGCATGGGAAAATCCGTTGACCCGGTTCCATGCCCCGCGTGTGAAATCGGGAATCCGGACCGGCATGCCGTTGTGTTTTACCGATGTTTCGGTCAGCTCGACCAGAGAGGACCATTCGGCGGCATCGTATACATCCTGATCGAGCGGCAAACCGTTTCTCAGGCAGTAGATGAGGCGGTAGTCCATCATAAAGTCCATTCCTCCGTGACCGCCCACCTCGCGGGCTTTCTCGCCAATCTCTCGGGCGATCGGGTGTTCGTACCGGGCCATCAGACTATCCATCTGCTCTTTCGGAAGGAACGAGTGTGCGTTCGGTTCGAGTGCGATACCCTCTGTCGGATATTTCTGAGCAAAACCTTTGGTGCCGCTTATCTTATGCAGCCGATCGTAAGGGCGAGGACTGGTCACGTCGTGTTGGATCATGATCGTCTTGCCTTTGTGCGTGCGGATAATTGTGGTATTCATATCTCCCAAAGCGTAGTCGGTTTGGGCATATTCGGAATCTTTCCCGAATTTTTCGGCTGCGGCAAGCGACAATCCCTTTTGAGCGGTGGAAACCGAGACCAGATAGTCCATTTTGTCTCCTCTATGGATGTTCAGCACCTGGCATACGGGACCGAGCCCGTGTGTGGGGTAGGGGTTTCCCGTATGAGTCGTGTTGTATTTCAGTCGCCACATATCGTAGTAACCCGTTTTGTCGTCCAGATTCAGGGATCTCAAGTCGTGGATATAGGCTCCTTCGACGTGCATGATCTCTCCGAAGAGTCCCTGCTGGGCCATATTCAGCGTCGCCATCTCGAAGAAATCGTAACAGCAGTTCTCCAGCATCATGCAGTGGCGGCGGGTTTTCTCTGCCGTGTTGACCAGTTGCCAGCACTCTTCGATCGACATGGCTCCCGGAACCTCGATCGCCACATGTTTCCCGTGCTCCATTGCATAGACGGCGATCGGCGTGTGCAGCAGCCAAGGGGTGCAGTTGTAGATCAAGTCTACATTTTCCAGTTCGCAAACCTTTTTCCAGTCCTCTGCTCCGGTGAATTCTTGGGCGGCGGGAAGGCCGGCGTTCTTCAGTCTATTCTGGGCCTGTTGTACATATTCCGGACGGACGTCGCACAGAGCAACCACTTCTACTCCTTCGAGGTGAGTGAATCGGTCGACGGCCATCGACCCACGCATCCCCAATCCGATAAAGGCAACTCGTACCACTGGGATCGGGTCGCAACGCAGTTGCAGTACATCAGTTTGCCCCTTTTCCCGTTTCGGAGTCGCGAATTCGAGCATCCCGTCTTTTTCTTTCAATTTCAATGATTGTGCTTCTGCATAATCGGGAAGTACGATCAGAAGTCCTGTTAGCAAAAGGAGCAGAAAGAGGCGTGTAAATTTCATCAATGTATTCATTTTGTAGAAGTCTTATTTTCTGAATGTACAAATATAATGAAAGGAGAGAGCCGAGACAAATGAAAACGAAGTTTTCTAATTCGATCAAGCGGAATGGGATCCTCTGTAACTTCGGATATAATGGATCCGGGAAATGTTCGAAATTCAGGAATTTTCAACAATATGGTCGATCTCGAGAATGTACAACAAAAAAGCGGTCCTGTAAGGAACCGCTTTTTCCCGTTATATAAAATCCGGATTTGTCCGAAAATTATTTTACCGTGTTCATGTACTCGATCAGTTCAAGCACTTTGTTTGAGTAACCCCATTCGTTGTCGTACCAAGAAACGACTTTCACGAAACGAGGAGTCAGTTGGATACCTGCTTTTGCATCGAAGATAGAGGTACGTGCATCTCCCAAGAAGTCAGAAGAAACCACAGCATCTTCGGTGTATCCGAGGATACCTTTCAATTCGCCTTCAGAAGCCTCTTTCATAGCTGCGCAAATTTCGTCGTAAGTAACGTCTTTAGCGAGCGTACAAGTCAGGTCGACAACAGATACGTCGAGGGTCGGAACACGCAGAGACATACCGGTCAATTTACCGTTCAAAGCAGGGATAACTTTACCTACGGCTTTAGCGGCACCTGTCGACGAAGGGATAATGTTGCCGGCAGCAGCACGTCCACCTCTCCAGTCTTTCATAGAAGGACCGTCAACGGTTTTCTGAGTAGCAGTAGTCGAGTGAACGGTGGTCATCAAACCTTCGACCATACCGAATTTGTCGTTCAGCACTTTAGCGATCGGAGCCAAGCAGTTGGTCGTACAAGAAGCGTTCGAAACGATAGGCTGGCCTGCGTAGGTCTTGTTGTTAACACCCATAACGAACATCGGAGTGTCGTCTTTCGAAGGAGCTGACATTACGACGCGTTTTGCACCGGCTTTGATGTGTGCTTCGGCTTTCTCTTTAGTCAAGAACAAACCGGTTGATTCAACAACGTATTCAGCGCCTACCTCGTTCCATTTCAAGTTTGCGGGATCTTTTTCAGCCGTTACGCGGATAGCGTGACCGTTTACTACGAGAGCACCGTCTTTTACTTCGATCGAACCTTTGAATTGTCCGTGCATCGTGTCATAACGAAGCATGTAAGCCATGTAATCAACCGAGATCAGGTCGTTGATTCCTACGATCTCTACATTGTCCTTGGCCATTGCAGCCCGGAATACCAAACGGCCGATACGACCGAAACCGTTGATACCAATTTTAATCTTTGACATAATCTTATTATTTTGAATGGTTAATGATTCAGTTCGAAGCCTTCATTTATCGTAAATTCGATATACGGCGCAAAAATACACAAAAAACGAGAGTGCGCAAAATAATTTTAATTTTTTATAAAAATGTCGTTTTTTATGATACTCTGAGGCTCTTTTTTAGGCGAAAGCGCAAGACCTCAGCAGGTTATTGTTGTTCGGCGGCTTTGGCACGTTTGGCCATGGCCGAAGCGAAAACGAAATCGTTCAGCTCGCGGTTATCTGTGTGCAAAATGTCGTGTTTGGTCCCTTCCCACCACTTTTCACCTTTATAGATGAAGATGATGTGTTCGCCGATCTCCATGACGGAGTTCATGTCGTGCGTGTTGATGATCGTCGTGATGTTGTACTCTTGTGTGATCTCCTGGATCAGGTTGTCGATCAACACCGAGGTCATCGGATCGAGTCCCGAGTTGGGTTCGTCGCAGAACAGGTATTTGGGGTTCAGTACGATAGCCCGTGCGATAGCGACCCGTTTGATCATTCCGCCGCTGAGTTCGGCCGGATAGAGGTGGTTTACATTTCCCAGATTGACCCGTTTGAGACAGAAATTGACCCGATCTCTTTTTTCGTCCATCGGCATGTTGGTGAAAAGGTCCAACGGCAGGCGGACGTTCTCTTCTACGTTAGATGAATCCAATAGCGCTCCTCCTTGAAAAAGCATGCCCACCTCTTTGCGGATTGCTTTCATTTGAGCAAAAGGAAGTGTGTTGAAACAAATGTCGTTGTAGAAAATGTTGCCGCTGTCGATCTTGTGTAACCCGACGAGCGATTTCAACAGTACGGTTTTGCCGGAACCGCTCTGCCCGATAATCAGGTTGGTGATTCCCGGTGTGAATTCGGCAGTAATGTCGTTTAAAACGATACGACCGTCGAAGGATTTTATGATGTGATCGGCTCGAATCATGTTTACATAAGAAGCAATTGCGTGAGAATCAAGTTAAAGATCAGAATAGCGATACTGCTGATGACAACGGCTTGTGTACTGGCTCGTCCTACTTCCAATGAATTTCCGTTGGCGTAGTATCCGAAGAAACCCGAAATGGAGGTGATGACAAAAGCGAATACTGATGATTTAATCAGCGAGTATGTAATGTAGAACGGTTTGAAGTCATATCGGATACCGGTGATGTAGGCATCCGGATTGACAGCTCCGGTTAGGATGCAAAGTACATAACCTCCTGCAATACCGATTCCCATACTTAGCGTGGTCAAAAACGGGAAAAAGATCACCGTACTGATAATTTTTGGGAGGATCAGGTAACTGGCGGAGTTGACCCCCATGATTTCGAGGGCGTCGATCTGTTCGGTGATGCGCATGGTTCCGATTTCGGAAGCGATGTTTGATCCGACTTTTCCTGCCAGAATCAGTGCGACAATCGTTGAGCTGAATTCAAGCAGCATTGATTCCCGAGCAGCATATCCGATCAGGTATTGAGGGATAAAGGGCGATTCGAAGTTCAGAGCCATCTGAATCGTAATCACGGCCCCCATAAAGACGGAGATGATAGCAACGATGCCAATGGAGCTGAGGCCTAAAGCCTGCATTTCTACCAGAATTCGTTGCCAGTAGATGGTGCGTTTCTCCGGTTTGGAGAATACTTTTCCCATCAAGATAAAATAGCGACCGATGTATTCGAACAGTTTTTTCATAACTTGTTTATGCCCTGCGAGAACGGGAGGATGTGAAAGAATCGCTATTTGACCTCTTCAAAATCCACATAATCTCCCACGTTCTTATTGATCTTTTTTTCCGTTTGTTTGGTTGTACTCACCGTGATGTCACCTTCCGATCGTTTGGGCGGGCGGTTGCTTCCTCCCCATGTGTAGGTCCGGGAAAAATCCCCTTTGCCTTCGGAAAATTCACGCTGTTTTTTTCGGATCCAATACGAGAAAAACAACCGACCCAAAAGCGAAATCAGGTATACTCCCGCGATCAGAAAAAAAAGAAAAGTAAGTAAAGCCTCCATATGTATTTAAGTTTTCCGGGATAACCGTTATCTGCAAATTGCGTTCCCGGAGTGCACAAAAATAATATTTTAATTCCGGAATCTCTAATTCGCGACCGAATTGTTTATAAAAAGGATACGTAATGAGGACGCGATTTATTGCGGATTGTCTGAGGTTTCGTTATCTTTGCAGTTCGGCATAGAGGTTGATGGGGGTGGGAGCAGGAGCCGTGTCGTTTAAAAGATTACGAAAAACAGAAGTTTTATGGAATTATCGCAACTGACAGCCATATCGCCCGTCGACGGCCGTTATCGCGGGCAATGCGACGTTTTGGCCGACTATTTTTCCGAGTTTGCATTGATCCGTTATCGGGTCATGGTAGAGGTAGAGTATTTTATTGCATTGTGCGAACAGCCCTTGCCTCAATTAGCGGATGTCGATGCTACGGCATTTGAAAAACTCCGTGATCTGTATCGCGATTTTTCGGAAGCCGATGCATTACGCGTCAAGGAGATCGAAAAGACGACCAATCACGATGTGAAGGCTGTCGAGTATCTGGTCAAATCCAAACTCGAAGCGTTGGGGCTTGCCTCCCACAAAGAATTCGTCCATTTCGGACTCACCTCTCAGGATATCAACAATACGGCGATTCCGTCGAGCCTGCGGGATGCGGCGAATGATGTCTACTATCCGTTGATCGAACAACTCGTCGCCAAACTGATGTCCCTTTCTAAAGAGTGGGAGGAGATTCCGCTGTTGGCCCATACGCACGGACAGCCCGCTTCGCCGACGAAACTCGGCAAAGAGATCCGTGTATTTGTAGAACGTCTCGACAAACAGATCGCCCTGTCGCGGTCGATCCCCTCGCCGGCCAAATTTGGAGGTGCGACAGGAAATTTCAATGCACATGTGGCCGCTTATCCTAATATCGACTGGATTGCTTTCGCCAACCATTTTGTAAATGATGTTTTGCATCTACAACGTTCGCAAGTGACTACGCAGATCGAGCATTACGATAATATTGCGGCGATTTTTGACGGATTCAAGCGGATCAATACGATTCTGATCGATTTCTGTCGCGATATGTGGACCTATATTTCGATGGAGTACTTCAAGCAGCGGATCAAAGCCGGAGAGGTGGGGTCTTCCGCCATGCCGCATAAGGTAAATCCGATCGACTTCGAAAATGCGGAGGGAAACTTGGGCGTCGCTAATGCTGTTTTCGAACATTTGGCTTCTAAATTACCCGTGTCGCGGATGCAGCGAGACCTGACCGATTCCACCGTATTGCGAAATATCGGAGTCCCGATGGCACATACGGTGATCGCGATCAAATCTATTATCAAGGGGCTCGATAAGTTGATCATCAACCTCGATGCCATTAATCAGGATCTGGATAACAACTGGGCGGTCGTAGCAGAAGGGATCCAGACGATTCTGCGTCGTGAGGCTTATCCCAATCCGTATGAGGCCCTTAAGGCATTGACCCGTACCAACAAACCGATTTCGAAAGAGGATATCAAAAACTTTATCGAAGAGCTTGATGTGGCCGAGAGCGTGAAAGAGGAGTTGCGCCGGCTTTCGCCTCATACGTACACGGGGGTATGTCGGTACTGATTATGGGGGAAAGTCTCTGAACCGTATTGCCTACAGATTGAAAAAAGTCTTGTTTGGGTAAAATTTGGTCCGAGTTTCGCATTATTGAAAAATAAATGTATATCTTCGTCTTGCGGAGCCGATTGATTTGCAGCGTCAGGTTGTAAACCGTTCCGACAAGTTTAATATCTAAAAATAATTGAGCGATGAAAAAGTACAAATGTGAAGTATGCGGATATATTTATGATCCGGAGATGGGTGATCCCGATAATGGGGTGGCTCCCGGAACGGCATTCGAAGACCTCCCCGAAGATTGGGTATGTCCTCTCTGCGGAGAAGGGAAAGAGGTTTTTGAGGCAGAGTAACAGGTTTAGGTGCACATGAGTGTGCCTGAACGAGAAAATGTATGAGGGCGAAGCGCTGAAATCCCAGCGCTTCGCCTTTTTTACATTCCAGACAAGGGTTGAAGCCCTTTGCCCGAATTTTCACGAACCGAGCGATTGGAGAGGGATAATGTCTTTTGTCGGAGGCAGGTTTGGAAAATCCGGACGAATATTTTAATTTTATCCCGTATACCTTATAAAATTAACCCTAATTTCAGTTATCGAATGAAGAAATCGATGTGGATCCGTATTTGTGGATTGATCGCTTTTGCCCTGATCTGGGCACAAATGCCGCTGTGCGGTCAGAAAAATTTGATTGTAAATCAGTTGAAGTGCGAACAGGAAGAGAATCCTATGGGGATCGATACTCCGACCCCCCGGTTCAGTTGGCAGTTGTCGGCACAGGATCGGGGAATCAAGCAGACGGCTTATCGGATTATTGTTGCTGATTCACCGGAAGCTATTGAGCGAGGTGTCGGAACGATGTGGGACTCTAAAAAAATTGTTTCGAAAGAGTCGTTATTGATCCCATACGCCGGAAAACCGCTCGAAGCCGGGAAAAACTATTATTGGAGCGTTCGGGTATGGGACAACCGTAAGGCGACATCGGATTGGAGCGAACTGGCTCAATTCTCGATGGGTTTGTTGGAGAAAACGGATTGGTCGAACGCTCAATGGATCGCGTTGGAAAAAGATATCGACAGCCTGATCGTAACGGACGGTATGGGGCGGCATTTACCCGAGATAGGGCGTTATACGCTGCCTTTGTTGCGTAAAGAGTTCGAAACGAACGGAAAGATTAGCCGGGCGACCGTTTATATCTGCGGATTGGGACAGTTTGATCTGTTCCTGAACGGAGAGAAGGTAGGCGACCATTTCCTCGATCCGGCATGGACCAAGTTCGATAAAGAGGTGCAATATGTGACGTTCGATGTGACGGATCGCCTTCGTTCGGGAGAGAATGCGATCGGCGTGATGCTCGGCAACGGATTCTTCAATATCCCCAACGAACGTTATACGAAGTTTGTCGGTTCATACGGTGCTCCGAAGATGATTATGAAGCTGGCGATCGATTTCGAAGACGGAACGCAGCAGGTGATTGTTTCGGACGAGTCGTGGCGTGCAGACCGGAGTCCGATCACCTTCTCCAGTATCTACGGAGGAGAGGATTATGATGCAAATTTGGTGCAGCAGGGGTGGAATGAACCCGGTTTCGACGATACACAGTGGAAAAGTGCCGTAATCGGCCGGTTCGATGCTCCGCTGGTGGCACAACGGATCCCGCCGTTGAAGGTTAAGCAGAAGATTCCCACTTTCCGCAAATATCGTAACAAACAGGGTAACTATCTGTATGACTTGGGGCAAAATGCTTCGGGTATCGTTCGGCTGACTTTGCAGGCGGACGGGAAACATACCGTACGGATGCACCCTGCCGAATTGCAGACAGCAGACAGTACGGCCAATCAGCGTTCGTCGGGTACGCCTTACATCCTTTCTTATACTACGCAGGGAACGGGAGCTCCGGAGAGCTGGCAACCGCAATTTACCTATTACGGATTCCGCTATGTCGAGGTGGAGGGGGCTGTTCCTGCCGGAGAACCCAATCCGGAAGGGTTACCCGAAATCGTCGAATTGTGCGGGTTACATACCACCAATTCGTCCGAACCGATCGGAACTTTTACGTGTTCCAATCCGTTGTTCAACCGGATCTATATGTTGATCGATTGGGCGATCCGCAGCAACTTTTCCAGTGTGTTTACCGACTGTCCCCACCGGGAGAAGCTGGGCTGGCTCGAGCAGTCGCACCTGATCGGTCCCTCGATCCATTACGGCTATGACATGAGTCGGGCATTTCCGAAAATCGTTAACGATATGGCTGCGGCTCAGCAGGAGAACGGAATGGTTCCTACAACGGCTCCCCAGTATACAATCTTTTCCGATGCATTTCGCGACACTCCGGAGTGGGGAAGCGCCTATATTATCATCCCTTGGTACCTCTATCAATGGTATGGGGATAAACGGCCTATCGAGGAGAATTACGACAACATGGCGCGGTATATCGACTATCTGTCGTCGCGGGCTGACGGACATATTGTAGCCTATGGTTTGGGCGATTGGTGTGATCTGGGTCCTGCGGAACCGGCATTCGCCCAGTTGACGTCGAACGGTTTGAGCGCTACGGCTGTTTATTATCAGGATATTCAGATCATGGAACAGGCTGCCGAGTTACTCGGAAAGAGCGATGATGTGAAAAAATATCAGGAATTGGCCGCAGCGGTGAAAAAGGCGTTCAATGAGAAATTCTTTGATAAAGAGACGCGCAAGTACGATAGGAACAGTCAGGCCGCCAATGCAATGGCTTTGTATGTCGGTTTGGTCGAGCCCGAGAATGAAGAGATCGTGTTCCAGAACCTGATTGATGACATTCGGGGTCGGGGCAATGCCTTGACGGCCGGTGATGTGGGTTATCGTTATGTGGTGCAGACGTTACTTGATCGTGGGGCTTCGGATGTGCTGTTCGACATGAACAGCCGGTACGATGTTCCGGGATACGGGTATCAGTTGGCGATGGGAGAGACGGCGTTGGCCGAGTCGTGGCAAAGCCGCGACTACCTCTCGCACAACCATTGTATGTTGGGACACCTTTACTCGTGGTTCTTTGCCGGATTGGGAGGGATTTCACAGACTGCCGGATCGACTGCCTACGAGGAGATCGTAATCGACCCTCAAGTGGTGGGTGATATCAACAGTGCCCGTGCGTCGTTTGTCTCTCCGCGTGGATTGATCCGCAGCGAATGGAAAGATACTCCGGAACGGTTTGAACTGACGGTCGAGATTCCGACAACTGCCGATGCTCTTGTGGTGTTGCCTGCGGAAACGGCGGATCGGATCTCGGAAAACGGATTGCCGGTGGGAAAGGTCGATTCCGTTCGGATCGACAATAGCGAGAACGGTCGCACGACCCTGCGGATCGGATCGGGAATTTACCGTTTTGTGGTGGAGAAATAATTTCGTTAGGACTATTTGCTTGAAAGTCAGTTATGAATTTGCGAATAAGACTGTTGTGTGTTGTTTGGGTTTCCGTAATCAGCGTAGCAACCACAGTTGGTGGCCAGACCCCGAAAGAGGGTATCGTTCAAAATGAAATCTCCCCGTTGATTCAACCTTTCGGCGATCAGTTGGTCGCCACCGATGCGCTCGGCAGAGAGTTGCCCACATACGAGGAGGTTGGGGATTTGAAACCCGACCGGTATGTCGGGCTGTTCTATTGGTTGTGGCACGGAGGTTTGCGGAATGAGAGTACGACCGACTATAACGTGACAGAAGCTTTGAAAAAGGATCCGAGCCGGACGCAGTGGCAGTTCGCTGATTATTATTGGGCTGAACCCGAGTTGGGATATTACCGTTCGATAGATGAATATGCCTTACAGAAACATTTGAACCTGTTTTGTTTGATAGGGATCGATTTCCTGTACCTCGATTTTACGAATGCCGTAATCGATAACCGAGAGTTGCATGTGTTGTTGAGCTTGATTCTGGATATGAAACAGAGAGGATATAATCCTCCCCGGATCGTTCCTTTTTTCAATTTTGAGCCGGTTCCCAAAATCGAACAGTTTTATAGTGAATTCTATTCGGATACAACCTATCGTGACTGTTGGTTTATTTATGATGGGAAACCTTTGGTATTGTCTCCGGAAAAACACCCTTCAAATCAGCAGATCAATGATTCGTTTACGTGGCGTCGGATGTGGGCGGCTTTTGAAGCGAATGAAGAGAATAAGGACAAATGGCGCTTTTTCGATGAGGTTCCCATGTCCCCGACGTATCGTAATGGAAAGATCGAACAGGCGGTCGTATCTCCGGGCAAAGGGGGACCTTTGTGGAATAATCACATTTACGGTTCGAAAAGTTCGACGTCAACTTCGACCCCGGTATATGACCAATATTGGAAGTGCGAACACACTGGAGAGGGGCTCTATTTTGAGGAGCAATGGACAGAAGCCCATCGTTTGCAGCCGTTGATTCTTTGTGTAACCGGTTGGAACGAGTGGAAAGCGGGGGCGTGGCATGCCGATGCCGGATTGGTTCAGGCCAAGTTTACGTTTCAAGGACGTGTATTGAAAGAGGGAGAATCCTATTTCGTCGACGAGTTCAACGAAGAGTTTAATCGGGACCTTGAACCGCAAAAAGGTGGGTACACAGACAATTACTTTTATCAACTGGCCGGCCATCTGCGCCGATACAAGGGGATGGCACCTCCGCCCAAGTATTCGGGACCGAAAAAGATTGCGATCGACGGCGTGTTCAAGGAGTGGAAAAATGTTCTGCCCCGATTCGACGATTTTGTCGGTGAGCTGAAGAATCGGGATGCTGCCGGAGCGCCTCTCGGGATATACTATACGAATCATACGGTCCGGAACGATATCGTGGAGTCGCGGGTGACCTACGATCGGGAGCATGTCTATTTTTATGTGCGGACGGCAGAACCGTTGACCTCGTGGAACGGAATGAACTGGATGATGCTCTATATCGATTCGGATCGGGACAAGCGTACCGGATGGGAGGGCTACGATTTTGTGGTGAATATGGAGGTGCTTTCACCGGAGCAGACAACGCTGAAACGGAGGACGGGAGATGGATGGGAAACGGTGGAACGTTGCGCCTATCGGTACGACGGGTGTGAGCTGGAGCTTGCGGTTCCGCGCCGGGCGTTGCGGCAGAGCGACGGGAAGCCCGATTTCTATTTTCATTGGGTGGATAACATCCAGAAGCTGGATGACATAAATGAATTTTTCGTTAACGGCGAGTCGGCACCCGAGCGGCGATACAACTACCATTATCAGGCTCGGTAGGTATAGACAACTTTTGAACGCCACATGAACCGTTCGGGAGTAGGTGTAGTTTTGTGGTTGTAATTCGGTTGATGGTTGATTTTTATGGAATTGCGAATAAAAATTTTAGGAGCTGTCTTGTTGTCGGTAATCGGTACGGCAGCAGGGCGGTCTCCTGAGAAAAGTATCGATCAAGAAAAAATCACCCCGTTGATTCAACCTTTGGGAGATCAGTTGGTTGCCACCGATGCGCTCGGCAGGGAATTGCCTGCGTATGAAGAGGTCGGCGATTTGAAACCCGACCGGTATGTCGGGTTGTTCTATTGGTTGTGGCATACCCCTTTGCGGAACGATACGCCCGATTTCGATCTCACGGAGATCCTGAAAAAAGATCCGTACCGGACGCATTGGCCTCATTTGGCCTATTATTGGGGGCAACCCGAATTGGGTTATTATCGCTCATCGGACGAATATGTCCTGCAGAAACATTTGAATCTGTTCTGTCTGTTGGGTATCGATTTTCTCTACCTCGATTTTACCAATCTGGTGATGGATCGGGCCGAATTGCACTTGTTGTTGCGGTTGATCCGAGAGATGAAGGCCAACGGATATACACCGCCCCGTTTGGTCCCGTTCTTCAATACGAATCCGGTTCCCCGTTTGGAGGAGTTCTATTCGGAGTTTTATTGCGATACGACTTATCGGGATGCCTGGTTTGTGCTCGACGGGAAACCGTTGGTGCTTTCACCGATGCGTCATCCGACAAACGACTCGATCAACGAAGCCTTTACGTGGCGTCGGATGTGGGCCGGGCGCGATGCAGACGGTTTTTGGCACTATTTCGATGACTATCCTCAAACTCCGGCCTATCGGGAGGATGGGACGCCGGAACAGATTGTGGTGTCGGCAGGAAAGGGAGCTCCATTGTGGGATTACCATATCTATGGTGCCAAGAGTTCGACGAAGAGTTATATGCCCGAGTACGATTCGCTGTGGGTTTCGGAGCGAATGGGTGAGGGGCTCTTTTTCGAAGAGCAGTGGAAGGAGGCCCATCGGTTACATCCGTTGATTTTGTGTGTGACGGGTTGGAACGAATGGAAAGCCGAAGCCTGGCCGGCGACAAAGGAGTTGGTCGAGGCAAAGATTACGTTTCAGGGGCGTTACTTGAAAGAGGGCGAAACCTATTTCGTCGATGAATTCAATGCCGAGTTTAATCGGGATCTCGAGCCGATGTCGGGAGGATATACCGATAATTATTTTTATCAACTGGCCGGCCATCTGCGCCGATACAAGGGGATGGCACCTCCGCCCAAGTATTCGGGACCGAAAAAGATTGCGATCGATGGAGTGTTTAAGGAGTGGAAAAATGTTCTGCCCCGATTCGACGATTTTGTCGGTGAGCTGAAAAATCGGGATGCTGCCGGAGCACCTCCCGGGATATACTATACGAATCATACGGTTCGGAACGATATCATGGAGTCACGGGTGACCTACGATCGGGAGCATGTCTATTTTTATGTACGGACGGCGGAGCCGTTGACTTCGTGGGACGGAATGAACTGGATGATGCTCTATATCGATTCGGATCGGGACAAGCGCACCGGATGGGAAGGGTATGATTTCGTGGTGAATATGGAGGTGCTTTCACCGGAGCAGACAACGCTGAAACGGAGGACAGGAGATGGATGGGAAACGGTGGAACGTTGCGCCTATCGGTACGACGGGTGTGAGCTGGAGCTTGCGGTTCCGCGCCGGGCGTTGCAGCAGAGCGACGGGAAGCCCGATTTCTATTTCCATTGGGTGGACAACATTCAGAAGCTGGATGACATAAACGAATTTTTCGTTAACGGCGAGTCGGCACCCGAGCGGCGATACAACTACCACTATCAAGCCCGGTAGGTAATCAGATAATTCTTAAAGTAACTCAAACAGTTCGGGGAGAGCCGATATTTCGTAGGTCGGCTCGATGGTGCGGGTTGTGTGGTGCGGGTTGAACCAAACGGTGTCTATCTCTGCCCGTACGGCACCGAGGATGTCGGTCTCCGGATCGTCCCCGATCATTACGGCGCGGGTGTGCGGCACCCCTGCCTTCCGGAGCGCATATTCGAAAATGACCGGTGACGGTTTGTTGGCCCCTGCCTCCTCCGAGCATACGATTTCACGGAAATAGGGAGCCAGTCCGCAGTTACGGAGCTTGATGTGTTGGGTCTCGACGAATCCGTTGGTTACGATGTACATCGGATAGCGTTGGCTCAACTCCCGAGCTATCTCCGTGGCATGAGGGATCATGTTCGTAAAGGTCGGGGCCAAACGGACGTAGTCGTCGCCCATCTGTCGGGCCAACGTCAGGTCGTGCACTCCGATCTGATCGAGCATCTCTTCGAAGCGGGTATTCCGCAGGACTTCACGGGTAACTTTTCCATCCCGGTACTCCTCCCACAGCCGTGAGTTGCTCTTTTCGTAGTATTCGAAGCAGAGCTCGAAGTCGGGACAGTATCGGTCGAGTCGGTACCGGCTGTACAGTACGCGAAGGGTCTCCTTTTGATTTTTTTCCACATCCCACAGCGTCCGATCGAAGTCGAACAGCAGGCAGTCGTATCGTTTCACTTTTTGATTAAATTTGCTGCAAAAATAGTACAATCCTGAAAAATGCGACGGTAGATCCGCTGTCGATATCTAAAAAGTAGATTTATGGCTTCTCTGCAAACGGTTTTGGATGAAATGTGGGTGGTTGCGTCGGAAGATCATCGGGCGGGTATGGCCCGTTTCGGGATTCCGACAGAGCGGGCAATGGGGATACCGGTTCCTCTCCTGCGGAAGATGGCACGAGCGTACCGCAACGAGCATGAACTGGCGATTGAGTTGTGGAACAGTGGTTGGCATGAGGCCCGGATTTTGGCTCCGATGGTTGCCGATCCGAACCAAACAACCTCCGAATTGGTCGATCGCTGGACGGAAGCGTTCGATGCGTGGGATATTTGCGACCTGTGTTGTCAGAATCTGTTTCGGCTGACGCCTTTTGTCTATGACAAGATCTATGCGTATTTCCCACGTGAAGAGGAATTCGTGCGGCGTACGGCGTTTGTATTGATGGCTACGTTGGCGGTAGGAGATAAAGCGGCGGAGGATGAACGTTTCCTTCCGTTCTTCGGATTGATCGAACAGGCGTCCGGCGATTCGCGGAATTTTGTCCGTAAGGCAGTCAACTGGGCGCTCCGGCAGATCGGGAAGCGGAATTTACGGTTGCACCGGGAGGCTCTTGAGGTGAGTCGTAGGCTTGTCTCGATGTCCGATAAGACGGCTGTTTGGATCGGGAAAGATGCCTTGAGGGAACTCTCCGATCCAAAAGTTATAGCCCGAATTCGCCCGTGATGGATTTACAAAACGGGAAGGACGTGACAAGTAGTATGATAAAAGGGAAGTATGCAGGCCTGTAATTTTTGCGAGTTGCGGTTCGTTTTCCCAAATGGAAAAGCTTCTTGGTGAAAGCTTTTGAAGTGGGAGGGCCTGCAACCATTTTTCTAAACCGGCTCATGACTGTGATCTTTTGAAAAATGTTTTGTTTATCGGATATTTTTCGTTTGAACCCACAAAATCACGATTTCTTCCCTTCCTTTTTTGTCCGGTTGATTATAACGCGATTCTTAACGGGTTGTCTTGGAATCTGTGTATTCAGAGATAAATGATTTAGAAAAGACAGGACAGCGCAGGATGATCGATTCCCTGATTTTTCTTTCCCTTTCTTGTCTTGTTTAGAAAGAAAAAAGAGGGTTTGTCGCATTGCCAATCCGATCACTCATCAATTTCGATCGTTCGCGAGTCATTGCCCGTAATGAGGATACGGACCGAAAGCGTCTCTTCGGGCAACAGGTCCTCGATTTTTTCCGGCCATTCGATCAGGCACAGATACCCACTGTAAAAATACTCCTCATAGCCGAAATCAAAAACTTCTTCGATCCGGTTGATTCGGTAAAAATCAAAGTGATAGATTGGTGCGCCCTCTTCTGTGTGGTATTCGTTGACAAGTGCAAACGTAGGGCTGGTCACTGTATCGGCTACACCCAAGCGGTCGCACAGAGCCCGGATCAACGTAGTTTTCCCGGCTCCCATCTCTCCCCGGAAGGCTACGATCGAACGTTTGTTGAGTGCCTCCAGGATGGCATCGGCCGCATCGGGCAAGTCGTTGACAGAATCTATCTTCAGTAACATGATATGTCTCTTCTCCTCTCTATTTATCAAGGTGTTTTCTACCGACAAATATAGAGGTTTGCAATCAGAACTCCAAAAAGCGGAGTGCCTATTCTGTCTCCGTTACAAAAGAGTTCAATGCCTGCCGGGTCTGTTGTCCGTACTCTTCGGGGCTCATCCCGCCTTCGACGAAGTGCTGGATTTCGGCTTTGCGGCACAACTCGAGGAAGGTGTCGAGCTGTTGCGAGATTTCGGGGCGGATCTGCCATTTCCCGTCTGCTTGTTCGAATACCCGATCTTCGTCCAGGCCCCTTTGTTTGGCGATTTCGAAGAGAGAGAATGTCAACGGCAGGCGGGCGATCTTTACCCGTTCGAGAACTTCGGCCTTGTCAGCTACGGCAGCCTCTGCTTGGTCAAACAGCTCTTCATAACGGCTGAACAGTTCCGGCCTTAAAAATCCTTCGAAATGGTCGAACGGTTTGCCGTATATGGTGAGGGGAAGTTTTGATTTTTCGAGCTCGTCGTGCATCAGGTCGATGTATGCCAAAATGCTCGGTCCGGCCTCTTCGTAGTAGCCGTTCAGAAAATCTTCCATTTCGGCACGGATATCTACGTCGGGATTCCACATCAGTCGAGCGACTAGATAGGGCCTGAGCTCACAGAATTCTCCTCCGCGACTGATGTTTCCTTGCTGGAACTGGGCGGTCACTCCGTTGCGGACGAAGTATTGCATGTTGGGCTGCAGCGTACGCAGATTCGGATAGGGGGCCATCAGGTTCGAGAACTGGATGATGTAGTCCCACATCAGAATGTTGTGAGCGATCTTGCCCCACTCTTCGAAATCGGTCCGGAACGATGCGCTGGTGGAATCTTCCGCAATGGGGATGTGTCGGTTGCATTCGATGTCGCAGAGCATGATGTTGACATTATCTGACGGAACGACTCCTTTCGGGGCAGTCCGGGTATAGCGGTAAGCTAATGTAGAAATGATCTTGTCCGGGAAACGTTCTGCGACCCGATTGACGAAATCGAGGACCGAACCGCTCGGCGATCCAGCTTTTTCGTCGAGGGCACTACATGCGGGACAAGTACAGTTGTACGGTTTGTCGGCATAGGTGTCGTTTTGGCTTACCGACCAGTATAGTGCATCCGGCTGTTGGTCCATCTCCTTTTTCAGGTTGACACAAAGCGTTTCGAAGGTTTCGGGGTTTGACAGACAGAGTTGGGCGCGCAGATGGCCGTCGTCCTGCATGCCGACCCGTTTCCCGTTGACCAGTGCGTAGTATTCGGGGTGTTGGCTGAAGTATTGTTCCGGAGGCAGCAGGGTGGCGAAGGTGTGGACCCATAGTCCCCAGTCGGGTTTCATGTGGTCGAGTTTGTGCCAGTCGGCATAGAACGGATCGGATGCCACGTCATAGAAGGTGTTGCGGTAACGGTTGACCGGAATTTGGCGGTCGTTGATTCCCGCGGCAATTTTGACCCGATCGAGGGTCGGATATTTGAAGACTTTCGGAGAGTAGCAACGGTAGCCGAGGTATTGGTCGAAGAAGGTGTATACGCCGTAAAGTGTACCTTTCTGGCTGCCTCCGTTGATGTATAACGATCGGTTTTCGGTGCGGATGACAAAACCGTCCTCTTGCAGCGAATCCTGCATGTCGCCCGGAGTGCGGTTCGTGAGTCCGATGACGATCTCCTTGTTTGAAGTGGGGAGGGTGTCCCCTGCGATAGGCAGCTCTACGGAGCTGCTCAAAGCCAACAGACGTTGAAACTCCGATGCGGCTTTGCGCTCGACCTCTGTAGGTACCGTAGGAATGATGATCGTGTAGTCGCTGCTCCCGTTGGAAGTGAGCACGAGCGAACGATTACAGGAAATACATGCGACGAGAATTCCGATACATATCGGGAAGTAGGATAATTTTTTCATATTGGGTAGCAGTTTTCTCAAAAGTAGAAAAAAATTACAGGATATTCAATATTTTGGCGATTTATCTCTTTGAACCGGAGCGTTTTTCAGCAGGTGACGGGATGAAAAACGGCTGTTATGGAACGAGAAGTGTCGAACGGGGAGGTTTTTTAAAAAGAAACGTCTTCCAAGCCTGGTGCTGGAAGACGTTTAAACTGTGTGATAGGTATTCAGAAGTATTTATCTGGGTTTCAGGACCAAAAACGGAACGATCATCTCCTCCATCGAGATGCCGCCGTGCTGGAACGTTTTGTTGTAATAACGGACGAACTGATTCGTGTTGTTCGGATAGACGAAGAAATCGCGGTTGTAGGCGAAAATGTAGGTTGACGTGATGTTTGATTTCGGGAGGTGAATCAGTTCGGGCTTCGTAACGGCGAAGACCTCTTTTGCATTGAAACTGAGATTCCGCCCCGTCTTGTAACGCAGGTTTGACGAGGTTTCGCGGTCGCCTTGTACCCGTACCGGGTGATCCACCTGAATCGTTCCGTGATCGGAGGTGATGATCAGCGTGTGTCCCTGTTCGGCCAGCAGGCGCATCAGGATCAACAGGTCGGAGTGTTCGAACCACGAACGGGTCAGCGACCGGAATGCCGCTTCGTCTTCGGCCAGATCGCGGATGATCTGGGTCTCGGTCCGTGCGTGCGACAGGATGTCGAGGAAGTTGTAGATGATGACCGAGAAATCGGCACGGGTTACTTTCCCGATATTCTCGATCAGCCGTTTGCCCGAGTCGCTTTTGATGATTTTGTCGAAGAAAAGATCGTAGCGTTTACCTTGAGACTGGATCTGCCGACGGAGAAACTCCTCTTCATGCTGGTTCTTCCCTCCCTCCTCGTTGTCGTTGAGCCATAAATTGGGCATGATTTTGTCGATTGCTAACGGGGTGAGTCCGGCGAAAATAGCATTACGGGCATATTGTGTTGCCGTGGGCAGGATGCTGCAATAAAAATCCTCCTTTTCGACTTCAAACAGGTTGTGAAGGACCGGTTGGATCATCCTCCACTGGTCGTAGCGGAAGTTGTCGATCAGGAAAAACGTGGTTTTCCGGGAGGCATCCACCACGGGAAAGACCTTTTTCCGGAGCAGGTTGTGCGACAGCACCGGAGTGTTTTCATCCGGATCGGAGAACCAGCGGACATAGTTGTTGCGGATAAATTTGGCGAATTCGTTGTTCGCTTCATCTTTCTGATAAGAGAGAATTTCCCGGACGCCCGGGTCGGTGGATTCCGCCAGATCGACCTCCCAATTATAGAGCTTTCGATAGATCTGGACCCAGTCGGCAAAGGTCCGGGCATCGGTAAACGACGATGAGATACGACCGAATTCACTCCGGTAGTCGGCGGTGGTCTGTTCGGTTACCAATTGTTGGCTGTGGACGTTTTTTTTGATCGAAAGCAAAACCTGATTCGGATTGACCGGTTTGATCAGGTAGTCGGCGATTTTTGAACCGACCGCTTTATCCATGATGTTTTCCTCTTCGCTTTTGGTGACCATGATGACCGGGGTCATCGGCCGGATCTCCTTGATACGCGGTAAGGTTTCGAGACCGGTCAGGCCGGGCATCATTTCATCGAGGATGATCAGGTCATACTGTTTTGAGGCAGCCAGATCGATTGCATCGTAACCGTTGTTACAGGTTTCGACGTCGTATCCTTTGCCCTGAAGAAATAAAATGTGGGGTTTGAGGAAATCGATTTCGTCGTCTACCCATAATATCTTTACATCGTTCATAGAATCATATGTTATTTCTACAAAGATAAGAAATTTATTGAGGCGTGTCGGCTGAAAAATAGGCACATTCGGCAACTCCTTCATAAATTAAAATGTAAAAAATCGGTTTTTTATTGTTTGTTAACGGATTAATTATGTGTCCTGTTTTGGAGCGGTTTATTTTGCTTGTTGGTGTTATCTTTCTGTTTCATATATGTTTAGCTGTTGTTTGTCGTTTGCATTGTACCTGAGAAATACAAAAAAATATATTGCGGAGGAAAATATTTTGGGGTGATTTTTGCG
>DWXH01000023.1 GCA_019119305.1 Candidatus Alistipes merdigallinarum | reverse complement strand
CTGATTTCCAGGGACTTTTACAAGTATTTCATACCTTGATTTTCAATTATTTACAACTAATTTTGAGGCATATATGACCTCGGTTAAACTTATAAATCACAGCAGTTCAACTGCTGATTGGAATTAATAATAGATATCTCCCCTTTTCTTCCAATATCGAAGCAGGAAAAATCCCCACAGCATACCTCCCAGATGGGCGAAATGAGCAACACCACTCTGCAATCCGGTCGTTCCCAGGAAGAGTTCAAGTACGCCGTATCCGATGACGAGGTATTTCGCTTTGATCGGGATAGGCGGAATCAAAAGCATTAATATGGCATTTGGGTGCATCATGCCGAAGGCCAGCAATACGCCGAATACGGCTCCTGAGGCCCCAATCATAGGTGCATAAATGAGGCTCTGAAGTTTGGCCTGATCCACGAAAGCGGCGCTGCTCATCGAGTCGACTTGAAGCCATGTGACGCCTAATTGAATCAGGGCCGCTCCCACTCCGGTCACCATATAATAGATCAGAAAACGCTTGCTGCCCAGTTCGTATTCCAAGGTGCGGCCGAACATCCACAGGGCGAACATATTCATGAACAGGTGGGTCAGGTTGGCGTGCATGAACATGTGGGTGACCAACTGGTGGAGGTGGAAGTTTCCGCTCTCCCAAAAATAGAGTCCGAGATTTGTGAACATCCAATCTCCCATGCGGGCAGGAAGGATCATCTCCGCCATAAAAAACAGGACGTTCAATATGATTATGTTTTGGACTACAGGGGGTGTCGAAAAGGATCCTTGAAATCTCATGTCGTGTACGTGTGTTAAAAGTGAGTTTTACGGGTTGAAACGGCGATGCAGTTCTTCATCTGTGATGCAGATTGAAATCGGTTTGCCGTTCGGGGTGTAATTGCAGTTGTCACACTCGGATAGTTCATTTAATGTCTGCCGTATTCCCTCCTCGCCGGTGATTCCGCACGCTCCGTTGCGAGCCATAATTGCCGCCATCCGTTCCTGCTGTTGCCGAACGGGTAATTTCCCCGTTTCGAGAAATGTATTAGTGAGTTCATGTATAGTCTTTTCCAGCGAACCGGCAGCGAGCGTGCCGGGAATGCCCGATACGACTGCATGATTCTCTTCGATTGTTGCTTCGAAACCGGCGGCTTCGAGTTCGGGGAGAATCTCTTTCAATGCGGCCGCTTCTTCGTTGCTCAAGTCTATATGTTCGGGGAAAAGCAACTGTTGACTTGCGGATGACCCGTTGTGCATCATACGCAGATATTGTTCGTAGAGTACCTGCTCCCGTGCCCTTCTTAGGTCGATCAGGACGAGTCCGTTTTCAGTCCGTACGGCACAATAGCGTTCCCCGAACGATACGAAATCCCGATGTGCCGTGTTTTCACCGTCCCATTCCAAACGGTTTTGAACGGGTTCGTCTTCTCCTTCGATGAACTCTTTAACGGAACTGTCGAATTCATCGAACCCGTCGGGTGAAGAGTGGGACGAATGGGGATCGATGATTTTTTCGGTCGGTATTTCGTACAGTCGTTCCCAATATTGGGGTGCAGACTGTTTGGAACCATGAGACACCGACTCGAACTCGTGATATGTCCTGCTGCTGGAGGCGGCCTCTTCATTGAACGGATTGAAATCGGGACGGTAATCGGGGTCCGGGATCCGGAAATTGCCGGTATCCCGATAAACCGGGATGTCGATCGATCGGTCCATGTCGAAATCCATCAACGGGACCACGCCTTGTTTCCCTAAGGTCTCCCGCACTGCCGCGTTGATGAATTGCCATATGGCGCTTTCGTCTTCGAATTTCACCTCCGTTTTTTGCGGGTGCACATTTACGTCGATCCGTTCGGGGTCTATCGTCAGGTAGAGAAAATAGGAGGGTTGAGTCTCCGGAGCGATCAGTTTTTCGTAGGCTTGAAGAATAGCCTTCCGCAGATAATTCGAACGGAAATATCGTCCGTTGACATATAGATATTGTTCCGAGTTGTTTTTCTTCGCATAGGTCGGTTGTCCAACGAATCCTTCGATACGCACGAGAGAAGTGTCGACCGAGACTTCAAGCAAATTCTGTGCGATCTTTTTTCCGCCGATGGCCGATACGATCCGTTGGCGCAGGTGGGTTGCCGGCAAATTCGCAATCGGTACGTCGTTGTCGTAGAGCGAGAACGAAATGTCGGGATTGCACAGCGCGACCCGTAAAAATTCGTCGCGGATCCTCTTGCTCTCCGTCGAAGTCTCTTTCAGAAAATTTCTTCGGGCAGGCGTATTGTAAAACAGATTTTTTATCAGAAACTGGGTTCCGAACGGGGTTTGGACGGGTTCCTGCGAGAGGAAACGTCCGCCGTGTATGATAATCTGGGTTCCCAAATCCTGGTCGTGCATGCGGGTGCGCAGTTCGACCTCCGCGATTGAGGCAATCGAAGGTAGGGCTTCGCCGCGAAAACCGAACGATGCGAGGTGATAAATGTCCTCCAACGCACGGATTTTCGATGTGGCATGACGTTCGAATGCCATGCGGGCATCCGTTTCGCTCATACCACAACCGTCGTCAGCCACCTGAATCAGTGTCTTCCCTCCATCGCGGTAGTTGACCGTAATGGAACGGCTGCCGGCGTCGACGGCATTCTCCATTAACTCCTTAACGACCGAAGCAGGACGTTCGACGACCTCACCGGCGGCAATCTGATTGGCTACTCTGTCGGGCAGTATGCTGATGCGATCCACTTCCATCGTTCGTCATTTATCTGTTCGGTTAACGGAAAAAGCTGCGCATCCGGTCGAAAATATTGGCATCCCGGTTCTGTTCGGCCTGTTTGAAATGTTCGTTTCCGGCCAGTTGTTCGAGCAACTGTTTTTCCGTTGCATTGACCGATGAGGGGACGTAGATGTTGACTACGACCAGCAGGTCACCCCTGCCGTGCCCGTTTACTTCGGGAATTCCCTTGCCCCGCAGACGTAAAACCTTCCCGGCCTGTGTCCCGGGTTCGATCTTGATCTTTGCTTTCGCATCTACGGTCGGAATTTCTACCGAGGCGCCCAATACCGCTTGCGGAATCGTAATATTCAGGTTGTATATTAAATCGTTTCCGTCTCGGACCAGGTTCTTGTCGGGTTCCTCTTCGATCAGTACGAGCAGGTCGCCGTTGATACCTCCGTGGCGGGCGGCATTTCCTTTTCCACTGACGGTGAGCTGCATACCCTCTCCTACTCCGGCCGGAATCCGGATCTCGATTACCTCCTCCCCGCGTACGATACCCTCTCCGTTACACTTCGGACAGGGGGACGTAATGACCTTCCCTTCTCCGTGACAGGTCGGACAAGGTTGTGTCGTCTGAGTCCTGCCGAAGAACGTGTTGACCACTTGGGTGACATATCCCGATCCGTGACAGGTCGAACAGGTCGAATAGGAGTCTTTGTCTTTGGCTCCGGTTCCACCACATTGGTCGCATGCGATTTGTTTGTTGATTTTCAGTTTTTTGGTCGTTCCGTTGACCACCTCTTTCAGTGTCAACTTAACTTTGATCCGCAGATCCGAACCACGATTGACCCGAGTACGTCCACCGCCGCTTCCGCCGAAACCGCTGAAACCACCCCCGAAATGTCCGCCGAAGATATCCCCGAAATTGCTGAAAATATCCTCCATCGAGAAACCGCCGCCGAAACCTCCGCCGCTTCCGCCGAAGCCACCGGCATTCATTCCTTCGTGGCCGAACTGATCGTAACGGGCTTTTTTGTCCGGATTGCTCAGAACATCGTATGCTTCGGCTGCCTCCTTGAATTTCTCTTCAGCCTCTTTATCTCCCGGATTCTTGTCTGGGTGGTACTTCAGTGCGGCCTTCCGATAAGCTTTTTTAATCTCATCGGCACTGGCGTTTTTGTCCACACCGAGTACTTCGTAGTAATCTCTTTTTGCCATCGTTATTATTCTCCCACTACAACTTTTGCGAATCGAACCACTTTATCCTTGAGCTTGTACCCTTTCTGTACGACATCGATCACTTTGCCTTTCTTCTCCTCTTCCGTTACCGGGAATTTGGCTACGGCTTCGTGCAGGTCCGTGTCGAGTTCCTGACCGATTGCCGAAATCTCTTCCACACCTTTGGCGTGGAGGGTGTCGAGGAGCTTTTGGTGAATCAGCATGATTCCCTGGCGGATCGCCTCGATGTCGTCCGATTTGGTCATGGCGTCGAGCGCCCGATCGATGTCGTCCATGACGGCGAGCAACGATTTGATCACATCTTCACCTCCGGAAGCGATCAGGTCCATTTTCTCCCTCAGCGTGCGTTTGCGGTAATTGTCGAACTCTGCAACCAGGCGCAGATATTTGTCTTTCCACTCGCTCGCCTCGTCTGCCATGTCTGACGATTTGGCATCTTGCTCCGCAGCCTCTTCTGACATAGTGTCAGCGGCCGTTTCGCTCTCTTTTCCTTCCGTATGCTCTTCCTGAATCTTTTCTTCCTCCTTAATAGACTCTTTATCAGTGTTTTTTTCTTTCATTTTTGTATGTGTCATTCTTTTAGGCTTTTTTATCCTCCGATAGGTATCGCAAATAGTATACCAACGACGAAAAAGGAACAAAACGCAAAATAAATCAAAATATCCCAACAAAAGAATTCCCAAGGCGATATATTTCAGAAAGGAGCCTGTCGAAATGTTTGGACAATCTTTTGCTGTGGATTTTGAGTGGAAGCAAATAGTGTTATATTTGTACTTCAGTCGAATTAGAATATGGAGGAAGATCGGTATGAATTTTCTGGGTAATGTTATTTGGATTGTGTTCGGCGGACTACTCGTCTCTATTGAGTACATCGTTGGAGGAATTGTGTTGTGTCTTACGATCATAGGGATTCCTTTCGGGATTCAGGCTTTTAAATTGGGTGTGCTTGCGCTGTTTCCTTTCGGTCAGAAGGCGGTCGTGACCGAACAGGGATCGGGGTGCCTGTCGGCTGTTATGAATCTTTTGTGGCTCATTTTCGGTGGAATATGGATTGCGCTTACCCATTTGGTGTTTGGGGTACTGCTGTGCATTACGATTATCGGAATTCCATTTGGTCGGCAACATTTTAAGTTGATGTCTCTGGCTTTCACGCCCTTCGGCAGAGATATCATCAGCTATTAGCAGGAGAGTTAAATATAAATCATAAAAACGGTTCGAAATGAAGGTGGAATGTTTTTTGACGATGGCGTGTCTGCTGTGCGGATGCGCGGGAAATTCAGACAAAAATTCAGCGAGGACAGGTGCCGATCGCGATGAACACGGTTGTATCGCCTCTGCTGGGTATCAGTGGTCGGAGGTACGGCAAGATTGTATTCGTCCGTTCGAAGAGGGGGTCAAATTGATCTCTGTCGCTCCGGCAGATAGCGGAGCGGTGTATGCTGCCTATATGGTCTTCAGTGCAGATTCTTCTCAAGTCGAACTTTTTTTGCCTGAAAAAGAGGAAGCCGAGGTTTTGGACCGGAGAGCTTTGCCCGGCGGAGGAAGTGCATGGAATATCGAGGATGACGACACGAAGAATGTGCGGATGGTCGACGGCGAATGGGTCGTTGAGCAGCGGGGCAAGACGCTTTATATTGAGGACATATATCCGATTCATGCGAGTTTTGTCGGAACGGACGGAAAAACGGAACAGGCATACCGTGTAGAGGTCGTTTTCGAACAGGATTTGGCACGGGTGACTTTTGACGGTACGGTTTTCGATCTGCCGCAATATGTGACCGGAAGCGGCTACGGCTACGGTAATCAGATGATGGATTTGCGGGGGAAAGGATCGGAAGCGGTACTGACGATTACGGACGGGCCGACACTCACTTTGGTCGAAGAGTAGACGGACCGACAAATGAATGATAGATATAGTTTTAACTTAAATAAATCAAGGAGATATGATAAATTTCGAATATTATAATCCGGCTCGGATTATTTTCGGCAAAGGAGTGGAAAACGAAGTTGGTAAAGAGGTGGCCCGATACGGGAAACGAATCCTGTTGCATTATGGCGGCGGATCGATCAAGCGTAACGGACTCTATGATCGCGTGGTCGCTTCGTTGCAGGCCGAAGGGCTTTTCTTCATCGAACTCGGAGGCGTACAGCCCAATCCGCGTTTGTCGCTCGTGCGCAAGGGGATAGAGTTATGCAAGGAGCACGATATCGATTTTATTCTGGCTGTCGGTGGCGGCAGTACGATCGATTCGTCGAAAGCGATTGCGGCTGGCGTGTGTTGTAAGGACGATATCTGGGAGTATTATCTTTATGATGACAAGCCGATCGAGGGTGCGCTTCCTGTGGGAGTTGTGCTGACGATTCCGGCGGCCGGATCCGAGTCGTCCGACAGTTCGGTGGTGACCAACGAAGAGGGAAATTACAAACGGTACATCGGGAGCGAATATTTGATTCCCAAATTTGCGTTCATGAACCCGGAGGTGACTTTTTCGATGCCGGCTCACCAGATTGCCAACGGCTGTTCGGATATTGTCGCCCACTTGATGGAGCGTTATTTCACGACGGTAAAGCATGTCGATTTTACCGACCGGTTGATCGAGGGATCGATCCGGACGATCCTCTATTACGGCCCGATGGCTCTGGCCCATCCGACCGATTACGACATTCGGGCCGAAATCATGTGGACAGGAACCGTAGCACACAACAACCTGCTCAATATGGGGCGGATCGGCGACTGGGCCAGCCACGACATCGAACATGAATTGAGCGCACAGTACGACATTGCACACGGCGCCGGACTCTCGATCATCTTCCCGGCGTGGATGAAGTATGTTTATAAAACCGATATTGATAAGTTCGTGCAGTTTGCCGTACGGGTATTCGATGTGTCGCTCGCATTCGACGACAAGGAACGGATTGTCTTTGAAATGATTGATCGCCTTGAAAACTGGTACAAAAAAATGGGATTGCCCACACGGCTGAGCGATGTGGGAATCGGTGAAGAACACTTGCGTCTTATGGCCGAAAGGTGTCTGGCTGAACGCGACGGACGGAACGGTTTGGGTAATTTCCGGCATCTTCAGGCGGAAGATATTTATAATATCTACAAATTGGCGTTGTAATAGATTTAAAATCTGAATGTCAAAGTGTAAAAAGAGTTGTTTTTTTGGTTTGTGTTTCGTAAATTTGCAAAGAGAAGTTGCAGGACTCTTCAATATGTCGTAGAGACGTTCTGTTTGACTCGGTTGAAACCTAAAACTTATCCGCAATGAACCAGAAAGAACGAATTTCACGTGCCGAATTTTTAAAAAGATCCTCACTCGGGTTGTGTGCCTTGTTCGTAGGCCTGAATAAAGATCTCTTTGCCGGAAGCATCTCGAATACGGATGTGAAGAGCTCTTGTGATCCTTTGTATAATTGGGGGCGTGCATGGCATCCCGAATCGCCCCGAAGATTGAGCGATATCACCCACCACTTGGCTCAGATAGGACTTTCCGGAGAGCATGGGCGGAATCTGAGTTTTGCCAGCTGGGATTTTCCCGAAGGTCGGGACGCGTCTCTGTCGAACAATATGAAGTACGGGTATGCAGCAATGAGTATCGCCCAAAATGCTCCGTTGCGGATTTTGCCCGGAGAGTTGATCGTTGGATCGGCTACGCTTCGAGAAGGGGCGCAACATGTTACTCCTCTACTCAAAATGAGCTCGGTCAGCCATACGACCGTTGGTTTCGAAAAAGTGTTGAACACGGGATACAAGGGTTTGCGGGCGGAAATCGAAGAACGGCTGAATCGGGGCGGATTGGACGATCACGGAACCGACCTGCTTCATTCGATGCTGTTGACACTGGATGCGGCGGCCGTTTGGCAGAAACGGAACGTTGAGCTGCTCAAGGAGATGCAACAAAAAGCATCGTCAGAAGAGCAGAAGTTCTATGGAGATATCATCGAGACATTGGAACATGTGCCGGAAAATCCGCCGCGCAATTTCCGTGAGGCGATTCAGTCCTTGTGGTCGATGTATGCCTTCTTCCGGTTGATGGGTAACTGGTCCGGCATCGGACGTTTCGACCGAATGCTTTACCCCTATTTGGAACAGGATCTGAATAACGGAACGTTGACGTTGGACGAAGCCCGTGAATTGGTGGCCCATTTCTGGATCAAGGGAACTGAGTGGATTGGGGAACATAATGCTACGGGAGATGCTCAATTTTATCAAAATATTGTGCTCGGCGGAATTGACCGTAACGGAAAAGAGGTAACCAATGCATTGACTTATCTGGTGTTGGATGTGGTTGAGGAGTTACATATCAGCGACTACCCCATTGCGGTACGCATTGGCGACAAGACGCCCGAAAAGCTTTATCGACGGATTGCCGAGGTGCAGCGTTTCGGAGGAGGAATCGTGTCTGTATACAACGAGAATGTGGTGATTGACGGTTTGATCAAATTCGGATACCCAGAAGAGGAGGCCCGTGAATTTACCAACGACGGATGTTGGGAGGCGATTATTCCCGGTAAAACGGCGTTTATCTACTCCCCGACCGATATGATGCAGCCGTTGTTCCGGGCTTTGAAACTCGATCAGAACGAGGCGCTTCCTTATACCGATTTTGATTCGCTCTATAAATCTTTTGTAGTCGAATTGGACAAGGATGTCAATAATCTGCAGTCGGCTCTCGATAATAGCTGGCAGGATCATGTGACGCCGAATCCGCTGGTCTCGATGTTTGTCGAAGGGTGTATCGAAAAAGGATTGGGATATGCCGAACGCGGACCGAAATATACGGTGAACGGGATCCATTACGGAGGAGTCAGTGATACGGCCAATAGCCTTCAGGTGCTTAAAAAATTGGTATTCGAGGAGCATTATATCGAGTTGAACGATTTTGTCGATATACTGCGGAAAAACTGGGAAGGCAACGAAGGTCTGCGTCGTTTGGTACAGAACCGTTTTGAGTTTTATGGAAATGACAATGCCGAGAGTGATGAGATGATGGTTCGGGTGTTTAACGACTATTCGAATATTGTAGCCCAGGTAAAAGAGCGTAACGGCGTGAAACGTCCCTGTGGTATCAGCACGTTCGGTCGAGAAGTCGATTGGCGTATGATGCGTCGGGCTACACCCGAAGGCAGTCGTGTAGGCGATATTTTGGCGACGAACTGCTCCCCTACTCCGGGAAGCGATCGCAAAGGGCCGACCGCGGTGTTGAATTCGTATTGTAAATTGGACTTTACGCGTTGTCCGAATGGGGCGACGATCGAACTGAAGGTGTTGCCCGATTCGGTCAAAGGCGAAAATGGCGTGGTAGCTTTGGTCGGATTGATGAAGACGTTCCGCGAAAAAGGTGGATTCTATATGCATGTGGATGTGGTGGATACGGCGACATTGATCGATGCACAGATGCATCCGGACCGTTATCCGAACTTACCCGTACGTGTGGCAGGATGGTCGGCTCGATTTACGACGTTATGTAAGGAGTGGCAAGATATGGTGATCCAGCGCACCCAGCAGGTAGTGTAAATATTTCGAAAAATGTGGATTTAAATTTTGCAGGAAACATTTTTTGTTCTACATTTGCACTGCTTTAGAGCTCGGGGTGTAGCTCAGCCCGGTTAGAGTATACGTCTGGGGGGCGTGTGGTCGCTGGTTCGAATCCAGTCACCCCGACTGGTGAAAATGAATGAAGGAGTTAAGTCAAAGACTTAACTCCTTTTTTTGCATCATGTTGTAAAAATTATTTGTAAATTTGTTTATAACATTGATTTTCTCTTGTATTTTCTAATTTATTTCTTTCCTAAAAGATCTGTGATGAAAAGAAAATTGGCAACATTTATCGTGTTATCGGTAGTAATTTTCTGTTCGTATGATATATACGGTCAAAATACATATGATGCAAGAGCAACAGAAATGATGAATACGCAGGATTGGTTTGCGCTCAGAACGTTTCTGGATAAAAACAGTGACAGCTTGAATGGTTTTATCCGATTGTGTGGAACGGCCCTCGTTCATACCTATTTTAACGATTCCCGGGCTGCTGTCAATAATTGGAACAAATTGCTTGATCAGTATGACAAAGTGTTGGATTCAAATGCGAAATTCGGGTACAACTATTTGTTGATGGGTGCGTATGAAGATACGGGAGATTATGAGAAAGGAATTGATGTTTGTGACGGGCTGTTGGAAACGGAAGGCTTGGATTCATTGATGTTCGGACATATTCGGTCGATACGGAACAGAATGGCCGGTTTGGTTCAATTCCCGGAAATGCGTATTGTTTTGTCTGGTTCGGAAGCCTCCGCTCAATTAATCGGAGAAGACGATTTGAGCTGTGAAATGGAGTGGAACGGTTGTCCGTTGCCTACCCTGTTCGATACGGGAGCACAGGTTTCGGTATTGACAGAGGAGATGGCCGATCGCATCGGAGTGAGATATGTTTCGGCGGATCCGTTACAAGCGACCAAGAATGATTTAGATTTGTTATGTGCCGTAGTCGATTCGTTGAGTATCGAGGGAATGGTGATCTATAATATGCCGGTATACGTATTGAAAAACAGGCTTGAGGAGGTGATCGAGTCCCATTCGGATGATCCGGATGTCGTATCGCGTTATGAAGAGGTTCGGGAGACTGCTGAAAAAAAGATGGAACAGGCTGTATTCGGAATTCCCGTGATGAAACGATTCGAAAGAATCATATTCGACATAGAAAACCGGACGGTTACGTTTTCGATGAGTGTATCGGACGAAAAAGTAGGAGGAAGTGACTTTTGTCTGATCAACAATAATTTATATCTGAAATATAAATTAAACAGTCTTGACATAGTTAGCTATATGGATACCGGCATGGGCGGCAAGGGGGATTTGGTTCTTTATAATTCGTACTATCGACAGAATGAGAATGGGTTGTCCTCTCGAGTATCCGACGATACAGTGACCCGGAGCATGTTGTTGCCAGGCCGATTACTCGAATATGAATGTTTTGCAGTCGGTCCGCTGCGGACGGAGATCGGTGATAAACGTTGTGATCTAACCGGAGTTGAGGTGTTGGCTGGAGCGGGGAATGAAATGGCCCAGATCGATCCATATCCATTAAGTAATGGGTTCATGGGATTTTCTGCAATGAAAAAGATGAAGCGAATTACATTCGATTTCACACAAATGAGGTGTTGGTGTGAGTGAGAACATCTGCTTTTTGTATAAACATTTCTCTTCACTTTTGAGCTTCCTTAACGTAAAGGTAGGTGGTTTTGAATTAGACACGAGTTTATTCATTCGCAGAAGAGAATGTGTTTTGAGCCAAGATAGCAATATTTGATATGAAAGATTAATCGTTTCCCCTAGTCTGTTTTACGGATTTTCGGGTTGGCTCCGTTGGATAAAACTTATTGTTTCTTTTCGGATAATGTCGACCGGTGAAAGACCGGGATCCCATCAACTGTAATTCCTTCTATTGTGATCTCGAGATCGGATTTTTTGTTGTCGTTGGTATAAAATTCAAGACAGCCTTTCCCGTCGGGGCCGACCTGTAGATAGGGTTCCCAATAGAGTGTTGTTCTGCGATCCGGTGTTTTGTTTTCCCGTTTTTCGGGCGTGTCGTACACCGGATGGTAAAACTCGGGTCCTGGTATGTACCCCACCGTCTTGTACAACCCAAACCGTCGTGCCCCATGGGCATCCTCTTTTACATAAACCTCAAAGCGGCAGGGATAGTTTTCACTAGTGCGAATTGGTAAATACGGAAGTTCTGGGGGAGTAAGCCAGCGCATGAGATCAGTTCGGATATATTCAAGGTCACCAACTGTATATAAACTTAACGGGGCCATACTCATGATAATCTCATCATTTAATCTGAATTGAAGCGGAACACTGTATCCTAAATCCATTTCTAAACACCACCCATCGTCTGTTAAAATCATACCCGGAAAGTTTCGCACATATGATTCTAATGAAAGTGTATTGAATTCATTGAATTTAGCGGTATCGTTGTGGATTTTCTGTTCGATCCGTACAGCCGGGGCATCAGGGTCCTTTGCATGTACGGTAAACGCCTCCATCGAGTACTCCCGGAGAGAACCCCAAGATTCGTTTTTATACATCTGCAATATGGTCTCATCCGCTTGGTCGAGTTGCTGATTCTCCTTTTTGAAGGGAGCTATCGGGGATAGTCTCGGGCGGTAGTAGGATTTGTCGAACTGTATGTCGTAGGGAATCCTTCCCCTTTTGTTGTAGAAGGGGATCATGAATACGGTTGTATCCTGAAAGTCGAGGCCCTCGAACAGAAAGTGTCCCGCACTGTCCGTGGTAGTCGTAAAAGCCTTGTCGTTCGTTCCTTCCCCCCGTACGGCAAATGCCGTCAAGGTAGCCTCCTTCACCCCTTTGCCCACCATATTGTTGACCTGTCCGGAGAAGAACTGTCCGTGTTCGAGGAAGAATTTCGGGGCGAATGGAGCTGGCCGGAAGAGGTTATCGGTCGGGAACCGTCTCCATCCGTGCGTCATCATGACCAAATCCAGATGATAGAGTCTTTGAGGGGAGTCGTCGAGGAAATAGTACTGGGGATCATGAATATACCCTTTGAGGTCGGACGAGAGCAGGAGGTAGGAGCGGATGTTCTCCTCGAGGGAGTCCGCTTTGACGGCATGGGCATCAGTTATACTGACTGAGAAGCACCCGGAGAGCGGTTTACCGTCTTGGGACAGCGAGAGATCGACCTTCACTCTCTCTCGTGCTGCATATTCGGGTTTGTCGGCAAGGGCAGAGACGAGAGGGGCTTGTCCGGGTTTGTGGATATAGATCAGCCGTTCGGTTCTCGGATGTCCGGAGTTGTCGACCAGCAACAGATGCAGGATTCCCTCCTGCAGGGAGTCGGTTTTGATGATTCCGGCACTTTGTTTCGGATCGATAGGAGTCAGGATGTTGCATATCCCCCGCATGTGTCCGACGAGAATAGCCCCTTGAGGAAGCTCTCCCAATATCCGATATCGGATATCCTGATTTCTGCGGACCACCTGAAGGGCACAGGAGTGCTCCTTTACCGTCGGCAAAGAGGAGGATACGGCAAGGGTATCGCAGAAGGTTTCGGCACGGTACTGCTCTCCGGATTGGGCCGATAGCACAAAACTTCCCATACCGTTGTGTTCGCTGTGGAATCGGGCTACGGTGTCGTTACGATTGTTCAGCAGAAAGCCGTGTACCTCTGCCGGATCGCCGTTGGAGCGGACCGCCTTGAAAGCGACGCGCTGGGGAATACCGGCGATGAGTTCCCCACCCTCCGGGAGGAACTGGATGTCGAACGTCTCTTTGGCCGGTGGTTCGACAAAGATCGTACGGCGGAATACCGAATCCTCCGAGATCGAAAAGCGAATATCGGCGTAAGCCCCTTTAATGATGGAGTCAGCAGGTATCGGAATAAATATGGCCCCGGTGGAAGAGGATGTTTGCCACCCCTCAGAGAGATGGTTTCCGTCCTTGTCGTAGAGTTCGAGCAGAACCTCTTTTTTTGCGAGAGGCCGTCCTCGCAGGTCGGAGAAACGGACGATCATCCGTTTATCAGTATAAACGACGGAGTGGTTGACTTTTGAAAGTTCTTGTCCGATAGAGATGTTTTTTTGGAAGAAACCCTCGGGGTCGAAGTTGAGCATCCAGCCGGTATATGCCCGGAGGGTGTATTCGCCGGAAGCGAGGGTATCGGGCAACGGGAGGCAGTTAGCAAACCCGAGAGAGTCCCGTTTAATTTTTCGGGATGCTACCAACCGTTTTGCCCGGTCGAACAGGTCGACATAGATGAAATTGGAGAGGGTATCTCGCCGATGGGTCATGGCATCGGTCAGGTATGCCCGGAACCAGATTGTATCGCCAGCGGCATAGTAGGGTTGGTTCAGGTGCATCCACAGCTTCTCCTGTTGCTGGTTTCGGAGCCCTTCAAAATACAATGCAACGCTGTCGATGCCGTGATTTGTTTTTGCCGTTTGTCCGTAACCCGAAGAGATGCTCAACTTAAAGCAGAGCAAAAGAAGTAAGGACAGAATAATGTACCGTGTCTGCATTTGTTTATCTTTTATGGTTATCGATTAAAACGGTCGATATTTTACTTTACCTATGGATTGTTGGCCTTATCCCCGTTTGCAATAACCCCGGACCGATGAAAGACCGGCACCCCTTCATCGGTAACCCCTTCAATCGTGATTTCGAGTTCTGCATCTTCGCGGTCATCGGAATAGAACTCCACAAAACTTTTACCGGCCGTGTCGGTTTGTACGTAGGGATTCCAGTACAGGGTGGTTCGGTTGTCCGGATGGGGATTGTCCGCCCGTTCCGGCGTATCGTATATCGGCGAGTAGAACTCCATCTTCTCTGAATATCCCAAAGTTCTATATGTCATATAATTCTTTTTTGTATTTCTATCTTCTTTCAAATAGATTTCTATCCGATAGGGATAGTCTAACATATTGATTCCCGCATCTCCATCTTTTCCTCCTGTTGTTTTGACAATATTAAGATACTCGACATCGTCAACATTATAAGACCTGACTTCATTAATATTGGAAACTATTCTATTGTCTATTCTTAATTGAGCCGGAGTAAAACCGAGACCATCTATTTTTTTTAATTTGAAACACCGGATATTCTCTTCGTCTCCTGTAGTTCCGGTGGTAATACCGGGTAAAGTCGATAAATACATATATAAGGGTACTTTTTTATATGGAGCCAAATCGGCTGTATCATACAAATTTCCCATCGGCGAAGTCTGGGGTTTCCGAAGATTTGTTGCTTCGACAACTATTTCATCCAAATCATATCCATTAAAAAAATGAGACTGTTCATAATTTCTCTTGCGTTGATCGACATAACTGTTGATGATGGATGAATCTTCAGATGAATCGATCGAATTGTATAATTTTTTTTGTTTTACCTCAGGTCGTGGATAAAGCGTATCAAATTCAATAAATGGAATTGTCTTTCCTTTCCCTCGTGCGGTTTTTGCTGTGATCATAAATAATGTAGGACCTTTATAATCCAAGCCGTCAAGTATAAAATATCCAGAAGAATCGGTGATAGTCATTCCCAATACATTGTCTCCGGTAAGTGCTATGGCATCGACTTGGGCATTTTTTGCCGATAGTCCGACTGTACTGATAACTTGTCCTGAAATATATTGTCCCCGTTCGAAGAAGTGTTTTGGGGAGAATGGCGCAGGTCGGAAAAGGTTGTCTGAGGGGAAGCGTCTCCAGCCGTGTGTCATCATGACTAAATCCAGATGATAGCGGCGTGCTATCGAGTCCCCACCCTGTTCGAAATAGTACCCCGGATTGTGGATATACCCCTTCAGGTCGGAGGTCAGTAGCAGGTAATTTTTTATGTTTCCGCCTAATGAGTCGTAGCTGATGACCTTCCGGTTGGTCACACTGACCGACAGGTCGGCCTCTATTGGTATTCCCTTTTTGTCCTGTATGTCCAGGTCTATGCGCACCCGCTCCCTTTTTCCGTAGGCAGGCTTGTCCGCCGCGACCGATACTCGGGTCAGCTCCTGCCCCTCGACAAAGACGAGCCGCTCGCTCAACCGGCGTCCCGTATGGTCCGTCAACAACAGATGCAGAATCCCGCTCCCTATGGAATCCGTACAGATCTTGCCTGTCGTACGGGACTCTTCGAGGGACACTACAAAACAGCACCTTCCCCGCTGATGCCCCACTAAGAATCCTCCCTCCGGAAATGTTCCGTCTATCCGGTAACGGATACCACCCTGTGTCTGGAAGATACTCAGAGCACTCCCCTGCTCTTTTACCTCGGGCAGCGGGAAACTCTTCTGCTCTCCATCTTCCGACGTACAGACTGCCCGGTACTGTTCACCCGTTGTTCCCTGCATGAAGAACGACCCCATACCGTCGTGTTCGCTGCGGAAGGAGGTTACCGTACCTCCCGAACTGTTCAGTATACATCCTTCAATATCCATAGGATATCCGTCCGACCCCTCGCTCTTGAACGCTATACGGCGAAGTACTCCCGAGAGCATCTCCCCTCCTTCGGGCAGGAACTGTACGGTGTAGGTCCGCTTTACCGGTTCGAAGTAGACCCGTTCCCGGTATCTGAATCCCTGATCCTCGAACTCTGCCTCCATGTATTCCCCAACACGTAATGAGTCATCCTCGAAGTCCACGAATATGGCACCCGTCGTACTGGACTCTTGTTTGAATCCCGATACTTTTTTGCCTGTTCTGTCGTAGAGGATACAGCGTGCCTCCACCCCTTGAAACGGGTTCCCCCGATCATCCATGAATCGGACGATGGCCCGTCCGGTAAGATAAGTGACCTCGGTGTGCATCTCTTTGACCCGGACACTGCCGATCTTGAGGTTGTGCTGGTAGTAAAACGAGGAGTCGAAGTTGAGCATCCATCCGGTATATGCCCGGAGGGTATAGTCACCGGTGGGCAGGGTATCGGAGAGGGGTATTCCGTTGGCAAACCCGAGGGAGTCCCGTTTAATTTTCTTCGAGAGGATAAAACTTCCCCGTTGGTCGACCAGATCGACATATACAAAGTTTGAGAGGGTATCTCGCCGGTGTGTCATGGCATTGGTCAGGTATGCCCGGAACCAGATTGTATCTCCGGCGGCATAGTAGGGTTGGTTCAGGTGCAGCCACAGCTTCTCCTGCTGCTGGTTCCGGAGCCCTTCGAAATACAGCGCAATGCTGTCGATGCCGTGATCTGTCTTTGCCGTTTGTCCGTAACCCGAAGAGATGCTCAACCTAAAGCAGAGCAAAAGAAGTAAGGTCAGAATAATGTACCGTGTCTGCATCTGTTTACCCTTTATAATTATCAATTAGAACAATAGGAATGGATATTCTTTCCCTTTTTCCCTTATCACAAATATAATGTTATTTATCATATAAAACTAATTAATATAGTTAGTAGACTAAAAAAAATAGTGATAATTTGAAAAAGAAAGTTATTTGGTAATTTATATAGGACATCAGATTAGATAAGAATGATAAGTCCATTCGCGATTTATATATTTATATAAATGATCGATATTGGAAACTATTTGTAATTGATGTACGCGGTTACGTCAAATTAGATGCAGAACGTTTCTTGAGGTTGTATATTTGCTTGTGTGCAGAAATTTCGAGCTATAATAACGCAATGTCGGAAAAAAACTAGTATTGGGTTTTCATGGTGAAATCGTTTCGGGGTATAAATTGTTTTTATAAACGCAGTAGAGAGGATCCCATTGTTGTTTTTGAGTGTTTTATGTGGATGAGTCTTGTCTTCATCACTTTTGTGAAAAACAGTTTTGAGGGTATTATTCCTTCCATTCAGAGAAAAATCTTGATTGATTCAGGTATGTGCATAACAAAAAAGAGAGAGTCTCCAAACCTCTCTCTTTTTTTATTGTAATTTATTTTCTACTATTCCGTAGGTAATCTTTAGATTATAAATAAATTACTCTATGTCTATCTTCTCGTATTTGTATATTATGGAGATAGTGTTTTCGTTTTTTCGATTGAAACTTGAAAAAATTATCGTAAATAGCTTTTGAGCAGTTGGCTCATTTGTGTGGCCATTTGTGAAGCGGTGTCGGCTGCGGCTTCCGCGAAACGTTCGGTCGTATCGGCATAGATAATACCGCGAGAGGAGTTGACTAACAATCCGCACCGACGGTTCATTCCGTACTGAGCGACCTCTTCGAGACTCCCGCCTTGTGCTCCGACACCCGGTACTAGCAGGAAGTGGTCGGGAATCAACTGACGGATGTTGGTCAACATCCGAGCCTGAGTCGCTCCCACGACATACATCATGTTGTCGGGTGTACCCCATTGGCTCGAGGTTTTGATTACCTTTTCATACAGGAGACTACCATCTTCGAGACGCTGTAATTCGAAGTCGGCTGCACTGGGATTCGAAGTGAGTGCCAGCAGTACGGCCCACTTTCCGTCGAACTTGAGGAACGGATCAACCGTGTCCCGTCCCATATAGGGTGAGAGGGTTACTCCGTCGGCTAAGTCATGTTCGAAAAAAGCCCTTGCATACATTTGCGAGGTGTTCCCGATATCACCCCGTTTGGCATCGGCGATGATAAGGATCTCCGGATAATTCTCTCGTATGTACTGGATGGTTTTTCCCAGACTCTCCCACCCCGCACAGCCGTTTTCCTCATAGAAAGCCAGATTGGGTTTGTAACAAACGGCGTAAGCGGCCGTCGCATCGATAATCTGGCGGTTGAAGCTAAATACCGGATCGTCGCAGGACAACAGGTGTTGCGGAATTTTTCGGATGTCGGTATCCAGGCCTACGCAGAGAAAACTCTGCTTGCGGCGGATCTGTTCGAACAGTTCGGAAACGGTCATTTTTCGTGAGTTTTTGGTGTTGGATTAAGGTCGTCGTGCATTTACTCTTCGCTGGCGCGCAGACGTTCTGTGTTTTCTGCGACTTGCAGTTTGTCGATGATCTCTTGCAGGTCACCGTCCATCACAGCATTCAGGTTATAGAGGGTCAGGTTGATCCGGTGGTCGGTAACCCGCCCCTGAGGATAGTTGTAGGTGCGGATTTTCGCACTCCGGTCGCCGGTCGATACCATGGTTTTACGTTTGCTGGCGATTTCGTCCAGATATTTCTGGTACTCGAGGTTGTAGATACGGGTCCGCAACTCTTCGAATGCCTTGTCGAAGTTTTTGAGCTGTGACTTCTGGTCCTGACACTGTACGACGATACCGGTCGGAATGTGTGTCAGTCGGATGGCCGAGTAGGTCGTGTTGACCGATTGTCCACCGGGGCCCGATGCACAGAAAATATCCTTGCGGACATCGTTCATGTTGATCTCCAGATCGAACTCTTCGGCTTCCGGAAGCACTGCGACCGATGCGGCCGAAGTATGTACCCGACCCTGCGTTTCGGTCTGTGGAACCCGTTGTACGCGATGAACCCCCGATTCGTATTTGAGCACTCCATACACCCCTTCGCCCGTGACCTTCATGACGATCTCCTTGAAACCGCCCGAACTGCCCTCGCTGGCGCTGTTGATTTCATATTTCCAGCCCCGTTTTTCGATGTATTTGGTATACATGCGGAAAAGGTCTCCGGCGAAAATGGCAGCTTCGTCTCCACCCGTACCGCCTCGAATTTCGACGATGGCGTTTTTGCTGTCCTGCGGATCGGCCGGGATGAGCAGCAATTTGATATCCTCTTCCAGTTGGACGAGTTGGGGCTCCAGTTCTGCAACCTCCATACGGGCCATCTCGCGCAGTTCGTCGTCTTTTTCCGTAGCGAGAATCTCTTTGGCTTCGTTCAGGTGGTTCAGGGCCGTGCGGTATTTTTCACTGGTTTCCACTACCGGTTGCAGCTCTTTGTACTCTTTGTTCAGAGCTACGAACTTTTTCATGTCGGCGATCACTTCGGGGTCGGTCATCTGCTGGCCGATCTCTTCGTATTTGATTTTCAGCCCGTCGAGGCGAGATAAAATCGAGTTGTCAGACATATTGCGTATCGATAATTATTCGTGTGTATTAGAACGATGGCTCCGTATTTGTTTTCATAAAAGGCGTAAGGGGGTGTCGCTGTATATACTTTCCCCGGATCGCGTACCGACACATACGAAGTCCCGCAAAGGTAAGCATTTTTTTGTTTTATTCCGTATCTTCGCCCCGACGCTGACGACATGAGAACGATATTATTCAAAATAGCTGGGTATTCGGCGGTAGCTTTAGGGTTTGCCGGAATTTTCCTTCCTGTGTTGCCGACCACTCCGTTCCTGTTGCTTGCGGCGTGGTGCTTTTCGAGAAGCGATCCCCGGCTGAATCGGTGGTTGATGAGAAACCGTTTTTTCGGCCGGTATCTTCGGGATTACAGAGGCGGAAGAGGAATTCCCGTGTCGGTCAAATTTGCCATTTTGGTGATGCTGTGGAGTACGATTTCTTTTTCGGCAATCGTTCTTACGGATAGAGTGTGGGTGAAGATATTGCTTTTTGGCGTATCTTTGTTCGTCTCGATCCATGTGTTGAATCAGAAAACGGCTCGATGTGAAAAGTGAAGCGAAAATAGTGATTCTTGTTCCGACCGAATCGGAGATCGGGATATTTCGCCGGATAATGCCTCGGACTGATGTGCGTCTTGCCGGAGTCGGACCCTACCGGTGTGCGGCGGTGACGGCGGCAGTTTGTGCCGAGCGGCCGGATTGGATCGTGTTGGCGGGTATTGCTGGATGTTACCCTGAGAGCGGAGTGAAGGTTGGCGAATGTGTGTTGGTTGAAACCGAACGGACGGCCGATGTGGGCAGTTTTTCGGAGGGGACGTTTACAGACAAGTTTGCGGCACGGTATGGGTGCCCGTATGTAGAGAAGTTCAGCCGTTGGCCGCTTGTTGCGAGCAACAGCGTGAGTGCGGCCGCTTCGCCTTTTGTCAGGCGTGACGGCGTGCAGATCGAGAACATGGAGGGGGCCGCTTTCTTCCGCGTGTGTAAGGAGTTCGGAATTCCTTTTTTGGAGTTGCGGAGCCTTTCCAATCGTGTGGGCGATCCTTTTGCACAGTGGGAAGTCGGACGGGCAACAGAGGAGTTGGCCCGTGCGTTGGTGTCGTTGTTGGAATTAATAAGACAGTCATGAAATTACGATTGAATATATCGACCTGTCCGAACGATACGTTCATGTTCGATGCGATGATCCATCGGCGGATCGATACCGAAGGATTGGAGTTCGACCTTTTTATGGGCGATATCGAAGAGCTGAACCGGGAGGCGCTTCAGGGGACGCCCCACATCTCGAAATTGAGCTATGCGGTCGTACCTCGTGTGAGCGACCGCTATCAGGTGCTCAACAGCGGGAGTGCCTTGGGACGGGGAAACGGCCCGTTGTTGGTCAGCCGCCACAAGCTCTATCCCGATGAGTTGGGCGATGTGTGTGTGGCCATTCCCGGAGAGTATACGACGGCCAATCGGTTGTTGTCCGTTATCTTTCCCGAAATCTCACGGCGTCGGGTCTATCTTTTCTCGGATGTGGCGGATGCGGTGATGAGCGACGAGTGTGATGCCGGTGTACTGATCCACGAAGGTCGGTTTACCTACCGGAAAAAGGGGTTGCAACTGGTGGCCGATCTCGGTGAGGAGTGGGAAAAGCGGACCGGACTGCCGCTCCCGTTAGGGGCGATCGTCGTGTCGCGGGAGCTCGATCCTGCGTTGAGACACACGATCGATCGGGTTTTGCGCCGCAGTGTGACGTATGCCATGGCCCATCCTCAGGCTTCCGCCGAGTTCGTGCGGGAACATGCTCAGGAGCTCGACGACGAGGTGATGAGAAACCATATCGAGTTGTTTGTCAATGCGTATTCCGTCGATTTGGGAGAAGAGGGCCGTCAGGCCGTTGTGCGTTTGCTGGATCTAAAGGACGAGGAGATTTTCGTATGATGCGCGAGGAGTTGGAGCGGCTGGCGGCAGAAGGAAATTTAAGGCATTTGCCTCAGATCGAGATCGAGGGGGCTTATGTCGTGAGTGAGGGGAAAAGGTATCTGAATCTCTCGTCGAACGACTATTTGGGGTTGTCGTGCAGCGGTCTGTACCGGGAGTTCATGGCGCAGGCCGCTGCCGAGGGGACTTTTTTGCTGAGCAACCCCTCCTCGAGATTGATTACCGGAAACAGCCCGGACTACACGCGTCTGGAGCGGAAACTCTCGGCGATGTACGACGGTAAAGCCGTTTTGGTGGTAGGGTGCGGCTATATGGCCAATACGGGCGTATTGCCGGCTGTTACCCGGAAAGGCGATCTGATTCTGGCCGACAAACTGATCCACGCCAGCCTGATCGATGGGCTTCGGCAATGCGAAGCCGATTGGAAACGGTTCAATCACAACGACATGGAGCATCTGGAACGATTGCTCGAAAAATACAGGTCGGACTACCGAGACGTGTGGATCGTGACCGAATCGGTTTTCAGTATGGATGGCGATCGGGCTCCTCTTCGGGAAATCGTCGATTTGAAACGGCGTTACGATACGAAAATCTATCTTGACGAAGCCCATGCCTTCGGCGTGTACGGTCCGGACGGACGCGGTGGTGCGGCAGAGGCCGGTGTGGAGGATGCCTGCGATGTACGGATGGCGACACTGGGTAAGGCACTTGCCTCGCAGGGTGCTTTTGTGGTGACCGATGCCTTGACCCGCGACTTTTTGGTGAATCGGATGCGGACCCTGATCTTTTCGACTGCCCTGCCTCCGATATCGTTGCGGTGGACCGAGTTTCTGATCGACCGCTTGCCCCGAATGAATGACCGCCGGGAACGCCTCGCCCGTTATGTCGAACGGATTACCGGGGAGAGCGACCGGACACACATTATACCCTTGATGGCCGGAGAGAATCGTCGGGCGATCGAGATGAGCCGGCGGTTTCGCGAGGCGGGTTATTGGGTTATGCCGATCCGTCCGCCGACCGTACCGCAGGGTAAGGCCCGTATCCGCATTTCGCTGACGGCGGCTCTCTCGGACGAACAGGTGGATAATTTTGCCGAACTATGCAGAAGTATTGGTTGAAACGGGAAGGAAACGAGAGGTTGATCCTTTTTATGTTGGGATGGGCGTGTAGTCACCGTGCGGTGTCGCATTTCCTCCCTGCCGGATACGATGTGCTGACCGTGTATGACTATCGCACGATCGAGCCATTCGACCCTGCGGATTTTGCCTCCTATCGGAGTACCACCCTTTTTGCCTGGTCGTTCGGGGTGTGGGCGGCCGAGCAGGCCTGCCCGGCGATCGGGTGGAACCGTGCCGTAGCCTTTAACGGAACCCCGTTGCCGGTGGACGACCGCTTCGGTATTCCGCGGAAATATTTGACAGTTACGTTGAAAGGAATCCGTCAGGCAGGAATGGAACGGTTCGACCGCAAGGCCTATGGAGAGTATTACCCTCAAATGAGCCTTCAGTCCGAAGAGCGGGCTTTCGGGGAACGGTGCGAAGAGCTGGAGCGTTTAGTCGAACAGGCTTCGGTGCCGTACGAACCCCGTTTGAGGTGGACAGACGCCGTTATCGGCACGGAGGATCGGATTTTTCCGGTAGCGAACATGTCTGCCTATTGGACCGAAAAGTGGAGCGGCGAGGTGCTTCGCCTCCCGTTACCCCACTACCCTTTCGGCGACACTTCCTTGATGTATAACTATCTTCAAACGATTTGAGATATGATCGATAAACCCTTATTGAAGAAACGCTTTGAAGCGGCACTGCCCAGATACGATACGCATGCCGCCGTACAGAACGAGATCTGCATCCGTTTGGATGAGATGATCGGCCGCATCCGTGTTTTGCCCGTCGATCGGGCGATGGAGATCGGTGCGGGAACCGGATTTTTGACCCGATTGCTGCTGGACCGTTTCCCGGATGCGAAATGGATGCTTAACGATATGATCGAGACGACGGTAGAGTATCTGAAACCCTATGCCGCCGGACGGAATGTCGCCTATATGTGGGGTGACGCCGAACTGCTTCCTCTTCCTATCGGAACGGACCTGCTGGCTTCGGCCTCTACGGTGCAGTGGTTCGATGATGTCCCTGCGTTTATTAAAAAGGCGGCCGATGCACTCGTTGCGGGTGGCATGTTTGCCTTTACGACGTTCGGTCCCGATAATTTCCGGGAAATCCGAAAAACGACAGGGGACGGACTCTCCTATTATTCTTGCGAGGAGTTGCAACAAATACTTGTGGGGGCAGGATTTTCGATCGCTGAAACTTTAGAGTATACCCGGGTGCTGATGTTTGATACGCCGCAGGAGGTATTGGGCCACATTCGGGAGACCGGCGTAAATGCCGTACGCCGTATCGGATGGCAGCGGCCGAATCTCGAAAATTTCGATTCGACGTACCGGACGCTTTTCGGGGCGGACGATGGTCGGGTTTCGTTGACCTACCATCCGATTCTTATTGTGGCCGTGAAAACCGAGTAATAGGTCGAACGAAGGGAAAATCGGAATAGGTAAAAAACACAGCAGGGCGTGTAAGCCGGGTTCTGTACCTCGAATCGAGGCCTCTGTCATTTATCTAGGTCGACGGTCACCCGCCGGCTCATCAGCAACCTACCCCCCGACATCGGACGGGCCGTCCTTAAAACTGTCGGTATACATGGTCTTGCAACCCGCGAGACGTACGGCCGGCACATGTCACCATGGTCGCGGTGGGCTCTTACCCCGCCTTTTCACCCTTACCGTTCTGAACGAGCGGCGGTTGTTTTCTGTTACGCGGCTATCCCCTCACGAAGATCTTCCCGTTAGGAAGCGCGGTGCCCTTTGTTGCCCGGACTTTCCTCCCCTCCCGCTCCACACCGGAGACGGACTCCAATGCGGGCGGAAGCAGCGACAGAGCCTCCCTGCTGTGTCGTGCAAAGGTATATATTTTGTATCAAAATCGCCGAACGTTTTCCGTATTTAATCGGGGAAAAGGGGCAAGAAGAGTCGATCGGAGTAAGAAATTATTTTTCTACGGTAAACGTTTTCAGGGCGTTGCCGTTTCGGTCCTCTACCTTGACCTCCATCTTTTCCCCATCGATGTCTACGCGTGCGACGCTCTCGGTGCTGTTGATGATAACCGGAAAGTTTATCTCATCATACTCTTCGGGAGACATGAACTCATATTTGTGGTTGTGTCCCGAGATCATCAGATCGATTTTCGCCCGCTTGTATAGCGGGAGGAACAGATCCAACATGTGTTGTACGCCGTGCCGTTCCGGGTGGTCCTCCGCGAGATGGGATATGGGCGGAAAATGGTTCATAACGACGTGCCAACGGGCGGTTTTATACTCTTTCGACTGGATGATTTTACTGAACCACTCGGCCTGCTCCTTGCGGTAGCCGTCGAAATCGGTCAAACCCGCATAGACCCAGAAGTCGTCCGGCTTGTCCTCTCCGCAATCCATGATGACGAACATCACATCGCCGATGCGGTAGGCCCCGTAATATTTGCCATCGCTTTTCGGGACGTAGCGGTTGTATTCGCGTGCCTTGTTGCCGCGTGTCTCGTGGTTGCCGCGGACCAGAACAAACGGACGTTCCGTAGCGAAAAGCGAAACGCTCGTATCGATGAAGCTCTGGAAAGGAACCGTTTCGTTGTCGTAATAGTTCATCATGTCGCCCACGTAGAAGATGATATCGGCGCTTTGTACGTCGGCGAGATTCAGCAGTTGGGCCAGTTTGTCGTGGTCCTGATGCATGTCGCTCAAGGCAATAAAGGAACAACGCTCCGTTTTCGGATCCCATGTGGAGAATTCGTACCACTGCGATGTGATGCTGTCGCCGAAGGTCACTTTATAGGGTTGGAAGTCGGTGATCTGCTTGGAGATCATTCGGTATTGGTACCGGGTATCCGGGTGCAGCCCTTCGACCCTGATCGTATTGAAGGTCGTGTAAGCGTTGCGGAGTCCGTTTTTTACGTCGTAATGGCTGGTGATTTTGCCGTTATTGTCTTTCAGCTCGATCCACGAAATCCCCTTTTTGTTGGTGGTGAATACGAAAGTTACCCCCGTATTGGTCAGCTCTTGCAGATAGGGCCCGTGATCGAACCGGTAGGTTTGGGCCGAGGTGCCGGTCCATCCGGCCAAAAAAAGAAGAATAAAAAGCGAAGCGATTCGTTTCATGTACGTACTGTTTTAATGCATATTGTTAGCAAAAATAGGAAAAAGATTTAGCGGAAAGCATATGTGTAGTGAAAAACGGTCGATTTTTATTTCCTTTGTACCGAAATCGGACGATTGAACGATATTTTGTTTATGGAGAGGGAAATTCGCATATCGGATTATGACTATACACTGCCGGAGGAACGTATTGCAAAATTTCCGTTGGCACACCGGGAAGATTCCAAATTGTTGCTATATAAAGGAGGAGTGATTTCGGATGACCGGTTCAGCCACATCGGGAATCATCTGCCTCAGGGAAGCATGCTTGTGTTCAACAATACGAAGGTGATCCGGGCCCGGCTGATTTTTCATAAAGAGACCGGAGCGAGGATTGAGGTGTTTTGCCTTGAGCCGTACGATCCGGCCGATTACGAACGTGCGTTTTCCGTAAAGGGAGAAGCACAGTGGAAGTGCATTGTCGGGAATCTGAAAAAGTGGAAGGAGGATCCGTTGCATATCGATTTCGAGACCGGTGGAGTCTCCTGCCGGTTGAGTGCGGAAAAGGTGGAGGTGGCAGAGAAAGAGCAGATTGTTCGTTTCTCTTGGGATGCCGATATGACCTTCGGACAACTGCTCGATGCGTTGGGCCGGATTCCGATTCCACCCTATTTGCGTCGGGAGAGCGAGGACTCCGACAACAGCCGCTACCAGACGGTCTATTCCCGTTACGAGGGGTCGGTGGCGGCGCCTACGGCTGGACTTCACTTTACGCCCGAGATTTTCGAGGCGTTGCAACGCGAAGGACATCCTTTCGGAGAGGTGACGCTGCATGTCGGGGCCGGAACTTTTTTGCCGGTCAAGACGGATCGCGTGACCGAACACCGCATGCACACGGAACACTTCGAAATCAGGCTTTCGGTATTGAGGGACCTGATCCTGCACGATGGAAACGTGACGGCCGTGGGAACCACTTCGGTCCGGACGCTGGAGTCGTTGCCGGCATTGGGGTACCGGATCCTGCAGCATGGAACGCCCGATGCCGAAACGCCTGTCGGACAGTGGGAGATCTACGATGTACCCGAAACGCTGGAGACAAAACAACTGTTGGGTGCACTTGTCGAATGGATGGAGGCGCAGAGTATGGACCGCATCCGGACAGCAACCCGGATCATGATCATGCCCGGATACCGGTTTCGTATCGTGACCTCGTTGATTACCAATTTCCACCAGCCGAAAAGTACGTTGCTGTTGCTCGTGTCGGCACTGATCGGCGATCGATGGCGGGAGGTCTACCGTTATGCGTTGGATAACGGATTCCGGTTTTTGAGTTACGGCGACAGTTCGCTGTTGATCCCATAGAAGAGCAGATGGAACATCGATACGACATACGGGATTGGTTGCCCACATCGGTCAAGGAGGTGCGGGCCCGGGGCTGGGAAGAACTGGATGTGATCCTCTTCTCGGGCGACGCCTATGTGGATCACCCTTCGTTCGGGGCGGCCGTGATCGGTCGTCTGCTCGAAGCCGAAGGGTTGCGGGTAGCGATTGTCCCCCAACCCAACTGGCGGGACGACCTGCGTGATTTCAAGAAACTGGGGCGCCCCCGGTTGTTTTTCGGCGTGTCGGCCGGAAGCATGGACTCGATGGTCAACCACTACACCGCGAACAAAAGGTTGCGCAGCGACGATGCCTATACACCGGGAGGAAAGGCCGGATTCCGTCCGGATTATGCCGTGACCGTGTATAGCCGTATCCTGAAGCAGCTCTTCCCCGATGTGCCGGTGGTGATTGGCGGGATCGAGGCCTCGCTCCGTCGTTTTGCCCATTATGACTATTGGAGCGATTCGATCAAACCCTCCGTATTGGTCGACAGCGGGGCCGATCTGTTGGCTTACGGCATGGGCGACCGTGTGGTGGTTGATATTGCCCGGACGCTCAACAACGGATTTAATCTTCATCTGTTGCGTAAATTGAACCAGGTGGCCTTTCTGGCCGATGAAAAATATGTCGCTTCGCTCGGCGAGGCTCCGATCCGCTTACACGCTTTCGAAACCTGTCTGAAAAACAAACAGGCTTTCGGCGAAAATTTCGTCCGTATTGAGACCGAGTCGAACCGGATGGAGTCGCGGACGCTGGTTGAGCCGGTGGGCGATCGGTATGTGGTGGTGAATCCGCCCTACCCGAAACTGACTGAGGCTGAGCTCGATCACAGCTTCGACCTGCCCTATACGCGACTGCCCCACCCCCGCTATCGGGACAAGGGAGCCATTCCGGCCTACGAGATGATCAAGTTTTCGGTCAATCTGCATCGGGGATGCTTCGGCGGATGCAGTTTCTGTACGATTTCGGTGCATCAGGGAAAATTCGTCTCGAGTCGGAGCGAACGGTCGATCCTCAAAGAAGTGGAACGGGTGACGAAACAGCCCGACTTCAAGGGATATATCTCCGATCTGGGAGGACCTTCGGCCAATATGTACCGCATGGGAGGACGCGACGAACGGTTGTGCCGCAAATGCAGCCGGCCCTCTTGTCTCCATCCGTCGCCGTGCCGGAACCTGAACAACGACCATACGCCGTTGATCGAACTCTACCGCAAGGCGACAAAGATCAAGGGGGTGAAAAAGGCTTTTATCGGCAGCGGGATTCGTTATGACCTTTTCGAACCGGATCGGGATGCCTATTTGCGTGAGGTGATCGTGAATCATGTATCGGGACGGTTGAAGGTGGCTCCTGAGCACACCGAAGACGGGGTTCTGAAACTGATGCGCAAACCCTCTTTTTCGCTGTTCGAGGATCTGAACCGGCGTTTTCACCGTATTTGCGCCGAGGAAGGGTTGAATTATCAGCTGATCCCCTACTTCATTTCGAGCCATCCGGGGTGTACCGAACAGGATATGCAGCGGCTCTCCGAAAAGGTGCGACGGCTCAATTTCCGGCTGGAACAGGTTCAGGACCTGACCCCGACTCCGATGACCCTTTCGTCGGTCATGTTCTACACCGGGGTGAATCCCTATACTGGGGAGAAGGTCTACGTCGCTCGGACGCAAGAGGAGAAACGGCGGCAGAAGAGTTATTTTTTTACTTGGAAAAAGGAGACGCCCTACCTATCTCGATCCGTAAAAATAGCAAAAAACCGTTCGCGTTCTCGATAGAAAATCGTACCTTTACCTTTCAGTTGAGAATAGAAATTTTGTGGCATGGCAAAACAGTATACACCGAACGAAAACAATCGTGAAGCTGCCTCTGTGTTGACCGATTCGGTCGGCTTGGTCCCGCCTCAATCCATCGAACTGGAGGAGGCCGTATTGGGGGCGCTGATGCTGGAGAAGGATGCGGTGATTGAAGTACAGGGCGTAATTACGCCCGAAGCTTTCTATAAAGAAGCACATCAGATTATCTATAAGGCGATTCTCGATCTGTCGATGGAGCTGAAGCCGATCGACCTCTATACGGTGACCGAGAAGTTGAAACAGAATCGGAAACTTTCGGCGGTGGGTGGTGCGGCTTATCTCGCCCAGTTGACCCAAAAGGTGGGTTCAGCGGCGCACGTCGAATACCACAGTAAGATTATCGCCCAGAAGTTCGTGCAACGTGAGCTGATCCGGGCGGCGACCGAAATACAGAAAAAAGCCTACGACGAGTCGATGGATGTGACCGACCTGATCGATCTGGCCGAAGGAGAGATTTTTAAAGTGTCGGAGGGACACGTCAAACGCGATGTGCAGAAATCGAAAGATATTTTGACGAAGACGTTGCAGGCAATCGAAGAGGCCTCCAAACGTGAAGGCAGTTTTAGCGGCGTGCCGTCGGGATTCACCCATTTGGACCGTTTGACGCTGGGGTGGCAGCCTTCGGATTTGATTATTATTGCGGCACGTCCCTCTATGGGTAAGACGGCTTTTGTCCTTTCGTTGGCCCGGAACGTTGCGGTCGATTACGAGAAGGGGGTGGCCTTTTTCTCATTGGAAATGAGTGCCGAGCAGCTGATGATGCGACTGATCGTCGGTGAGTCGGGACTTGACTCCCGGGACGTGCGTAACGGGCAACTGACTCCCGAACAGTGGAAACATCTCGAAGCCTCGATCAAACCCCTTGCCGGTGCTCCCCTCTTTATCGATGATACGCCGGCGCTGTCGATTTATGAGTTCCGTTCGAAGGCCCGTCGGCTCAAAACCCAGTATGATATCCAGTTAATAGTTATCGACTATTTGCAGTTGATGACGGCATCGGTCGATACACGGGGTAATCGGGAGCAGGAAGTTGCCATGATCTCCCGTTCGCTGAAGGCGATTGCCAAGGAGCTGAACATCCCGATTATCGCGTTGTCGCAGTTGAACCGTTCGGTGGAGTCCCGGGGCGGAGACAAACGTCCGCAGCTCTCCGACCTGCGTGAATCCGGAGCGATCGAACAGGATGCCGACTTGGTAGCCTTCATCCATCGTCCCGAATATTATGGACTGAATGTGGACGAAGCGGGCAATTCGACGCAGGGTATGGCCGAAATCATTGTGGCAAAGCACCGTAACGGGGCTGTCGATACGATCAAGTTGCGTTTCCGTAAGGAGCAGGCCAAGTTTTTGGATTATGACGACATTTCGATGGATGGCGGCATGATGTCGGGTGGTATGAATCAGGAGTTCGGTTCGGCGATTGACGGCGGTGGAGCCGGTGCTGCCGGAGCATTGAACGATTTCGGAGGATATGGCGAATTCGGCATCCCGTCCGGATCGCTTGGCGGAGCGAAAGAGAGCCTGGGTGGATTCGGAGCTCCGCCCGATGATGAAAATTCTCCGTTCTGATCTCGAGAGAACAAGTCTATAAAAACGTTTAAATAACCCCAACGTCCGTATGTTTGTCAAAAGCTATGCGAGTGCACTGATCGGTATAGAGGCCTTGACGGTCTCTGTTGAGGTGAATATTACGCAAGGCATAGGCATGTATATGGTCGGATTGCCCGACAATGCGGTTCGGGAGAGTCAGGAACGGATTCGTGCCGCATTCGGAAACTGCTCCTATCGGATGAGCGGAAAGAAGATAGTGGTCAATCTGGCACCTGCCGACATCCGAAAGGAGGGCTCGGCTTACGATCTGCCGATCGCTATCGCCATATTGGCGGCATCGGAACAGCTGTCGGACGAACGGATCGCTGATTTCGTGATTATGGGTGAACTGTCGCTTGACGGATCGGTGTTGCCGGTTCGGGGTGCATTGCCCATTGCGTTGGAGGCGAAGAAACAGGGCTTTCGAGGAGTTATATTACCGGCCCATAATGCAGCAGAAGCTGCTGTAGTTGATGGATTGGAGGTATACGGTGTAGAACATCTGCGCGAGGTGGTGGATTTTCTGCGGGGAGAAAAAGAGTTGACACCGGTTCGGATCGATCTGGAACGGCTGTTTCGCGAGGAGTCTGAAGTTTTTGACCTCGATTTTGCGGATGTGCGGGGAGCGGTCCGGGCCAAAAGGGCGTTGGAAATCGCTGCTGCCGGCGGACACAACGTGCTGATGATCGGACCTCCGGGATCGGGTAAGACGATGCTGGCCCGACGCATGCCCTCGATCATGCCGCCGATGACCCTCGAAGAGGCCCTCGAAACGACCAAGATTCACTCCGTTGCCGGAAAATTGGGTGCCCATGCGGGATTGATGTTGACCCGACCTTTCCGGGCGCCGCATCATCTGACCTCACAGGCGGCCTTGGCCGGAGGCGGTTCGACACCTATGCCGGGGGAGATTTCGCTGGCCCATAACGGCATTCTGTTTGCCGATGAGTTGCCCGAATTCGGCCGAAACCTGTTGGAGACTCTGCGGCAGCCTATGGAAGACCACATGATTACGGTTTCCCGATCGAAATATACGGTTCAGTACCCGGCGAACTTTATGTTGATCGCGGCGATGAACCCCTGCCCTTGCGGCTATTATAACCATCCGACGAAGGCGTGTGTCTGTTCGCCCGGTGCGGTGTTCAAATATATGAACCGGATTTCGGGCCCGATGCTCGATCGGATCGATATGCACATCGAGGTCATTCCCGTGGAGTTTGACGAACTCTCCCGGAGCGGTGGAGAGGAGTCGAGTGCGGTTATCCGGCAGCGGGTTGTGGCGGCACGTAAGATTCAGTCCGCTCGTTTTGCTGGTATGTCGATTCACACCAATTCGATGATGAACAGCCGCTGTTTGCGGGAGTTCTGTCCGCTCTCGGAGGAGTCGAGCGTACTGTTGCGGCGGGCTATGGAGCGCTTCAACCTGTCCGCCCGGGCTTACGATCGGATCATCAAGGTGGCCCGGACGATTGCCGATCTGGCGGGAACGGAGCAGATTGAACCGGCACACATCGCCGAAGCGATCGGATACAGAACACTCGATCGAGACAGTTGGGGAAATTGAAAAACGATCCGTCATGTTGCTCTCCGAACGATTACGCATTACACCTTTTCTGAAAATTCTGCCCTGCTTTGCGGCGGGGATTTTTGCGTTCGGCTATGTCACGGCGCCCGATTGGGTAATCGTGTCGGCGACGATCGTCTGTTATCTGCTTGCATGGGCGTTGCGCAAGAGCGTATGGGGCGGATGCTATTCGGCTGCCGCACTGTTCATGTGCGGTATTTTGGTGACGGCAATTGCTGCAACAAGGGAGGTGATGCCGCGTGGAGCTCGTTTGGCGATGGTTTTGGAAGTGAACGATACGCCGGTCACACAGGGAAGATGGCAGCGAACAACGGCGGATGTCGGATCGTTCCGTCGGACCGATGCGGCTGCGGGTACATGGACCCCGACCGATGAGCGGATCGAGTTGCGGGTGGATACTTCGATGAGGGTTGCCGTCGGCGATCAGCTTTGCGTGACCGGATATTTGAATCCGCTCGATACGACGGGAAGCCGATACGGAAAGTTGATGCGGAGTCGTGGAATCAGTGCGCGGACGTATGTCGTAGAAAACGGTATCGTGGCTCGTCTGGAGGGGAACGGCCGACGGTTGATTCGAACTGCCTCGATGTTGCATCAGGCAGCGGTGGACCGTATCGCACAACTGAACATCGACGATGCGGATAAGGATATGGTTGCGGCATTGGTGGCCGGAGAGAAGAGAGCATTCGACCCCCGCCTCAAAGAGGAGTACTCCCGGACCGGTGTGGCACACATTCTGGCGGTTTCGGGATTGCACATGGGGTTTGTGCTGATTATCGCCAACATGCTGTTCGGTTGGCTCGTATTGTTCCGTAGAGGACATATTCTGAAAAACGTGCTGGTCATATTGGCGTTGTGGCTCTATGCGGTCATGGCGGGGCTTTCGCCGTCGGTGGTCCGTGCAGCGCTCATGTGTTCGGGTGCACAACTCGCGTTTGCCTGCTCGGTTGTTGGTGGCGGGTACAATATCGTTCTGGGTGCAGCGACGCTGATGCTCGCTATCCGTCCGTTTTATCTTTATGATGTGAGTTTCCAGCTCTCTTTTGCGGCGGTGCTGTCGATCCTTTTCTTCTATCCGCGCATGTATCGTCAGCGCTTGTCCCGCAACAAGTTGTTGGATATTTTGTGGAGCTCACTCCTGCTCGGTGCAGCGGCTCAGATCGGAACGTTGCCGATCGTCCTTTATAATTTCGGAAACCTGCCGTTGATGTCCCTGCTGATCAATCCGGTGGTGATATTTACGGCCTTTGTCTGTATTCTGCTTGGGCTTGTCTGGCTGATTTTGCCGTTCCCGTGGTTGAATGGTGTGTGCAGCGCGCTGATCGAAGTGGTGTTGCGGATTCAGAATGGAACCGTCTCGTGGGCTGCCTCCACGCCGGTTGCCGGCATAGGGAAAATCCATGTCGAAGGGTATTGGATCGTATTGTTTTATTTTCTGCTTGGACTTGCCGTGTTGGGATGGAAACTTTATGAGGAGCGGGTCGGCGGATTCTCGAAAAACAGGTTGAACTATGACGTTGGAAGAGGTTGAAATATTGGATAGCGAAGCGGTCAAAAGGAGGTTGTTCGATCTGCGAGAAGAGCCTCCCGATCGGGTGGCTCTGCATGCGCGGGAGTATGGAGCTCTTTTGGCGACGCAGGTCAAATATCTGCAACGGGCTCGGACAAAGCTTCCTTCCTATTACCGGGCGGGGTGTATTATACCGCCGCTGGCGTTCGAACAGTCGAGCAGCGAGGATGTGGCCCGAAGGAGACGATATGCGGGAGATCTGTGTGTCGATCTGACTTGCGGGTTGGGAGTCGATGCCTACATTTTGAGCCGTCGGTTCAAACGGGTGATCGCGGTCGAACGGGATCCGGTGACGGCCCGTGTGGCCGAGATCAATTTCGGACGTCTCGGGGCGGACAACATGGAGGTTGTGTGTGATACGGCGGAACGGTTCATCGATGCGTTTGCCGGGCGGGCCGATCTTTTCTATATTGATCCGGCACGGCGTGACGGAACCCGTAAGGTGTTTCTGCTGGAGGATTGTTCTCCGAATCTCCTCGGACTTTTGCCCGAGTTGCTGAAAAAGGGAAAGAGTGTTGTGGCGAAACTGTCGCCGATGTTCGATGTGGAGGAGACGTTCCGGATTTTCGGTGATGTGGCTTCGGTCGAGGTCATGTCGCTCCGCGGAGAGTGCAAGGAGGTTTTGGTGCGTGTTTCCTCCGACCCGGAGCCTGAATCGGGGACGATTCGGGTGTCACGTTCCGAAGAGGATTCGCTGCTTTTCGATCGAAGTGGGCAGCAGGCCGAAGCGGAGGCGTTCGAGCCTCCTTACGTGTGGTTCGGTGTTCCGGATGTGGGATTGGGTAAGGCACGTTTGGTCGGACGTTATGCGGCACGTCTCGGGGCTTTTGCGACTTCGCCGAGCGGGTACTGCCTTTTCAGATCGGAACCGGAGCACTTTTTCGGACGGCTGTTTCCGCTCCGGGAGTCGATACCCTATCATCCCAAATCATTGCGTCGGCGGTTGAAGGATTTGAGTATTGTACGTTGCGAGGTGATGAAAAAAGAGTTTCCCTACTCGGTCGAGACGATTCTCCGGTCGTTGGGAGTCCGGGAGGGAGGCAGTGATAAAATAGCGTTTACGAAGATCGGGACTGAGCCATACGTGTTTTTGTTGGGACCCGAGAGATTGAACGGTAAGGGAAATGATAATGGGAAAGAAGAATAGAAGACGGCCTTCGTTGATTCAGTCGGTCGGGTTGATCGTATTTCTGATCGTGCTGATCGGGGTCAACGTGTCGTTAATCGGCGATGACGTTTTGTCGGGGGCCAACCAGATGACCCTGTTGATTGCTGCCGGTGCGGCTGTTTGTGTGGCTCTTTATAATGGATACCGGTGGAATGAGTTGCAGGACGGGATGGTGCGGACCGTGGCCGGAGCGATCCCGGCCATCATGATTCTCCTGATGATCGGAGTTCTGTCGGGGACCTGGATGCTGAGCGGCATCATTCCGGCGATGATCCACTACGGACTCTATGTGTTGCAGCCCGAGTACTTCTTGCCGGCAACCGTAGCAATTTCTGCGCTTATATCGGTAGCGACGGGGAGTTCGTGGTCGACGGTCGCGACGGTTGGCGTTGCACTGCTCGGCATCGGCCGGACATTGGGGTTCGACGAAGCGTTGGTGGCAGGAGCAATTATATCCGGAGCCTATTTCGGCGATAAGATCTCTCCGCTGAGCGATACGACGAATCTGGCTGCGGCAACGACCGGGACCGAGCTTTTTACGCACATCCGCTATATGATGTATACGACAGTTCCCGCTATTGTCTTGACCCTGCTGATTTTTGCGGGAATTTCACTTGCTCATGACGGGTCGTTCTCGTCGGAGGTGTCGGTTGCCGAGACTCAGCGGATGATCGGTGCATGCTATCGGATCACTCCGTGGTTGTTTGTCGTCCCGATTCTGGTTATCGTTTTGATCGTCCTGAAAATGCCGTCGGTCCCGGTCCTTTTTATCGGAAGCCTCGTAGGGGGAATCTGTGCGGTGATTTTCCAGCCCGAGTTGATCGGTTCGCTGAACGGCAATACGGCGCTTACCTCGGGAACTGCCTATAAAACCGTTCTTCGCTCGATGTATGGAACGATTGCTCCCGAAACGGGAAATGCGCAGATCGATTCGTTGTTTACTTCACGAGGAATGGCCGGTATGTTGAATACCGTGTGGCTGATCCTCTCGGCGATGATTTTCGGCGGGGTCATGGAGGCCGGACATTTCCTCGAACGCATCACCGAAGCGCTGATCCGAAAGGTCCGTTCGACCTGCGGACTCGTGGCCACGACCGTCGGAACCTGTGTGCTGTTCAATACGACCGCGTCGGATCAATATCTGGCCATTGTCATCCCCGGAAAGATTTTCAATTCGGCCTATCGAAAAAAAAGGTTGGCTCCCGAAGTCTTGAGCCGGACGCTGGAGGATGGCGGTACGGTGACTTCGGTGCTGATCCCGTGGAATACGTGCGGCGCCACGCAGTCGGGCGTGCTGAATGTGGCTACGTTGGCTTACCTGCCCTATGCGTTTTTCTGCTACCTCAGTCCGTTGATGTCGATTCTTCTGGCCTGCCTGAATTTTAAAATACGCCGATTGAAGGATGACGGGACGAATCCGGATGAGGAAAGTCATAAAAAGTCTTAAATAAAATTGTATTTTTGTAAGAGAATAGCGCAACGATGATGGGACTGCTGAAACGGATTATCCAATACATAACCCACGACATTTGGGTGAAGAAAGAGCACGAGTACAAGTCGCGCAAGATCCGTTGGGCCGTGCGCCAGATCAAGGTGGTCATATTTACGGCGCAGGGTTTTGGCCAGCACGAGATTCTCGTTCGGTCGGCGGCCCTGACCTTTTATACATTGATGTCGCTGGTGCCCATTGCGGCCATGGTATTCGGAATTGCCAAAGGGTTCGGGCTCGAAACCCGTCTGAACGACTATCTGTATGGAAAGTTTCCGCAATATTCGGTACTGATCGATCAGATTATCGATTTTGCCAATGCGCTGTTGCAGCGGACCAAAGGAGGGCTGATCGCATCGGTCGGATTGGTGGTGCTGTTCTGGTCGGTCCTGAAGGTATTCGGAAATATCGAAAATGCATTCAATAACATTTGGGAGGTGCACCGTTCGCGGAGTTTTGCGCGGAAATTCAGCGATTACACGACCGTCGTGGTCGTAACGCCGATTTTGGGGGTAATATCCAGCGGACTCGGTGTCCAGCTGCAGAGCCAGTTGCAACATTTCACCTCATCGACCGTCGTGCAAATCCTGTTGGGGTTTGTGTCGGTCGTTATGATTTGGCTGATGTTTGCGTTCGTCTATCTGGTGATGCCCAATACGAAAGTGAAGTTGCGCAATGCGGTGATTGCCGGCGTTATTGCCGGAACAGCGTTTCAGATCTTTCAGTTGGCATATATCTACATACAGTCGCGACTGACGAGCTACAATGCGATTTACGGAAGTTTTGCGGCCGTTCCGTTGTTCCTGATCTGGATGCAAAGCAGCTGGCAGATTGTACTGTTCGGGGCCGAACTGTCGTTTGCTTATCAGAATATCCAGAAGTTCGAATACGAAAAGCAGGCACGCGAAATGAGCTATGAGTACCATAAAAAGGCTTTGGTGGTAGTTATGTATCAGATCGTCAACCATTTTATAAATAAATCGGGAGGAGTATCGTCCGAGACGATCGCCGGTGCGCTCAACCTGCCGCTGCGTGTGGTCCGGGATGCCATTTACGATTTGGAAAAGGTGGGGTTGATCGCTTCGGTTGTCAGTAAAGAGGAGAAAGTGAACCTATATGTTCCGGCAAGGGATGTTCACACACTGCGTGTCTACGATGTGGTCCATCAGGTGGAGGCTGCCGGAAAGGCCTCGTTCGATACCCAGCAGAGCAGCGAATTTCAGTGGGCCGATTCGGTGCTTAACCGTTTGGAGCGGGTGGTAGCGGAGAGTGACGATAATGTTTTGTTGAAGGATCTTGATTTGGAACGAAATAAGCCGAGTGTACAAATATGAAACGGGTAGTTGTCATAGGAAGTGGAAATGTCGCCGAGATTTTGGCCGGAGCGATCGCCGCATCGGAGTATGTCCCGGTACAGATTTTTGCACGTAATCGGGAGCGGGGCGAATATATCGCCGGTAAGGTCGGGTGTAGGTGGACCGACGATCCGAAGTCTCTTGCCGAAGCGGATATCTATCTGATCTCGGTGAGCGATACGGCGGTAGGGCCGATTGCAAGGACGTTGGACTTCGGCGGATCGGTGGTTGCACATACGGCCGGCAGCGTTTCGATCGATGAACTCTCGGGTTGTTCCGAACATACGGGTGTCTTCTACCCCTTACAGTCCTTTACGGCCGGCCGTTCGCTCGACTTGCATGGTGTACCGTTCTTTATCGAAGGCTCCTCTGACCGGGCTGTGGAGTCTTTGCGTGATTTGGGTGACGCATTGAGCGGACGGGTGATTGAAATCCGGTCCGAAGAGCGGAAACGGCTCCACCTCGCAGCGGTTTTCGTTTCGAATTTTGCGAACCACATGTTTGCGCTCGGAGAGAACCTGTTGGAGGAGTACGGACTTTCGGCCGAGTGGATCAAACCGCTGATGCGGGAGACGGCCGACAAGGCGTTGCAGGCTTCGTCTGCCGCAACCGTACAGACCGGTCCGGCACGGCGCAACGATCTTGAGACTCAGAGGAAACACCTCGAACTGTTACAGGATCGGCCCCAGATGCAACAGTTGTATAAAATGATCAGTCAAAGTATATGGGAAACTTCAAAGAAGATATAGCAAAGGTTCGGGCTATCGTTCTTGATGTAGATGGCGTATTGACCGACGGCGGCATTATCGTGACGCCGGACGGTGATTTTATGCGAAAATACAATTCGAAAGACGGTTATGCGATGTCGTTGGCCCAACGGAAAGGATACTATTTGGCCATTATTACCGGTGGACGGGGAAATTGCCTGAAAGTCCGTTTCGATGCCATCGGTATCCAGCACGTCTATATGGATTGTCACGAAAAGCTCAAGGCGCTGAAACAGTTGTGCGAAAAGCTGGATTTACAACCCGATGAGGTAATGTATATGGGCGACGATGTGCCCGATCTGGAACCTATGCGGTACGTGGGGATGCCGGTGTGTCCGGCCGATGCGGCTCCGGAGGTGGTGGAGGCATCGCGTTATGTGTCGCAATTCCGTGGTGGCGAGGGGTGTGTCCGTGATGTGATCGAGCAGGTGATGCGGGCGCGTGGCGATTGGTATAAGGAGGGTGATGAACCGATCCGGGTCGCCTCCCGATAGCCGACGGAAGGTATTTAATTAGATCGTATGTAGGTGTGTAAAACTATTTAATAAATTAAAGAGATGAAGAAGATAATTTGTTGTATGTTTTTATGCGTATGTGCATTAGGTGTAAATCAATTACATGCGCAATTTTCGTTAGGCAATCTGCTTAATAAGGATGCTGTCGAAAATCTTGCCGGAACGTTGTTGCAGCAGAACGATTTGACGGTTGCCGATCTGGTCGGAACGTGGAAATACAGCGCACCGGCTTGCGAGTTCCAGAGCGATGACCTGTTGAAAAAAGCGGGCGGCAGTTTGGTATCCAATCAGATTGAGGAGAAGTTGACCGGAGTCTATTCGAAAATCGGTCTTGCGGCCGATCAGTTCTCCTATACCTTCGGGGCGGACAGCAGTTTTACCTGTCAGCTGAAAGACCGGGTGATTTCGGGGACCGTTTCGAAGGAGGAGGAGTCGGAACAGTTTGTTTTGCATTATCAGGCTGTGGAAGGTTTGCTGAATATCGGTTCTGTAAAGGTGTTTATTCAGAAAAGCGGAGATACGCTCAGTATCATGTACGAAGCTGATAAATTGTTGAAAATCCTTACTGCGATCGGTAGTGCAACACAAAATACTACGCTCAATACCATCGGACAGTTGGCTGAAGGGTACGACGGATTGTTGGTCGGTTATGAACTGGTCCAATGATCCGGATATAAAATAAAATAGTTTAGTTTGTATGATCGGGGGAGTGCTTTGCGGTACTCCCCTCAATCATATACATAGTAAATACGGTGGAATGTATAACTCCTATGAATTTCGTTGCGGTACTGGTGTGTCGGCCGTTTACGGATCCTTTTTATGCCCTTCCCGTCTTTCATCGATTGTTCGGGTGAGATGTATTGATCGTATTTGGGGTATAGGCGATATGGTGGGATTTGAACCGTTTTGTCGTAAGTGGACGGGTGACCGTAAAAGAGAATGGTATTTGTCACAAATCGGATAGCGGGTGGTGTAGATCGACATTTTCGCGTAGCCTTTCGCTGTCGAGATGTGTGTAGATTTCTGTGGTGAGGATCGATTCGTGTCCGAGCATCTCCTGGACCTGACGGATGCTGGCTCCGCCTTCGAGAAGATGTGTGGCAAACGAGTGACGGAAGGTATGCGGGCTGATCGTTTTGGTGATACCTGCAGCCAGAGCCGCTTTTTTTATGATGTGGAAAATCATGACTCGGGTCAGTCCCCTACCCTTATTGTTCAGGAAAACGATATCTGCATCACGGGCATCCGTTTGCATGGTGTGGCGCAGGAGCAGATAGGCTTCGATGCGGCGTTTTGCTGTTTCGCTGATTGGAACGAGCCGCTGCTTGTCGCCTTTGCCGATCACCCGGATAAACCCGTCGTTGAAAAAAAGATCGCTGATCCGCAGGGTGGTCAGCTCCGAGACGCGTAGTCCGCAGCTATACAGCGTTTCGACAATCGCTTTGTTCCGTATGCCGAACCGTTCGTCCGAATCGAACGTGTTGATGATCGACTCGATTTCGGCAACGGTAAGCACGTCCGGGAGTTTCCGTCCTGTCTTAGGGGGATCGATGAACTCGGTCGGAAGGTTTTCTATACGGTCGTTGATCAGCAGATAGTAGAAAAAACTTTTGATGCCGCTAAGGATTCGGGCCTGGGTCGTTTTTTTGACTCCTTTGTCGTACAGATGGGCAAGAAAAGCCTCGATATGACGCTCTTCGGCTTGCTGAGGCAGGATCGAAAACTCGCTCCCGAGGTATTCGGCCATCTGTTTCAGGTCGCGGATATAGGCCTCTACCGTGTTGTCCGACAGCTTTTTCTCCAATCGTATATAGTAGGTATAATCTTGCAGCTCTTTTTCCCAAGTTCCCATGTTCCGGCTGTTTTTAGACTCAAATTTACTACATTTGTTTGGAGAATCGAATACCGAATATGAAATATAAGGAATATATCATTGAAGTGGCTGACGATCAGGACCGGGAGATTCTGATCGCCGATTTGGGAGACCTCTCTTTTGACAGTTTTGCCGAAGAGGATCGGGAGCTGAAAGCTTATATTTTGGAAGACAAGGAGTTGGAGCGTCACGACGAGATTGAACGTTTTTTGTGCGACACGAAACGGAACTATCGGGTCGAGGAGTTGCCCGATCAGGATTGGAATGCGGTTTGGGAGTCGAATTTTCAGCCGATCGATGTGGCGGGGCGTTGTCGGATCCGGGCTCCGTTCCATCCGAAAAATTCCGAAAGCCTTTACGATATAGTGATAATGCCCAAGATGGCGTTCGGTACGGGGCACCATGCGACGACCTATCTGATGGCGGACGAAATCATGCATCTGAATCTTTCCGGACTCTCCGGACTCGATATGGGAAGCGGAACAGCCGTCCTCTCTATCCTTGCCGTATTGTGTGGTGCCGCGCATGTTGATGCCATCGACATTGATGAGTGGGCATACCGCAACGGTACAGAAAATATACAGGGTAACCGGATGCAGGATTCGGTTAACGTGGAGCTGGGAGATGCATCTCTTCTGGCGGGTCGGCACTACGACTTTGTTCTGGCGAATATCAACCGGAATATTTTGTTATCGGATATGGGAGCCTATGCGTCGACTCTTTCGTCGGGAGGAATTTTATTGGTGAGCGGTATTTTGGAAGCGGATGTGTCGGCGATTGTCGGGTGTGCCGAAAAATTCGGTTTGAAAAAAAAACAGGTGCGTTACCGGAATGGGTGGGCTGTCGTACAATTCGTTATGCGAGGTATCGATGATTCCGTCAGCTTATAGCTCTGTAAAACCTGCTTCGGAGGAGACTAACGAGCCAGAAAAGATGTTATCTTTGAAAGACGATTTAGAATAAAACTCAACAGATTCACTAACAAAAAAATTAATCATGAAAAAATTTATTGTTGTAACAGTGGCCATGTTGGCTATCGGGACAGCCTCTTTTGCCCAAGGTTTCGGCTGGGGTGTCAAAGCCGGATTGAACGTTTCGGGTATGAGTAATACAGATTTAAATGCCAAAACGGGATTGACTGCCGGTGTGTTCGCTGATTATCGTTTTAATGATTGGTTCGGAGCATCGGCCGAAATATTGTTTTCTCGTGAGGGAGGTAAAATAACGGACCATGATGCGAAGTTTATCAATAAATCGAACTATTTGAATATTCCGATTATGGCCAAATTCTATGTGCTCGATCAGTTGGCTTTCAATATCGGTATTCAACCCGGTGTGTTCCTTTCTGCTAAAGCAAAAGAGAAAGAAAATGGTGAAGAGTCGACCAATTCGATCGGTAAGTCTTATAAATCGGGCGATTTCGCTTTCCCGGTGGGTGTAAGCTATGAGTTCTTCGGAAAATTGATTCTCGATGCCCGCTATAATATCGGTGTAGTTAATGTAGTTCACGACAATTCGAAGATTCATAATAATGCGTTTGCTTTGACCGTAGGTTATCGATTCTAAGAAGAAATCAACAAATGATTGAAATATTGAGGGAGCCTTTTAGGGGCTCCCTCATTTCGTATGTGGTATTGCGAAAATACTATTGTCTTGTTCTGATTTGGATAAGGCCGGTTGCGGCGAACGAGGTGAGGCAGAAGGCGCCGAAACCCAAAAACATCCGGGCGGGGAACAAAAATTTGGCGTTGAGACCTGCCTCTTCGAAGAGGAAAAGGCTTATTAATAAGCAAATGATAAAGAGTACGAAAGGGAAAAGGGCGATCGATTCATTTTTCTGTTCTTCGGCACGGGCAGGGAGGATAGATGCTGCGATCGGGAAAGAGAGGCTCCAGCAGACGATGCCGCTCCCGATCAGGATAAAACCGACGAAATCGGTCGATTGCCCGTATTGAAGGGCGAATTGGATTACACCCCAGATGATTGCTGCAAAGGCGATGATACGAAGGTATCCGTTCTGTTTTTGTCGGAGTATGGCAACGAATGACACGAACAGAGCCGTACATAAACAGGCGATAGCTCCCATAATGTGACCGGCGATATAATAGGATTCATCGGCGTTGCCGGAAAGTAGCAGGACTGCCCATGTCCAGGTTGCCAGGACGGGGAAGGCTGCGGATATCTCGAGCCACAGTTTTTGTTGTGAAACGGAATCTTCGGTTGGATTATCGGTAGAGTTATTTCTCTTTTGGGAACGGGCGACCGTGGCAGTGATCGTTGCGGTACTCCATGCTGCCAGACCCAATCCGCATGCGATATGCCCCGCGATGAAGTGTTCGGGGTGATTTAGCAGCATGATGCCGATGACGATAAGCGCCAGACTCGCGATGTATCCATATAAGGGTACGGATTTTTTTGCCGCTGAGTTTTGCCGTTTTTTGTATGTGCCGATAGAGGCAGGGAATATACTCCACAGAAAACAAAATACGCTTGTAAATATAAGTGCTGTCCCGGAGAGGGTTTTAGTGATTTCGTCGTTTCCGGTAAGCAGATAGATACCGTAACCGAGACAAAAGAGAACCGTTATGAAAGGGATGGTTCTGAACAATGTGGCTGTTTCGAATTTCATAGTACAGAGTTTTTGATTTTATCTATCGGTTCGGTTTATCAAAAACTGCGCCTGAACGGTTGAGCGGCAGTGAAAAACGGTGTGGATGAAAAAAAATAGGATGTTGACGGAGGAATTGCTTGACCGATGGATCGTGACGGCTCCAGGAGGGATATTTCCGGTTCCTCAAGTTTAACGGAAAGAGGACTGAACTCCGTATTGCAGGCGCTTGCCTCAAACCCAGGATGGCCGATGAGCTTTGTGAAGGCGTTTTTGAACAGAAGTCCGGCAGAAGAAATCGGTAAAAAACGGCGATTCGTCGGCAAAACTCGGGAGTAGGTATATTTTAATTGACGTTCGTAAAATGAAATAGTACGTTTGCATACGAAATGTATCATAATACGAACGGATATGACAAATCAATCGGGGAAAATGAAACGGATTGCAGCGCTCGGGCTGATGTCGTTCTTTTGTGTAGCACTGAACGGACAGACGACGCAGGGAAGCTGGTCGTTGCGTCAATGCATCGACTACGCGAGAAGCAACAACATTCAGGTCCAGACGACGCAGATCGCACAAGAGAGTGCAGCGGAGGATTTGGCTCAGGCCAAGGCTCAACGTTTGCCGTCGTTGAACTTTTCGACGTCGCAGAATCTCGTCAATCAGAAACAGCAGAAAGAAGACGGCAGTTATGAGGCCAACGGAACCTATTCCGGAAACTATGCGTTGAATGCGGGAATAACCCTTTACAACGGCGGTAAGCTGTCCAATTCGCTCAAGCAGCAGGAGGTGGCCGGTGAGAGTGCGCGGTATCAGGTGGACATGGCGATGAACGATATCGAAATCGCCGTAACTCAGGCCTACCTGAATATTCTGTACGCCAATGAGAATGTAAAGATCAACCGCCAAAACGTGGAGTCTTCGGCAGCCCAGTTGGAGCGTTCGAAAGCGTTGTTGGAAGCCGGATCGATTGCTCCGAGTGATTATGCACAGATGGAGTCGCAGTACAGCAGCGACAAATATCAACTGACCGTAAGCGAAACGACTTTGTCACAAGACATCCTGACGTTGAAACAGCTACTCGAATTGGGGCTGAACGAGCATTTCGAGGTGGAGTTTCCGGATCTGGACAGCACCGATGTGTTGGTGGAGATTCCGGCTTTGGCCGATGTGTATGCCCGGGCCCTTGAGGTGATGCCTGAGGTGGAGAACAGCCGGTTGAGTATCGAGTCGTCACAGTTGGGCGAGAAGATAGCGGCCAGCGAGGCCCTCCCGTCGATCACGGCAAGTGCAGCCGTAGGTACGGGGAATATCTCCGGAACGAATTATTCGTTTTATAACCAGTTGAACAATCAGCTGAATGAAAACATTGGAGTAACGTTGAGCGTGCCGATTTTCAATCGTCGTCAGGCGAAAACCTCGATAGCTAAAGCCCGGCTCCAGACCCGGCAGGCCGAATTGGACTATACCAATATGGAGAAGGAGCTGCTCCGGACGATTGAGTCGTTGTATCAGGATGCTGTTTCGGCCCAGAGCCGTTATGTCGCAGCCAACGATCAGGTCAAATCGGCCGAAATCAGCTACAATCTGGTGTTGGAGCAGTTCAATGCCGGTATGAAAAACACGGTCGATCTGTTGACCCAGAAGAACGAATACCTTGCCTCCCAACAGGAACAGATTCAGGCGAAATACCAGGCGGTTCTTTCGATCAAGTTGTTGAACTTCTATCAAAACGAACCGATCACTTTATAATTCAGTAAAAACAATTAAAAAAAACGCGATATGAAAACAGTGAAGAAAATTCTGATTCCGGTGCTGGTGCTGGTCGTAATTGCTGTCGGCATCTACCTGTTCGCCACCCGATCGAAGGCCCCTCAAAAGATGAGTTATAAAACGACGGAAGTGCGTCGCGGGTCGATTGTCAATACGGTGACCGCCACGGGAACGATTGAACCGATTATCCAAGTGGAGGTGGGTACTCAGGTGTCCGGTATCATCGAACACATTTATGTGGATTATAATTCGATCGTCAAAGAGGGAGAGATCATTGCAGAGCTCGACCGGACGACTTTGGAAGCCGAACTCGAGTCGAGTACAGCCACTTTGGAGGCCAATAAAACGGAGTATGAGTATCAGGAGAAAAATTTTAACCGGATAAAGGGCCTGCACGAGAAAAATATGGTCAGCGATACGGATTACGAGACGGCCGAGTATCAATACAATAAGGCAAAAAGCAATTACGAAAAATCCCAGTCGGATATGACCCGTGTGCGGCAGAATCTGGCTTATGCGACGATTACTTCGCCGATCGACGGAGTGGTGATCGACCGTGAGGTTGAGGAGGGACAGACTGTGGCTTCGAGCTTCAATACCCCTACCCTGTTTACTATTGCAAATGATTTGCGTCAGATGCGTGTAATCGCTGATGTGGACGAAGCCGATATCGGAGTGGTCAAAGAGGGTCAAAATGCTATGTTTACCGTCGACGCTTTCCCTGAAGATCAATTTAGCGGTACGGTGACGCAGGTGCGTTTGCAGCCGACTACAGAATCGAACGTGGTAACTTATGAGGTGGTTGTAGACGCTCCCAATCCGGATTTGAAACTGAAACCCGGTCTGACTGCCAATCTGACTATTTATACGATGCAGAAAGACAGTGTATTGGTCGTTCCTTTGCGGGCCTTGCGTTTCACACCGGAAGGAGTCGACACCCCGACGTCCGACTCTATTGATGCGAAGGTAAAGACGCTTTGGGTTCCGACGGTATCGGGTCCCCAGCCCAAACAGGTGACAGTGGGTAGTAACGACGGTATTTTTGCAGAGGTGAGCGGAGATATACAGGAGGGTGATCAAATCATTACAGCTGTTGAGCTGGGTGTACCTTCGGTTTCCGATTCGCAAACAGAGTCCAATCCGTTTATGCCGGGTCCTCCGGATCGAGACAAGAACAAGAAGAAATAGACGGAATCGTAAAGGAAAATCATATCATGGAGAATTATATAATAAGGGTCGAAAACCTTAGGCGGGATTTCGTTGTGGGCGATGAGACGGTACATGCGCTGCGGGGGGTCTCTTTCAATATACGGGAAGGGGAGTTTGTGACGATTATGGGTACCAGCGGATCGGGAAAGTCTACTCTGTTGAATCTGCTCGGGTGTCTCGATACCCCAACTTCGGGAGAGTACTATCTGGATGGTTTCTCGGTACAGAAGATGAGCCGGAACGAGCGGGCCACATTGCGGAATCGGAAGATCGGATTCGTGTTCCAGTCCTACAATCTGTTACCCAAGACCACGGCACTCGAAAATGTGGAATTGCCGCTTTTTTACAACTCCGAAGTGTCGGCCCGCGAGCGTCATCGCCGTGCCGAGCAGGCGTTGATCGAGGTGGGACTGGCGGACCGGATCCACCACCGCTCGAATCAGATGTCCGGAGGTCAGCAGCAGCGTGTGGCGATTGCTCGGGCATTGGTCAATGATCCTGTGATGATTTTGGCGGATGAGGCGACCGGTAACCTCGATACGCGGACTTCGTTCGAAATCCTCACGCTGTTTCAAAAGTTGTATCATGCCGGACGTACGATCGTATTCGTGACCCACAATCCCGAAATCGCACAGTTCAGCAGCCGCAATATCGTTTTGCGCGACGGCAAGATTACGGAAGACACCCCAAACACGAATGTGAAGTCGGCTAAAGAGGTGCTCGATTCGCTTCCCGTAGATAACGGATTATAATTAAGGATGAGATTATGAACTATAAAAATCTGATAAAGGTTGCGCTCAAGGCGCTTTCCAACAATAAGTTTCGAGGCTTTTTGACGATGCTCGGAATCATAATCGGTGTGGGATCGGTGATCGCGATGTTGGCGATCGGTCAGGGGTCGAAACGCAGCATTCGGGCACAGATCTCGGAGATGGGTTCGAACATGATCATGATCCATCCGGGGACCGGACGTTTCGGTGGCGTGCGGCAGAGTGCCAGCAGCATGCAGACGCTCAAGATCGAAGATTACAGGACGATCGTCAACGAAACCTCTTACATCAGTGCCTGTTCCCCTTCGGTCAACAGCAGCGGTCAGGCGATCTACGGTGCGAACAACACCCCGACCACCATTTATGGAATCAATCAGGACTATATGGACATCCGTAAATATACGGTCAGTGAAGGAGAGATGTTTACCGATCAAGATGTTATTCGGGCTGCAAAAGTTTGTGTTGTCGGACAGACCATCGTCGACAATCTCTTTCCCAACGGGGAGGATCCGCTCGGCAAGACCATTCGGTTCGGGAAGATCCCGTTCAAGATCATTGGGGTGTTGACCTCGAAAGGATATAACTCGATGGGAATGGATCAGGACGATTTGATTCTGGCTCCCTATACGACCGTGCAGAAACGTATCCTGGCCATCACCTATCTTCAGGGTATTTTTGCATCGGCCATAACCGAGGAGCTCTCCGACAAGGCGATTGATGAACTGACGGCCATCCTGAGACAGAATCATAACATCCGGCCCGGGGAGGAGGACGATTTCAATATCCGTTCACAGGAGGAGCTGAGCTCGATGATGAGCTCGACCTCGGATTTGATGACCGTTCTTTTGGCTTGTATTGCGGGAATTTCGCTGTTGGTCGGAGGTATCGGTATTATGAACATCATGTACGTTTCGGTGACGGAACGGACCCGGGAGATCGGTCTGCGGATGTCGATCGGGGCCAAAGGCCGCCATATCCTGTGGCAATTCCTGATCGAGGCGGTGATTATCAGTGTCGTGGGAGGTATTATCGGGGTGCTTTTGGGGGTTGGAGCAGCCGCGGCCATCAAGTATATTGCCGGTTGGCCCGTATTCGTACAACCCTATTCGGTGATCCTTTCGTTCGCCGTATGTACCGTGACCGGGATATTCTTCGGGTGGTACCCGGCCAAGAAAGCCTCTAATCTCGACCCGATCGAAGCAATTCGGTACGAGTAGTTACGTAAATCGAATAAAAACGTTTAAATTTACCGGAGAAAAGTTATGGCTATGTCCCAAAATAGAGTCAATTCTGTTTTTCAGGTGGTGATCCATACGATCGCGTGGGTGCTGATGTTCCTCTCGCCGATCTTCTTCTCCTATATGAGAAACGAGACCTTTTCGTGGGTGCGTTATCTGGATTTCTGCATCAATCCGGTATCGTTCATGTCGGTCTTCTATATCAACTATTGTTGGTTGATCGACCGTCAGTTGTTCGGTAAGCATATCACCCGTTTCATCGTTATGAATCTGGTGCTGATTGCGGTATTTGTACTGATACAGCACGGGTGGCATGGATTTTTCCGAAACTTTATTGAAGAGACTCAGCCAGTACCGAAAAACCGACATGAGAACCGGACAGAATTCTTTTTGGTATTTATTTTCTTGTGGAATGCCATATTGTTGGCGTTGACGGTTGCATTGAGTGTTGCGATTAAGATGACGGCCAACTGGTATCATGTCGAGAGCGAGAAACGGGAGATCGAAAAGGAACGGACGCAGGCTGAATTGAAAAACCTGAAGAACCAACTGAATCCGCATTTCCTGTTCAATACGTTGAATAACATTTATGCCTTGATCCAGGTAAACCCGCAGCAGGCTCAATATGCCGTGCACAGCCTGAGCCACATGTTGCGCTATGTGCTCTACGAAAACAACCAGAATTTCATTTCGCTTGACAAGGAGTTTGCTTTCATGAAAAATTATGTCGAGCTGATGAGTCTGCGACTCGCTTCGGACCGGGTGCATATGAAGATCGATATTCCTGAGGACGGTATGGGGTATATGGTCGCTCCGCTGCTGTTTATCACATTGATCGAGAATGCATTCAAACATGGTGTCAGTCCCTCCGAAGAGTCGTTTGTCAACATTTCGTTTCGGATTGCGGAGTCGGATACCCTGGTATGCACCATCGAGAACAGTTATTTCCCGAAAACGGATAACGACCGCAGCGGATCGGGTATCGGATTGGAGAATTTGCGGAAGCGGCTTAATCTGATCTATCCGAACCGGCATATCCTGCGGACCGAACGTATGGGAGATCGATATGTTTCACAGCTGGTTATAAATCTTTAGCGCGTATGGTGATCGAATCGCTTGTAGTGGATGATGAGCCGTTGGCCCGCGATCTGTTGGCCGGGTATGTCGGACAGACTCCGTTTCTGCATCTGGTTGGAGCGAGTTCGAGTGCGGTGGAGGCTCTCTCGATTTTACAACAGGAGAAGATCGATCTGGTCTTTCTCGACATACAGATGCCCCAGTTAAACGGGCTTGAGTTGTCGCGTATGATCGGCGACCGGACCCGTGTGGTTTTCACGACGGCATTCGAGCAGTATGCATTAGAGGGTTTCCGGGTCGATGCGTTGGATTATCTGCTCAAGCCGATCAGCTATGCGGAGTTCCTGCATGCGGCAAATAAAGCCCGGCGTTATTTCGAACAGCAGCAAACGGTCATGTCTGCATCGGAAGGAGAAAATGCAGCGCGTTCGATCTTTGTTAAGACCGACTATAAAATGGTTCAGTTGCATCTGGATCAGATTCTATACATCGAAAGCCTGAAGGATTATGTAAAGATTCATACCGAAACGGGTGAGTCTGTGATGACATTGATGAGCATGCGATCCATTGAGGAGAATTTGCCACCTTCTCGTTTCGTTCGGGTACACCGCTCATTTATTGTTAACGTAGATAAGATTCGGACGATCGAGCGGAATCGGATCGTGTTCGGAAAGGTGTATATTCCTATCTCGGATTCCTACCGGGACCATTTTATGGAGGTGTTGTCGCAGCGTTCGTTGATTTTATAGATGTACGAGAAAAATTCCCGAAAAATCGGTATCTTACACCGGTTTTTAAGTACAAGAATATGGGAACAAAAAGTATCGATTACATACCGCAAGGCGGAGTGTGTTCAAAATTGATTCGGTTGACGGTCGAAGACGGTAAAGTTACCGAGGCCTCATTTATCGGTGGGTGTCATGGTAATACGCAGGGTGTATGTGCGCTGATTAAAGGAATGCCGGTGGATGAAGTGATCAGCCGTTTGAAAGGGATAGATTGCAAAGGAAAGGGAACCTCATGTCCCGATCAACTCGTGAGAGGTTTGGAACAGCTGTTGTCGGAACAATAATACGGGAGGTTTTCAAGCGATATGGCGACGGGAAAAATCAAGAATTTTTCCCGTCGCCTTTTTTTGTGCTGCAAGAGGAGCATCCGCAGCCGCATCCTCCGTCACACCCTTTACGGGTCGTTTTACGGTAGATGATGCCCGCCAGTGCCAATATGGCGAGAACAATGATAACCAGTGTGATGATGTCCTGCATGGCGATTGTTCTATGAGTCGATTTTACAGCAAGAGGCTGCCTATTTGGTAGACCATAAATGATGCCACCCAGGCACATGCGGTCGAATAAATTACGGAGAAGAGCGCCCATTTCGATCCTGCCTCGCGACGAATCGCTGCAATAGTCGCAAAACACGGTACGTATAACAGAATGAACAGCATCAACGAATAGGCTACAAGTGGAGTGTACACCGGTTCTCCGGCATGCTTTCCTTGGGTGTAGACTTGCTGTTTCAGATTTTCCGGCAGGGCGTTTTCATCGTCTCCGCTGTTGCTCAATACGGCCATCGTGCTCACGACGATCTCTTTGGCAGCCAGCCCGCTGGTCAGGCTGACACCGATTTGCCAGTCGAATCCCAACGGACGAATGATCGGTTCGATGAAGTGCCCGAAACGTCCGATGTAGGATTGCTCCTGTTGTTCGGCGTGCATCCGGTTGTTCAGCTCGTGGATCTTCTCATCTTTATCTTGCCGGGATAGAGTCGTCGAAGCGGAGATCTCGCTTTTCAGAGCCTTATAATTTTCCGAATTGTGCATGTTGCGGGGGTAGTAGCTCAATGCCCAGATGATGATCGAGGCCGCTAAAATGATCGTACCCATTTTCCGGAGGTATTGCGAACCTTTGCTCCACATGTGCAATACCACGTTGCGGGCCGTCGGGATTCGATATGGCGGAAGTTCCATGACGAAGGGTGCTTCTTCTTTGGAGAAGAGTACCTTTTTGAATAAAAGTGAAGACAGAACCGCAACGGCAATACCGATCAGGTAGATGGAGAAAAGGACCAGCCCCTGCCCTTTCGGGAAGAAAGCGGAGATCAACAATACGTATACGGGTAGCCGTGCGCTGCACGACATGAACGGTACGATAAGCATCGTGAGCACCCGGTCTTTGCGGCTTTCGAGGGTCCGGGTAGCCATAATGGCCGGAACGTTGCATCCGAACCCCATCAGCAGCGGAATGAACGATTTCCCGTGCAGGCCGATTTTGTGCATCAGTTTGTCCATGATAAACGCCGCCCGGGCCATATATCCCGTATCCTCCATCAACGAAATGAAAAAGAAGAGGATCAGGATGTTCGGCAAAAAGACGATGACGCCGCCTACCCCACTGATGATTCCATTGACTAACAGCTCTTTCAGTGAACCGTCCTGCATGTGGGTGCCGATCGTTTCGCCCAACCATCCGACCCCCGATTCGATCCATTCGGCAGGAAGAGCCCCGACGGTGAACGTGACCTGGAATGTGATCCACATCAGCAGCAAAAAGATGGGCATTCCCCAAATTTTGTGGGTCATGATTCGGTCGATCCGGTCGTCTTTCCGAGTCTTTTGTGCGACCGGCCTACGGCAGGTCTCTTCGAGGGCTCCGGTTATGAATCCGTATTTGGCATCGGTTATGAGGTTTTCGACCCGATCGCCGTGCAGGCTTTCGAGTTTTGTCCGTTCCCGAGAGGCCGTGCTTTCGATTTCCGGATAATTGCCGGCATGTTCTACCAGTTTAGCAATATTGTGGTCATTGCATAGCAGCTTGATTGCCAAATAACGTGTAGAATAACGGGCGGCGATGTCCGAATTTTTCCACAGGTATTTCTGAACCGACCGTATGCTCTTTTCAATGTCCTGGCCGTAGTTGATGTGTATGTGTCGGACGGTGGGCTCGTTGTCTTCAAAAACAGCGATGACCGTTCGGAAAAGTTCGGCAATGCCTTCGTTCTTTGACGCTATGGTGGGAACGATCGGAATTCCGATCATGCGGCCCAATGTTTCATAATCCAATGCGATGCCCTGTTTTTTTGTCTCGTCGAACATGTTGAGCGCGATGACGACTTTCAGGTCCATGTCAATCAGCTGGGTGGTCAGAAAAAGGTTTCGCTCGAGGTTCGAGGCGTCCAATACATTGACGACCACATCGGGCATGTCGTTGAGAATGTGGCTGCGGACGTACAGCTCTTCGGGGGTGTATTCCGTTATCGAATAGGTTCCTGGCAGATCGCAGATGTTGAATGTATATCCGTCCTGACTAAAGGTTGCCTGTTTGGCATCGACCGTTACGCCGCTATAGTTTCCCACCCGTTCGTGTGACCCGGAAGCGACATTGAACAGGGAGGTTTTGCCGCAGTTGGGATTTCCGACCAAGGCGACGTTGATGATCCGTCCGCTTTCGTGGACGAAACGATTGACCGATTCGTCCCGGAACGTCGCGTCATCGGTCAATGGATGGGTTTCGATATAGGCCGGAACGGATACTTCGATCAGTTCGGCTTCGCTTTTTCGTAGGGCGATTCGGTATCCGATGATTTCGTATTCGATGGGGTCGGACAGCGGAGCATTTTTGATGACTTTGACCACCTTGCCCCGAATGAATCCCATCTCCGTAATTCGGTTGCGGAACGATCCGTGTCCGAATACTTTAGTGATGACTCCCTCATCCGACGTTTTCAGTTCGGACAGGCGTTTGTATGTAATCTCCCCTTTCTCTTTATCCATGGGTGTTTTTTCGATTTGTGTCGTCTGCAAAAATATACGCGAAAATCATTTCCGCGAATACCTTGAAATAACGGCAAACATCCGGAAAATACCACAAAACGGCTATTGGCATTTTCCGGATGCAAAGATACAACTATTATTTATGATTCGTTAATAGGAATCATCACCGACGGCAATACCTACGTAAAAGGGTGGATCTGAATCCGTGTCTGCAGTAGCTGTTCGGATTAAGTTTCCAGTGTCGGTATACATACCGAGCATTTCACCGTCTTCGGTAATCAGTGCATGGATACATCTTAACTCGGATAATACATCGCGTAGTTGGGCCAAAGTCAGACCGGGATATTCATCCGAACTTTCACATGAAAATAGGAAAATATCGTTTTCTGCATTTGCTGCAATCACGTTCCATCCATGGGGTTTGCCATCATCCGGAACTTGTTGCCAGATACTGTTTTGCCGCAGAATGTATTTACCTTGAATGGCTTTGCTTAGCAATACTCCATCGACGGTAAAACTATCACCGTTTTTTTGGATAATTCCCGTGCTGCTTTTACCGTTCCGATCTTGGTAGAACGCAGGTTGACCTTCAAATGCATTGTCGGAACTTACTATTACATACTTACGTTCTATTTCATTGGCTACAAAACAAAACGAAGAAGATATTTTCAAAAGATGTGTTATCTTATAGGAATACCATAAATTATTTTGGTAAAATTCGGAGAATAATTGGGAGCCGGTCCAATAAGGTGTCGAAGGAGTCGGCCGATATATGACGATGTCGTTCCATGCGACGGCCAAATACGCATTGCATTTTGTGCTGCTTAACTCGGAGGCATGGAATAAAGGAACCGTTGTGCCTAATTCATCGCAATGGGTCCAATGGCTCGGTAAATAATTGGGTTTATGGTATAGAGTCGATGCGTTGATGGAGATGAATTCTTTACCTAAAGGAGTCTTGATCGGCAGTTCGATCGGATAGGTAAGGTCTACGATCGTATCGGTCGATGTCATGGAGGCAAGCGGTGCGAGTTCGAACTTTAGGTGGGTTTTGGATAAATCCACCTGTTTTTCGGTAAATTTAAAACCGAAATAGCGGTTGCTACTCGATAAAGGGGCATCTGAAGGGATGTATGTTTGGGTAACTCCACTAGCTGTAGCTTCTATTTTCGTTATGGCTTGAACAGATTGTATCACTACACGATAATAGATATACTCTCCGTTCATATATGCCGTAATAACTAGATTGGGATATTCTGGTTTTAGAGTGTAGTCCAATGTGACTGGATTTTTGTCGTAAGGTGTATACATAGTAGCCCCTTCGTCGAGCGTCAGGTAAAGCTGGATATTCGAATAGTCGAGATCAGGAACTCCATAGTTATACAGCCAGATAGTACGTTCACCTTCGGTTTCGTTGTTGTCGATTTCGGCTACGAGTTGATCGTTTAGCGGAATAACTTTGAGAATCGGAGTAAGCGAGTTTCGGTCGACAGGGTCTTCACCATCTTTGGAACAAGAAATGCAAAGCCACATTGTCGAAACGATGATGATAAAAAAAGCAGAGAAAGTTTTCATGACATGATTGTTTTTAATGTGGATCGATATGATAGATGGTTTATGTTGTGTTAAATATCTGGGTGTCACTTATTCAACTCTTCTTTCGATACTTCCGATCGATAGAAGACAGGTACTCCCGCTGGCGAAATTCCTTCAATCGTGATCTCGTATTGCGGATTGTTGCTGTCGTCCGCATAAAATTCGATGGTTGCCTTGCCCTCTTCTGATACCGGCAGATAGGGGTTCCAGTATAGTGTCGAGCGACGATCAAAATGTTTGCTGTTCAGTCGCCACGGACGATCGTATCTCTGATGGTAGAACTCTACATGTTTTGCGTATCCGAAAGATTCATACAATGTGTAATCCGGCTGGGTGATCATAGCTCCTTTTTTCAATATCACTTCTATGCGGAAAGGATATATTTTACTTTGTAAATAAGGATGCGTTACATTGCCGGGGCTGGGTGGTACACCGGCGACTCCCTCGGGAACAATGACTCCCACGTACTTCACATCTTCCATGTCGATGCCTTTCAAATAATTGATTTGACGGCTGCCGATTATCGAATCGTTGACTCGAACCTGTGCAAGAAATTCTACCCGCCCCCCAGGAAGAATAATGGTGAACAATTGTTCCCTGACGTATCGTCCGACATTGGCCAATCGTGCCAGATATTGGTAGACGGTCCATGATTTATGTTTGGATATATATGTTGTGTCGTATACTCTTCCGTAGGTCGATCTTAATGGTAGGAACGGATCTCGTCCTGTAACGGTCACTTCGTCGAGTGTAAAACCTGTGATGGTATCTGTGTTTGTGGAGTTGAGATAGGCTTGGAGTTTTTTCTCGTAGGGCAATTTTATGTCACCTTTCGAATAGGGATAGAATGGCGTATGTAGAGGTCGGGGATATATTTTGTCCACTTCGACATAATATGGGGTTTTGTCGTTTTTTCCTCCTCGTGATGTAAATTGGAAAAGCGTCGTATCGGCGATATCGAAACCATCGATCGTGAATCGTCCCACACTATCCGTAACCGTCTTGAAAATCAGACTGTCCTTGTCGAGAGTCATGGCCGTGACGTTTACATTTTTAGCCACTTTATTCCACATTAAGGTTGTTACTTTTCCCGTGAAGAATTGATTCTGTTCGACACGATGTTGTGGCGAAAATGCAGAGGGCAGAAAGTAGCTGAACAGGGAGTTCGAGTCTTTCAATGCAGTATATGCTGTATATGAAAGACGTGCGTCGAATTTTTCATTGTCTTTCCGGTTATTTCTCTTTTCTTCATAAACTGGAGCCCTATTTGTGGCGAATCGTCTCCATCCGTGTGTCATCATTACAAGGTCGAGTGCATCTTTTCTTGGCAGACTGTCATCGAGAAAATAGTATCCCGGATTGTGAATATAGCCTTTTAAATCGGAGGTAACCAACAGATATGAGTTTATATTTTCGCTCAATGAATCGTAGTAAATGGTACTGCGATCGGTGATGCTTACCGAATAATAATTGGAGAAAAATTCGGGTTTGTCCAATTCAAGATCTATTTTTACTTTTTCTCTTTTCCCGTAGGTGGCTTTATCGGGGCGAACGCTCCATTGGGGACGTGACTCCGGGTGAGGAACATACACCAACCGCTCCGTTAGCGGTAGCCCCAACGAATCGACCAACATCAGATGGAGAATTCCTTCGGGTAGAGAGTCGGTATGGATCGAACCCTCTGAAGACCCATCGGATGGCATCGATCGAGAGAAAAGATAAAGATTCCGTGTATGGCCTATGAGTGTACTCATCTCGGGAATTCTGCCCAAAAACCGATAATGAATGAGATCACCCTGCCGAGAGACGGTCAATGCACATGCCTGGTCATTTACAGTCGGCAAATAAGATGTTTTGACTTTTATATCGAACATCGAGGCATCGAACAGACTGTCTGCATACACAGAGTCTTTCGTTAACTCGGGATTCCCATTGTGCTCGAGATTGCATGTTGTATGGGCTTGATACGATTCTCCGGCTTGGGGAGTGAGCATGAATGTCCCCATACCGTCGTGCTCGCTTTGGAACGATGTGACGGTTTGGCCCGCAGCATTTACGATTTCCCCCTTCACTAAAACCGGATAGCCGTCTGAACGTACGGCCTTGAATGCGATCCGTTGTGGAGAGCCCGGAACGAGATCGCCTCCCTCCGGCAAGAACTGGATGTCGAAATCGTATTCGGGCGGATCTATGAAGAATGTGCGGTTATAGATCCGGTATCCCATATCGACATTGGTTTCTACATAACTTCCATCGCGTGACGATTTGTTGGGAAGCGGTATGAACAGGGCCCCCGTCGTTGCGGTGGTTTTCATTTTCCCTTTAGACAATAGGGTTCCGCCTTTAGAGAAGATTTTATATGTGGTCTTTTTGTTGCTGTATGGTTTGGAGGTCTTGTCCGACAGCTCGATAATCATGTGTTTGTCCGTATATGTAATGTTGCTGTTGACTCCCGAATAGAGATTGCCGACCGTGAAATTGAGTTGAAAGAAATTTTTCGGATCGAAATTCAGCATCCATCCGGTATAGGCCCTCAGGGTATATTCTCCTGCTGAGAGTGTGTCCGGCAATATGATATTGTTGGCAAATCCGATACTGTCCCGTTTGATTTTTTTCGATTTAACCAATCTTCTCCGACGGTCGAACAAATCCACATATACATAATTGGACATGGCGTTTGGTATCAGCATCGAAGCATCGATCAGGTAACCTCTGAACCAGACGGTGTCGCCTACTCCGTAATAGGGTTTGTCGGTATGGAACCATAGCCGTTCCTGATATTGACCGGCAATGGAGGTAAAGTGGGCCCGTAAAAGGGAGTCTCTGGAATAAGGGTTCTCTTTTACGAATATATCCAAATCATTTGCTGATACAATGGGCTTTTCTGAATTGCGCGGGGATTCGGTTGGTCGCGAAAAGGAAATATTGGTCAAAAAAATAAAAATTAAAAATATGTAAAGAAATGTAGTATTTCTATTCATATATATATTATGTTGCTGTTATTTGGGCGTCGTGTTGTTTATTTCATAAAAATAAGCTTATTTTTTTGTATTTCAAACGAATTTAAGGAAATATTTTTTGTGAAAAATAATTTTATTGACAATTAGGATTTTTGGTTGAAAAATCGTATCATTGTAATCTAAAATAAATGTACTGACGTCGACAGTACGAATTAATTAACCTAATTTAACCGAAATGAAGAAAAAAAATCTGATGAGTCTTTGGCTCGCCGGACTTTTGTTGTTGGCGACGAGTGTCCAGGCTCAAAATTCCGTGCAACTTTCTGTCGTACCCAAAGAGGGTAAAGGTTTCACCTTAAAAGAGGTGGAACAAGGGGTTTATGAGGCGACAACCGCTCCCGGAAATGCGATCATCGAGTTCGCTCCGTTGAAAAGCGGCGAGCTGTCCGATGACATTGCTGTACTGAGTTTTGACTATTTCTGTGCATCCGGCATGGAATTTATGGTCGTGATGGTCAATAACGACCACTCGCGTATCGAGGAGAATATGATCCGTATGCCGATTGCCGAAGGTTGGAGTACCTTTTCGGTCGATGTGTCGGAAAAGTTGGATAAAATGACGGGGGCGAATGACTTTTTGAGCTTGCTGATTGCTCCCAACGCCGCCAAACCGACCACGATACGCATCAAGAATCCTCGTTTGCGTGCCTACACGGATAAGGAGTTGGAACAGGCTCAGAAAAAGATCGAGACCGAAAAGCGCGAAGCCCGACTGAATCGTGACGTCGATATCTATCTGAAAAAGGATTATCCGTGTGAGGTGGCGGATGTCAAGGTGACGGACGATGCAATAGAGGTATCCGGTAACATCAAAGGGATGGCCGGAGATGTCTATTTGTGTGAAGTGCCCATGTTCGGGGAGCTTACGGATCTGGATTTCATTACAGAGCAGAAGGTCGAAAAACCGACCAAGTTTAAAATGACGTTTGACCGTTATGCCGAAATCGACGGACAAAAGTATGATCGGCTGTACTCCCGTTGGGTATTGGCTCAGAAATCGCAGAAAGGGTTCCTGATCTGTTCGCACGGCCACTATGCCGATGAGGTTAAGGCTATGTATGATCTGCCTCATGAGGTCGTGACCACCAAGAAGGGAATCGGCGGTTTCCACAACAGCCCCTACTCGTATGATGCGGACAGCCTTCAGGCAACCAGCATTACGATCAATATGTGGCTGGGATTCATGCGGCTGACCCCTTCGGAGAATTCGATTCCGTTCGAATATAACGGTAAGACCTATTATGCCGATGCCAAGACGATCGAAGGTTTCGACAAGACATTGCAATTCGTAGCCCAACGCAACATGATCGTTTCGGCGATTATTTTGGTGGCTCCGGAACGTGCATTTGCCGATAAAGAGGCGGGACGTCTTTTCGAGCATCCCGATTTCGATCCGGCAGGTATCTACACGATGCCCAACATGACGACGCTCGAGTCGTTGAATCTGTATGCTGCGGCGATCGATTTTCTGGCGTCGAGGTACAGCCGTCCGGACAAGAAATACGGAAGGGTTCATCATTGGATCGCCCACAACGAGGTGGATGCCGGTTGGGTGTGGACCAATGCCGGAATCAAGACGGCTCTTCGGTTCATGGATATTTATGTCAAATCGATGCGTCTGCTCTATTACACCGCTCGGAAATACAATCCGAACGCCGAAGTGTTGATTACGCTGACCCATTACTGGCAGTCGCGCCACAATGAATATTGCTATCCATCCGCCCAGTTGCTGGAGCTGTTGCTCGATTATACCGAGGCTGAAGGCGATTTCAAATGGGGCGTGGCACATCACCCCTATCCTCAGTCGCTTTTCGAACCGAAGGCATGGCTCGATACGGAGGCAACGTTCGATTACAATACGCCGTTGATTACGTTCAAGAATCTGGAGGTGCTCGATGCTTGGATCAAACACCCCAGAGCGTTGTATCAAGGGAAAGAAAAACGTACGCTCTATCTGTCGGAGCAAAATCCCAATTCGAAAGATTACTCTGAACAGGCTCTGCTCGAACAGGCTGCCGGAATGGCCTATGCGATGAAAAAACTCAAGGCATGCGACGGAATCGATGCTTACCAGATGCACGGCTGGTTTGACCAACGCGGTGAGGGAGGCTTGCGCATCGGAGTCCGTCGTTTCCCGGATGACGAGGAGGATCCGTCGGGACGTAAACCTGCATGGTTTGTTTTCCAGGCGTTCGATACCGATCGGGAGGATGAAGTTTTCGAATTTGCCAAAGAGATTATCGGAATCGATGATTGGGATCAGATTCTTTATAAAGGTCCGATCGAGATCCCTGATAAAAAATAGTGGTTCGGGGTACGGAAATCTCCCACATAATTGCAATAGCCCCGTTTGGATTTCAGACGGGGTTTTTTCTAATCAAAACGAAGAATAATATGATGTCGATAAGAAGAAATTTTATTACCGGATGTTGTATTTTAGGGACGACAATGCTGTCGGCCCAGTCGGGAGTACAGAACGATTCGTTGTATAGGGATTTGCAGTCGGATACTTGGGTTGCGACCGATGCTTTGGGGCGTGCCCTTCCCGGATATGCCGAATGTGGTCCGAGAAAAGGGGACCGGTTTGTCGGAATGTTCTATTTCGTGACGCATAACAATAACGGAACGAAAGACGGTCCCTACAACGTAACTGAAATTTTGGCAGCCGACCCGGTCAATCCCCGTTGGGGCGGCGGAACGCACTATTGGGGTGAACCCGAAGCGGGATACTATATCATGAAGGACGAATGGATAATCCGCCGGCATGCCCGTCAGTTGGCCGATGCGGGAGTGGATGTCATCATTTTGGATAATACGAACGATGTGATTTATAAGGATGTGTTTGTCTTTATCGCAGACGTATTTCGTCGGATGCGGGCCGAAGGGGAAAAGACGCCGCAGATTGCATGTCTGGCAAGTCAGAATTCGGTCATGCAGCTTTGGGATGAGATTTACAGCAAGGGGTTGTATGCGGATTTATGGTTCCGGTGGAAAGGAAAACCGTTGTTGATGTTCGGGCAGCACATCATCGGTGACCGGCAGCTGATGGACGATGTGCGCTTCCCGAAGGAGATAACAGACTTCTTTACGATCCGTCAGAGCTGGGCCTGGACGACGCTGAAGTGGTACGACAACGGTTATGATGAGTGGCCGTGGGTCGACCACTATCCGCAGTCGGTGGGCTGGCACGAGTCTCCCGATCGTCCCGAATATGTTCCGGTAGCCGTAGCCCAACATCCGCTTTCGAATATCGGCCGCAGTTTTAAGGATGGTGTCGAACCCGAAAGAAACGAGTACGATGTGACGCCCGTGACCGATCGGGGGCTCTATTTCGATCAACAGTGGCAAAGAGCCTTGGAGGTCGATCCGGAGTTTGTCTTTGTGACCGGATGGAACGAGTGGACGGCCGGTCAGATGACCCGTACGAATCAGGATTACGAAGAGGAGATGAAAAAGTGGGACTTTTTTCCCGGAGCCAAGTGCGGAAAGGGCGGACGCGAAGTACGCATGGGTGAAGGCTATTTTATCGATCAGTACAATCAGGAGTATAGTCGCGACATCGAGCCGATGAAAGGGGGACACTCCGACAACTATTACTATCAACTGGTGGCGAATGTCCGCAAATACAAAGGTGTGGAGCGTCCCGAGCCGGTGGGTGCACCCGTTACGATCGACATGGAAGGCGATTTCGATCAGTGGCGTTGGGTGAAGAAGAGCTACTACGATCATGTCGGCGATGTGACCCATCGGAACAGTCCGGGTAACTTCGCGGCTGGGCCCTATATCAACGAGACCGGACGGAACGACATTGTCGAGTCGAAGGTGGCCCGCGATGATGATTATGTCTACTTCTATGTGAAGACGGCTGAAGCACTGACACCTCATACCGATCCCTATTGGATGCTGTTGTTTATCGATGCGGACAAGAGTCATGAGACGGGTTGGGAAGGTTACGACCTGTTGGTCAATGCCGAGTTTAAGAACGACCGGACCTCGACCGTTAAAACCTACGATGGAGAGTCGTGGAGCGGCTCCAAAGGAGTTGCGTTCCGGTATGAGGGTAATGAGATGATGGTGCGCGTCCCTCGCTCCTATTTCGGTTCCGGAAAATTGGCTTTCGATTTCCACTGGGCGGACGGAATCCAGAAACTGGGCGACATCGAGGAGTTTTTCCTCAATGGAGATCAGGCTCCGTCGCGTCGGGCGAACTATCGGTTTGAGGAGGAGTAGTCCATCGATAAAAAGTTGAATGAAAATAGAAACTGCTAAACCTGAAGTATTAAGATGAAAAAAATGTTTTTTGCCCTGTTGTTGGGCGTATGTGTGTCGGGCGTTGCGTTCGGCGCGAACGGCGGAGACGATAAGGCATTGACGCCCCAATTTAAACAGAGTAGCTATGTGAATGAGTCGGTAACGCTCGAGAACCCCTATATCACGATGAATTTTTTCAAACGGATTAAAGGTTGGGGCTGGGGCGAGATTCACACACCGGAGGGGAAACTGATGGCCGTGATGGATCATCTGGGCGAACTGATGATCCGCGATCAGGATATTCCGATGCGTTTCGAGGCCGATTCGGTCATCCGCGAAAAGTCGGCCGAAGCCGAGAGTCTGATTTTCCATGTGAAATCGGTAGTCGTTCGCGATATGTTGAAGGGCACGTCGTTTGACAACTGGATGCACTACCCCTATACCGAGCCGGCCATTACGGGAACCGTTACGGTAACCATAACCCCCGATTCGCCGGTCGTAAAGTTGAAATACGATCTGACGGCTACGGGAAACTATTACCTCCGTTATCTGCGCGGTCCGTGGCTGAAGGTGGGCGAATCGTCGTTCGGCACCGAGAAGGACGATGCGATCCTGCCCGGTGTGGATTGGGCGATCGGTGATGAGTGGACCAGCGGTTCGGACTTCTTCAAGGATCCGTGGGCCCTCCGTGTGGCCCCCCACCCCAACAAGGTTTCGGTTCCGGTGATGGCCATCAGCCACGACGGCGATGCGATCGGACTGGCTTGGGATCCCAATGCGGTGGCAGCCCGTTGGTTCAACTACCGGACACAGCATCCGCAGCCGGTTTTCGCCTCGCCTAATTTTGTCGATCGGATGAATAACCAGTTGATGGGGCTGATGATTCCGGATGCTTCGGTCGAAGGTCATGAGAACGAACTCTATTCGCAGCTGGCTCCGGAGGTTCGGATCGGACAGAAGATCGAATTTGAAGCCGAGCTGTGGTTGAAGAAGGGAAATAGCGTGGATATCATTGCCGACTGGGTTATCCGCCACGGCTTGCCGGAACCCTCTACCCCGAAGTGGGAGTACCGTGAGGCACTCGATCTGATGGCTCAGGCCTACAATACGAATTTATGGCACGAAGGTCGCGGTTTCGGAGTGGTTCAACGCTCGATCAATGAGGCTTCTCCGTCGCTTCCCGGCTTTTTGCACCGATACATGCAGGAAAACAAGAAGGCTCAGGTCACCAAAGAGCTTCAGGCAAAGTTAGAGTCCTTGCAGACAGGGGATGCCGCTCCGGCTGCTCCCGAAAGTGCCGAGGCGCGTAAGGCCCGGTTGACCAAACAGGGCGATGAGATTCTGAAGATTCAGCGGGCTGACGGATCATTTGCTTTCGAACCCGATGGCCGTCACTACCGCAAGGATGATTTCAAGGTAGCTACCTCGTTCGTAGAACCGATGGGACTGGATGGAGCTACGGCGCTCGATATTACGATTCTCCCGGCCATCGAACTGTTGCATATCGGTAAGGAGACCGGAGAGCAACGTTTCCTCGATGCAGCCAAGAAAGCCATCGACTTCTGTATGCCGATGACCCGTCCCGAAGGCGGCGATTTCTGGGAAACTCCGTTGCATGCGGCCAATCTGTTCGCGGCCGGACATGCGGCTATCGCAAACTACAAGGCATTCGAGCAGTTCGGTGATGAGAAATACAAAGAGAAAGCGATTTATTGGATGAGAACGATCATTCCGTTTACCCACCTGTGGGAGCCGAAAGAGATCCCGATGCTGTACAACACCAAACCGGTGCTGAGTTCGAGTGACTGGTACTTTGCCAACTGGGTGCGCGATCACGTTCAATGGGAGGTGCTTTCCGTCTTCGCACAATCGGTCAGCAACGGAATCCGCTGGGAAGAGGTGGATCCCGAAATCGATTGGCTGAAGTTCCATCGGGGTATCACGAATGCGGCAATTCGCTGGATGAATGTCCATACGGATGACAACTGGCGTCCGCACAACATTCCGGAGACCTATGAACGGTATAAGGCGGGTGAGTTCGACTATTGTTTCCCCGACACGCACAACGCGACGACCGGTGAATATGGTGGTATGTTCATCTCTCCAGCGGCCATTGCCGATAACATCTACTATTTGCTTGATCGGGAGGCAGAACAGCCGGCCAAGAAAAAATAAAGGGGTCATGATAAGACTATATGTCTAATGAGTTAACATTAAATCCATGAAAAAGAGATTGTGCTTTTTGACTCTTCTCGCATTGGTGTCGTGTGGCATACTCCATGCAAAGGAGAAGTTTGACGCAGTCTCCTATGTCCGTCCGATGATGGGTACGGGAGCTGCGGGATGTGTAGTCCCGGTGGCTGCCGTACCTTTCGGAATGGTACAGTTGGGGCCGGATACCTATTTTACGGCTTCGGGTTACCATTATGACCATTCCGTGCTGTACGGTTTCAGCCATACCCATAAATCGGGTGGTGGTGGTACCGACTTTCAGGATATTATGTTCTTTCCCGTGACGGGGGATTCGTGGCAAACGTGCGAACGTTATCTGGAGACGGTATCGAGCCGTTTTTCTCACGATCAGGAATCGGTCGCGCCGGGTTATTACAGCGTAAAACTGTTGGATTCGGACATCGATGCGGAATTGACAGCTACGGCACGGTGCGGCATGCACCGATATACCTATCCTACAACGGATCGACATTTAGTGATCGATCTCAAACATGGCAGTCAACACTCTACAACGATCTGGCCCGATGAGGATTTCGATACGGTCAAGCTCGCCCGATTGGAGTGGGTCGATGCCCGTACCGTTCGAGGATTCCGTATTTCGAACGGTTGGGCTCCTGAACAGCATGTATATTTTTATGCACAATTTTCCGAACCGATAAAATCGTGTAAACTTTTTGAGAATAAGGTTCTACAAGATGGTGTACAGAATATAGAGGGCACGGATGTTCGTGCCGTGTTGCGCTTTTCCAATAAATCGGATCGTCCGATTATCGTGCGTGTGGGTATATCGCCGGTCAGTATGGAGGGTGCCCGAAAAAATCTAAAAAGCGAAATCCGGACATGGAATTTCGACCAGGTGAAGCAACAGGCTCGCGATCTGTGGAATACGGAACTTTCCGCCATTCAGATAGAGGATGATAACGTATCCCGGAAAGAGGTATTCTACACATCGTTGTATTTTGCCCTGCTCTATCCGCAACTTTATTCGGATGTGACGGGTGAATACCGGAGTTCGGATTCAAAGGTCTATCAGGGTAATTTCCGCTATTTTGCCGGAGTACTTGGCCTGTGGGATACGTTCCGGGCACAGAATCCGCTGATCGCTATTTTGCGTCCGGATGTGACCAACGATCTGATGAATACGTTTTTGGAACATTACCGCCATTGCGGACAGCTGCCGATCTGGACATTGGCCGGAGTCGAAAACATGTGTATGATCGGTTATCACTCGATGCCGGTCATTGCGGATGCCTACAACAAGGGGATCAAGGCATACGATGCAGAAGCACTTTTCGAGGCGATGAAAGCATCGGCGCAACGCGATACGTTCGGTTATTTTCTTAAAGGATTCAGAGGTATCCGTAATTATAAACAGTACGGATATGTACCGTGTGATCTCGAGGTCAATTCGGTGTCGAAAACTTTGGAGTATAGTTACGATGACTGGTGTATTGCCCAAATGGCCAAGATGTTGGGACATTGGGACGATTATGCCTATTATTTACACCGGGCCGATTCTTACCGTAACCTGTTCGATTCGACGACGAATTTCATGCGAGGCAGGATGAGTGACGGGACGTGGCGGACGCCGTTCGATCCGTTCCACTCGAACCATTATCGTCCGGATGATGATTTCTGTGAGGGAACGGCTTGGCAATGGACCTTTTTTGTTCCCCATGACGGTAAAGGCCTGATTGATTTGTTCGGTAGTAAGGAGGCTTTTGTCGCAAAACTGGACTCTTTGTTTATCGTCAGCCAGGAGATTCATGGGGACAATCCGGCACCGGATATTACCGGAATGATCGGACAGTACGCTCATGGAAACGAACCCGGACACCATACGCTTTACATGTACAATTATGCAGGTCAACCATGGAAAGGACAGAAACGGATCAGCGATGTGTTGTATACGATGTACGATGTTTCGCCCGAAGGGATCTGTGGGAACGACGATACGGGACAAATGTCGGCTTGGTATGTGTTCAGTTCGTTGGGGTTCTATCCGGTGACCCATGGTGAAGGCGTTTACTTTATCGGCTCCCCGATTTTCAAGAAGGCGGTTGTGCGGCACCCGATGGGGCAGTTGACCGTATTGGCACCGAACGTATCCCGCGAAAATTGTTACATACGGTCGGTTTGGGTAAACGGTGTCTCTTGTTCCAAAAACTGGCTGACTCATAAACAGTTGTTTTCGGGTGACGTGACGTTGGAATTCGAGATGGGACCTGAGCCGAACGAGTCTTGGGGAAGCGCACCGGAAGATTGTCCGCTCTCCATGAGCGACAGGCTTAAAAAAGAGTAGTTATGAAAAGAGCGTTAAAGTATATTTTATTGTTTTGTGTGCTGTATCTCGGGTGTCTACCCGAAGTTTTGGCTTTTGCACGGCCTGAAAAGGAGTTTAAAATTTTCCAGTTTCCGCGTACGGCCATACCGCGTATTGACGGTGATTTTTCCGATTGGGATATGGTGCCTGAAACCTATGCCGTGGGTCTCTCCGAATTGTTTGACACACACGGCGGGCGAGGTGCTGATCTCGACTCTACGGAATTCGATCTGACGGTCAAGGTAGGATGGGTAAAGGGTGAAAACAGGCTCTATTTTTATCTGGAAGCCTATGACGATTGTTGGGACTTTTCCGACAAGGGATTGCGTCAGGATATATTCGAATTGGTGGTCGACGGGGATGCTTCGGGAGGACTTTTTATTAAAGAGGATAACGGTAATCGCAACATATTGCCGATTTCGGACTTGCATTTTAAAGGCCACGGGGCACATGCCCAGAATTACCACATCTTTACTCCGGTGCAGGAGGGTAAGGAGTGGGCTATGGTCTGGGGTGCTACCCCTTGGATCAAGGATTTTCCCTATGCCAATGTGGCGTATGATTACGATTTCGAACACGGTTCTTCGGGACGGTTGCGGATGGAGTTTTGGATCACGCCGTTCGATTATGCAGCAGTAGAAGGGATCGGGCGTTCGGTCGTGTCGCAGTTGACCGAGAATGAGTTGGTTGGAATTTCGTGGTGTATGATCGATTTCGATACGGATAAACCGCAGGCCGATCCGGTGATGTGCCTGTCGCACGATTTTCGGATGATCCGAGATGCCTCTTACTTGAATGCTTTTCGGTTGATGCCGTTGGAGAAGCCTTATCGGAAAGTGATTGATGCGGATTGGAGTTTTACGGAGGTCGACCGCGAACAGCGCATTGTTTTGTTTGAGGATCGTTCGCAGGGTGAGATTACCCGGTGGCGATGGGATTTCGGAGACGGAACCGGCTCGGAAGAGCAACATCCGCAACATCGCTACGAACGGGCCGGGGAGTGGACAGTAACGCTCGAAGTCGAAGGCCCGCAGGGAACCGACCGGCGAATCAAGGTCTGGGAGGTGGTTACCCGATAGGCGTTTGTGAAAATAATTGAACTTGTTTATGCGGCTCCGTCGTATTTGGTTATTCGACCGACGATGGAGCCGTTTTTTTGAGGAGTGAAATAAAGCCTGCCTTGTGCGGAGGGCATAGGGAATTAGGGGGAAGGGTGGCAACTCCGATATGAATATGCCTTAATTCCATCGAGAGAACAGAGGTGATAATTTTATCGAACGGGACGATGAATCATAAGAGCCTCTTCGTGTCCGGTTGCTTGGTCGGTCTGGTAGCGAATGATCTGGAAACCTTCGTTTATATAAAACGATAGAGCCGATTTGTTTTCGGTGTATACCGTTAGTTCCAATATGGGATATAGATATTTTGCACGACGTAGCAGATGGTGCCCAATACCCCTACCCTGTTCTTCCGGAACAACATAGAGCGCAGTGATGAAATTTTCAACGAGAGACATGAAACCGATGATCCGGTCGGTCTGCGGATCGCAATAAACCGCAGTTATCGAGTGTGACAACAGGGTCTCTCTAAACCGCTCTTTTTGTCTCTTCCAATACGACTTTTCGATAAAACCGTGTGCTTGTAACGATCCCTGCATCCAGATATCCAGTACGGCATCCATATCTTGTGGCTCGAGAATACGTATCATGTTCGATAAATTTGTTTTGGATGGATCTGTGTGGGTCGGTCCTATTTCCCGGCATCATCCCGATAGAAGATAATAAAAGAACTGTCCGCAGCAGAGCCGAGACAGTTCTCTATATGAATTAATTTTTATTAACAGGTCGAAAGCGATTATTCGATCGAGTCGGCTGCAGGTGCGGCAGGAGCTTCAGCAGCGGCGGAGGTTGAATCCGAGCCTTCAGTCGGAATGGTAGGAAGTAGGTTCTCGTTGGCCTGAACGGCTTGTTGTTCCAGAATTTTCTCTACTTCGCTTTTGCTCGACAGAATATTGTTGGAGGGCATGGTCATCGTAGCGGCTAAACTCAATACGACGATTGCAATGGCCAGTCCCCACGTGAATTTTTCGAGAAAATCGGCGGTTTGGCGAACTCCCATGACTTGGTTCGATGCTCCGAAATTGGCAGCCATCCCGCTCTTCGGATTTTGGGCTAGTACGGCAAGAATCAATAGAACGCTTGCGATAACAATCAATACAATGCAAAAAATATACATTATCAACTCTATTTTTAAACGTTATACTTCTTTTTTAACAGTTCGGGTTTGAGGGTTACAATCCTCCAATCCGGCAATAATTTCGGCAAAATAAACACTTTTTTCCGGATATAGCAAACTTAAACGCGCATAAATTTTTCTCGCTTCGCAGAACAGGCCCTGTGCGGTATATATTTCTGCCAACTCTTCGCTCACCATGTCGTAATTTTCTGTGATGGATTCGGCCGATAGGTCTTCTTGTGATCCGGTGTTTGCCGAAGGATCGATCCGTGTCGTAGAGAGTGACAGAAAACGGTCTATTATCTCGGACGGGTGTGAAGCTTGGAGTTCGGGTTTGTTTTTATCGGGCTGCCGTTTTTGGAGATAATCCGGCATACGGCAGAATGATTGACGAAGCAACAATTTGGACGGCAATTCGCCTTCTCTGTTCCACAACAGGAGCCGCGCCGATGAGCACCACGGATACCGTTCGACAATCCTTTCCAACTCTTCTGCCTCCAGGGTAAGCAATCCTGTTTCCATTTCCATTAATCCCAATTCGATACGGCTGCATTGAAAATATCCTCGACCAACTGATCTACAATTTCTGGAATTAACGACGGTTCGGCCTCTTGCAGTAACGTACTGCTGGGATAGGTCGAGAACGAAGAAAATGTTTTGTCGTAGTTTTGTGACGGATCTATCGCATTGGTGAACCGGACTCGTACCGTGATGGTCAGGTTGTTAAGAGCTGCGGTCTCGTTCCCGGTGATGGCGGCAGGGGTTGACGTGTAGTTGGTGATCTCACCTTCGAAACTCAAGTCGCCACCTTCAGGGACCAAGGTCAGTTTTGTCTGTCTTGAAAATTTATCCTGAAGGGCGTCTGTTAAGGTCGAACTCAAAATGGGGGCAACCAGCAGGGCGTTGTTAGGAAAACGTGCGATGCTGACGGTCTTCACCTCGGGTGAGATCGATGCACCAGAAAAGGAGTAGCGGACCGTACACCCTTGTGTCAGGATCATGCATGCAAGTGCGGCAACAACTAATCTTGCGATCTTATTCATATTTCGATTTACAATATTTTGTCGATTCCCAGTTCTTTGATTTTTCGATAGAGCGTCCGTTCCGAGATGAACAATTCACGGGCTGCATCTTTCCTTTTTCCGTTGTGCCGTTTCAGAGCCCGGATGATGGCCTCTTTTTGTGCCTTTTCTTTGGTCATCCCCTCTTTCGGATCGTCGATGACCTCTTCTGTGTCCGTGTAAAAATCATCGTCTGTCTCATTGGCCTTGGCCGTTTGGGTGATCGGGTATGAGGAGTTGCTGTGAGGCAACAGACCGACGATCTCTTTGGGCTCTTCGTAGTGTTTCGAAGCCATTAGCTCACTCATCATCCGTTTCAGTTCGCTCATGTCGCTCCGCAGGTCAAACAGAACCTTGTACAGTAATTCGCGTTCCGTGTGCATCTCTTCCGACGGCGCCGTCGGTTTCATGACAACCGGCATTCTGCTTTTGTCGTAATCGGGCAGATACTTTTTGATGATCTCCCCGGTGATCAGGCGAGTCTCTTCTACTGCTGAGATTTGCTCGGCTACGTTTTTCAGCTGTCGGATATTTCCCGGCCAACGATAGTTCTCGAGCATTTGCCGGGCCTCTTCGTCGAGGGTAATCTGCGGCATCCGGTATTGTGCGGCGATGTCGGATGCAAATTTTCGGAACAGGAGATAGATATCGCCTTTCCGTTCTCTAAGAGGAGGAATGGTGATGGGAACGGTATTCAATCGGTAGTATAGATCTTCCCGGAAACGTCCTTCGGCGACAGCTTCTCGCAGGTTGATATTGGTGGCTGCGACGACTCGGACGTTGGTTTTCCCGGCTTTTGAAGCCCCGACCCGAATGAATTCTCCGGTTTGTAGGACCCGAAGCAGGCGGACTTGTGTCGTATGGGGAAGTTCGGCAACCTCATCCAAAAATATGGTACCTCCGTCTGCCACTTCGAAATAACCCTTGCGGGCTTCGGTCGCGCCGGTGAAAGCACCTTTCTCGTGGCCGAAAAGCTCGGAATCGATCGTTCCTTCTGGAATCGCACCGCAGTTGACGGCGATGTAGTTTCCGTGTTTGCGTGCGCTGTTGGCATGGATGATCTGCGGGAAAAACTCCTTGCCAACGCCACTCTCTCCGGTGACCAATACCGAAAGGTCTGTTGCGGCTACCCGTAAGGCTATTTCCAATGCACAATTCAGGCTACTGTCGTTGCCGATGATACCAAAACGTTGTTTTACGCTCGTTAAATCCATGTTGGTCCGTAGTGTTTAAAGATCAAATCTTCTCGATTTCGCAAAACGATTTCTTTTGTTCGTTTATTATTCGACCTGCAGTGTAGTCGAATCGGTTGCTGTGCTGTCGACCTGAACGGCGGGTGAAATCAGCGAATCGAGATCCGGACCCGACCGTCCGACAAGAAAACCGAAGATCATGACACCCAGTGCAATGGCTGCCGCAATGATGGCGATGATGATAAACAGATCGGCCTTGTTCTTCTTTGCGGGACGGCGTGGTCCTTGTGGCGTACGGCCGTATGGAGGGCGTACGGGAGGTTGTTGCGGTGCCGAGCGGGACGACGGTCCGAACGGACGGTTCGAAGTCGGTTGACCCGAAGGTTGTGACGTATTTCCCTTGCTTTGCTGGAATGTCGTATATGGTTTTTGCGGTGTAGGGATTGGAGCACCACTGTTTTTTTGTTGAGAGGACGGTTGTTGCGTATAGTCCGTTCTCGGAGCTGGGAAAGGTGTCGCTTGTGCCGCTACGGACGGGCGCGGAGTAGGTGTAACAGGGGGAGAAGTCCGCGGTTCGCTCGTTTGGGCCGGAGGAACGGGCCGTTCGGTTGTCCCTTTGTTTACAGGAGACGCAAACGGTGTAACGGGAGGGGTCTGGACTTCTGTCGCCACTTTAGGAGCCGCCGCCTGTTGTGTCGGTTTTGGCTCTTCAGGGATAACCGTTGACTGTTGAGCCGTCGGTTGCGACGGCGTTCCGGATTCCATCCGTAAAATGCCGTTCGGATCGGCCGTGATACTCCCTACCCCCTCAATAATATATACGCCACGCGTCGATACGCTCTCTTTGACCTCTTCGACGAATTCATTGATTATGGTTTGTGCATCGTTCTGTGTCAGCCCGTATGCTGCACACAACAGTTGGTTCAATACCCCGTCATCTTTTTTCAAAAACGGAACGAATGCAATGGTTCCACTATCCTCTTTGCGGATAAAAGCTCCGAATTGAGGAACGACCAGGCGTTTGGAGGTCTTTAGAAAATCGGCGATAATCTTGTTCACCATAGTTTCGACAGATT
>DWXH01000022.1 GCA_019119305.1 Candidatus Alistipes merdigallinarum | reverse complement strand
AAAAGGACAAATATTTGTCCTTTTTTTATTTGTATTTGTCTATAAAGAGCGAATCAGCTCTCTTGTGAAATGCTGTTTTCATCTCTTTTTTTTGTTAAAAAATCCGGCAATAGGATTTTGCCAACGGCAATGCATCCTCCTAAAAATATAAACCCTATCAGGATAACGAGCTTGCTTGCGTTCGATTTTTTTACAGGAATACTTGCCGGTTCAATAATGGTGACGCACGGAGTCTGTTCTTGCACTTTGATTTTTGCCGATTCGAGTTGCTGTGCCATCTGATTGTATACACTGAAGGCCAATTGTTGTTCGTTTTGGAGGCGGGTTAGATCGACCTGTGCAGATTGTTTGGCGATGTTTCGATTAGCATCGTAGGCCTCAGCCCATTTACGTTGCGCGTCATGGTAGTTTTGTTTCGCTTCATCGAACATATTCTGAGTGAAATCCAAGTCTCTGATAGCTTTCTCTGTACGGTATTTGTAAATATATTCTTGTAACTTGTTGACCATTGAGTCGGCAACCGTTGCAGTTACAATCGGGTCTTGGGTTGTCGCAGATGCCGTGATGACACCTGTCTTTTTGTCGACAGATACAGCAATACGACTTTTTATGCCTTCCAATATATTGGATTGTTTTTTACTTAAAGCGTATGGATTAATTGTTGCCGGTTCCGATTCTTCCTTTTTTCCTATGGAAGCTACCCATCCTACGGCTTTTAACGGAAGTTTGAAAATACAACTCCACCATGGTGAAGAAATCTGGGTGTCGATGTAATCGTAAAATGTAAGGGTAGAGTCCATATCTGCGCCTTGCACGGGAATTTGACTCAATTCAACCATGAAAGGAGTGCTCATGATGACATCGGGATACAATGTCAGATTAATACCTTCCCAATTGTTTGATGATCCTATGTCGAAACCTGCTAATGCGGCGAGGTCCGCCATACCGCCTCCCTTCGTGGTGTTGATTCCTTCAGGAGCCATTTTTACGGTAGTTGTGAACTCTTTGGGAATGCTGAAGGCAACGATTAAACCTACAATGGCGGCAATACCGGCTACTTTAAGGATAAACACCCGTTGTGCCCATAATTTTTTGGCTAACTCGATCAAATCGATCTCATCCGAAGAATTTGTGTCGGTGATATAGGTTTGTTGTTTTTCCATGTAAAAAGAGAAATGAATATCACTTTAATAGCGAGACAAAGATAAATAATATTTGATAAATAAAGTGAGATGAGGTTTTTTTGTGCAGTTCGTGTAAAATTTCTATTTTTGTTTTGCTTAATATAAATGATTAAATGCAGTTATGGTCGGTATTGGGACGGTATTTTCTCCGATCGGGAAGAAAGCATTGTTGTGCGGATCTGGAGAACTGGGGAAAGAGGTTGCTATTGAATTGCAACGGTATGGAATCGAGGTCGTAGCGTTGGACCGTTATCCCAATGCGCCGGCTATGCAGGTTGCTCACCGGTCGTATGTGGTGTCGATGCTTGATGGCGTGAGGTTACGCGAGATTATCGAGCGAGAACGACCGGATTATATTATTCCCGAAATCGAGGCTATCGCTACCGATGTGTTGGTCGATCTTGAAAAGGAGGGCTATCGCGTGGTCCCTACGGCTCGGGCGGCCCAATTGACCATGAACCGGGAGGGGATTCGACGGTTGGCTGCCGAACAACTTGGGCTGCCGACTTCAGAATACCGTTTCGCAGCGACGCGGGATGCATTCGAACAAGCGATTCAGGAGGTCGGATTCCCGTGTGTGGTAAAACCGATTATGAGTTCGTCGGGGCACGGACAGAGTGTCGTGCGGTCCCAAGAGGATGTCGATAAAGCGTGGCGTACGACGCAAGAGGGGGGTCGGGCCGGGGCCGGTAAGGTGATCGTCGAGGGATTCGTGAATTTCGATTACGAAATAACGTTGTTGACTGTGCGCCATTGTGGCGGAACGTCATTTCTGGAGCCGATCGGACACTATCAAAAAGATGGCGATTACAGAGAGTCGTGGCAACCGCAACCGATGTCGCCATCGGTCCGTAAGCAGGCTGAAGATATTGCCCGGAAAATTACCGATGCGTTGGGCGGATACGGGATTTTCGGGGTTGAACTTTTCGTACAGGGAGATCGTGTGATTTTCAGCGAGGTGTCGCCGCGGCCCCATGATACCGGTATGGTAACGATGATTTCGCAGGATTTATCGGAATTTGCTTTGCACGTGCGGGCGATTTTGGGCTTGCCCATACCGAACATCGCTTTTCACGGACCGTCGGCTTCCCGGGCCGTTGTTGTAGAAGGAGATACGAATCGGGTCGAGTTGGCGAATCTCGAAGAGGTCCTTTCGGAACCGGATACCCAAATCCGTATATTCGGAAAATCGGAAATAGGGGGACATCGTCGTATGGCGGTTTTATTGGCCCGTGGATCCAGTGTCGAGGAGGCACGGGCAAAGACCGCCCGGTCTTACGCCAAATTAAAAATCAATCTCTTCGAACGCGAATAGGAACCTGTTTCCCCTTGTTGGGTGAAGCAATAAATTGCGAGATCGGCCGTTTTAAGAAAAACGGTCGCGGTTATGAGATTTTTATACTTGAGTATTCTTGTCATTGCGTGTTGTGTCCAGAGTGTATGTGCCCAGACGGTGATACGGGGTAGGGTGTATGACTCTTCAGACCAGTCGGGGTTGCCTTATGCTACGGTCGGTATTGCAGAGAAACATTTCGGAACCTTGTCGGATGCCGACGGAAACTTTTCGCTAACGATAGCGGATACCCTTACACAGATCGATACGCTTACATTTTCTTATCTCGGATATGAGCCGGTAAAGCGTTGTATTTCGGACATCGATTCAAGTCTGGAGTGCTTTGTGGGTTTGCAACAGCAACCATTGCAGATTCAGGAAGTAACAATCCATTCGGGTAAAGTAAAACATGTGAAAATCGGCCGGCGCAGGATCGGAAACGACTGTTTTCTACCTGTTTTTTTTATAAAAACCGGCTCGAAACCGGCGAAGAATGCGGCGTGGTGCTGAACAGCCGGTATGACTGTCAGGTGGAACGCCTTAGTTTCTATATTAAAAGAAATTTTTTGCAAAATGCGAAATTCAGGCTGACCTTCTATACGGCAGAGAAGGGTTGGCCGAAGGCTATATTAGGAGACAAGGATTTTAATTTCGACCTTCCGGACGGGTATGAGGGGTGGGTCGATCTGGATCTGAGTGACTATGGCGTTTACCTGAAATCCGGAGATTTTGCCGTGACGATCACTCTGCTGGAGGGAAAACACAACAACCCTGATTCCAAATCCCATTTAGGAGGGTTGGAACTGCCCATGTCGATTTCCCTATTCTCCCGCTATACCGTGGTCAGTCGGGAACATGCAATGGGTCGGTGGTTTAAGGATAAAATGACGATCCCCTTCTATCTGGAGACGGTAGCGGCTAAATAAATTCCCGGTCCGGTGATTCGGAGGAGTGATCCGTTTCGTTTCGACCGGGTCTGGGATTAACTGAATATAACCGTCTTGTTTTTGTATACCAGCACTTTCCGTTCGATGTGTTTCTGGACGGCGCGTGAAAGGACGATCTTTTCGAGGTCTTTCCCTTTGTATACCAGATCGGCGATGGTATCCTTGTGGGTGATCCTTACGATCTCCTGTTCGATAATCGGGCCGGCGTCCAGTTCGGTCGTTACATAATGGCTCGTTGCCCCGATGATCTTGACTCCTCGTTCGAATGCGGCATGGTAGGGTTTGGCACCGATGAATGCCGGCAGGAACGAATGGTGGATGTTGATGATCCGGTTCGGGTAGGCTTCGATCATCTTCTCCGAGATGATCTGCATGTAGCGGGCCAGTACGATGAAGTTGATTTTGTGTTGTGCAAGCAGCTCCATTTCGGCACGCTCCTGTTCCTCTTTGTTTTCTTTGGTGATCGGGAAGACATAAAACGGGATGCCGAAACGCTTTCCGACGTTTTCGAGGTCCGGATGATTGCTGATAATCAGCGGAATCTCGACGTTCCATTCGCCCGCAGTGTAACGTGCGAGCAGGTCGTAGAGGCAGTGTGACATTTTGGAGACGAAAATAGCCATGCGGGGTTTCACTCCGGAGAAGTAGAGCCGGAACGTCATGTCGTATTTCCGGGCATAAAGGGTGTCAAAATACTCTTCGATTTTCTCTTTGGGAATCAGAAATCCGTTGATATCCCATGCGATCCGCATGAAAAATATATTTTCTGCATGGTCCACATACTGGTCCAGATAGATGATGTTCCCTTTGTTGACGGTGATGAAATCCGTTACTTCGGCCAAAATGCCTTGTTTGTCGGGACAGTACAATAACAGTTGTGCTGCTTCTGCGTTCATGGTGTTCTTCATCGTTGATTCGAACCCCAAAAGTACGTTATTTTTTTGGAAATCCGGATTTGTAGAGTAAATTTATCGTATAAAAGAGGAGATACGGAAGCTGATTCCGGTTTGAATTTTGCAGATATGCTGATTCGGTCAGATTTCGTGCGGAAGATTTGTCTCCGAATGAGGTCGGATAAATGCGGAATTTCGGAGGAAAGGTTCGAATGCACAGAGAATGAGAATAAAAAAAATTGTCAGATATATTTTTTGGGGCGTTTTGTGCGGGGCATTGCTTGTGGCTTTGTCGGTCGTTTTGCTTTATGTCCCATTCGTTCAGGATTTCGTTTGCCGGCAGACAGCGCATTATCTGAAACGTCATGGGAATATGGAACTGACGCTCCCCGATTTGCGCCTTAAATTTCCGTTGCGGCTCTCTGTCGGTCCCGCTTCGGTTGTCGTTGCAGGTACGGATACTTTGTTCCGTTGCCAATCGATCGATCTCGATGTGGCGCTTTTGCCGTTGTTGCGGGGAGAGGTTGTTTTACGTCGCTTCGATACGAAAGAGCTCCTGTTTGCCTATGCCGATTCTGCATCGGGGATGAAATTGCGGGTTGAAACAGGTGAAATGAGTCTCCCTGATGATCGGATCGGTTTGGCCGATAAGAGGATCGATCTGGACCGGATCGATCTGCGTCGGGTACGGGTCGGATTAACGGTTGGCCGGTCGGTGGAGGATACGGCGGCGAAGGATACGGCGGCGGTGCCGTGGCGGATCGGAGTACGGCAGATCCTGCTCGATGGAGTCGATTTTTCGATGACAACCATTGCTGAAAGTCAGGACCTGCGGGTGCGGTTGGATACGTGCCGGATTGTTTCGGCCGCAGTGAATATGCCGCGGCAGACAGTATCGGTTCACGATCTGTTATTACAGGGAGGTGCGACGGTCTTCCGGACGAAACCTGTTCCGCCTCAGAGTACGGCCGGAGAGAGTGTGCCGAACGAACAGATGGTAGCCGATTCATCTCCATTATGGACGATATCGCTCGGAAGGCTGGCCCTGGCCGATTATACAGTTGAGTATGATTCAGGGATAGAAAGCGGGGGCGGACCCGGAACTTTTGACCCGAACCATATCGTATTGACCAGCCTGAACTTGTCGGCCGATTCGGTATTTTATCGGGGTGAAGATTTGCGGGTCGATCTGATGTCGTTGTCTGCCAAAGAGCGGAGCGGTTTGGAAATTGTCGGTCTGGACGGGGTGGTCCGGATGGATAGCCGGGAGATACAACTGGCATCCATGGATCTGAAAACGGGCAACTCTTCGTTGCGGCTCGATGCGAAGGCTGATAGAGGGGTGCTTTCCGGAGAGTCGAAGGCTGCATTGTGGGCGAAGTTCGACTTGGCGGTCGGACTGCGGGATGTGATGTATGCCGTGCCGTTAGAGAACAGGGCACTGCGGCGGATGTTGCTCTCCCGTGAGGTAATCGGTTCGGGAAGTGTGCGGGGAACGTTCGGGAAAATGGTTGCGGAGACAAAATTGGACATGCCGCATGTTTTCGGGTTCTCGATGGAGGGAAGTGCTTCGATTCCGACGTCGTCGCATCCGTTGGACGCTCGGACTGAATTCTCTTTGCAGGCGAAGGATTCGGCTTTTTATCGATCGTTGCTGGCGGCTTTTGCAATGGAGAAGGTGATAACCGTGCCGCAGGGGACGAAGGTGAGCGGAACCTTTGCGATGAATGGGAATGAACTGGCTCCCGATATCCGATTGTCGGTCGATTCCGGATATCTGGAAGTGCGCGGAACTTTTGATCCGACGAAAAAAAGATATGCCGGAACCGTTGTGGGGGATGGTTTCCCGCTCGATCGGATTTTGCCTGGACATTCCTTCGGATATTTGGGAATGGAAGGATCAGTACGTGGGACAGGTTTCGATATTTATGCTCCGCAGAGCGATATGGAGGTCGGTTTAGTGGTGAACCGTTTCGATTTCAACGGGTACGATTATGGGAGGCTGGCCGTGGCGGCAGGTTTGTCTCAAGGAGCCTTGACGGGGCATCTTTCGGATTCGAGCGAAGCCTTGCGTTTCGAAATCGATATGAGCGGCCTTCTGTCCGGACCCGATCGGAAAATCGTTTTGACAGGCCGGCTCGATACCTGCAATTTTTATGGGTTGAATCTTATGTCGGAGCCTTTTGCCGCTGCCGCTGATCTCTGCGTGTCGGCTGCTTCGGACCGCTCGGGTGTCCAAATGGCGCGTGTCGCGCTGGATCGGATCGAACTCTGGACGGATGGACAGAAAACCGATATCCGTCCAACGGAGGCATCGGTGTCGACCGCAAAGGAGGGCTCTGCGGCTTCGGTCCATTCGGGCGATCTCGACCTGCGATTTACAGCTTCGGGCCCGATCGATTCGGTAGCGGGTGCTTTCGGCCGTCTGTCCGGACAAACAGCCATGTGGATCGAAAAAGGGGCCTTTGATATGGATTCGGTAGCTTCGGCTCTTCCTGCTTTCCGACTGGCCGGAACGGCGGGAGCGCATAACCTGCTGAACGGTTTTTTGAGTACGAAAGGCGTGCAGTTCGATTCGTTGGCGTTGGATGTCGAGTCGGGGTATGCGAAAGGCCCCGATGTTGCGTTGCAGCTGACCGGTTTGACTACAGGAAAGATGGCGTTGGATACGGTTGCCGTGCATCTGGGGAAGCAAGAGCGCAAAATGGCGTTCGATGTCGAGTTGCAAGGCCGGCCGAAGGCTTCGGTCGATGTGGCCGATGTCCGGTTTTCGGGGTTTTTGGTTGATAGTACGATCCGGCTTCAATGTGTCCAGACCGACCGGCAGGGAAGAATCGGTTACAATTTTGGATGGAACGGCGTTTGGGCCGACAGTACGATCACCGTGCGGATGGATGAACAACCCGTTTTCGGATTCTCCCAATGGACGGTCAACCCCGACAATTATTTATCTTATCGCCTGAAAAAGGCCTTTGCGGCTGACTTCTGCTTGTCACATGAGAATAAGCAAGTGTCGGTCGTGACACAACAGGACAGTGTGGTCGTTCATGTTGCGGGAATCGATGTGGCGTCTACGCTGAAACCTCTGCCCGGAATGCCTCCTTTGGGCGGTATGTTTGGGGCCGACGCGGCTTTGAAGATGGATGCGGGGCAGTTTGGTGTACACGGTGCGGTCCGGGTCGATTCGTTGTCGTATGAAGGGCGTCGGGTGGCGGACCTCTATCTGTCCGGAGTATTTCATCAGGACTCCCTGCATACGGTGGTCGGGGCCCAAATGGATTTGGACGGTTCCCGTGCGTTGTCTGTGCAGGGGAAGATGCTCACGGATTCTACCGGATCGTCGTCGGTGTTCGATCTGGATCTGGCCGGATTGCCTTTGGCTCCGGCCCAGGCTTTCTTGCCGGAAGGAACGCTCGGGCTGTCGGGTTCGCTGCAGGGACACCTGAACTATCGCGATACGTTGTCCCGCCCTGTTCTTTCGGGTGGGCTCTGGTTTGTCGATACGCGGGTCGATGTGCCGATGATCGGGACTTCGTTCGGGATGGCTCCGGATACGATTTCGATTGAGAATAGCATCTTGCAATTTTCGAATTACGGGATTGTCGCGCCGAACAAAGAAAAATTGTTTGTGGAGGGAACCGTCGACCTGAACGGTGCCGATCATCGGATTCGGGTGGATACCCGATTGCATGCCGACCGGTTCCAGTTTGTCGATGTGGCGCGTAGCCGTAAAACGATGGTTTACGGGACGGGATACATGGGGTTGGATGCATCGGCGCACGGTGCGATCGATGACCTTGCGATTCGGGGTAATGTAAAGTTATTGCCCGGAACGGCGGTCAGCTACGTGATGCAGGAGTCGGCGATTTCCGATTTGCAGAATCAGACACAACAGATGGTCGAGTTCGTTTCGTTCAACGATACGGCGTCGATGGCCGATACGTTGCGTGTCCCCTCGTTGCGTATAGGAGGCCTCGACCTGCTGCTCGAAGCGGATATCGATCCGTCGGTCCGTTTGGGAGTCGACCTGTCGGAGGATGGTCAGAACCGGGTCGATCTGCAGGGTGGCGGAACCCTGACCTACGCGATCAATCGTCTGGGCGATGCCTCGTTCACCGGGCGGTATGTTGTTCAGAGCGGTACGGTCCGGTACAACCCTCCGGTTATCTCCCAGAAAAATTTCAATATCACGCAGGGCAGCTATGTGGAGTGGCTCGGCGATTTGATGAATCCGATGCTGAACATTACGGCGGTCGAGACGGTCCGTACGAATGTGACCTCCGATGACGGCAGCGGAAACGACCGTTCGGTATCGTTCGATATCAGCGTTATGTTGCGGAATCGGCTCGATGAGCTCTCCGTCAGTTTCGGGCTGTCGGCTCCAACCGACTTGACGATGCAGAACCAACTCTCGTCGATGACGGCTGAAGAACGGGCCGATCAGGCGATGGGTCTGTTGATCTATAATACCTATACCGGACCCGGGACGACCGCAAAGGTCAATACCTCGAACCCGATCAATACATTCATTACAAAGGAGCTGAACCAGTGGGCTCAGAATAATCTGAAGGGGGTCGATCTGAGCTTCGGAATCGATACGTACGATAATACGGCGGTTTCGGGAGAGACCGGCACCCGGACCGACTATTCGTATCAGCTCTCGAAAAATCTCTTTAACAGTCGGGTTCGGGCGATGATCGGCGGGAAGTTCAGTACGGACGCCGATCCGACGGAGAATCTGAAAGAGAATCTGATCGATGATGTGGCGTTGGAGTATCAGTTGACCAAAAGGGACAATATGTTTCTGAAGCTGTTCCGTCATACGGGATATGAGAGTATTCTGGAAGGAGAGGTGACGGAGACGGGAATAGGTTTTGTAATTCGGAAAAGAATGCTGAAAATTTCCGATCTGTTCCGGGTTGTACGGGAGCGGGTCCGGAAAAATGAGGCGGGAAATCAGAACGGGGAACGATGAATCGGGTGTTGAAGATAGGGTTTGCTTTGTTGTGTGGGGTTGTGGCGGCTTGTTCCACGACGAGTCGTCTGGCTGACGGCGATGTGCTTTATACGGGAGTCAAAAAAATCGATATCAAGCCCGATTCGGGGGTGGTCTTGTCGTCTGACGTCGTTTCAGCCGTGAAGGAGCCGTTGTCGGTAGCCCCGAACAATCCTTTGTATGCTCCCTATTGGCGGACTCCGTTCCCGATCGGTCTCTGGGCCTACAATCACCTCTATACGCCCAAGGAGAAGGGGTTCCGTTACTGGCTCTATCGGAAATTTTCCAAAACCCCGATTCTGATCTCCAAAGTGCAGCCGGAGTACCGGACGAAGTATGTTGTGGATCAGTTGAGCCAGTTCGGCTATTTCGATGCTTCGGCGACGTATGAACTCTTGCCGCGACGAAATCCGAAAAAGGCGAAAGTGTCGTATCATGTCCGGGTCGGCGAGCCCTCTTATTATAGTTCGATCGAGTATCTGGATTTCGGCGGGGTAGGCACGAGGTTGGTCGACAGTCTGAGAAAAACCTCGTTGTTGCGCAGCGGTGCGCAATACAACGCCGACAGCATGTCGCTCGAACGAAACAGGGTTGCTTCGGTTATGCGTGACCGAGGGTATTACTATTTTCGGCCGGAGTATATCGGATATTTGGCCGATACATCGTTGGCTGCTCGGCAGGTGGCTCTGAGGATGTGGTTGCGTCCCGGAACCCCGCCGGCCGTGCTGGTGCCCTATAAGGTGGGGAAAGTGACGGTCCGTCTGATGCAACCGAATCCCGGTCCGGTCGATACATTGCATGTGTCCGGGATGGAGGTGATTGCCCAGCAACCGATGAAGATACGTCCGAGGCTGCTGTTGAAATCCATCAAATTGCGCTCGGGTGATTTGCTTACCGTCAAACGTCAGACCGAAACCCAAAATGCCCTGAATAGTCTCGGTATTTTCCGGTCGGTCAATATGGGGGTTACATCGTTGGATTCGTTGGGAGGGGCGGATCGGGCCGACGTGAACATATCGGCAACGTTCGACTATCCGATCGAAGCTGAATTCGAGACGAACGTAACGTCGAAATCGAACAGCTTTCTTGGGCCGGGCATGCAGCTCACCTTGAGCAACAACAACCTGTTTCGTGGCGGTGAGGTGCTGTCGCTGCGGCTGAACGGAAATTACGAGTGGGAGACCGGAAAAAAGAACACGGACGGTGGTGCGGTGCGCCTGAACTCTTATGAGTTTGGGTTGAGCGCCTCGCTGGATCTGAAACGTCTGCTGTTGCCTCGATCGATGATCCGTCGCAATCCCTATCCGGCAAGGACGTCGTTTCAGATCGGAGCCGATTTGATGAACCGTCCGAAATTTTTCCGGATGATGTCGTTCAATGTTTCGACGGAATATGATTTCCAGACCTCGGCCAACAGCTATCATGCGTTGTCGTTGCTCAAGTTGGTCTATAACAACCTGCTGCATACGACAGCTGCATTTGATCAGACGATGGCCGAAAATCCCGCTATCGCTCTGAGTTTCAAGGACCAGTTTATTCCGTCGATGAGCTATGCCTATACGTTTGACAAGATGTACGGTCCGAACCGGCTTTTCTGGAAGAATACGGTGTCGTCGGCCGGAAACCTGTTTTATCTGGCATGGGAGCTCAGCGGTGACCACGGGACAAAAGAGCTTTTCGGTAACCGGTTTGCCCAGTTCGTGAAAAATGTGAGCGAGTTGAAATTCTACCAGCACGTGGGACGCAAACAGAATATGATCGCCTATCGTTTCCTGGTCGGAGTGGGATATGCATACGGAAATATGAACGTGTTGCCGTACAGCGAACAGTTCTATATCGGCGGTGCGAACAGCATACGCGCATTTACGGTGCGCACGTTGGGACCGGGCAGCTATCGTCCGCCGGAAAGTGACCGGAACGGCTATCTGGACCAGACCGGAGATTTCAAACTGGAGGCCAACGTCGAATTCCGTTTCGGGTTGATGGGACGGCTCAACGGTGCCGTATTTCTGGATGCAGGAAACATCTGGCTGCTCCGGAACGACCCCCAGCGTCCCGGAGGCGAGTTGCGTTGGAAAGGGTTTTGGAACCAGATCGCACTCGGAACGGGAGTGGGGTTGAGGTACGACATCAGCTACCTCGTGCTCCGGCTCGATCTGGGTATCGCACTGCATACGCCCTATCCGAATCCCGAGAAACCGGGTTATTACAACATTTCAAACTTCCGTGACGGACTCGGCCTGCATTTGGCGATCGGTTATCCGTTCTGATGCTCGGTCTGTTTTGTGCACAAAGAGGAAATCGCTATTTTTGCGTGTTCAAAACCGAAGACAAAGAGTATGGAAACGAAATTGATTATATTCGATCTGGACGGGACGCTGCTCGACACGATCGACGATCTGGCTGCGGCGACCAATCATGCGTTGAAGTTGAACGGATTTCCGACCCACGAGCGGGCGGCATACCGCTATTTCGTGGGCAACGGCATCACGAAGCTGGTCGAACGGACCTTGCCCGAGGCCTCGCGCGATGAGGCGACGATCGTACACGTCCGTCAGGATTTCGTGGCCTATTATTCGGATCACAATACCGATCTGACGAAACCCTATCCCGGTATCGGGGCGTTGGTTGCCGAGTTGCAGCGTCGCGGAATACGGATGGCCGTGGCTTCAAACAAGTATCAGGCGGCGACGGTCAAATTGATTGCACAGTTTTTTCCGGAAGGAACGTTCGATGCGGTGTTCGGACAGCGGGAGGGTATCGAGCCGAAACCCGATCCGACGATTGTGTTCGATATTTTGAAACAGGTCGGGATCGCTCCGGACGCGACACTCTATATCGGCGATTCGAAGGTGGATATGCAGACGGCGGCCAACAGCGGTCTACGTTCCGTCGGGGTAACGTGGGGATTCCGTCCCCGAGCCGAGCTGGAAGAGCATGGGGCAACATTCATCATCGATCGGCCCGAACAGTTGCTCGACCTGTTGTAGGGTCGGGGAACGGACTTTTCTTGCGTGTTTTTTGATAAGAAGGCGAAGGCTGCTTTTTTCGTGTGTTTTTATTGACTTCCGGACGTCTTGTGGCGATAGCCGTAATATCGTGAATAGCCCCTGTGGGCGATCTACGAGGAAGAACAACCGGATTGAATGGCCGATGGAGTGGTGGTTCAGGGTGTCCTTTTCCTGTGATTTCTACTGTTGTTAAGTCCTTGTACTTGCGGTTTCTTTCTTTTGCGAAGCTCTTGCTTTTGTGGAGCTGTGGGTTTCTGTGTTTACGAGGTTTTTCCTCTTGTTTATTCCTTTGTTCGTGAGGATCCTGCGTTTTTGAAATCCCAACTCTTGTTGATTCTGTGTTTGCGTGGGTACTCCTATGCTTTCGAAGCCTCTACTCTTGAAAAGACCCTGCGTCCCGAATAGCTTTTGTGAATATAAGAGCGGGAGAAATGAAGCTTTTATCATTTCTCCCGCTCTTCTTGTTACAGAGATAACAGTTTGAATCTATTTGCCGAGTGCCTTTAACAGTTTTTCGATGGCCGGTCCCGGTTTCCCTTCCTCTTCGAGCAGCGAAACGAATTTGCTTCCGATGATGGCTCCCGATGCGTTTTTGCAGGCGGAGCGGAAGGTCTCTGCGTTTGATATGCCGAATCCGATCATACAGGGGGTTCGTAATTCCATCGAGTGGATGTGCCGGAAATAGGCCTGTTTCTGTTCGTCGAAACTCCGTTGGGCTCCGGTCGTGGCTGCAGAAGAAACCATATAGATGAATCCGTCCGTGTGGGCATCGATTTGGCGGATGCGTTCGTCATCCGTCTCCGGGGTAATCAGCATGATGACCTTTACATCGTACCGTAGGGCCGTTTCCCGATAGTGTTCCATGTATTCGCGGAAGGGCAGATCGGGGATAATGCAGCCGTCGATGCCGTATTCGGCACATTTGCGACAGAAGTTCTCAAATCCGAATTGCATGATCGGGTTCAGATAACCCATCAGAATTAACGGAATGTCGACCGTTTGACGAATCTCTTTCAGCTGTTCGAAAAGCAGTTTTAGGCTCATGCCGTTACGCAGGGCATGGGTAGCTGCACCCTGAATGACGGTTCCGTCGGCCATCGGATCACTGAACGGGATGCCGATCTCGATCATGTCGACTCCGTGTTCCTGAAGCGTAAGGATCGTTTCGGCTGTGCCGTCGAGTGTCGGGGTGCCCGCACAGAAATAGATGGAGAGAATACCCTCCTTTTTTTGCTGGAAAAGTTTGTTGATGCGATTCATATCCTTAATGTTTTTTGATTTGTTCAACGAATTTGCGTACCAGATCGACCCGCTTTATGCCCGGTGTTAATTCAAAGCGACTGTTTAGGTCAAATCCGATAAGATGTTTATTATTAATTGTTCTTAATTTATCTATGTCTTCAACTCCTATCCCGCCGCTCAGTAAAAATGAGGTATCCCCTTGGTAGAAGTCGAGCATGTTCCAGTCGAATTTTTGTCCGGTACCTCCATAAGCAGGACTTTTCGTGTCGAACAGAAAATAGGTACAGCATCCGGAATATGGAACGGTTGCCTGGAAGTCTTTGGCTGTGGCGATCGGAAAGGCTTTGATTGTTCGGAATCCCAGCATTTCGAGCATGTGGCAAAAATCGGGTGATTCATTTCCGTGTAACTGAATGTAATCCAGTTGAAATTTATCGGCTATCGAAAGTATCTCTTCCATGTTCTCATTGACGAAAACTCCCACTCGTTTGACCTTTTTCGGTAAATATTCGGGGAGGGCTGAAACGTATCGCGGCGATGCCGGATAGAAGATGAATCCCATCCAGTCGATGCCGGTCTGCTCGACATTTCGGATGTTTTCAGAATCTCTCATACCGCATACTTTCACAATCATAGAGCTGTTAATTTAAAGCGTTGATAAAGTTTTTGAGAGAGTCTCCCGGTGCTTCGGTTTTCATGAAATTTTCGCCGATCAGAAAACCTTTGAATCCGATGGCCCGCAACTTTTTCACGGTATCCGGATTCGATATGCCGCTTTCGGAGATCGGAGTTGCCTCTTGGGGCATCTGTTCGATCAGTCGGAAGGAGTTTGTTACATCGGTGTGGAAAGAGCCGAGATTACGGTTGTTTACGCCGAGTATGTCGACATATTCAGAGTAGTAGTCGAGTTCTGATTGATCGTGTATTTCGAGCAGCACCTCAAGTTCTAATTGATGTGCAGTTTCCGCAAATCGGCGGCATTGCTCACGGGTCAGGGCTGCGGCGATCAGCAGTACCGCATCGGCTCCGAGCGCACGACTCTCCACCAACTGAAACTCGTCGATTGTGAAGTCTTTACGGAGAATCGGGAGGGTGCACACTTGTCGTGCTGCGCGCAGGTCATCGTCCGTACCGCCGAAATAGGGTGTGTCGGTAAGAACGGACAGGGCGGTTGCTCCGGCCTGTTGGTAGGCGCGAACGACACGCTGTACGTCGGCTTCGCGGTTGATCCACCCTTTCGACGGAGAACGGCGTTTGAATTCGGAAATAATTCCCGTCGAGGAGGATAGCAGGGCTTCCCGTAAGGAGTGTACAGTATGTGGAGTTTCGGCTTGTCGGTAGAGGGCCTGAAGATCCGTTTCCCGTTTCCTCCGGTCGACCTCGGCTCTCTTTGTTGCGACGATCTCTTGCAAAATGTCTTTCATGGTTCGGTTAACTGTTCAGTTCGATGAATTTTTTGAATGTGGCGAGGGCTTTCCCGCTCTCGAGCGACTCCCGGGCTTCAGCAATACACTCGTCGATCGGTTTCTGGGGACAAATGACCTGTATGGCGAATGCCGCGTTGGCGATGACGCAGTTCTTTTGTTCGGGCAGAGCGGTGCCGTCGAGTACCCGGTCGAAAATCTTCGAGGCCTCTTGGGGCGTCTCTCCGCCATATAGCGCTTGCTCCTCGATGCGGTGAAAACCTAAATCTTCGGGCGTGTATAGTTTTTCGCTGTTCGGCATGGCTACCTTGAAGTCGTCCGTGAGCGAAATCTCGTCGTATCCGTCGAGGCTGTGGACTACGGCGAACTGTGTTCCGCTCTCCTGATAGGTGTAGGTGTAGAGCCGGAGCAGCGACAGGTTGTAGACGCCCAGCAGTTGGTATTTCGGAACGACGGGGTTGACTAACGGCCCCAGAATGTTAAAGAAGGTGCGGACACCTAACTCCTTGCGGATCGGGGCGACGGCTTTCAGCGCTTTGTTGAAGAGCGGGGCATGCAGGTAGGCGATGTTACACCGGTCGATCGATCGCCTCAAAGCGTCGTTGTCGGTGGTAAAACGGACGCCGTGTTGCTCCATGACGTTGCTGGCTCCGCTGACCGACGTTGCGCCGTAGTTACCGTGTTTGACGACCGGATAGCCGGAGCCGGCTACGGTGAAACAGGCGCACGTCGATATGTTGAACGTATTTTTGCCGTCACCGCCTGTGCCGACGATGTCGATCGGATTGAATTCGCTCAGGTCGACCCGATGGCACATTTCGAGCAGTGCCTCGCGGAAACCGATCAGCTCTTCGACGGAGATGTTGCGCATCAGAAAGACCGTAATCAGCGAGGCAACCTGCGCATTATTGTATCGACCGCTCGCGATGTTCTGAAGGATGTCCCGAGCCTCTTTACGGTCGAGATACCGGTGCTCGAACAGTTTATAAAGAATCTGTTTCATGGTGTTTCATACGGTTTAGCGATGGTTGATAAAGTTTTCGACGACTTTTTCCCCCTGTGGGGTGAGAATCGATTCGGGATGGAATTGAACCCCGTGTACGTCGTATGTTTTGTGGCGCAGGGCCATGATGCGACCCTCTTCGTCCTCTGCCGTGACCGTGAGGCAGTCGGGCAGACTACTGCGGCGTACAACCCACGAGTGATACCGTCCGACCATCAATGTCTGCTCCAAGCCGTCGAAAATGTAGTCGTGTGCGACGAGCTTGACCGGGGTCTGGACTCCGTGGTAGACTTCGGACAGGTTTTCGAGCGAAGCCCCGAAGGCTTCACCGATGGCCTGTTCGCCGAGGCAGACGCCGAGTATACTTTTGTGCGGGGCGTATCGACGGATCAGCGGAAGCAGAATTCCGGCCTCCTCGGGAAGTCCCGGACCGGGCGAGAGGATGATCTTGTCGAAACGTTCCACCTCGTTGAGTGCAATCCGGTCGTTGCGGCAAACCTCCGTGGAGACTCCTGTTTCTTTGAGTATGTGCAACAGATTGTATGTGAACGAGTCGTAATTGTCGAATAATAGAACTTTCATGGCTTTAGTTTTTAAGGGTGACGGCCATGTCGATCGCTTTTTTCAGAGCGCCGAGCTTATTGTTGACCTCCTGTAATTCGTTTTCCGGAATACTGTGTGCGACGATTCCCGCACCGGCCTGATACCAAAGCTCGTTGTTGCGGCTGACGAATGTACGGATCGTTATAGCTTGGTTCAGGTTACCGTTGAGTCCGATGAAACCGATGCAGCCGCCGTAGGCTCCACGGTTGTGTGGTTCGATTTCCGAGATCAGTTGCATGGCCCGTACCTTCGGAGCTCCGCTCAGCGTACCGGCAGGGAAGGTGTCGATAAACGTTTTGATCGGATTGCTCCCCGGTTCGATTTCTCCGCTAACCCGCGACACGAGGTGTATGACGTGGCTGTAATACTGGGGCTCTTTGTAAAATTCGACCTTTACATTTCGCGCGTTCCGGCTTAAGTCGTTCCGGGCCAGATCGACCAGCATGACGTGTTCCGCATTCTCTTTCGGGTCGTGCAGCAACTTTTCGGTCAGCTGTTTGTCTTTTACGGCATCTCCCGTCCTGCGGGTGGTACCGGCGATCGGGTCGATGCTGGCGATGCCGTCGGTAATTTTACAATGGGTTTCGGGTGATGAACCGAAGATGCGGATACCTCCGAAATCGAAGTAGAAGAGATAGGGCGACGGGTTGATGCTGCGCAGAGCCCGGTATACCTTAAAATCGTCGCCTGCAAAGGGTTGAACGAAGCGTCGGGAGAGGACAATCTGAAAGACGTCGCCCCGCAGGCAGTGGGCTACCCCTTTGCGAACGAACTCCCGATACTCTTCGTCCGTAATCGTGCTGTACTCTTCGCCACGCAGCGAAAAGTCGTACGAGGCGAAATTTCGGTTGTTGATCAGGCTTTCGAGTTCGTGCAGGTGGGCGTGTTCGTCCGGCTCATGCAGCTCGATCAGGGTCAACTCGTTCTTGAAGTGGTTGAAGATGATCAGATATTTGTAGAGGATGTAGGTCATGTCTGGAGCGTCGTTGCGTTCGTCGTGGCTCTCCATGACCGGAATGTCCTCGAAGTATCGGATTGCATCGAACGCCGTGTATCCGAAGAGTCCGCAACGGTCGGCATATTTTCCTTCGACGTGGAACCTTCCGAGAAATTCGTTCAGGGCGTCGATCGCGTTGTACTCCCGGGTCAGCTTTTTGTGTTCGACGGAGCGGTCGGGCAGGTGGCTCGTGCAGACTCCGGCATTGATCTCGAATCGGGCCAACGGACACAGGGCGATGTAGGAGAGGGAGTTCTCTCCGGCGTGGAAATCGGAGCTCTCCAAGAGGGCCGATTGCGGGTAGACGTCCCGCGTCTTCAGAAAGATGCTCACCGGAGTGTGCAGGTCTCCGAGCACCTGTTTGCTGGTGGTTTTATATGCGAATGTTTTCATGACATGTGACGAATATAGGTTTCGATATCTTTGTCGCCCCGACCCGAAACGGTCAGTACGACGACGTCGTTCGGTTTGAATTTGATTTTCGGCAGAGCTCCCAGTGCGTGGGCTGATTCGAGTGCCGGAATGATCCCCTCGAGACGGGTCAGTTCGAAGGCGGCCTTTAAGGCTTCATCGTCGTTTATGGCGAGGACACGCGCCCGTTTCTCTTGGGCCATATTGGCGTGGATCGGACCGATGCCCGGGTAATCCAGTCCGGCCGAGATGGAGTAGGGTTCTTCGATTTGGCCGTCCTCGTTCTGCATGACCAGCGTACGCGATCCGTGAATGATTCCCACGCGGCCCAACTGGATGGTGGCTGCCGATCGGCCCGAGGTGATGCCCTCACCGCCGGCTTCGGCCAGAACGATCTTGACCCGGTCGTCGTCTATGTAGTCGTATACGGTTCCCGCCGCATTGCTCCCGCCTCCGACGCAGGCGATCAGGTAGTCCGGATAGTCGCGGCCCTCCTTTTCGAGAATCTGGCCACGGATCTCCTTGCTGATAACCGATTGCAGTCGGGCAACGATGTCGGGATAGGGGTGTGGGCCGACGGTCGACCCGATGATGTAGTGGGTATCGGACGGGTGACAGCACCAGTCGCGGATCGCTTCGTTCGTCGCATCCTTGAGGGTCATGTTGCCCGAGGTTACCGGCCGTACCTCAGCACCCAGCATCCGCATCTTCTGGACATTCGTGTACTGGCGTTCGACGTCGGTCTTTCCCATGTAGACGATACACTCCATGTTTTTCATGGCGCAGACAGTAGCCGTTGCCACTCCATGTTGGCCGGCACCTGTTTCGGCGATGATCCGCCTTTTGCCCATCCGCTGGGCGATCAGGATCTGGCCGATCGTATTGTTGATTTTGTGGGCTCCCGTGTGGTTCAGATCTTCCCGTTTGAGGTAGATCCTGCATCCGTAGCGTTCGGAGAGCCGGGGGGCGAAATAGAGCGGTGACGGGCGCCCTGCATAATCGTTTAGCAGTAGGTTAAACTCTTCCTTGAACGATTCGCTTTCCATGATCGGGAGATAGTTCTCGCGAAGCTCCTCAACGCATTTGTGGAGTATCTCGGGGATGTAGGCTCCTCCGTAGGGGCCGTAATAGCCATTTTCGTCTATTTGAAATGTTTTTTTCATCGGTATGATTTTTTTGATTTGAAATTGCGGTTAACGAAAAAAGCCCTGTCGTAAGTACGACAGGGCTTTTATATCTTTTATTGTCTGTTCGGGATCGAGAAAATAGATACGCAAGTCCGCAACCTTACGACTGAGGAAGTTGTAAGTTGCGCCACCACCATCTATTTGAAACGATCACGTTCATCTTTTGCATGACATTTGTGTAGGCAAATGTAGTAAGTCGTTTGAGAAAAACAAAATTTATTCGATATTTTTTGAAAATTTTATAAAAACAGAAGGGTGGGGTATGGTGTAAAAGATTGTCGAAAAATATTTTAGGCCGATCGATAGAATGTGTATGGATTTATGAATTTCCTGTTTGTGAATTCGCGTTTTTTTGTGTTGTCTGTCTCTAAAAAGTATACAAATTCTTCTTGTTTCTCTAAAAATCGTTTTAACTTTGATAAAACTTAAAATCGGAAATTTATGAAAAGTGTGAACAAATCGATTCTGCGCAGCGTCATCGCTGTCGTGTTGGGGCTGATGCTCGTGTTATGGCCCGATAACGCGTTGGATATATTGGTGATTGCGATGGGGGCTCTGTTCCTTGCTGCCGGAGTCGTTACGATCGCCGCCTATTTTGCCCGCGACAAATCCCTCTATCCCAATGTGCGTTTCCCGATCGAGGGTGCCGGGAGTTTTTTGCTGGGGCTGTTGTTGGTCGTGGCTCCGAAGTTCTTTGTCGGAATACTTATGATTGTTCTGGGAATTGTACTGATCATAGCCGGTTTGCAACAGATTATGATGCTTTTCTCGGCACGGAAATGGACGGAAGTCTCGATCTATTTCTATATCGTGCCGGTGTTGGTGACGATATGTGGAATTATCGTACTGTTCAATGCACAGGCGGTGGCTCAATCGATATTGATCCTTTCCGGTGTCACCTGTATCGTATACGGCATAGCCGGCTTGGTCAACGAACTCCGTTTCAGAAAGCAACAGAATTGAAAATTTGTCCGACAATACTCTTCCGCTGAAGAGTAATTGTTTACAGTTTTTTATGCGATCCGATTGCAAGTCAGTCGGATCGCATTTATTATGCAGATCGCGATCGGATATGACCTTTTGTCGGTAATTGTAGGTGCGGAATTTGTTATTTTAGTGCCCGGATTTTATATTTGTCCCACCGGATAGAGGAATTGGAGGAATAGCATGAAAAAATACGGACGGAATATAAAGGCTTTATTGCTTCTGGCGCTTTTCTTGGCGTACTGGAGCAATATTACGCTTTTTTACCACGTCCATACGATAGACAACCAGATATACGTCCATTCGCACTTTTTTTCCGGATCGGCGAGTAATCCTACCCATACTCACACTACCCAACAATTTCAACTGATCGCACAACTTTCGTTGTTGTTGGCAACGGCGGCTGTCGCGATTGTTTTCGCTTCGCTTCTTCCGAAGCGGAGTTTCGTTTACTCGGTTCCGGATCGAGAGGTTTACTGTGCGCTCTCGATTCGTATTCCCGGATTGTGGGCTCCTCCCGTTTGCTGATACATAGTGTTTTATGAGGGAACGAAAGGGTTTTCGTTTCTCTGTTTTTTGTGTCAGTAAATGTATTAAACCAAACCGAAACAATAATGAATAAATATATTTTGGGAGTAATCGTATTGCTCCTTACTCATGTCGTATGTTTGGCCGAAGAGGTTGCTGTCCATCCGCACAAACAGAGTGATGCCAATATCATAGGGCATGT